>NZ_JBQFXE010000007.1:0-181955 GCF_056540685.1 Ruegeria sp. AM2 | reverse complement strand
CCTCTCGCTGCACCGCTCCATGGCCCAGGCGCAGAAATACTATGATGACGTCGATATCGCAGAAAATCCGGTCACGAATCTATTGGGGTGAAACCCCAAAAAAACGCAGGAGATATCTCCGGCGCACCTGTACTGGCCACAATTCGAACCGCTTGACCTTACCCTTGGGTAAGATCATCTTCTTCTCGAAGACCATCAATGAGCGAAGCAATCGCTGCTTCCAACTTGCCCCTATCCACCCGCGTAAAATCCAAGTCATACCTCAGCTCGAGCCGCCCACTAGAGGCCGAGCACTTAGCAATCCCTGCCCTACCCGGCACTTGAAAGGTTGTCTTTGCGCGCCGCGGCTTGGTCGAACTTTCCATTTTCACCTTTCCCGAGGCACCCGCAGACGAAGCTAGAAAACTGCGCAAAACCGCAACTTCTCGGGCGCTGTCCCGCTCGGGCTCGGCGAGCAGCGCTGTCTTCACGCGGTGTGTAAGACCAGGATCCGCGTCAATTCTGCGCTTCAGTTCCACCCCGACATTTCGAGGAATGTCATTGGGAAATAGCAGCGCCGCATCCAAGGCGGCCAGCAGACTGGCAAAGGCGCGAATATAGCTGCGCTTGGTATAGCTTGCTGACTTGAAAAGAATCGAGACGGCCTTGTCCACATCGTCGCAGCCGTTTTCCTGGTCCTCAGTGTAAGCACGGGCGAGGGTGCCCATCTCGGCGAACGAGATGTCCTTTCGGATCAGGTTCTCATCGACCATTCGCCGATAGCTGTCATCCAAGGTAGCAGCCTCAGAAACACCTGCTGGAATCGCAGAGAACACAACATCACCCGTTTCCTCGTAAAGCGCCTTATAGGCCGACAGACGACGCATACCTTGGATGAGATCAAACCGCCCATCTGGCCGACGTTCAACACGGATTGGATTGGACAACCCGATTTCGTGAATTGAAAGCTTCAACTCTTCCAACTCCGGATCTGTGCCCGGCGTCCTGTCACGGGTCAGTTTTTCCGTCACGACATCCCCTAACGGGACTTTTTGAGTGACCAACCCTTCGGACCGCAATTTGACGTATTCATGCGCCAGACGATCATTTTCCAAGCGGATTGCATCCTCGGTTGTCTGCTGATCGCGCAAAGCCCCGGCGTTTTCCGAAATTGCCGCAGCCATCGGCCCCCGGCGACGGTCCGTTGCACCATCCTCTGCGGCCTGAGGAGTCTGGTCGATGGCTGCCAAGTCTATATCAAACATTCTGCGCTTGCGGCTCATGTCTCATCCTCCAGTTTGTCCCAGGCCGACAACATCACCTCTCGAAATTCCTCATAAACGTTGTCAAATGTCGACCGCGCCCGACGCCAGGTTTCTCGTGTCATCTCTCTATAGTCCATTTCGTAAACCGAACTCAGGAAGCGGCCCGATTGCTCGACAGCGCGGGTCATCTCAACGGGATGCTCTGCAACGTTCTCACTGAACACCTTGCGAAAGGCGTCGAACATAGCGATGTGCAACGCATTCCCCGGCTCGTAGCGAGTCAGGAGAAAGCGCAGTTCCCTGAACACTTTCGGCAGTCCGATTTTACCCGTGGGTAAGGTTTTGTCGAAACCGTAAGCCAAGTCTTCTAGCGCTTCAGCAAGCTGCCCGATGAACGACGTAGTGGAATCATATTCCCAATACCCCGGGCCGGAAGGGATATATAACATATCCGCAGCGAAGACCGCATTCATGGACTGGTAGCCAATCGCGGGAGGGCAATCGAAAATAATCAGGTCATATGCATCATCTGGAATCTGGTCCAAATAACGAGAGACCGCAGCAAAGAACGACCACTCGGGGTTAAGGTGGCGGTATTGCGCGGATGCAAATTCAACGAACGCCGCGTTGGCGCAGGACGGGATCACATCAATCGTGGACCAGGATGTCTGCTTGATGAAGTCCGAAATCCGCAAATCACCAAGACCCATATCCGTTATGGACGGCGGCAATTCACGGCGGGGCAGGGCGGTTCCGGATTCAGCCGCCGAAGGTCGGCTGTTCATACGCTCGGTTTCTCGTATGAGGTCCCGCGCCATAATGCCCCAAACCGTAAAGTCCTCGGCAATATCCGTAAGACCCATCGAATGACTGAGCGTCGCCTGTGGGTCAAAATCGACGACCAATACCCGATACCCATCCAGCGCCGCGGCATGCGCCAGATGCAGCGCAACCGTGGATTTCCCGGCTCCGCCCTTGAAGTTTGCAACCGCCGCCCGAACCGCTCGCTTGCCAATCGGGCGCGGCGGCATAAGCGACTGTCGGTTTACCTTTAGACGCCGCCGGAGCTCATTGACCTCTTCAAGGCTAAACCAGCGCTGCCGACCGTCAGGCTCCACCTCGCCGCCTGGCAAAGACGGATCCGCGGCCAGCTTGCCGCGAAAGGTCGACTGATTGACCCGAAAAATCAATTCGGACACTTCCCAGCTTGAAAAGCGACGAAGCGTCTTCTCTTTCTCTGGACTAAAGGTTTGCTGCCGAATCCATCCCTGCAACTTGAGGGATTGGTTGCGCATCGCATTCAGGTCTTCGTGTGTGTACATGCCTCAACTCACATTATTGGTGGACGTTAAATTCGCCCTATTCGCTTTTTACGACCGATTTGCATTTATAGCAAAAGAAAATATTATCCCATGGAGACATTACCCGTGGGTAAGAAAACAAGGCTACTGACCCGGCTTCTTCCCATGGTCGCGATTCGGACGAGAAAGCCTGCTACAGTGGTGCCGATCACGATAATTAGGGGGACAGAAGCACAGCCCACACAGGATATAGGGGGGGGCAACTCTCGCACTTACGGGGACAGACAGAATGTCCCCCCTCACCAATGATTCACCAAATTCATTAAATGAAAAACAGGGTCTGGAACGTAAACCCGCGCTCCTGTCGAAGACCTCTTGACAGAATCGAAGTCTTGGACGCTAATCAGGGAAGAATTTGGAAAAGCGTTGCCAAAGACGCGAAAACGGCGGTTTAATACCGTCAGAGGCAGACAGAGCAGTGAGGACACGGATGCAGCTTGCAAAGACTGTGGGCCGGAATGCGTCGGTTCTGAAGTACGATATCTTATCGGCTTTGGTCGTTCACGCATTATCAGGCGACAAACACCAACAGCGAAGTGTTCTTCGTGTTATTGCCCTGATTACGACCCGCTACAATTGGCGTGGCAATGAGTTGTCCATTGGGCGCGAAGAAATCGCCCGACTTTGGTCGGTCAACGAGCGGACAGTAAAGCGGGAAATGGCCAAGCTGAAGGCGTTGGGGTGGATTTCGGTCAAACGGGCCGCTGTTCGTGGGCGTGTGGCGGTGTACGAATTCGACTTTAAGCAGGTCTTGTTGGACACGTCAGATGCTTGGCCTATCATCGGGACGGACTTTCAAGACCGGATGAAGCAGAACCCTGATGCGGAAAACAACGTTGTGCCATTTCAGTCCAAACAGATCCCGGCCCCACCGGGTGGCGATGACCTTTGGAGCGAAGTCCAAGCTATTCTGCACGCACGAGATCCCGAGCTTTGGTCCAGCTGGTTTCAACACTTGTCCGAGGCCGAAAGGGTAGGGGGCCGGGTGACTTTGCTGGCGCCATCTCGTTTCATGGCAGACTACATTTCGCAGAAATGGGCCGGTCAGGTGCTCGCCGCGTATGCGCGCCTGGACCCCGCAGTGCGTTCAATCCGCATCGAGGCTGCCGGATAGTCATGGCTCGCAAATCCCCAAAATCGTCGAATCCGGCGCAGATGAACGACAACAGGAGACAAACACTACGACACAGTGAAACCGCAGCCAATTTGTGTTAATGACGCCACGAAAAACTTGAACGGCTCGATTGCATCCTAGGTATGTGCTGATCAATGGAAAAACGGATCACCCAGACCGCATCAGACCACGAGCATTTGGGAATCCCCGTCAAGCGTCACAATATGCGAGTATCAAGATGGCTAGTTCAATTGAATGGTGTGAAAACGAGTGCGCGTATCGGGCAGCGTTGGACAATGGCCACCGCATTTTGGTGCGCCCCATTAAGGCCTCGGACAAGCCGCTGATCGCAAAAGCCATCCACGACCTTTCAGACCAGTCGAGGTACTTTCGGTTCTTTGCGGGCTTCTCGGATGCGCCGGACTCGGTTCTTGACCTCTTAGCGAGCGTGGACGGAGTCAAACACATCGCTTGGGGTGCACTGGACGCCGAGGCCGGCGGTGAGCGCCCGATCGCGGCGGTTCATGCTATTCGTGGCACCGAGGACGAAGAAGATGTTGAAATTTCGACGACCGTGCTGGACGAGTTCCACGGCCTCGGGATCTCGCACGTGCTGTTAGCGGCAACCACGTTCGATTGCATTAATCAGGGTGTGAAGCTGGCCCATGCCGAAGTTTTGCCAGTGAACTTCAAGGCACAAGCTTTGTTTAACGGGTTGGGCGCGGAACTTGAACACAACGGGGATGTTCTACACTTCCGAATGCACTTGGATGCATTGCTTGCCAAAATTGAATCCAAGGCGCATCCGGACTCGTTGGCAGATTTTATGCAAACTTTGCGCGATTCTTCCTAGGGTACACGCTCAGGTTCTTGATGGGTGGATGCGGGTCAGACCGACACTCTGAAGTTCTTTGGCGTGCTGCCAGTCCACCGCCGAAATGCACGAACAAAGCTGGCAGTTTCCGAGAACCCAAGGACATGCGCAATTTCTTCGGTGCTGAGATCGGCCTTGCGCAGATATTTCAAGGCAAGCTCGGTTCGAACGCCATCGACAATTTCACTGAACGTGGTCTCTTCCCGCTTAAGGTGTCTGCGCAGGGTTCTACTGGTCAGCCCGAGATGGTTGGAGACCGATTCCATATTATCAGAAAATGCAGCGTTTTGGATCAAAGCCCGCTTGACTTGCCCCGTGACACCATCCTGCTGCGTCAGTTCTGTTAGTTCGGTCTCACAGATGCGAACCACCTGTTTGAAGGTCAATTGGTTGCCGAGTTCAAGCCTTTGCTCCATCAAGTCGGTTGGGACATGAAAGCAGTTTCCGGGCGCAACATATTTGATCCGGGCGGCCGCATCCGGTGGCAGCAGATATTTGCTGCCCTCATCGTAGCGCACCTGGATCAAAGGAGAGTGAAATTCGGCACCAACGACATCTTTATGCAGGGAATTGTAAATTCCGATCTGCAGGTTGACGAGAAAGGCATAGAAGTCACGATCCGCCATCGCATCCGGGGTCGGTTCAAACTCCCAACCCTCGGAACCTTGATTGAAATTGAAGTTCATATTTGCTGTCGGTGCCGCGAGAAAATGGAACTTTTGGGCGAATTCCACTGTTTCCCGGTAATTCACGCTGCATAACACCGCATAGCCATACAATCCGTAGGACGAGATGTGCAGGTTTTGTCCAATTTCATAAGCCAGATGCGGGTGCCAGAACTTTTCGGAGATATTCTTAAACGCCTGGATAATCTGCCCCGCAGAAACACGCAGATCAAGGTCTGGAAGCTGGTCACGTTCCAGGCCAGTTTTTGGAAAGACATGCGATGTCTCAATGTCGCGGCGATCCAGTGCTTCTAAAGCTGCTTGCAGCTTTGCTGTGTTGTAAATTCTGTCTTGCAACGTTCCTCCCAAAACGTTTTTTGTGCTGGGCCGTGGCTGAAGTGGCCTCAATTGTCACCTATTATGTCCCGTTGGGCCATAAGTATACAAGACTTCAGATTGTATCTTCTAGTCTAGACCATTGGGAATACCCGGAAATCTTGACTGACAGCGTGCCGGTTGGCTTTGTGCAAAAGCGGCAGCGATCAAGCGCTGGTTTTTTGGCAATTTCCGGATCGATGCGTGTATGATTGAGCCGACAAGACAACCAAAATGGGAGGAATTGAACGTGAAGGTAAGTATCGATGTTGAGATGACGCCTGCCGAACTTCGGGATTCTCTGGGTCTACCGGATGTGAAATCAGTTCAGGACAGGTGGATTGCCAAGATGGAAGAGTCGCTAAACGATGAGATCGCAAAGATGTCCCCAGAAGCTCTGGCGCAGAAATGGGCGGGTGCGTTGGTGCCCAACACGGATTTGTTGAACATGATTCTCAAAATGGTACCTGGGGCGGACAAGAAATAGCAGATGCGCGACCTGGTTTCCTGTTTCGTGACCTAACGTAAATTCGGCTGTACAAAAGGGGTCGCAGATAAAGTATTGAAACTGCTAAATTATATGCTTGGCCATCGTTTGCTGCAGTGCAGCAAAAATTTATTGCAATGCAGCATTGTATAACCTTATATTCGGCTCGTCACTGCAAACATTTTCCGAAGGAGGCCAAAAATGGCTACTACCAAAGCTGCCGCGAAGGCACCCGCTGCTGAAGAAAACAACGTCACTGCAATGGTTCAGTCGATCGCGAACTCGTACCAGGACGTTACCAAGAACTTCAAAGGCTACGGCGAAAACCTGGGTCAGTACGGCTCGGTTGCGAACGAAACCATTCGTAAGACATTTGACGGCGTCGTTGCATTTGACCGCGCCCTGATGAACTTTATGCGCGCCAACCTGGACAACACTGTTGAGCACGGCCGCAATATCGTCAAAGCCCCGAGCATTGCGAATGTTGCTGAGCAGCACCAGGCGTTCATCACCAAGCAGATCGAAGCCGTCAGCGGCCAGATCAAAGACCTGAGCAACATCGCGGAAGAGCAAAGCAAAGCCGCTTTGGCACCGCTGTTCAGCGCTGTTGACGAAGCTGTCGCAAAAGCTGACAAGAAGTAATCGACAGCGGTCAAATCCCTGTTGAGGACCCCGGTGTTTTCCGACGCCGGGGTTTTTCTTTTGGTCGGGTTGCGGCGCAGTTGAACCGAATATCAGCGTCGACTGTCACTATCGCTGCCCACATGTTTGGATGAAACGCCCCGGACAGAATACCGGACGTGTCAGCCGATCAAGTGCTCGACCGAGAACAGAATGCCACCGATTGCAAACCCCAGCAACGCGCCGTTGATCCGAATGAACTGCAGGTCTCTGCCGGCCTCGGTTTCAAATCGTTCTACCAGCAGGTCAGGATCCCATTCCGCGATTGTCTGAGCCACAAAGGCACCGACATGGGGGCGTATCTCGGGGATCATTTTGGCAACGAAATCCGCAATTGCCGCGTCGATTCTGCACTGCAGGTCTTCATCGCGGGATAGCTTTTCGGCGGCGCGGCGAAGCGCACCTTGAATCGCATGGGTAACATCGCTGCTTTCCAGATAATCTGCCAGTCGGATCGTCAGAGAGCGGATGAGGCCGCGCAGGTTTTCATCAAAGTGATCAGCCTCTACATAATCAGCGACCGAACTTTCGACGATTTGCTGCAAGCGTTCGGTCTTGGCGAAATCCTGCACCACATGGGCGGTTGCGTCTTCGAAATCCGCCCGCAGCGTGCTGTCGGGTTGTGCCAGATTGTCCAGAACCGACAACAAACCGTTTACGATCATTTCCGATGCGTTTCTGTCCACGCGTGACGCGATCCACCAACGGCTGTGCTCGCGGACCAACCGCTCGACGGCAGGGCGGTTTTCCTGAACCGTTTCGCGCATGAACGAGATGATCTCGGTCAGTGTTTCGCCCTTCAGCCCATGTTGCAGAAGATTCGAAACCTCATGCGCGACATTGGGGTTTTCGGCGGCCTCTTTGGTGAGTTTGCGCGTCAGTTTGGCCAATGCACTGAACACGTTGTCTGGCAAGTCCGCGCGCAGGACTTGGGCGAGCGCGCCGAGCATCCGCTCGACGACGTATTCCGATTGCCCTTCGCGCAGCAGCCATTGAGCAATCTGCTTGGACACGGCGCTATTGCGTAGTTTTGACAGGATCAGATCGGGTTTCAGAAAATTCTCTTCTATGAACCGCCCGACATTGATGGCAACACGTTGCTGATTGCGCGGCAGCAAGGCTGTGTGTGGAATGGGTAACCCCAACGGATGACGGAACAGCGCCACGACAGCAAACCAATCAGCCAAAGCGCCCACAATGCCCGCACCAGCTGCCGCTCGCAGCAATTTCACCGGCCAATTGGCATCCGGGGTCAGAAACGTGGCCAAATAAACCGAAACAAGAACGATCAGCGTTCCCGTTGCGAATTTTCGCATTGTCGGCAGGTCCAAATCGCGCTGTCCCATGACGGGCTGCCCTTAGTGGCCTTCGAAAATAAACCGTTCCACTCGTTGCGCGGTTTGTTCCGGCATAGTGACCATGAACAGATGTCCACAGGGTAGGACCTCAAGCTTGCCGCGGGCAAGGCGACTAGCCAATATGCGCCCGTTGGCAACCGGCACAATCGGATCATCTTCGCCCATCAACACCAAAGACGGCATCTTCAACTTGGGCAGATAGTGCCAGCTGGTCCATCCGATGATAGCCGAGAGCTGATACATGTATCCGATCGGAGTGCCGTGGTCCAAGGCTTCAGAAAATTCGCGCATCAATTCCTCTTGCACGGCAACGGTGCCGCCATACAGGTGGATCGCGTTCTTCAGCATGAAAGTGGGGTCGCTGTGGCGTTTGGGGGTCACCATTTTCAACAGCGTTTTGGGTGACCCGGGGATCATGATTGCTCCGGCGGCGGTTGCCGCCAAGGTCAGCGACAGGACGCGATGCTGATACAAATGAGCAAATTGCTGGGCCGCGCCACCGCCCCAGGACACGCCAAACACATGCACTTTATCAATCTTCAACTGGTTCAGAAGGCTCGCGGCCATGTCAGCGACAAGCGATATGCGATAGGGCAGGGTCGGCGTCGGGGTGCCGCCAACGCCCGGGGCATCAAACAAAATGACCCGGACATTTTCAAAACTGCTAATGAACCGTTCGGCGCTTTCGATATTTGCACCAATGCCGTTAAATAGCAAAAGTGTATGCTCTGCCGTTTCCGGATGATAATCCGCATACCGAACCGGGCGTCCCCAGACGCTGGCCGTTGTGATTTTAACCCGCGTTTGTTCTGTCACCGGTGCTGTTCTCATGCGTTTCCTGCTTCTTGATGAACATAGGTTCCCGGAGACGCGCAGATCGCCGGAAATTCTTTATTCCCTGTCGATTTAGGGGCCGTCTTTTCCTTCCCTGAGCGTTCGGTCATCCATTCAACCCAGTGCAACCACCATGTGCCTTCAACTTCAGTGCTCTTTTCAAGGTAGGTTTCGGTCTCTTTCGGCGGGTTTTCCATGCGGCGGAACTTGGCCTTGCGGTTGCTTGGTGGGTTCACGATTGCCTGGATGTGACCGCTGGAACTTAGGATGAACTCTGTATTCCCACCCAGCATGTTGACGGTGCGATAGCAGCCTTCCCACGGGGTGATGTGGTCGGTCGTGCCGCCCAGAACATAAGAATCACAGGTGACTTTGGACAGATCGGCCTTTTCGCCGAGAACCATGGCAGTGCCAGATTCCAGCCCGTTTTCCTCCAGCAAGTCCATATAGTCGTTGTGCAGGCCGGCCGACATATTGGTGGTGTCGTCATTCCAGAACAAGATGTCGAAGGCAGGCGGGTTCTGACCCATCAGATAGTTGTTAATCCAATAGGCCCAGATCAGATCGTTTGGCCGCAACCACGCAAAAACCTTAGCCAGATCATCACCTTCGATCACGCCTCTGGTACGAGAGATCGTTTTGGCCAGCGACAGGATTTCCATGTTGGCAAATAGGCCCATCGAGGTGTTCGCCGCCCCTTCCGTGTCCAGGATAGTCACCAGGAATGTGGCGCTGGCCGCACGGTCGATGCCCTTTGCTGCCCAATAGCTCAGCAACATGGACATGGTGATCCCGCCCGAGCATGCACCAGCGATATGTACCTTGGGCGAACCGCTGATCTTGGTGACAATTTCGGACGCCTGATCCAAAGACTGCACATAGTCATCCAGCCCGTAATCTGCGTCTTGGGGGCCAGGGTTGCGCCAGGACACGATAAAGACCGTAAAACCCTGCTTCACGAGGAATTCGACCAAGCTGCGCTCGGGCGAAAGGTCCCAGACATAGAACTTGTTGATTTGCGGCGGCACGATCAGGATCGGCGTGCCTTTGACCTTATCTGTCTGGGGCGCATACTGAATCAATTCACGCAACTCATCGCGGTGAATCACATCCCCTTCGGAGATCCCAAGGTTCCCGCCCACTTTGAATTTGGATCGGTCTACCGAGGACGGCATGCCGCCGTTGTTGACGATATCGTCAACCAGATTGCGCATGCCCGCAACGATGTTCTCACCGCCGGTCTCCAGCGTTTTTTTCATGGCAGAAGGGTTGCCCATCAGAACATTGGTTGGCGACCATGTGTCCAGAAAAGTGCCAGTCAGCAACTTCATGCGTTCGGTGTCGCGATGGTCCAGATCTAGGTCGTCGATCCATTGCATCGTGTTCTGGCACCAGGCCATGTAGCTTTGCTTGAGCGCGCGATACGCCGGATTGCTTTCCCAAACCGGATCCGCAAATCGCTTGTCGCGGGTCTCGTCCTGTGACGGGCTCATGCCGCTGAAAATACCGAACATCTGATTTCCGGTATTCATGCCCATGCGCATCAGCTCCATGGGGTGTTTCGCCATGGCACTGTAGAATTTCGAGATCGAACCGGCGAATCCGTCGTCCTTGGTGTCTTTATCGGTCATATCGGTATTCTCCTGTCCGTGGAGTATCAGGTAAAGGCCATTGCAAGCGATTCTGCGATCAGGGCAGGGCTGTCAGCCCCGACGACCTGCGCCGTCACCGTCGAGCGGATAAGAATGCGACCACCCTCTTTGCGCTCGACGCTCGACAGAACCGCCGATACCTCGACATCAGCTCCGCTGGGAACCGGTGCCAGAAAGCGCACCTTGTCCAGACCATAGTTCATAACGCCTTTGCTACCCTCGGGGACGATGCCCAAATCCATCTGTGCCGCCGCCAGCAGCGAAAGGGTCAAATAGCCGTGCGCAATCGGGCCGCCGAAAGGGCTGTGCTTGGTGGCGCGTTCAACGTCGACGTGAATCCATTGCTGGTCGCCGGTGATATCGGCAAAACCTTGAATGCGCGCCTGATCCACAGTTACGGGGTCGCTGGGGCCGAATACTCGGCCCACATGCTCTTCAATGTTTGCTACGGTGTAGCTTGGTGGAAAGGTTTTTCCGTCACTCATAGCTTACAGCCCCCTCAGGTCTTTCCGTAGGATTTTACCCACCGTGGATTTCGGCAGTTCGTCCAGGAACTTGATCTGTTTGGGAACTTTATACCCTGCCAGACCCTTGCGGCAATGTTCGATCACCTGCTCGGACGTAAGGTCAGCACCGTCCGCCACACTGATGAACAATCGGATTGCCTCTCCGGTTTTCTCGTCCGGCACGCCAACCGCGGCCACTTCGGCCACCTCATCCAGCATGGCAACATGTGCTTCGATCTCGTTGGGGTAGACGTTGAAACCCGAGACCAGAACCATGTCTTTCTTGCGGTCCACGATCTTGATCAGACCTTTCTCGTCGCGCACGCCGATGTCACCGGTGCGGAAATACCCGTCATCGGTAAAGTTCGACGCGGTTTCTTCCGGACGATTCCAGTAGCCTTGCATGACCTGCGGACCTTTGGCGCAGATTTCCCCTGCTTCACCGGTGCCGACCCGATTGTCCTCGTCATCCAACAGGATGATGTCGGTCGAAGGCAGCGGATAACCAACTGCGGCCGAGAAAGCATCCTGTCCCATCGGGTTCAGCGTCAGAACCGGTGAGGTTTCCGACATGCCATAGCCTTCCAGAACGTGGTGACCGGTGATCTCCTTCCAACGATTCGAGACCGCCTCTTGGACAGGAGCACCGCCGCCGATCATCGCACGATAGTTCGAGAAATCGACATTCTTTAGCTCGGGATGCGAGACCAGTCCGGCAATCAGGGTGTTCACGGCAGTCGAAACGGTGAACCCACTGTCGCGATAGGCCGAGATCAGTTGCTGCGGATCACGGGGGTTGGCAACCAGATAGTTTTTGGCACCGATCGAGCCATAGGTGATCATGTTCACCATCAGCGCGAAGATGTGATACAGCGGCAGCGGGGTCACAATGACCTCTACACCGTGGCGCATGGCTTCAGGCAGGGCGGCTTTGGTCTGCTCGGTGTTGGCCACCAGGTTGCGATGCGACAGAACGGCCGCTTTGGAAAGGCCGGTGGTGCCGCCAGTATACTGCAGGAACAGCAGATCGTCGCCGGTAATCTCTGGCGGATTGAAGTCCAGGTCTTCACCTTCGTCCAGCAGCTTGGCAAAGCTCAGTGTGTTTGCCAGACGTTCGTCAGCAGGCGGGCTGGGGATTTCAGTTGGAGACGCATCGCCCAGATCAACAGTGATCACGGTCTTGATCGGAGTGTTGTCGACAACCTCGGCCAGCGTCGGGGTCGAGCCGCCGAAGATCACGATGATCTCGGCACCTGCGTCGTTCAACTGATGCTCCAGCTCGTGCGGCGTATACATGGGGTTGACGTTTACCTGAACGCCACCGGCGCGAATGATGCCCAACATGGCAATCGGGAAGGCCAGAATATTTGGCACCATCAACGCGATGCGATCGCCCTTCTTCACGCCCAGCTTCGCTTGCAGATATGCCGCAAAATCGCGCGACAACCGGTCTACATCCGTATAGGTCAGACTGCCGCCCAAACCGACATAGGCCGTGTGCTCGGGATAGGTGAGAAAAGCCTGTTCAAACATTTCAACAACCGAGGAATAGCTGTTAGGATCAATTTCGACCCCCATGTCAGGCCAGATGACTTCAGATGTGATTTCACTCACTGATCTCTCCTCCAAAAATAATTTCAGTGTTTTCCGGAAAACCCGGATTTTCAGCCCTTACGCGCATTACGCCGGCATCATCTTTTGAATCGTTCTCTGTTCAATGTTGTTAGAGGACGAAAACTCGACATGCGGGGACATTGTCCGATAGTTACGCCACGGCCCGAGAAGTTTCGCGCTTCCAAAATGTTCGTGTTCGTCCGGAGCGCCGAGCAAGCCAGACTCGGAGATTCCTGACACTGATCCTTGTGGTGTTGCCACAATTGCACCGAATTTTCCAGCAATCAAACTGATATTAAGTTCCGCGCGACGGGGCGGGACGTCGCCCTGTCCGATCCCTTTCCTTGACGTCGGCCTCATTTCGGGGCGTTTCAGGCGGTATACGCTTTTGCGCATTTTATCCGTGCCAAACGCGGCCAAGTGAATGTAGTCTGCCCCGAAACCGCAAATTCGAGAGGTAAGGCCGTGTTGGAGAATTACGAATCGCTGGGTCCAAACGCTGCCAATTTTGTGCAGCTTTCACCCTTGTCCTTTCTGGCCAGAGCCAAGGCGCTGCACGGCGACCGGGTCGCGGTGATCTATCAGGATTTGCGGCGCAATTGGTCAGAGATCACAGATCGAACGCATGCCATCGCCAGCGGACTTCGCGCGATGGGGATCGGAAAAGGGGATACCGTATCGGTCCTGGCACCCAATATTCCCGAATTGTTCGAATTGCATTTCGCGGTTCCGCTTTCGGGCGCGGTGCTCAACACCATCAACATACGGCTTGAGGTCGAGACCATTGCCTATATCCTGGATCACGCAGATTCAAAGCTGGTGATCGTTGACCGGGAATTCATACCATTGCTGTCCGATGCCTTCGAACATATGGGTCGAACGATCCCGGTGGTCGAGATTGATGACCCCAATTTCGAGGGCACGGCAACGTTGGGTGGTAAGGACTTTGAAGACTTGGCCGCAACGGGGGTGGACCCGTCGCTCGCGTCTCTGCCCGAAAATGAATGGGACGCCATTGCGCTGAACTATACGTCCGGGACATCGGGGCGCCCGAAGGGCGTGGTGTACCATCATCGTGGGGCTTACCTGATCGCACTTGGAACCGTCGCTGCGTGGCAGATGCCACACTATCCGGTGTACCTGTCGGTTGTTCCGATGTTTCACTGCAACGGCTGGGGACATCCTTGGGTCATGGCAATCCTTGGCGGCACCTCCGTGTTCACCCGCATGCCTGCTGCCGACTTGTTGCTGGCGGCAATCCGCAAACATGGGGTGACTCATCTGGGAGCGGCACCGATCATTCTGCAGATGATGGCGGAAAGCGAAATGGCAGGGGACGCCCCTTTTGATCCGCCAATCCGTGTGCTTACGGCGGGCGCACCTCCGCCACCCACGGTTCTGGAAAAGACCAAGGCGATGGGACTGGATGTGATGCAGGTTTATGGCCTGACCGAGACTTATGGCCATATTTCCCAGTGTCTGTGGCAGGAGGAATGGGACGACAAGGATCCGGCCGAGCAGGCGCTTTTGCAGGCCCATCAAGGCATTGCCTTTCCTATGGTTGAGGCGGTGAGTGTTGTCGATGATCAAACTGGCGAAGAGGTCCCGCGCGATGGGCAGACTCAGGGCGAAATCGTCATTCGGGGCAATACGGTAATGAAAGGCTACTACAAAGACCAAAACGCAACTGAAAAGGCGTTCAAAGACGGTTGGTTCTGGTCCGGAGACGCGGCTGTCATGAAACCGGACGGGTACATCCAGATCAAGGATCGCCTGAAGGACGTGATTATCTCGGGCGGTGAAAATATTTCGTCGGTTGAAGTCGAGGCCGTCCTGTTCCGTCACCCGGCAGTTCAGGCTGCGGCAGTGGTTGCAAAGCCAGACGAGAAATGGGGCGAAGTGCCTTGTGCTTTTGTCGAACTACGACCCGGTCACCAGGTGGACGAGACTGACCTGATTGCTTTCTGCCGCGAACACTTGGCTGGGTTCAAAACGCCAAAATCCGTTGTGTTCGCGGACCTGCCAAAGACATCCACTGGAAAGATACAGAAATTTGAACTGCGCGAAGCAGCGCGTGATGATGCAGGCTGAGGTGAAGGCAAAGTAATCGTTCGTCGAATTACCAACACTAGTACAGACAGAAAGATGAAAGCGACCGTAATATTGCAAAACCGATGTCACTCGATCTGAACAATCTGCAGCTATTTGTCCGGGTGGCAACGTTGGGGGCCATTGGTCGCGCGGGTGCGGAATTTGGTTTTTCGCCCACAAACACGTCGCAGCGGATTCAGGCGCTCGAAACGGAGTTGGATGTAAAGCTGCTGAACAGAACGACACGGGCTATTTCTCTGACCCCGGACGGAGAGCTGTTCTTGGAACATGCAAAACGCATTCTCGAAGATTTGGAGGACGCGCGTACCGAATTGTCCAGAACCTCCGCATCTGTGTCAGGTCGGCTGCGCGTGACGGCGTCAGCTTCCTTTGGTCGCTCGCATATCGTTCCCTTTGTGCCCGAGTTCCTGCGCCGCTATCCGCATGTGCAATTGGATCTGAATCTGACGGACACGATCATCGACATCATCGAACAAGGCTATGATTTAGCCTTTCGGATTGGTGATCTGGGTCCTTCCAGCCTGCTGGCCCAAAAACTGGATGATGATCCCCGGATGCTGGTGGCCGCTCCGCAATATTTGGAGCAGGCAGGGATACCGCGGGTTCCGTTTGACCTGACAAATCACGCCTGTCTGACCATGAAACAGCGCGAGGTCTGGCATCTGATCGACGGCGATGAGCGCATGCACGATGTCCGTGTCTCGGGGCCGGTCACTGTTAGCCTTGGTGATGCTATCGTCGATTGGACGCTGGCGGGGCTGGGCATCGGGCGCGCATCCCTCTGGCAAACGGGTGATTATATTCGGGACGGCCGTTTGATCCCGGTGCTGCCGGGAATGCGCGCCTGGCCGGAATCGAAAATCTGGGCGGTGCGTCCGCCGGGTCGTTTGATGCACGCGCGCGTCAAAGCCTTTCTCGATTTCATGCGCGAACGCATCTTGGAAACCAACAAGGCCTGTTACGCCGACCTGATCTGAACCATTCTTTTGCCATTCGGGATAATCTTTCCCGAATTCAACAGATAGTGGCTGGTTTCAAGTTCACCTAAATGCCGCTCATCAACGAGCAGGAGCTTGATCCTAATGAAAGACATCATCGACACAGTCGACGTTCACACCCAGATCATCGACGCATTTAACTTCCGTCACGCCACAAAGGTCTTCGACCCAAACCGCAAAATCAGTGACGGTGAATTCGAAACCATCCTTGAAGCTGCACGTCTGTCTCCGACCTCATTTGGTACAGAGCCCTTCCAGCTTTTGGTTGTTCAGTCCCCGGAAAAACGCGAGCTGTTTCGCGAATTCACCTGGGGCGCGAACGGTGCCACAAATGGCACAGCAGGCCAGTTGGGAACATCCAGCCATTTCGTCATTGTATTGTCTCATACGGGCGCGACAATGAAGGCTGGGTCCGAATATCTGGACACGCACAATCGCGAGGTCAAACAATTCCCCGAAGACGCCGCTGGGTTTATCAAAGCTGCCTATACGAAGTTCCAGGAAAACGATTTCAAACTGGAAACGGACGCGCAAATTGCCGAATGGGCGGCGCGACAGTCCTACATCGTTTTGGGCAACATGATGACCGCGGGCGCGCTGATGGGTATCGATTCTTGCCCGATCGAAGGGTTTGAGATCGACAAGACCGAAGCCGTGCTGCAAGAGCATTTTGGCATCGACACATCGGTTTACAAACCTGCCGTCATGGTTGCGTTCGGATACCGTGCCGATGGTCCGATGTATCCCAAAACACGCCGTCGGATCGAAGACGTCGTTTCTTGGGCCTGAACCTTCAGATCAACGTCAGAAACGCGCACAAAAAAAGGCGCTGGCAGTTTGCATGCCAGCGCCTTTCTGTTGGGCGCGTCCGTGCATCAGCGGTTAACCCGCCACGACGTCCTGTGTTTGAACACCCAGCCCTTCGATTCCCAGCTCAATCCGATCGCCCGGTTTCAGATATGTCTGCGGGTCCTGCCCCATACCAACACCCGGGGGTGTCCCGGTTGAGATCACATCACCCGGCTGCAGAGACATGAACTGTGACAAATGCGAAATCACGGTCGCCACTCCGAAATGCATCGTCGTGGTGGACCCGTCCTGATAGCGATGTCCGTTCACTTCAAGATACATGGGCAGGTTTTGAGGGTCCGGAATTTCGTCCCTTGTCACCAGCCAAGGACCAATCGGGCCGAAGGTGTCGGCTGATTTGCCCTTGACCCATTGCCCTGAACGATGCAGCTGAAAGTCACGTTCGGACAGGTCGTTGACTACGCAATAGCCTGCGACGTGATCCAGCGCCTCGTCCTCAGAGACATATTTTGCCTCTTTGCCAATCACCACACCCAGCTCGACCTCCCAATCGGTCTTGACCGAGTTGCGTGGGATTTCGACCGTGTCATTGGGGCCCATGATGGCCGAGGTGGCTTTGAAGAAAATCACAGGCTCTTCGGGCAGTTCCATGCCGGATTCAGCTGCATGGTCGGCATAGTTGAGGCCGATGCAGATGAACTTGCCAACATTTCCGACACAGGCACCGATACGCGGTGAACCATCCACAACAGGCAGAGTTTCCGGGTTCAGACCACGCAGGATGTCCAGGCTTTTGTCCGACAATGCCTCGCCCGCGAGATCATCCACTTGACCCGACAGATCGCGGATTGCACCAGTCGCATCCAGCAATCCCGGTTTCTCCTGGCCTGCCGGGCCGTATCGCAAAAGTTTCATCCCTTATTCCTCATACTCTCGTCTCTAAAGACGTTCATCAGACCGACTCTGGCAGCAAATCCACAGGAAGATTCTGATAGCACACAGGTCGCAGGAACCGTCTGATCGACAATGTTCCAACAGATGTCGCACCGAAGTTGGTCGAGGCAGGGTAGGGGCCTCCGTGAACCATGCTGTCGCACACTTCCACGCCTGTTGGGAATCCGTTTGCCAGCAATCGTCCGGCTTTACGCTCAAGCAACGGCACGAGGCTACGCGCGGTATCCGTGTCTTCTGCATCCATCTGCAATGTACATGTCAGCTGTCCTTCGACAGATCGGGCGACTTGCAGCATCTGGTCGATGTCCCGCACCCGTACAATGATACCCGTTGGGCCAAAAACCTCTTCGTGCAGTCTGGCGTCGGCAAGCCAGTCATCACCCGAAACGACAAACAGGTTCGGCGCGGCGCAGCGCGCTGAACTTTCCATATCGACAACATGTTTCACTCCGTTTCCAGAGGCGATCTGGGCAACACCTTTTTTGTACGCATCAGCGATGCCGTCGGTCAGCATGGTCTGGCTGGCTACGGCGGAAAGGCCGGTTTCGGTTGCCGCCTGGAACGCATCCGCATCCGGACCTTCGACGATGACGGCAATTCCAGGGTTGGTGCAAAACTGACCGGCCCCCATGGTCAGAGATCCGGACCAACCCGTGCCGATCTCGGCACCCCGCGCAGCAGCGGCCTGCGGCAGTACAAACATTGGATTGACCGAGCCCAGCTCACCAAAGAACGGGATTGGCTCGTCGCGCTGTGCGCACAGATCAAACAGGGCACGCCCACCCGCCAGACTTCCGGTAAAACCAACCGCTCGGATCAAGGGATGTTGCACAAGGCGGGTGCCGACATCGCGTTTGCCGCCCTGAACCAGAGAGAAAACGCCGGGATGAGTTCCTGTCGCCTTGATTGCGGCGTCGATGGCTTGGGCCACAATCTCGCCGGTGCCTGGATGCGCCGAGTGCCCCTTGACGACAACCGGGCACCCCGCAGCCAATGCAGCAGCGGTATCGCCCCCTGCGACCGAAAAGGCCAAGGGGAAGTTCGACGCGCCGAATACTGCAACCGGACCCAACGGACGCTGGACCATGCGCAGCTCTGGGCGGGGCAAGGGCGCGCGATCGGGCAACGCAGGATCGTGGCGACGATCCAGATAATCTCCGGCCTCGATGTGATCCGCAAACAGGCGCAACTGACCTACGGTGCGTCCTCGTTCGCCCTGCAGCCGCGCTTCGGGCAGCCCGGTTTCCTGCGTGCCGATCTCGGTTATCGCATCCCCTCGCGCGTCAATTTCGTCAGCGATTTTGTGCAGCAGCGCGGCGCGTTCGGCGCGGGTGGACCAGCCGAATGAAGCAAAAGCATCCTCGGCGGCATCGACAGCAGCGTCGACAAGCGCAGCCGTGCCAATGGCAAAGTCATGGCTGGGACCGTGCGCGGGTTCAGAGGCAAAGGTGGCATCAGTGCCGACCCATTCGCCGGCGATCAGGTGTTTTCCGGTCAACATGTTCATTTTCTCTCAAATCAGCCCGCGTTGGGCGAGGTTTCGCATCAGATGAGACGCCCCAAACGTCCATTCGGGGCATTCTGTGGACAGGCGCACTGTATTGGTCAGCGCGCCAAGTTGGTCATTGGCGATGGTGACGACATCGCCAAGTTTATGAGTGAAGCCACCACCGGGCGTGTCGCGGTCCTGCGTTGGGGCAAATAGCGTGCCAAGAAACAGCATCAGCCCGTCAGGATATTGATGGTGTCGTCCGACAGTCTGCCTTACAAGGTCGGCAGGATCGCGGCTGATCTGTGACATCGACGAATTGCCATTCAATTCGAAGCCGTCCGGCCCGGTCACGGTCAGCGTCAGCTCGGCCTTACGCACATCGTCCAAGGTGAACCCACCATCGAACAACCGGATCATCGGTCCTATCGAGCAGGAGGCATTGTTGTCCTTTGCCTTGCTCAGCAACAGGGCCGAGCGTCCTTCGACGTCACGCAAGTTGACGTCATTGCCCAATGTCGCACCTTTGATTTCTCCGCGCGATGTGACGGCCAAAACCACCTCTGGTTCGGGGTTGTTCCAAGTCGAAATCGGGTGCAGCCCGATATCAGCATCATGCCCGACCGAGGATAAAACCTGCGCCTTCGAGAACACCTCGGCGTCGGGGCCGATCCCGACTTCAAGGTATTGGCTCCAGAGACCTTCGGCGATCAGCGCGTCCTTGACCTCGGCGGCGGCTTCAGATCCGGGCACGATGTTCGAGAGGCTGTCCCCGATCCGGTCTCCGATGCGCGCTCGGATCACGTCTGCCTTGGCCGGGTCGCCGGCCGCCTGTTCCTCGATCACGCGCTCGACCATGGACCCGGCAAACGTCACGCCGCAAGCTTTCACCGCCTGCAGATCGCACGGGGCAAGCCATTCATGGTCCGCTTCCAGTGGTCCGATGTTTTCGCCCTGTGCAGAGCGCACATACTCCGCCGTATCGTCGCGTTCTAGAATGTCGCGGACGGTAGGTGCTGTTTTTGAGGTGATATCGACAACCTGCCCATCGCGCAGGGTTACCACGCTGGGGCCGATCCCCGCGCATTCAACGCGGCCCAGCCACAGTCCGTTCGACTCCAATGTAGATATGGTCATTTCAATCCCTGAGGTTATATGCCCGGGCGGCATTGCCACCCATTATTGCTTGGTGCTCCGCGCTGCTTAGGTCACTCAGCAGCAATTCGGTCGTTTCCAACCAGCGCTCGTAACTGCTGGCCAATGTGCAGACTGGCCAGTCACTGCCCCAGATCAGGCGCGACGGGCCGAAGGTGTTCAGCAAGTGGTCCACGTAAGGACGCAGGTCTTCGATCGTCCAGTCCGCGGTGGCCTCTGTCACGAGGCCGGACAGCTTGCACCATGCGCCGGTATCTCGGGCCAAGGCGGCCATGTTGTCAGACCAATCCCCTAAGACTGCGTCTTTGATCAACGGTTTAGATCCATGGTCGATCACCACGCGCAGATCAGGATGACGGCCAAGGAGCCGCTTGAGCGGGACCAGATGCTGGGGCAGCGTCAAGGCGTCGAATGTCAGGTCGTGCCGCTGTACCGCATCAAAAGCCGGTGTCAGTGCGTCGCCGAGCATCCACTCGGGATCGGCGATGTCTTGTATCATTGGGCGAAGACCGACCAATGCCGGGTGGGCGACCAAAGCGGCAATTTGCCCGGCGGCGTTGTCGGCTTCGAAGTCGACCCAGCCCACAACACCTCTGATGAATGCGGTCCGATCAGCCAAAGACAGCAAGTATTCGGTCTCGGCCACTGTCGGCGCGGCCTGCACCAGAACCGTTCCGTCAATCTGTGCTTCCTTGATCAGGGGAGACAGATCGTCCGGTTCGAAATTCTGGTAGATCGCGCTCAGTTCGGGTGTCAACCAGCCATAGTCGCCGCGCGTCAAATCCCAAAAATGTTGATGGGCGTCGATTTTCATTCAATCACGCCTTTTTTCAGAATGATATTGCCATAGAGCCTGCGTTCGCCGGTTTGCACGATGGCAAAAGCTTTGGCAGCGCGATCATAGAACGCGAACCGCTCCAACCCTTGCGCTTTGGTTGGGTTGTCGGCCGTTGCGTCAATGATGCGCTGAAAGTCGGCGACAGCGTCAGGAACCGCCTTCGGATCACCGACCACCTGCATGGTCAATGCCGGATCGGGTACGAACGTGTCCAGTGGCATCACGGACAACACGGCCTGCAAAATTTCACTGGCCGAAGACCCATCGGCCCGAATGCAGTCCGGACCTGTGCTGTGGCCCGGAAAATTCGCGTCCGCAATCACAATCTCATCCCCATGGCCCATGGTCCGCAGGGTCCAAAGCAAATCCGGCGACAGGATCGGGTCGATGTTACGCAGCATCTGCGGCCTCGCTTGGCAGGGGTGCGTCGGGACGGATCAAGCCTTCGGATCTGAGGTCCGACCACAACCCCGGAGGAATGTCGCGCTCCATCAGGGCAACGTTGGATTGTACTTCAGATGCGCTGACGGCCCCGGGGATAACTGTCTTGACGCAAGGATGACCCAGGACAAACTGCAGCGCCGCGGCAATTAGCGGCGTGTCATGCGTCTGGCAAACGGCTTCAATCTTTCTGACCCGGTCCAGAATATCCTCGGGCGCGTCTGCATAGTTGTATTTGGCGCCGGGAACTGCCCCGGTTGCGAGAATGCCGGAATTATACGGTCCTCCGAGAATAATTCCGACATCCCGTTTTTCGCAAAGTGGCAAGAAACTGTCGAGGGCTTCCTGCTCCAGCAACGTATAACGCCCGGCCAAAAGGAACCCGTCGAAATCTCCAAGGCCCAAAAGTTTTTCACAGACCTGCCATTCATTCACGCCCGCGCCGATGGCAGCAATCTCACCAGCATCGCGCAGTTCGACCAGCGCTTTGTAGCCGCCGCCATCAAACAGCTCGCGCACCTTCGCGTCCGACATTTCCTGACTGCCCTGACTGAAAACGCAGACATCATGCACCAACAGGATATCCGCATTTGCGACACCAAGGCGTTCGCGGCTGGCCTCGTAGGACCGCATGACCCCGTCATATGTGTAATCAAACACGATGCGTTTTTGCGGGACATCCACGAAAGCCTCAGGCGTCACCTCATGCGGCTCACAATCCAGAAGCAGTCGGCCGATCTTGGTTGATAGTTGAATATTCTCGCGCCCAAACCGGGCAATCGCCTCGCCAAACCTGTGTTCGGATCGGCCTAGCCCGTATTGCGGCGCGGTGTCGAAGAATCTGATGCCTGCGTCATACGCGGCCTGCAAGGCCGCTTGCGCATCATCATCGGATACTTTTCTATACAAGTTCCCCAATGGTGCGCCGCCGAAACCCATTTGGGTCAGGGCTACGGGCCGTTGGGTACGGTTGTTCAGTAGTTCTGTCTGGGAAACGGTCATCCTGCCTCGCGATCTGGCTGTGGGGTGAGGTTGAACAAGTGTGGCTTTTGCTGTTTCAAATGCTCGATACGCGGCATCAATTGTCCAAGGTGAGTGCGCATAGCGTCCTGCGCGCCTTGTTCATCCTGATTGCTTATGGCATCGAAAACAGCCCGGTGTTCCGCCAGTGTCTCGGCGATCCGTCCCGGCGTCGGCAACAACAGCATACGGGCACGGCTGACTTGCAAGGAAACGGTTTGGGCGACGTCCGCAAGGCGGCGGAAGCCGGTGAATTCCATTAACAGGCCGTGGAACTCTTCATCGGCCTGATAGAAGCCGGGGACATCTTCATCTTCGATCAACAATTCTTGCAGGCGCATGTTGCGGCTTAGCCGCTTGCGTTGATCATCGGTCAGGTCCAGTGCAACTTTGGCGACTGTCGCCAGTTCAAGCGCCTCGCGCAGGAAAACGCCTTCGCGAATCTCGTCCATCGAAAAGTAAGACACACGAGTGCCCGATTGCGGCACCACATCCACCAATCCTTCCGAGGCCAGCCGCGCAATCGCATCGGCGACGGGTGCACGCGACACGCCCAATCTCTCGCATACAGGTGCTTTACGGAGATTCGCGCCGGGCGGAAAATCCAACGATAGAATCGCTTGTTTCAGTGAGTGGTGAACCCGCTGAGTCAGCGACCCTTCGGCTGTTGTGATCTCAGGAAGCAGAGCGGCGTTTATGTCTTGTTGCCTATTCATGTTGACTGATTAGCATTCTAACATGTTAGTTGACAAGTAATGATTTTGGGCTTAGCAGAGTGAGCCAAGCAAGCGGGGAAAAGATGCAAGCACAAAGCGGCATAAGTGTTTTGGAAGGGGCAGAGCGCGACGTCTTAAAGCTCAATCCACACGACAACATTGTCATTGCATTGCGGGACTTGGAGGCAGGTGAGCGACCTGCATCTGTGCCGGTGCCGCTTGTGGCATCGGTATCGCGTGGCCACAAGATAGCCATTGCCCGAATCAAAGCCGGTGAAAACATTATCCGCTACGGACAGATCATCGGGCAGGCCAAAAGTGATATCGCCCCGGGTGAGCATATCCATGTGCACAACCTCGGTATGGGCGCGCATCAGCAAGACTATGCACATGCCAGCGCGAACGCTCCGCTGGCGGCGCTGGCCGAAAGCCGGACATTCGAAGGCTACCACCGAACCGACGGCAAGGTGGGTACGCGAAATTACATCGGAATTCTGACCACCGTGAATTGCTCGGGCTCTGTGGCGCGCTTCATCGCCGAGGCTGCGGAAAAATCCGGGTTGCTGGACAGTTTTCCAAATGTGGACGGCGTGGTGCCGATAGTGCATGGAACCGGTTGTGGCATGTCCGGCAAGGATGAAGGCTATGCCACTTTGTTCCGAACACTGGCCGGTTACGCGCAGCACCCCAATTTCGGGGGAATCCTGTTGATTGGCCTTGGGTGCGAAGTGATGCAGGTGGCCGACCTTGTCGGAGATCGCCCAATCCGCGCGGATGGCGCGCTGCGTTATATGACCATTCAGAACGAGGGCGGTACACGTCGCACCATCGAGCGCGGGCTGCAAGAACTGCGCGGTATTGCGGAGCTGGCCAATCAGGTCGAACGTTCCCCGGCGCCGATCAGCGCCATCACAGTGGGTATGCAATGTGGCGGGTCAGACGGGTACTCGGGGATCACCGCGAACCCGGCGCTTGGATATGCCTCGGATCTTCTGGTGCGCCATGGCGGCACAACGATCCTGTCGGAAACATCCGAGATTTATGGGGCAGAGCACCTGCTGACCCGTCGGGCCGAGACTGTAGCTGTCGGCGAAAAACTGATCGAACGTATCCATTGGTGGGAAGACTACACTGCCCGAAACGGCGGCGAGATGGACAATAACCCAAGCCCCGGCAACAAGCGCGGTGGTCTTACCACCATCCTTGAGAAATCTCTTGGTGCGGTTGCAAAGGGAGGCACCGCGCCGCTGCGTGGGGTCTACAAGTTCGGTGAGATGATCGACAAAAGCGGTTTTGTCTTCATGGATAGTCCGGGTTTTGATCCGTGTTCGGTCACTGGACAAGTGGCCTCGGGCGCAAATCTGATCGTGTTCACCACCGGCCGCGGCTCGGTTTCGGGGTATCAGCCGACGCCTTGCATCAAGTTGGCGACAAATTCGGAAATGTATACCCGTATGGCCGATGACATGGACCTGAACTGCGGCGACATCGTGACCGACGGAATCAGCATCGAGGCCAAAGGAGAAGAGTTGTTTGAAATTCTGATCCGCGTCGCCTCGGGCGAAAAGACAAAAAGCGAAGAACTTGGCTTTGGGGGCGTCGAATTTGTCCCCTGGCAAATCGGCGCGGTGATGTAATGGACGTTTGGCCCAACGGATAAGGGCAAATGGGAGGAAAGATGACGAAATTGGTCGAAATGGCGGGGATTGATAAATTCTTCCCCGGCGTGCACGCGCTGAAATCCGTGCAGTTCGATCTTGAACCGGGCGAAGTTCACGCTGTGATGGGCGAGAACGGGGCCGGAAAGAGCACGTTGATGAAGATTCTGTCGGGTATCTATCAACGAGACGGCGGTACCCTGAAAATCGAAGGTCACGAGGCCAGCCCCACAACCCCGCGCGCAGCGCAGGATCTGGGCATTGGGATCATCCATCAGGAACTGAGCCTGATGAACGATCTGACGGTTGCTCAGAACATCTTTATCGGGAGAGAGCCGCGCAAGAGCTTTGGGCGTCTGGACGAGGTCGCGTTGAATGCGCAGACCGCCGAAATATTCGCATCGATGAACCTAAACCTTGATCCCAAGGCTTTGGTGGGCAGTCTGACCATTGCAAAACAGCAGATGGTCGAGATCGCCAAGGCATTGTCCTTTCGGTCCAAGGTTCTGGTTATGGACGAGCCAACGGCCGCTCTGAATGACGCCGAGATTGCCGAGCTGTTCGTGATCATTCGCCGCCTCAAGGCCGAAGGTGTTGGGATCGTTTACATCAGCCACAAGATGGACGAACTGAAGCAGATATCTGATCGCGTGACAGTCATGCGCGATGGGGAATATGTGGGAACAGTGCGAGCCGCCGAAACGCCGATCACGCAGATCATCGCCATGATGGTGGGCCGCGAAGTCAAAGAAGAACCGCTTGACGTTCCTGATCTGGGTGACGCCGAGATGTCCCTGCAAGTCACCGGTTTGAACCGGGACAAAGAGATTCAAGATGTCAGTTTTTCCGTCCAAAAGGGCGAGATTCTGGGCTTTGCCGGACTGATGGGTGCAGGTCGTACCGAAGTCGCACGCGCCATATTCGGGGCTGATCCAAAGGACAGCGGCGAAATCCGGGTACATGGGCAAGTGGTATCGATCAAAACTCCGACTGACGCCGTCAAGGCTGGGATCGGGTACCTTTCCGAAGACCGAAAGCACTTTGGTCTCGCCACAGGTATGAACGTGCGCGACAACATCGCGCTTGCGTCGATGGACTTGTTCACCGGTGCAGGCGGAGTTTTGCACGACGGCGAAATCAGTGACACCGCCAAAAAATATATTCAGCAGCTTGGCATTCGAACACCTTCCGACGTTCAGGAGGTCCGGCTGTTGTCTGGCGGCAATCAGCAAAAGGTCGTCATCGCCAAATGGCTCCTTAGGGATTGCGATATTTTGATATTCGACGAGCCGACGCGCGGCATCGACGTTGGCGCGAAATCCGAGATTTACAAACTGCTGGAAGAACTGGCGGAACAAGGCAAGACGATCATCGTGATCTCGTCGGAATTGCCCGAGATCATGCGCCTCAGCCATCGCATTGCGGTGATGTGCGAAGGGCGGCTGACCGGGATTCTGCCCGGCGGCCAAGACACCACTCAGGAAGACATCATGCATCTGGCCACGCAGCGAGCGGCGGCGATGCAGGTAACAGGGGCACCACAATGACCGCGGCAACAGACGTCGAAAAGAAAAAACCACTCGCGGGATTGTCCGACAGCAGCGCGTATCAAAAGCTGCTGGCTTTTGCCAGTTTGATAGCGCTGCTGATCGGCTTCTCGATCGCATCGCCGAATTTCATGCAGACCTCGAACATGATCGCCATTCTGCAGGCGACATCTGTCAATGGGGTGTTGGCTGTAGCAGCGACGCTGGTCATCATTACCGGCGGCATCGACCTGTCCGTGGGGACATTGATGACTTTCTGCGCAGTGATCGCGGGCGTAGTGCTGACCTATTTGGGGATGCCACTATTGCTGGGCGTGGCTGCGGCCATTGCTGCGGGCGCGTTCTGTGGCCTCTGCTCGGGTACATTCGTCGCAAAGATGAAAATTCCGCCCTTTATCGCCACCCTGGGCATGATGCTAATCCTCAAAGGCCTGTCGCTGGTGATCTCGGGCACTCGACCGATCTATTTCAACGACACGCCGGGCTTTGACCAGATCTCGCGTGGGTCGCTGATCGGAGAGGTCTTCCCGGCGCTGCCCATTCCGAACGGCGTGCTGATCCTGTTCCTGGTGGCAATTGCGGCATCCTATATCCTCAGCCGCACGGTTTTGGGCCGCTACACATTTGCTTTGGGTTCGAACGAAGAAGCAGTGCGCCTATCGGGTGTGAACACGGACGCATGGAAGATGCGCATCTATGCGCTGGCGGGTGCAATCTGTGGCATCGGCGGCATCTTGATTGCTTCGCGTTTGAATTCGGCGCAGCCCGCGCTGGGTCTGGGGTACGAGCTTGAGGCCATTGCGGCTGTGGTGATCGGCGGCACGTCGCTGTCGGGTGGACGCGGCACCATTTTGGGCACTCTGATCGGAGCACTTATTATGGCAGTGCTGACCAACGGGCTGCGTGTCCTGTCCGTGGCGCAGGAGTGGCAGACGGTTGTCACCGGTGCAATCATCATTCTGGCGGTCTATGCTGACATGGCGCGGCGCAAAAAGTCCGGCTGAAGAAACTAACAACAAAACGACCAACTGTGGAGGAGAAAAACATGTTTTCACGTCGTTTCATTCTGGGGGCGCTGAGCGCCGCCACCCTTGCAGCCCCGGCTTCGATGGCCACTGCCGAGGAAATCTATATCCCGCTGGTGTCCAAAGGCTTCCAGCACCAGTTCTGGCAGGCGGTGAAATCCGGCGCGGAACAGGCGGCTGACGAGTTCGACGTCACGATCACGTTTGAAGGCCCGGACAATGAGACCATGGTGGACCGCCAGATCGACATGCTGGCTGCCGCTCTGGCCAACAATCCCAAGGCGATCGGCTTTGCTGCACTGGACAGCCAGGCGGCGATCCCGCTGCTGCGTCAGGCGAATGACAAGGGTATCCCGATCATCGCATTCGACAGCGGCGTCGACAGCGATATCCCTCTTTCGACCGCAACAACCGATAACCTGGCTGCTGCTGGTCTGGCTGCCGACAAAATGGCAGAGAAACTCGGCGGTAAAGGCAAAGTCGCCGTGGTGGCCCACGATCAGACCAGCCGCACCGGCATTGATCGCCGCGATGGCTTCGTCAACCGCATTGCCGAAAAATACCCTGACATCGAAGTTGTTACAGTACAATACGGTCAGGGCGATCATCTGAAATCGACCGAAGTGACCAAGGCGATCCTGACAGCAAACCCTGATCTGAACGGTATCTTTGGCACCAACGAAGGCTCGGCCATCGGTGTGGTGAACGGGGTACAGGAGCTGGGCACCGAGGGTTTGATCATCATCGGCTATGACAGCGGCAAAGCTCAGAAAGACGCAATCAAAAGCGGTCTGATGGCAGGCGCGATCACTCAGAACCCGGTCGGAATCGGCTACGAAACAGTGAAGGCTGCGGTCGCGGCACTGAACGGAGAAGAGGTTCCAGCCCTGATCGACACCGGCTTCTTCTACTACGATGCCTCGAACATTGACGATCCGAAGATCTCGGCCGTTCTATACGACTAAGATCAACAACTCACGGATGCTGACCCGCCCCCAATGGCGGGTCAGTTTCGTTTTGCGCCCTTGATACCAAGGCAGTCAAAGCCGACACTCGATGGAATTTCGGGTTACGTGAAAGAGTTTGCTCGACTAGATTGCTCGTGTGACATCCACGCGCAAATCTTGGAAAGGGATCGCTCTTGCAGGATCACGGTTATGACTCAGGCAGGCTGAATCTGCCCTTCGTCGGGATTTCGACTTTTACCAAGTCTCCTTACGTTCAGGACTGGGACGATATCGATGCTGATATCGCCATTCTGGGCGCGCCGTTTGATTTTGGTACCCAGTGGCGGCCCGGGGCGCGGTTTGGGCCGCGGGCGGTACGAGAAGCTTCAACGCTGTTCAGCTTCGGCCATGCCGGGGCCTATGATCACGAGGATGACGCGACATATCTGGATAGCTCGGTGCGGATTGTCGATCTGGGCGATGCGGATATCATCCACACCAAAACTGACGAGAGCCATGCCAACATTCAGTTCGGGGTCGAGAAGATCCTGAACGCCGGTGCCTTGCCGGTCACCATTGGCGGGGATCATTCAATCAACATCCCCTGCATCAACGCCTTTGCCGAGGATTGCGCGCAGAACGGGCCGATCCATGTGATTCAGATCGACGCGCATCTGGATTTCGTCGATGAACGCCACGGGGTGACCGTCGGGCACGGCAACCCGATGCGACGGGCGATCGAGAAAGATTATGTCTCGGGCATGACGCAGTTGGGCATTCGCAATGTCTCGTCCACTGCGAAGGAGGGGTATGAGGATGCCCGCGCGCGCGGGTCGGATATCCTGTCGGTGCGGCAGGTGCGCAAACTAGGACCCGAGGCGGTTCTGGCGCGTATCCCGCAAGGTGCGCGGTATTATGTGACCATCGATATCGACGCGTTCTGCCCGTCGATTGCGGCCGGTACCGGCACGCCCAGCCATGGCGGGTTTCTCTATTACGATGTGCTGGAGATACTACAGGGGCTGGCCAAGCGCGGGGACGTCGCGGGCATCGATCTGGTCGAAGTGGCCCCGGCCTACGACCCGACCGAAAGCACCCAGATTCTGGCCGCGCAGCTGTTGCTGAACTTTCTGGGGTTTATCTTTCACGAACGTGCGCTGCGGTAAGGGGGCGTTTGTCGCAACTGCCTTTCGCATTTCGTAATGCAGTTGGGCGAAGCTACTGGGAGCTGAGCGTCCGCGAAGCGGGCAAAGCTGCAGTTCGTCTAGGAACGATCAACGTCTGCTTTAACTAAATCAACCTCCCCCAGAGACTCTTAAAGTTAAGCACGCGAGGAATGTTGATTATTGAATTCGGTAAAAATTTTGGGTGGTCAACCAAGTCCAAATATTTCAGCATGATTCAGAGTGATAAATGAAGGCAATACTACGTTGAAGACATCAAAGTTCACTACTTTCGCCCGCGAAGCAATTGCCTCATTGACGATTGAATTTAAAAGCCAGCCCTTATCTTGGATCGCCAATATAGCTACCGTCTGTGGACTAGGAATTGCGATATATGCACTCGTTAATCCTGCAACGGTTGCAAATTATCTTGAAAAAATTTCGGACGCCACTAATTCCAGTGCGACTAGCCTTGCTTCAATTGAGGCGGATACACCGATTATTGCAGAGGGTTCGCAGCGTACAGCGAATGCTACTGAAACGTTGGCGGCAGCATTGAAGCTACGACCAAAATTCGCGGCACAGTTCTTCAAAGACTCCAACCCTCAGTTACAGCTAACACTGAGCAATCAAACATTACAGATACTACGTGGGCTTGAGATTTTTGCAGTCTATCCAACTAACAAAACTAGCAAGCTGGGGCCATTTGTTTTGCCGCCGACGGAAGATCTATTGATCAATATCGATGGGGAGATGCCTACGCTGCTATGCTATGGGTATGAAACTGACAACCCAAGTAAGCAATTCTTAATCGAAATAAGGACTTTAACACGATTATCCGGATCGGTTCGAGAAGCAGGTGGATGGGACGGCTCTTTTGCTAACGTGGCAACTTCACAATACCGGTTCGTCACTTCGATCAGCAATACGCTGAACAAGGAATGTCGAATTTAACGGCCATTCGTGATCCCTGTAGCATTACACATGTCGGGCTCGGAGCGGACAATGCGCTCCGAGCGTTATCATCGCTTGGCTGCACCTCTCACGGAGAAGCACTGACCTTGAACCCTACGTGTTCTCTTACGCACCGATGATGTTGTGGCCGGGGCCGTAAGGGAAGCCCGTGATGTTCTCGGCCCCGTCGTCGCCAACCACGAGGATATCGTGTTCGCGGTAGCCACCCGCGCCGGGTTGGCCTTCGGGAATCCAAAGCATCGGTTCGATTGAAACGACCATGCCGGGTTCCAGCGCCGTGTCGATATCTTCGCGCAGTTCCAGACCCGCCTCGCGCCCGTAATAGTGGCTGAGGACACCGAAGGAATGACCATAGCCGAAGGACCGGTATTGCAGCAGGCCCTCATCTTCGAAGAAGCGGTTGATCTCGGCGGTGATGCCGGAACAGGTGGCACCGGGCTTGATCAGGCTCAGGCCCAGTTCGTGGGCTGCGACGTTGGCCTTCCAGATGCGCAGGCTTTCGGCGTCGGGTTCGCCCAAAAACAGGGTCCGTTCCAGCGCGGTGTAATAGCCCGAGATCATGGGGAACGTGTTCAGCGACAGGATATCGCCCTTTTGCAGCGCGCGTTTGGTCACCGGGTTATGCGCGCCGTCGGTGTTGAGGCCGGACTGGAACCAGACCCATGTGTCGCGGTATTCGGCGTCCGGGTAGGCGCGGGCGATCTCGGCCTCCATCGCGTCGCGTCCCGCCATGGCGATCTCGATCTCGGTTGCGCCTTCGCGGATGGCGGTGTGGATGGCGGCTCCGCCCACGTCAGCGGTTCGGGCACCGCCCTTGATCAGCTCAATCTCTTCTGCGGATTTCACCATGCGGGCGGCCATGGTGTCGGGTGCGATGTCGATCAGTTCGGGCTGACCCAGCATCGCCAATGCCGTATCGCGCGCGGCCAGGGTCATGTGATCGCTCTCGATCCCGATCCGTTTGGCACCTGCTATCAGGCTGGCGACCGCGCGCCAGTAATTGTCGCGCTTCCAATCGGTGTAGATCACGTTGTCCTCGACCGAGCGCCGCCATGGCTGACCTGCGTCGATATTGGCCGAAACGGTGGCGCAGGCGTCCTGCGTCACCACGCAGCCATAGGGACGGCCAAAGGCGCAGTACAGGAAGCCCGAGTAGTAAGCGATGTTCTGCATCGAGGTCAGCAGAACGACGGGAATGTCTCGCGCAGCCATGATGGCGCGCAGTTTGCCAAGGCGGCGGTCGTATTCGCCCTTGCTGAACGGCAAGGGGGCCTTGTCGCCATTGTGGCAGGTGAAGAATTCGGGGCGTTTTGTGTCTGTCATAACAGTTCTCTCATCTATGCCGGGCGGCAACACCCGGCCACTTGTCCCGGCGTTCAGGACAGGCGGTCTCGGGGTCCGAGAGCCGATCACCCCCGATGATGCCGCGACGCCATCGCGGCTGGGGTGAACGGGTGAATCGTTAAATCAGGTGCGCCTTTGCGTCAAGCGGGGGAGAGACCCCGCAGACGCTCGGACCGGCGGCGAAGCAACTCGACCGTGGTCAGCAGCGCGATCGACAGCACAACAAGGATCGTTGCAACCGCCAGAATGGTTGGGCTGATCTGTTCGCGCAGTCCGGTGAACATCTGCCACGGCAGCGTTTTCTGGCTTGCCGAGCCGACAAACAGCACCACGACCACCTCGTCAAACGAGGTGATGAAGGCAAACAGCCCCCCCGAGATCACACCCGGCAGGATCAGCGGCATCTGGATCTTGAAGAAGGTCCGCACCGGCCCCGCACCCATATTCGCCGCCGCCCGCGTCAGCGAGCGGTCAAAGCCCACCAGCGTTGCGGTCACGGTGATGATAACAAAGGGAATGCCCAGAACGGCGTGGGCAAGGATCACCTTCACATAGCCTACGAAGTTTTTATTCATGCCCAGCGTGCCTTCCATGAAGCGACCGATATCGCTGTAGAAGAAGAACATGCCAGTGGCGGAAATGATCAGCGGCACAATCATGGGTGAGATCAGGATGCCCATGATGGCGCGACGACCGGGAACGTGGCTCTGGCTCAGGCCAATTGCTGCGAGTGTGCCCAGCGAGACCGAGATCACTGTCGCAATCGGCGCGATGATCAGCGAGTTCTTGAAGCTGCGCTGCCATTCATTGTTGGTGAAGAAGTCTCGGTAATGCTTCAACGAATACCCCTCGGGGTCCAGCCGTAGCATCTCGGGCGTGAAGGTAAAGAAGTCTTGCGCGTTGAACGAAAGCGGCAGAACCACAAGGATCGGAGTGATCAGGAAGACGAAGATCGCGCCGCAGATCACACGGAACAGATAGTGATAGAACACCTGTTTTGGCGTCAGGTAGGGCAGCAATTTCTGACGATAACGGCCCTCATACAGCCAGAAGATGAACCAGCTGAAGAACCAGCCGCCAAGCAGGCCCAGAACGCCGCCCATCGGGCCCGAAAACAGAAAGCCCGCGACGCCGAAGCCGAGGATGGTGATCCAGCGGGCCAGCTTTTCGTTCTTGAGAACAGTGATGTAGACCCAAGCCAGTGCGGCGATCAGGGCCGCCCCGGCAAAAATGCCAAGAAAGACCGAGCCATTGCCCGCGCCAACAAAAACCCCGGCGAAGGCCCCTGCCAGCGCGACGCTGGGCAGGACCATGGACAGAGGTTTGCGGGATATCGGAGTAAGTGCGGCCATGTCGATTATCCCAGCTTCACGTTATCAATGCCGACGATCTTGTCGTAGACCCAGTAGAGCAGCAGCACGACGCCCAGCAGGATCGTCCCCAATGCCGCGGCCAGTCCCCAGTTCAGCGAGGACGAGATGTGGTAGGCAATTCGGTTCGAGATGAAGACACCTTTGGTGCCGCCCACGATCTCGGGCGTGATGTAGTAACCAATCGCCAGAATGAACACGAGGATCGAGCCCGCGCCGATGCCCGGTATGGATTGCGGGAAGTAGATGCGCCAGAAGGTCGTCCAGTTGGTCGCGCCCATGGATTTCGCCGCGCGGGTGTAGGAGGGCGGAATGGTCTGCATTACCGAATACATTGGAAGGATCATGAACGGCAGCAGGATATGCGTCATCGCAATGATGGTACCGATCTGGTTGTTGATGATCACCAGCCTTGCATCATCTGCCACTAATCCCAACCAAACCAGCGTTTCATTGATCACGCCCTGTTGCTGCAACATCACCTTCCATGCCGAGGTGCGCACCAGAAGCGAGGTCCAGAAGGGCAACAAGACCAGGATCATCAGCAGGTTCGATACCCGCATCGGCAGGGTCGCCAGCAGGTAACTGACCGGATAGGCCAGCAAGATACAGGACGCGGTGATCACCAGTGACATGAACAGGGTGCGCCCAAACAGTTTGATCAGGATCTGCTTGTCCTCGGGCTGCGATTGCGCGCCTTCGGGTGTGCGGCGCATGTCGACCGCGTTCAGGAAATAGCCGTTGGTCACAGCAGGCGAGTGGGTCTTGATCACCGCCCATGTCTGCGGCTCACCCCAGCCTTCGTGAATCTCGATCAGCTGCTCCTTGAACGGTCCATCCGTTTCTGGGTCCAGCTTACCAAGCTTGCGTCCTGACCGGCGGAACAAAGAAGACATCCCAGTTTCTTCATAGTTCAGACGCGAGCCGAGACGCGTATGTGTCTTATTGTCGACAGCGATAACCATATCGCGGACAAAGGCGTCATAGACGGCCTCGTCCGGCAGTTCGCCGCTGGTCTCGTCCCAGTTTTGCAACGCCTCGACCGTCAGCGGCAGCGTTTCTTCAACGATGCTGTTTTCCACCGACCGGAACAGCATCGACGCAATCGGCACGATGAACGAGAAAAGAACAAACAGCAAAAGTGGAGCAATGAGCATCAGCGCGCGCAGCTTTTGCCGCCGCAACGAACGTGCCAGCGATTGCTTAAGCGGCGTTCCATCCGCTGCCAGCATAGGTCCGGCGTTTTGGCTTGCGTCAGTCATCGATGCCCCTTGGGTTTTCTTGGGTCCGGGGGCGGCGTACCGCCCCCGAATGTGTCGAAATTTCAAGCACTTACTGCGCCAGCCATGCCTGGAATTTGGCTTCGATATCGTCGCGGTAGTCGGCCCAGAACTCGTAGTTATACAGGAACGTGTTCTTGGCGTTCTCCGGGTCGGTCGGCATGTGTGGTGCCATATCGATGCCCAGTTCGGCGTGCTGACCCACCAGCGGAGCCGACGAAGCGCGGGCCGGACCGTACGAGATGTACTTGGCCTGATCCGCCAGACGCTGGGTGTCGGTTGCGAACATGATGTAGTCCAGCGCGCGCTGCTGACGCTCTTCGCTCAGACCGGCCGGGATGATCCAGCCGTCCAGGTCAAAGATCTGCGCGTCCCACAGCATGGCGACGGGCTGTTTCTGCTCTTCGATGACGCTGAACAGACGGCCGTTATAGGTTGAACCCATGACGATTTCGCCGTCAGCCAGAAGTTGCGGCGTGTCAGCACCGGCAGACCACCAAACAACATCGTCTTTGATCGTTGCCAGCTTGGCCAGTGCCTGATCCTGTCCTTCGGACGTTGCCAGCACATCATAAACGTCATCTTTTGCGACGCCGTCACAGATCAGAGCCCATTCCATGTTGTTGATCGCGCGCTTTTCCAGCGAGCGCTTGCCGGGATAAGCCTCGGTGTCGAATACTGCACAGACGTCAGTCGGCGGAGTGTCACCAACCAGATCAGTACGATAACCGAAAGTGGTGGAATAAACGATCTGCGGGATGAAGCAGTCGCTCACCAGCAAGTCGCCAAAGTCATCCGCAGCCGAAGTGCCATCGGGCGCAGGCGCCAGCATGGTGTCAGGGTCGATTTCCAGCGCAAGACCTTCGTCGCACAGACGGATCGCATCCGCCGCCACAACGTCAACAACGTCCCAGGTGATGTTGCCCGCTTCGTTCATCGCGCGCAGTTTGGCCACCGCTTCGGCCGAGCTATCGTCATTCAGGATGGTGACGCCGGTCTTTTCCGAATAGGGCTCGTGATACGCCTTAAGCTGCGATTTGGAATAGGCGCCGCCCCATGAGACGATGGTCATCTCTTCGGCAGAAACGCCACCGGCCGCTGTTGCCAGAGCCGCTGCAGTCAGCAGTGTCTTTGTTGTTTTCATGTGTTACTCCCAGTACTTCCCGTTTGTTGTATGGTCAGCTGACGCACGGGTTTTCGCCAGCCGGTCCCTCAGTGAAACTGCGCTTGTACCGCGCGGTTTGGTCTATGCGTCAAGCGCACGACAGTCCTTGGCCAGCCAGCCGATATCGATCTCTTGACCGGGCTGCAGGCGGATGGCATCGGGGGCGTTCCGGGTCTTGACGATGAACTCGTCATTGCCGGCGACCGACATTCGGAAGCGGAACACGTCACCCATATAGATGAATTCCTTGACCGTCGCCTTCAGCGTATGCGCATCGGCATGCAGACGGTCCTTGTTGAATTCCACACGTTCGGGGCGGATCGAAACCTTGGTCCGTTCGCCCGGATTGTGCACGTTGATCGGAACCGCGTCGATTTCCGAACCGTCATCCAGTTGCACCAGACAGGCATCGCCGTCGATCGATTTGACCACACCTTCCAGCGTGTTGTTTTCACCGATGAACTGCGCGACGAAGCTGTTTTCAGGTTCTTCATACAGTTGATCCGGTGGCGCAAGCTGCTGAATGCGGCCGTCGTCGAACACCGCAACCCGGTCGGACATTGTCAACGCTTCGGTCTGGTCGTGGGTCACGTAAACGGTGGTGATGCCCAGCTCATGCGCAAGGCGCGTGATCTCGAACTGCATATGCTCACGCAGCTGTTTGTCGAGCGCGCCCAGCGGTTCGTCCATCAAAACCAGTTCCGGTTCGAACACCAACGCGCGCGCCAGGGCGATCCGCTGCTGCTGCCCCCCCGAAAGCTGCGCCGGGCGGCGATTGCCAAACGCACCCATCTGCACCATGTCCAACGCGCGTTTGACCTTGGCTTCGCGGGTGGATTTGTCGAGTTTGCGGACCTCCAGCGGGAACGAGAGGTTCTCGGCCACCGTCATATGCGGGAACAGGGCATAGTTCTGGAACACCATCCCGATACCGCGTTTATGCGGAGGGATGTTGTTGATGGGTTTGCCATCCAACAGAATCTCGCCATGTGTGGCAGTTTCGAATCCGGCAAGCATCATCAGGCAGGTCGTTTTACCTGATCCGGACGGCCCGAGCATGGTCAGGAATTCGCCCTTTGGCATCGCCAGGTTGAGATCTTTGACGACAAGGTTCTCACCGTCATAAGATTTTTGAACGCGTTGAAATTCAACAAACGCGGCGTCGTTATTTTTGTCGGTCACAAGACCCCCTGTTGCGTCAAATGATTATCCGGGTGGGCCGAATTTCATTGATCTTCTCGTGCATTGTTGCCGAGGCTAGCAAATGCTCGCAAGTCCGTAAAGCGGGTGGGTTATCACGAACGTCGTTTTGGATCAGGTTTGCGACATATTGAGGCGCTTCATGTGCCAGGCCAGACTTTGGTTGCTGGACAGCACAGGTTTGCCGATGCGAGCCTGGATTTTTGGGATGGCCGCCATCGTTCGCAGGTTAGTACAGCTCAGAAAAACCGCATCAACCGCATCGTCCGAGCCCAAACGAACTGCAGCCTCGACCACGGACTCGGTTGATATTCGCACCACCATGGCCTCTTCGGATTCGCCGAATGTACCGAATAAGTCCATATGTATGCCAAATTGTGCGAACGCCTGACGCAAATGTGTGTTCACCTCTTCGATGTATGGCGAGAGCAGAGCGAACCGATCCACGCCATGATCGGCGGCGCACGCGGCAGCGGCCTTCAGAGGGTTTGTAACGGTGGCCGTATTGCAGGATTGCTTGACCAATCTTTCGACCTGGTCTGAACCGATCACCGAGCTTGCCGATGTGCAGCCATAGCCCACGACGCGGTAGGGCCGTGCTTTGGGTAAAAGATCTGCAGCTGCTGGCAGGTCTTGCTGCATTTGCGACAGCGTATCGGTGCTGACATTGGCCCCGCTCGGAATTCGGGTAACGTAGATGGGGCTTGGGTTTTGCGCGAACAGGGTGTGAAATTCTGGTTCGATGGTTTCATCTGTCTGCAGTACGATCAGGCCCATTGGGCTGATGCGCGGATCATCTGGATCGATGGTATAGGGCAGGGTGGTCATAGTTGAGGCAGGTCCGGTCCAATGCGCGGGCTTAAGTATTGTGGCGCAGCGTTTGTGATCAGAATGTTTTCTTCATGCACCAGAATTTTGCCGTTCACTTCGATGCCGGGTTCCAGTGTCAGGACCATGCCAGGCAACAGTTCGGTATGATCGGTTGGGATCAGAGACGGCCATTCCGTCAGTGACATCCCAAGCCCGTGCCCCAAACGTCCGGCCTCGGTACCGTCGATGCCACCGGACAACACAGAATTCATCGTTTCGAACAAGTCTGCCGCTGTCTTTCCGGGCCGGGCCTGCGCAAAAGCAGCATCCGAAGCTTCGATCAATCGGGCATGGGCGCTGCGGACAGACGGGTCCGCAGACCCGACGGACCAGTTTCGATCAAAGTCGCAGAAGTACCCGTCCCATACCAAACCGGTGTCCAGCATTAGAACGTCACCGTGTTTCAGAGGGGTCGTGCGTGCCGGGGAAATGACGTCTGTGTACCCGCCGTGTTCGGCGCCGCCTGCAAGATACGGTACCCAGTCTGCACCTTCCTCCAGACAAACCATTTGAAACTGCCGAAAGACCGCGTCCAGTGTGGTTTCAGCATGGGCAAATTCGGGCACACGAGCGAAAGCCCGACCGCCAATCTGGCAGGCGGTTCTGATCTTATCGATTTCGGCGTCGGATTTCACCATCCTCAACTGACGCATGATCCCGCGATCGGAGTCGATCTGCCGCGTTCCGATGGCTTTGCGAACGCGATTGAGGTCCGCCAGTGGCATGCGCAGATGGGTTTCATGCCCATCCGGCGTCCCAATGATCCCATCTGTTGGCGTCAGCTCGGTCAGCGCATCAGCCAGCAACGTAACGCCGTCATCTTGCAGGTCAGGCGACACCCAGGTCCGGACATCCCGAATCCAGGTTTTTGCCATAAGGGCGGCCCCGATGGACGGCATCACGGCGACCGGCTGGCCTGAGATGGGCACTATCAGGAACCAGGGGCGCGTGGGGCTTTCCCAGAACCGGGTCAGAAACCCTGTAAAGTACCGGATTTCAGGTTCGGTTGTCAGCAACAGAGCAGACAGACCGTGGCGCTCCATCATGGCTTGCGCCCGCTTGGTGCGCGTTTCGAATTCTGCCTGTTCAAAGCCCCTCATTCGGCGGTCTCTGACAGGATGCACAGAACGCGGGCTTGAGGGCCGATGCCAATTGCGGCTTTGGCATGTAGGTCCATAACAGCGGCCAATCCGGCACCGCCGGATGCGGTCGTGTGCAGCCCGGTCCGCGCCATCGCTTCAAGCTGCCCTGCGACTTCATCGTCGGTCAGCGTAAGAAACAGGTCTGCGTCTCTGGCCAACCCGTTCAATGCGATTAGAGAGGGTTCTTTGCAGTCCAGCCGTCCCATGATGCTGTCTGGTCCGTCGGCAAAGACACATGTCCCTTGTTCGATACTGGCCTGAAGAGCGGGTGCCGAGTCTGGTTCGACAACGACGATCTGGGGATCATCCCCCCAAACTTTTCGGGCGTAAGCTGCGACGGCTCCGGCCAATCCACCCACACCGGCCTGCAACAGAATGTGCGTGGGCGGTTCGGGGCATTGCCGCGCCGCTTCTGCGGCCATTTGGAGATACCCCTCCATCAGAACATAGGGGGCATCAAAATAGCCCTCCCATGAACTGTCCGACAATAGAATCCAGCCGTTTTCTTCAGCCGCCTGACTTGCAGCAAGCATACTTGCGGCATAGTCCTCTCCGCTGCGGACGACTTTGGCTTTTTGTTCACGCAGTCGATCAGCAAAGGAGTCGGGCACAGTTTCCGCGATAAACACCACGGCTTCGGCACCAAATACTCTGGCGCCGGCAGCAACGCTCATCCCGTGGTTTCCGGCGCTCGCGGTGACATAGGTTTGCCCGGTCAAAGTTGTTTCGTCTGGAGAAGAAGATTTTTCGGCGGCGTGGCGGGCGATGACGTATGCCGCACCAAGCGCTTTGAAAGAGCCCAGGTTCATCCGGGATCGCTCATCTTTCACCCACAGATGCGCCACTGGGGCTAAACCGTCGGCATTGACCAGTGGTGTTTCCCTGGCGGCCGGGCATAAAGCCAAAAGATCCGACACGCGTTGCGCGTCTGTCGAAGGATACGGAGCTGAAGCTATGAGCTTCGCGCCAGCACGATGTGAGTTTTTGACAATCCGCATTACACCTCCGAAATGCTGTTGTCCCGACGTGAGCCAATTGCGGTTTGACTGTCAACCTCGGTGTTGCAGCGGCACAACTTGGGATACGCCTCGGAGAGTGCATTTACGTGTCAGTTTTGGCGCATTTGCTTATCCCAATCCCATCTGACGGTTCCTAAGTGGGTGGTTGATCAGCGGCGCACTCCAACACTCGCCGAGGTTTCAGAGGGCCTGATCGTTTTCGTCAAAGAAATGGAGCTTCTCAGTTGGAAACTCCAGCCCGATTTTGTCACCCGCCTTTAAGTCCGTGTCTCCGCTCAGGCGCACCGTCACCATCTCTTCCTCACCGCTGTTCACGATCAGAAATGTATCAGCGCCAAGATACTCGATGACCTCGATCAATCCGTCACTTTGACCCAAACCGGGTTGTGTCAGTCCTATATGTTCCGGGCGAATGCCCAGGTGCTTGGCCTGGCCAGTACGGTCATAAGTACCACTGCCGCCATGTTTCAACTGATAGGTATCACCGTCGGTTTCACAGGGCATAATGTTCATCTTAGGGCTACCGATAAACTGAGCCACAAACAGGTTCGCGGGACGTTCGTACAATTCCCGAGGCGTGCCGACCTGGGCGATCTTGCCAAATTCCAGAACCACGATCCGATCCGCCAAAGTCATGGCCTCGACCTGATCATGCGTCACGTAGATCATCGTGCGTTTAAGGCTTTGGTGCAGTTTGGCAATCTCATACCGCATCTCGACCCGAAGTGCGGCGTCCAGATTTGACAGAGGTTCATCAAACAAAAAGGCGGTAGGGTCCCGCACAATCGAGCGTCCGATCGCCACTCGCTGCCGTTGTCCACCAGACAAGTCTTTCGGGCGGCGTTCCAGGTAGGGGCCAAGCTTCAGAACATCGGCCGCCGTGCCAACGCGTTCGGCGATTTCCGATTTTTGGACACCTGCCACTTTGAGTGAAAAGCCCATGTTTTCGGCCACCGTCAGATGCGGATAGAGCGCATAGGACTGGAACACCATCGTCAGTCCCCGCTTGGACGGGGGGTGGTCCGTGACGTCTGCGCCGTTGATATGTAAGCCCCCACGCGAGATATCTTCGAGACCGCCGATCATGCGCAACAAAGTGGACTTGCCGCATCCCGATGGGCCGACGAAAACGACGAATTCGCCTTCGTTGATGCTTAGATCGATACCTTTGATGACCTGCGCTGTTCCGAACCACTTTTCAACGGCTTTCAGTTCAATGCTACCCATCAGTTCCTCCCCGCCCAGTGCAGCCAGACAGCGGCCGTCCAGGTGAATGAATTTCCGCCTGCCGGGCTGCCGGTCAGCGGATCGTAGTATTCTGCAAACCCGTTGCCGGAAATCAGATCCGAGGTTTTGCGACGCAGTGTTTCAGCTTCGGTTGCGTGCCCCATGTCAGCCAATCCAAACCCGATCAGCATGTTCATGAACGCCCATGTCGGTCCGCGCCAATATCTGCGCTGATCGAATTTCGGCATGGTTGGGTCGTAACTGGGAACAGAGTAGGGAACGGCTTGGAGCGTTGCGTTAAGGCGTTGCAACATCGGTTGCGAGTCAACACCAGCGTACCAACACAGATACGACGCGTTCGATATGCTGCCCGCCCATTCACCAGACAGTGCATCGCGCGAGTCAAACGAACCGAGATCGGCGTTCCACAAGGATCGCGCACCGGTGTCCAGTTTTTGAATGTCGTCCACCAACCCATCGGTGGCAACGTTCAGCCCATTGCTGATCGCCAAGAGGTCACGGGCGGCGCGCAGGGTAATGAAGGTCATCGTCGGATCAGCGACCCGGAACGGGTTCAGACTCAGCAGTTTTTGTTGATCCCATTCGACCTGACACCCGATCTGAACCAGTTTGATATATCGGTCATAGTCATATTTGGTCGGCCGGTCGTCGCTGTTGACGTGGCTGGTGTCGCGGCGCTGATAGTCTCCGACGCCAGAAGGATCGACCCCTTCCATCGCAGCATCCCAGTCCGGGGCGTTGTCGCGGCCCGCCTCCCACGGATGTGTGGTGCAGACCGCTCCGTGATCATCAAGCCGCCATTGCATAATCCACCGGTGCCAGGCCAAAAGGGCAGGGAAAAGTGCGCGGATGCGCGCTTCACCAGCAGCCTGATCCTTTTCCCAGATCTTTCGCGCCACGGTGGCAGCCACCGGCGGTTGGATGATGCCAGAGGACGGGATCGGCCCGTGCCCACCCCAGACATCCGGTCCGGGGAAATACCCGTCATCCTGCTTGTGGAACAGGATATGCGGAACCATACCGTCGTCCCATTGGCCCGAAAACAGGGTCTCCAGCTCGACCCAGGCCCGGTCGATGTCGAACTCGGCAAAGCCAAGGGCCGCAATCGCGCTGTCCCAGTTCCACTGGTACGGGTACAGCCCCGCAGTGGGGATGGTATAGCCGCCGCGATCATTGGCGATCAGGATGTTGCGCGCCTCGCGGTCGGGGTTCGTGTGTAGGTTCATCTCAGTCATCCTTTGACAGACCCCGCAGTCAGGCCCTTGGTCATGAAACGTTCAAGCCCGAGGAACAGCGCCATGATCGGTACGGTGGCAATCACCGCACCGGCCATCAGGTGCTGTCGGGGAATTTCCGAGGAGTTCAGCATCGTGACGCCTCGGGTCAGGGTAAATTTCGACGGATCGTCAAGCAGCATGAAGGCCAGCAAGAACTCGTTCCAGGCGATCATGAAGACATAGAGCGACACTGACGCCAGTGCGGGCAAGCTGAGCGGCAGGGTGATCTTCCAGATCACCGCCAGCCGCGACAGACCATCCATCAGACCGGCCTCTTCGACCTCGGTCGGTAGTCCTCGGAAATAGCCCTGCAGCATGTACAGCGCGACCGGGATCGTTGTGACCGGGTAGATCATGACAATGCCGAGGATCGAATTGCGCAGGCCCGTCAGCGAGAACGCGATGTAGATCGGCAGTGCCAGAACGATCATCGGCACCATGTAGATCAGCAGGATCGAGCGTGAGAATGCCTTTTGACCCTGAAACCGGAACCGCGCGACAGCGTAAGCGCCGGGGACGCTGAACAACAGGGTTATGAATACGGTCAGGACCGAGACATAGAAGGACGTCCACAGATAGGTGCCGAAATTGAAGTCGCGGAACAGCTCGGTATAGCTGCGGAACAGGGCCGTGCCTTGCGACAGGTCGACCGAGAAATCCAGTGGGTTCTGCAGCAGCGCCTGTTGCGATTTCAGGCTGGTCATCACCATGACGTAGAATGGAATAACTACAATCGCCGTAAAGAAGATGTATCCAAATCCGGTGCAGAACCGGATCACCGCGTCCTCGAATTCATGGCGGGTCAGCGTTCCAAACGGAGTATCCCTCAGGATCGCCGTCAGGGAAACATGGGTGACGACTGCCATGGCGACAACCGTAACCAGAACTGCCTGAAGCGAGGTGTCCGACCCGATCAGAACCGGCCCAAACCCGGTCAGGCAAGAGAGACCCAAAAGGGCAGAGACGCCCAATCGTGCAAGTGCGCGCTGCGCTGGGAAGCGAACATAGACCAAACCGGCGACTGCTCCCCAGATCAGGCAGAGCAGGACTTGGGGTCGAAACGCCGCGCCGGTCGAGAAGGACATGGTAATGGCGACTGTTGTGGCGATAACAACCAACCAAAGCGCGCCCAGAACCGGGCCGGTGATAAATCCTTTGCGCATCACAGACCCTCCTCACGGCTGATGAAGCGGAAGAAGACGAAACTAAAGGCGATCAGGCACATCAGGATTACAACCGCCACGGCCGCGCCCGCGCCGATATTCGAGATGGCGAACGCCTGTTCATAGACGTTTACAGTCAACGTGCGGGTGCCCGCATTGCCGCCGGTCAGCAGGAAGATGTCGTCGAACTTGTTGAACGTCCAGATGAAGCGCAACAGGAACAGCACCGACAGGATACCCAACAATTGCGGGATGCTCAGCAGCCAGAACTTCTGGAAGGGCGAAGCCCCGTCCATATCCGCTGCCTCATACATGCTGGAGTCGATGGATTGCATCCTCGCCAGGATGAACAGGAAGGACAGCGGGAAATAGCGCCAGATCTCGAACACGGTGACCATGATCAATGCGAGCGGGCGTTCGCCGAAAAAGTTGATCGGCTCATTGCTCAGGCCCATTTGAACCAACAATGCGTTGGCCGAGCCCGAAAACGGGTCGAACAACGTGACCCATGTAAAGGCCACGGCAATCACCGGCGCCACGTAGGGGAACAGATAGAGCCCTCGGATAATCCCTTGCCCTTTGAAGCTTTTGTTCAACAACAAGGCCGCAAACAGACCCATCACCAAGGCCCCGATTGTGCCAAACACCGTGTAGAACAGCGTGACCCACAACACGCCCCAGAATTCGGATCCGTCAAAGACGCGGGCATAGTTTTCCAGGCTGAACTCAAAATTGGTCAGAACGCTCGGCCCGCTGCCGGTTACGTCGGGCTCCGAACCTTCGATCAGGTCTTCGAAGGTGTCCGGATCACCATCCAGAGTGACCGGGATGCGAATGCGTTCCCGTTGTCCGCCTTCCAAAGTGCCAAAGTCGCAAAACAACGCCTGACCTTCCAGCACACAAGGAGCCAGAACATCGCCAGCGGTCACACCGTCGGGCAATACATCCGTCACAGTCACGCCCGTGACGGCGATCTCCTGACTGGAATTGCGCACACGGTATTCGATCCGCAGATCATCGCCTGATCCACGCAGGCTTTCTCGGACAACCGGCGCAGGGGGTCGCAGGTCGGACAGGGTGAACGGTTTGAAGCTGATCCAGAAGATCGCCAGCAAAGGCAGGATCACCACAAGCGAAACACTGATCACGGTCGGAGCAAGCAGCGCCCAGGCCAGACGCGCCTCGCGTTTGGCAAGCGCCCCGGTTCCGGTCGGTGGGGTGGCCGAAGACATGGGTTGACCTCAGAGGGTTGGGTGCAGCGACGCGAACGCCGCTGCAGGTGCCGGTTCGTTACTGAACCTTGGCCAGCTCTTCGTTCATCGCAGCCACGGCTGTGGGGGCGTCGACTTCGCCATCGATATATTGACGCACGATCCGGTTGATGGCCTGAGAGTTGATCATTTTCGAAGCCAGCGACAGTTGCCCTTCGGTGACGCCCCAGCGTTGTGCCACGTCCAGACCGCCGACAATCTCGTCGATCATCGCTTGGTCATACAGCTCTCCCAGAGGCGCCTTGCGATCGACCCCGACGGGGAGCTGAGCCCATGCTTCTGAAAACGCGGTTGGATTGTCGGCATTACCGCGACGGACGGGGAACTTGCCCTCGGGCGCGATGGCCAGTGTTTGGGTATAGCCATCATCCATCGCGAATTTCACAAACTCCATCGCGGCGTCGGTGTCGGCGTCATTGGTGATGCCAAAGTACCGCACATCGCCCCACGCAGCCCCATCGGGATTGGACGGGCCCGAGAAATTGGTCACGATTCCGGTTTTCGATGCCAGATCGCGCGAGGTTGGATCATCATTGATCGTTGGCGGGGCGCTGTCACGCAGGCCTGCCAGTTCGTCCAGAATGAATGGTGACCAGATGATCATCGCGGCCTTGCCATCGAAATACAGCTCGCGCGATTGTTTCCAGTACAGCTCACCCGGAGGCGATGCTTTGGAGATCGCTTTGTAGAAATCCAGAACTTCGGTGGTCTTTGCTTCATCCAGAGGCTGGAACCCATCGGGACCAACCGGCGAGACGCCGTTGGCTAGGAACACATGCTCCAAAACCTGACTCATAAAGTTCTCGTCGACCTTGGTGGCGGAGACGAAGCCATACATTTCAGGCGGGTTGTGGAGCTTATCCAGCGCCGCCAGCACGTTGGCATACGAACTTGGCGCATCGAGGCCTGCGTCGTCGAACAAGTCTTTGCGGTACACGACCATTTGCGTCCAGCCGTCGACTGGGACAGACGCTGTTTCGCCGTTAAACGCCGCCATTCCAAGCGCACCCGGTGCGAACGTATTTGCACCCAGCTCTTCGATCACTTCGGTCGCGGCTTCTGTATCCAGAATCCCTGCCTCGGCCCATGGCAGTGCGTATTGCAGCGGGTGATAGACAACGTCCGGCAGGTCTCCGGCAGCGAACGCGGCCGTTGCGCGGGTGCCCAGATCTGTTTCGGTCACCGGAATCACTTCAACCGTGGTGCCGGTTTCCGCTTTGAATTGGTCAGCCATCTCTTGCTGTTTCGCCAGACGCTCGGGCTGTTCCTCGGTCGTCCAGAAACGGATCGTGTCCGCGTGCGCCGACATTGCGGTCAAGGCAAATGCCAGCGAAGTGCCCAGCATCAGCCGGGACGCTTTGGGTGTCAGTTTCATGTTCGGTCTCCTCCCCTATTATGATCAAGTGTTTCTTATCTTCTGCGCCAGTTCTGTTGATGTCAGGCTTGGCGGCCCGTCCGAGTCGCGCACGACCAGTTCAGCGTCGGCCAGTTCTCTTAGTGTTGAAGGGTCTTCTCCCCGAATTTGCCGGATCAAAAGCGTGGCAAGCCGTTCTCCGGCCATGCGGGAGTTAACGGAAAACGTCGTCAGGGCAGGGCGCGCATATTTGCTTTCTGGAATTCCGTCGTACCCAATGACCGAAACGTCTTCGCCAACCTTGAGGCCCAGATCTTCCGCAACCGAGTAGAACCCAAGAGCAGCCATATCAGTCGCGAAGACGATCCCTGTCGGCGGCTGATCCAACTGCATAAGCTCTCGCGCCAAAGCGGCACCTTCGTCACGTGTTCCAGCACCTTCTCGAACGAGGTCGGGGTCAAACGGAAGGTCGGTGGAATAAAGACCCTGGACATACCCGTCGCGGCGCAGATGGCTGTAGTTGTACCTCAGGTCGCCGCCCACAAATCCGATGCGCGTGTGGCCGATCCCGGCGAGGCGCAAAACCGCCTTGCGCATGGCGATCTCGCCCGAGATGTCGAACCATGAGCTATGCTTGCAAGGGTTCGGGCATCCGTATCCCGTGCGCCCATACAGGATATACGGGACGCCAAGCGCGCGCAGCACATCTATCCGATCGTCTTTGACTGCAGTTCGCGGCAAAATGAACCCGTCCGCTTTACGTTCTTCGAACAGGCGATTCAGTACCTTCAGCGTATCCCGTTCCGAGGTCGCGGTAGAGATTGTCATCGTCCAGTCAAATCCGCTGGCAGCGTCGCATGCGCCGGCAAGGAAGTGTTGCAAAAACGGGTTATGCTGATCCGGTTCGTCGCTGTTCAGAACCATGGCAATCGCCCGTACCCGGCCGGTCCGGATTGCCTGAGCATGGCTGAGGGGCCGATATCCCAACTTCCGCGCCGCAGTCTCAACCCGTTTTCGCGTGACTTCAGAGATATCAGGGTATCCGTTCAACGCGCGCGAAACCGTGCTTTTGGACAACCCCAAATGCGCCGCCATTTCGTCCAGCTTTACACGGCCTGAAACCGACGCCGGTTTCGTTGGCGAAGCGCCGAGTCGATTATTGAGATTCGCACCCATGTTCTCAATTAGGAGTTCCGAAACCGGTTTCGGCAACGAAAAACTTTCGCTTTTTTGCGTCTTGGGGAATGAAAACCCGATCAGAGCGTTTGAATTGCGGGGTGCCGTAGTGCAACAGAGTGGCGTCTGTTAACGGCCCGTCAGCTTTCCATTTGCCTCAGCCGGTCTGCGGTTTCGGGCATACGTGACAGGCTCGCGGCGATGCGCGTGCGCCATTTCGGGCCGCGCGACAGCGCATCCTGATAGGCGTCGTGCAACTCATCTGGTCGATCCTCAGCCAAGACGTCGATCAGAAAAGCGGCCTGCCGCCGATCTTTTTCGGACTTCAACCTATTTTCACTGCCGCGCCTGCGATCTGCGACGATGAGCTTGTGTATGGCAAAGCGCTCTGGCTGCGGGATCTGCACCAAAACACCGCTTCGATAACAGACGGCTGCTTTGATCGGGTCGGCAATCAGGTAGTTCAGGTGATGAAGGCTCTGTGCGTCAACACCAAGCGCGGGCAATTCGCGCAATTCTTCGTCCGCATCGAACGAGGGGGTCAGGAATTCAACTAACGTGTTGCCACGCGTTTGTTTCCACCGCCAAGTCTTGTTGCCATGCATGCTGGGTTGCGGCGCAAACGAGAACTCGCGAAACACGTTTTTGAGCGGCGGAGAAGCAGTGTCCTCGAGCGCGAGGGACAATCGGGAAAAGCTGGCGATATCGATATCATCCGTATGCGCCATCATGTCTGCGTCGAAGCGAACGCCCAATTCCCCCTCGTAAAGCCGAAACGCATGGGTGCCAACAACGGTTCCGCCCAAGCGAAAAACGCCGGATGCGGCCATCGCCGACAGGAGGCTTCCGGTCGCCGCGTCCAGGCTCAGAAACCCCTCCGCCCTCAGAAGCCGTACAAGCCGCGTTCGGTTCTTCCGTCTTTCTTCGTTGTCGGCCTTCAACTGCTGGTGTTTTTTCAGGCGTGATCTGAGTTCTGTGCTGTCTTCGCCGATGTAATGTTTCTTGACGTCAGATCCTACCCGATACGTGTCGTACCAATAAGTTTTTTTGTTCCGCTCGGTTCTCGTGGGTGTACCACGAATCCCTGATACCGTGTCGTCCTGCAAAGTTCGCAGCAGGTCGTGGTATGCGACCTGAGATATTGATGAGTGTCGTTTGAATGCCATTCGTGGGCCATTGTTCAACAATTTTGAGTTTTGTTGAGTATACTCCATGTTCAACAAAAATAAAGGATGTAGAACATTAGGGATGCAATGATGAGGCGTGACAACCGCGTTTAGGGCAACAACATGTCACCTGAGCGCCTGAAACTCCTCCACTTTGGATAGGTGCCGGCCAACTTAAGGACGGACAAATCAAGACGAGATTCACCGATGAACTGATCATTCAGATGATGAAGGAACAGGAAGCTCGTGAGATGGCCTTTAGGAATACGGACCACATAAGACGCTCTACAGCCGGTGGAAGCGTTGGAGCGAGAAAGGCATCTTCGCACGAATGATAGCTGGTCTGGCCGCCGAGTACGTTAAAAAGAAGACGGTTTTGATCGGCGCAACATACCTAAAAGCCCATCGCACGGCGTCCCGCTTGCGTGTCAAAAGGGGGGCGTGGCCGCCTAATTGGTAGAACCAAAGGCGGCATGAATACCAAGCTGCATGCTATCAGTGATAGCCAAGGTCGCCCACTCAATTTGTTCGTTACTGCCGGGCAATTCAGCGAATACATCGGTGCCTGGGCTGTGCTCAGCAGCATATCAAGTGTGGGTTGGCTGCTCAGAGACCAGGGCTATGATGCCGACTGGTTCCGAGACGCGTTGAAAGACAAAGGGATACGCGCCTGTATTCCAGGTCGAAAACAACTCAAGACGCCAGTCAAATACCACAAACGCCGATACAAACAGCGTAACCGGATCGAGATCATGTTCAGTAGGTTTTAGGATTGGAGGCGCGTGCCGACACGCTACGACCATTGCCCCAAGGTTTTCAAATCAGCCAACGCGCTCGCGGCAAACGTCATATACTGGCTATGAATCCTGACCCTAGGGCATCGAACCGCGAATACCAAAACGCCCTAACTCGGAGGACGTTCGATTGGCCAAGGCGCACTTGTGACAGCGAGATTGAGGAGAACTTGGACGCTTGCAAATCTCGACCCGCCAGTATGCACAAATTGCTCGGGGCTAGGTGGAATCGACTGGCCCTGAAACGCTTAGAGAACGCCCATTCCTTGTCGGACATCAGGTCTCGTGCCAAGTTGGACTCGATCGTGAATGTCGGCTTGAAACATGACCGTCCTACAATGTGAACCCTTTTTGCCACAACGATCTAAAGGCATTTTTGCTGAATGATCCTAATTTAATTATCCGGCTACTTACCCGGCTCTGTTCCGCGGACAAAACAGCACGAATGTCAGGGGCTTCGGGAACCGATGTATCAGTCGCAACTCGGGAAGACGATAGCTTCTTTCATTCGACACAACCGCTGCTTGATTTTTTCTTCCGTGTCCGGCACAACTATAGCGACACCGGCCTGTGCGCCATCTTGGTCGGTGTCCTAGGAAGCAGCGAACAATGAGTTACGCTGATTTCGGGATTGCCCATGGTGGCGTTGAACTCCTAGGGAGGTTGAGCATGAGTGTTGAAAACCTGAAAGAATATGCCCGTCGTTGCGCCGCAGATCCCGAATTGCGTGCCAAGGCCAAGGAAATTGGAGCCACTGATCTGGATGGGCAGATTTCCCATGCGGCTTCTATGGGTTTGACCTGGACGAAGGACGACATGGTTACTTTTCAGGAAGAGATTCAGGCCGACGGAGAGCTTGGCGAGGATGATCTTGAAAAAGTCGCCGGCGGCGTTGTGACAACTACGGCGGCAGCGGCGGCGGCCGTTGTGTCCGCAGGGGCAGCTGTCGTTGGAACCGCGACTGCGGTTACCACCACGACATCCGGTAGCGGCTGGTAACGGGTATCGCGCGGCCTTGCAAAGTCCGCGAACCTTCAATTCGACCCTCCGGGCAGTTGGCCGGGGGGTTTTCTTTTGAAAGAGGGTCATGCAGTTTCTGCGGAACGGGTCGACCTAAGAAACTGAGAAACCTCTGCCAAGCGAATTCATCCATGATCAAAAAGACGTTTCATGCCGCTCGCTGACTACGGAAAACTGTATCTGTCCCCGCTCGAAGCTTCTGTTCGTGCGCCAAAATCTGCCGAGGACGCCATCCTGCAGTGGCGCGAAGAACTCTCACATGGACGGCGCCTGCGTGTGCGGGGCAGCGGCCATAGTCTGAGCGGCGCGAGCTTGCCCAGACGTGATGAGACGCTGTTTCTGACACATGGCCTTAACGCGTTCGAAGTGGTTGCACCCGATCTGATGCGTGTGGGCAGCGGCGCTATTATGTGGGATATCCGCGATTTCGTGACGGCCCATGGGTTGAGCTTGCCTGTATTCAACGGCGGTTGGGCTGGCCCAACTTTGGGCGGATACGTTAATGCCGGTGGCATGGGGTTGCGTGTCCCTCCGACCACTCGAGAGGCTGCGGCGCGGGGCGAATCCAATGATGGCTATGTCTCGATCTCGGAAACCCATGGCGGCTTTTGGGCTCATGTCGAGGCGCTCACTCTGATAGATGGTCGAGGCGACGTGCACAGCCTGACTCCGGAGGACACGGACTTTTTCTGGGTTTTTGCCGCAATGGGGCAATTTGGCTTTATTCTGGATGCCACCCTCCGGCTTCAGCCAGTTCCAGGTGAGGCGAATCAACTTATGGTTGGTCAATCAGGAAGAATCCCGGTCACCAATCCGCTCAATCCGTCTGAGACAAATGATCTGCCCGGCGCAGACGGTCTGGACTGGCTCTACTGGTTTTCAGCCATGGTTCCCGTGGAAGAAGAAGACAAGTTCTGGACCCTGATCGGGGACTGGAGCAAACGACATGCCGGCACGTTGGAACCCAGTGGCGGATGGGTTGGACCTGCTGTGAACAGAGAGCCCATTGGATTCCGCTACATTGTCAAACGTCGAGCCCAAGTGCCGCCTTTGCTCTACCCAAAGGACGAAGACTTTTTGTTAATGGGGGTGATGGCGCTGTGCCGTGGAATTGGAAAGCCCGAAGTGGAAGCCGCGCTGGTTGAAGCCGAACGGGATTTCGTTTCGACCATCATTGACGCAGGTGGTCGCCTTTACGTGCAAGCCGAGAATCTAAGCCGGTCGCTGGACTATTCAGATTATTACGACGCAGAGACTTGGGCGAAGTTTTGTGCTTTGAAGAAAAAATATGATCCGCAAAACCTTGTTAACATCGGCGAGTTGCAGCGATCAAAAGAGACCGAGCCGATGACCGTCGCTCAGATACGCAGGATTGCGGCGGCCACGCAACGCGTATTGAACGCATAGGCCCGTTCGCCCGAGGAGGTGAAAATGGACGAAGTGCAGACAGCAGACGTTGCGGTGATCGGGGGCGGCCCCGCGGGGTCGGTGATTGCCGGTTTGTGCGCCAAGGCTGGTTTGTCCACAGTCCTTTTGGAAAGAGAGACCGGACCGCGCTATCGCATTGGTGAATCCTTACTGCCCGCGACTTTGCGCCAGGTTTTGCCCTTGATTGGGGCGCAGGAGGCTGTTGAAGCCGAAGCCTATACCGTCAAACGCGGGGCCACATTTTCCTGGGGCGCGGACAAGCACGACATATGGACCCTGGCCTTTGGTCCTGACCAGGCTGACAACCCACCATTGGCCCTTAACGTTGACCGGGCAAGCTTTGACGAAATTCTTCTGTCCAGCGCGCAGAAATGTGGTGCAGCTATTCTCAGAGGTCGTGACGTGCTTTCGGTCAGCGATGGCGACACGCGTCGCGGTCGCAATGTGATTTACACACACCGAGAAGATGGGAAAGAAGGCGCGGTGCACGCCAAGTTTGTTGTGAACGCAACCGGACAGATGCGCCTGAATATCCCCGAGCTGGACGCGCGTGAGCATTCTCACTTCTTTCGCAAAGTAGCTGTGTGGGGCTACTGGTCGGGCGGCGGGCGGCTGGATCCTCCTTTAGATGGGAACGTGTTTTTTGAAACCCTCGAAACCGAACATGGAATGGCATGGGTCTGGTACATTCCCCTGCGAAACGGACTGACCAGCATAGGTGTGGTTTCGCCGCGAGATTGTCTTGCCAAACTGCGGGTGGATCCACGGGCAGGATTGTCAGCCTGGCTTGCCAAATGTCCTCGGATCACCAAACTGCTGCGCCATGCCACCCCGGCCATGCAAACACCCTATGATCAAGTGAGCCTGTGCGCAGATTATTCTTATGCATCTAATACGTTCAGCGCGCCAGGCATTGTGCAGATCGGTGATGCCGCCTGTTTCGTGGATGTGCTTTTGTCTTCGGGTGTACATCTTGCGACCTACGGCGCATTGCTGGCTGCGCGGTCGATCAAGGCCACCCTCTCAGGTGCTGTCCCCGAAGATATTGCCATGGCCGAATACGAAAGTCGCCTGCGACAAGAGTATGCGGTTTTCTACGCGGGGCTTTCAGGTCTCTACGACATGGAAAAGAGATCCCAAGACTACGTCGGCTGGTTGCGCGCTCTGCTGCAAAACAGTAACGGCGTGCTTATGGAATTGGGGCGGAACGTGGATTGCCCTGGTGGATTGAACGTTGGTGGCACGTCTTGTTCCGGCGCCGATCTACGTACCCAGGCACAGAGAAACTTGACGATGATGCGCGGGTATAACTCTTATCAGTTATCGTACGACGGTCCCCCAAAGGCGACGCCGATTGAAGCCCTTCCAGCGATCCGAAATGTGCTAGCCATCGACGAGCAGGGCGAATGGGTGGTGCCAGCGCCCACGACAAAAACAACAACACCAGTCACTTCGATTGCCTGAAACAGAGCAACGCGAAGTTCAACTTTTAGGTGAATCTAGGCCGCTTCGGTTGGGGGCCACTCGGCGGGTTACCTGCCTGACTGCCTTACGAACGAAGGACAGTGAGCTGTACCTAAAAACAGAGACATTTCTGATGTCAGATCAAAAAAGGGGCGGAAGATAACCGCCCCTTTTTCGAAGTGTCTGCCGGTTGTTTTACCAACCGCTACCAGTTGATGCCGATGTAACGGCGGCGGCTGTGCCGACAACCGCCGCGCCAGCGCCAACGACGGCTGCGGCGGCTGCGGCCGTGGTGGTTACGACACCACCGGCGACTTTTTCCAGATCATCTTCACCAAGCTCGCCATCGGCCTGCATTTCTTCCTGGAACGAGACCATGTCGTCCTTCGTCCAAGTCAATCCCATAGATGCTGCATGTTCAATCTGGGCGTCTAGATTCGTTGCGCCAATCTCTTTCGCCTTTGCCCGCAGATCGGGGTCTGCTGCACAGCGGCGCGCATATTCCTTAAGGTTTTCGACACTCATTGCATTGTCCCTTCTCACATTTCGCCACGGGTCAAATCAGTGCCGGGTTCGCGACCGGACGTACAACCAAACCAAATGGCCTTGATATGCTCCACAATTAAAAAGTGTACAGAGGACCAATCAAAAATCAACCGTTGTCATTCAACTACCGGGTGTTTTTATCATAGATGATGAACATCCGCTCAGTTCTGTAGAAAAGCGAGCGGCGCAAAACCGCTACTGCCTTCTATTGGTCTCACTGCAGAACCTATTTGGACGCCAAGGAGGGGCCTTCGGTGACCAGCGAGACCACTTGAGCCGACCCGTCGAGTTCGGTGCGGTGACGCATCGCCTCATCCGAGAGAATCTCTTGCAAGCCCGCAAATGCTGCGGCGCCAGAAGGTTGAGTGAAAACCTGAGAGGCGTCGCTGCAAGACCGCAGGTTCTTCACGGCGTCGAGGGCGACGTCGTCCGAAATCGCCAGGGCTCCAAACAGTCTTTCGCGTAACATCCGCCATGCCACGGTAGATGGTGTCTCGCACGCAAGGCATGCCATTTTAGTTGTCGCACCTTCAGGAACACTTGCTAGACTTTGCGCTTTCAGGCTTGCAGCGATGGGTGCCACATGCAGCGGTTCGACGGTGATGATACGGGGCATTTTTCGACCAAGTCTCTGGGCAAACCGGGCAGCAACACCTGCAGCCAAACCGCCTACACCCGCGGGAACCAATACATGTGTCGGAGGCGAAGGTAATTGATCAAGGATTTCGTCCGCGATCCGGCCATACCCGAATAGAGTCAGATAGGGGATTTCCTCGCAGCCTGGGCGCCCTGTGTCAGAAAACTCAACCGCACCTGTCGCCTGCGCATCAGCGGCGGCGGCGGCAATTGCTCTGTCATATCCGCCATCGACACCAACCGTTTGCGTGCCAAACTGTTTGATCCGGTCGAAGTTTTCCTGTGGCACCGTCGCAGGCATGTAGACCGTCGCAGCGATATTAAAACGCTGCGCGACCCAGGCGACGGCGCGACCATGGTTACCATCCGAAGCGCAAACGAACCGGTTTGCATGCAGCAGATCAGGTTTTGCAGCCAGCACTCCGAGAACACCGAGCGCTTTGAAACAGGACAGGCCTTCATCCACAAAGCGTCTGCCTTCATTCTTGATCCAGCAGGTCAAACGGCCGCCGCTGTTGAACTGATCCGCGATCAAAGGGGTTTGTGACATGGCTGAGTGCTTTGCTATGTCTGAAAGTACCCTTTCGGATTGATCACCAAAATCCTCCCCAGGTGGGGCAGGCGACCACTGGGCGTTCCGGACATAGAGCGGTGAAGAATCGTGTTGCAAAGTTGCGCGCTCCGAAGGCGATGATTGAAAATTCTTCTAGCTGTATTTTGGGGCAAGCTATACAATCAAAAATAGAACCATGCACAAAATTGCGAGCGGTGCGCGCTGTTTGGCCAGTGGACGAGAAGGTAACATTCCAGATGCTGAAAGCCGAATTCCAGCTCGCCAACACACTTTCGGCTGTTCCGGGCTTGTTGGACGAACTGGACAGTACCCTCGTCGCCATGAAAGTGCCTGATGCCGACGCGTTTCAGGTCAAGCTCGCACTGGAAGAATTGGTCACCAACGCCATCAACTATGGGTTTGACGATGGGCAGACATCAGAGCTTGCGGTCGCGTTGCAGCGCCAGAACGAGGACCTCCTTTGCGAGCTGAGAGATCATGGCCGCATGTTCAACCCTTTGGACGCAGTCGAGCCGGACGTGACTCAGGACGTTGACCATCGCAAGGTTGGCGGGCTAGGCGTGTTTCTCGTTCGCCAGGTCATGGACGATGTGAGCTATGAAAGAGTCGGCAATATGAACGTGATGCGGCTGCGCAAGACGCTGGGCCGAGACGGCGAATAGGAAGGTAAAGACTAGAATGCGCGTGCTGATCGGGAGCTTTGCAACAAGGCTGATCGTCTATCTGGCACTGGCGTTTGCCATTGCTCTGGCGGCGGCTGTCGCGCTGACGATGGCAAAGCTTTCAACTGCGCTTACCCAAGCGGTTGATGGCCGATATGGAATTGTTGCATCTGACCTGCGCGCCAATATTGAAACTGGGGTAAATTTCGGACTTGGGGTCGAAGAGATCGTTTCCAATGTATCTGAGCAAATCGAAGAAAAGCTTGCCTCAGATACTGAAATATTAGCGATCCGTCTTGTTGCCGTGGACGGTCAGGAAATTCTGGCTCTGCAATCGCAAGTGGAAGGTCAGGAAGACACGAACGCTGAATTCATCGCGACCGTATCCGAGCCGATCATCAACTCTTTCGGCGTCGAGGTGGGACGCGTCGAGGTTTCTTATAATCAGCGGGGTGCTCAGGGAATTCTTGCGGATTCCGCCCGAATTCTTGCGCTGGAGGCTGGCGCATTGTTGGCGGCCTGTATCTGCGTGATCGGAGTAGCCAGCATGATGGCCGCTCGGCGTATTGATCACAGGCTGGACCAACTCACGGCACAGCTGGAAAACGGTGAGCCGACTGAAATCGCGTCTGTGTCGCACCGCGATCCAATGGACGAGCTGGCGCAAAGCGCCACGCAAGCCTATCGCGAAAGCCAGTCTGCGTTGGATGATCTTGAGGCTGAGTTGCAGAATTTGCCGCAAACTGCTGAGCTGAGCAGGGGGTGATCTGATGGATCAAATATCCAGACGATTTGCCGTATTCATCCTTTCGGTGGCTGTGCTGTGTCTTGTCGTGTCCGTCAGCGCTCTGGGTCTGCGTTCGATCGGGCTGCTTGAACGAAATGTTAGGCCCATTCTTGAAACCAATGCACTTGTCGTTACCCAGCGTGTACATGATCGTATCGAAAGCGCCGTGGCAATGGGTATCCCCTATGAGGGGTTGGCGCAGGTGGACGAATACCTTGACCGTGCGCTCGAAGGAAGTCACGGGATTTCGAGCATCACCCTGACCTCTCCACGCGGAGTGGTAATGTATGCGTCAGGCCGCACGCAACCGAACCCGGATCAAACTGAAACTGAATCCAAAGGGTCCGGCATTTCGGCGCCGGCAGAACCAGATCGTATGCGGGACCAAGGTTTGCAGATTCTACCGTCGGTGCTGCAAAGCAAACTGGTGCATTGGCTATCGCCGGAAATGTCTGCAACAGGGATTCAGGCAACCAATGACAGCGAGAGTGGCGTTGTTGTCTTGCCGCTGCAGGATGCGGATGGTTCCGAGTTTGGCAAGATCGTTACCCGCATCGATCAAACGTTCGTCGCGAAGCAACTTCTGGATGCTGCGGCTGATATTCTGGTCATGGTCTTTGTAGCCGTCGTGCTGGCCGTCGAAATTTTGTTGGTCGTGACCTCTACCAGTATCGGAGGTCCGCTGGCGCAAGTGACCAGATTGCTCAATGCTCTGGTGGGAAGAGATTACCGCCGGTTGGAAAAGCCTGCCGGAGGCCAATCCATGCGTCGGGCGATCAGGGCGGGAGACGCTCTGGTAGAAACATTGTCGACACGTATGGCGGCTCTGAAAGGGCGCATCGAAACTGGTTTGGCTAGCGCGGCCGATGTGGATCGGATGCGTACCCGCCTGCAAGCTATTGGCGAATTTGCCGAGGACGGGCGCACAAAGATCGGCACCGCCGCCCATTTGGCAGGCGTTCGCGGCGCTGCGTTCCTGTTTGTGATGACAGAAGAGCTGACCCGTCCGTTTCTACCGCAGTTCATCTCGGAGGTTTTAGGAGATCGCACAGCACAAGGTGTGGACGGGTTAGACAGCACCATCCTCATTGCGATTCCGATCTCGGCCTTTATGCTTGGGGCTGCGCTGATCGGCACGTTGGCTGCTGGTTGGGCAGACAAGGTCGGTCGCAGGAACGGCTTTTTCCTTGGGGCCGCCCTGGCCAGCTTTGGACTTGTGGTTACAGCTTTTGCGCCAAACCTGGCGGTTTTGATCCTGGCGCGCGCAGTGTCTGGCGTTGGCTATGCATTGTGCTTTTTGTCGTGCCAGGGGCAGGCGATTGACCAAACGACAACGGCCAACCGTGCGCGCGGCATGTCTATCTTTGTGGGCGGCATTATGGCGGCCGATGTTTGTGGGCCAGCGATAGGCGGTATCCTCGCAGAGCAATTTGGCTTTCAGATTGCGCTTTTATTGGCTGCTGGGCTGGGTGCCTTCAGCATTCTTCTGGCGACGCGGTTGCTGGACGGGCGTGCCGATGGGGCGCAGTCTTATAAATCGACCCATTTTGGATTCGAACCCAAGATTGTCATTGAATGCATGAGCCAGCCGCGCTTTGTTGTGGCCGCGCTGCTTGCGGCCCTGCCAGCCAAACTGCTGTTGTCTGGTTTCTTGTTCTTCCTGGTTCCACTGCTTCTGACCGATATAGGTGCAACCAGCAATGAAATTGGGCGCATCACAATGCTGTACGGCGCATCGGCGCTTATCCTTCTGTCTCTGTTCTCTCGGCTTTGCGATCGATATGGTTTACACGCCTTCATGGTCAGTGTCGGGGCCCTGCTGACGGGGTGGGGTCTGGTGCCGTTGGCCTATGGAGCCACGGTTTCGGCCGTGGCCTGGTCCGTTCTAGTCCTCGGCGTAGCGCAGGCCATGAGCATTTCGGCCCAATCGGCCTTGTTTACCATCCTGGCAAAACGCGAGATCGAAACCTACGGGCCGGGCAGAGTCTTGGGCATCTATCGCATGACGGAACGGGCCGGGTCTGTCATCGGGCCCCTTCTCGCCGGTGTTTTGTCCCAATACTGGGGACTGGCAGGGGCGGCGGCAATTCTGGGCGGACTGTCCGTTGTGACCGGAACCGGTTTTGCAGCCTTCTTCCTGGTCTCGGGATTGCGGTCCGAAGAGGATGACCTGAAAACGCGCGGCACAAGGGGGTACGATGTTGAGGCTGTGTGATCCGCGCAACGCTCTGGCTGGGTTGTTGGCCCTGACGATGCTTTTGAACCCAGAACGGGCTGAGGCGCAGGATCAGTCAGAAAACCTGTGCGAGCGTCCGCATGTAGAAGGCGCCCCCCATGTGGTGATGGTTTTGTGGCGCGGTCCCACGACCGTGGAACAAGGCGTTCAGGCCTATCTGGACAGTCGCGATCTGACCTTCAATTTCACATGCCTCAGTGCTGACCGCGACAGTTCGCGATTCAGTCGACTTATTCGACAGGCACAGGCGTTGGAGCCCGACCTGTTGTACACTTGGGGGACCTCTGCGACCTTGGCCGCGGTTGGGACGTATGAAAAAGACTCCGGAGCCTTTCCGACGCCGCAGATACCCGTTCTGTTCACGATGGTGTCCTACCCGGTTCAGTCAAAGGTGGTGCCCGATTTTGAGGGCAGCGGACGAAACCTGACGGGCAGTTCGCACACCGTGCCACTGGTTTCTCAGCTCAAGGCGATGCAGGCCTATCGCGAAGTGACCCGGATCGGGATGATTTTCAATCCGCGTGAAGTCAATTCGGTGCTGAACATGCACGAGATGAGCGCGTTGACTGATGAGATCGGGATTGAGCTTGTGGCCTTTCGCGTTCCCCTGATCGAGCGGCAATCCGATGCCCAGGCTCAAACGGAGGCTTCGGCGGATGACGGATATGAAGATGCCGCCGAAGGCCAGCCTGACCCTTCGGCCTTGCCTGAGCTGATTGCCCGGATGGCCGCGCGGGACGTGCAGTTTCTGTATATCGGGCCTGACAACTTCGTGGGAACCAATCAAGAGGCCATTATTGGCGAAGCCCTGTCTCATGGCATCCCGAGTTTCACCGGGACAGAACTGGAAATTCTCGATGGGGATGCGTTGGTTGGCTTGGTCACGCCCTACTACAATCTTGGGCTTCTGAACGGATCACTGATCGAACGCATTCTTGTGGATGGCGAAGCGCCCGAAGCGATTCCGATCAGCACCCTTGCGCGGTTCACATACATCGTGCGTATGAACGTGGCGCGGCGTATCGGAGTTTTCCCACCGCTGGATATTTTGGAATTTGCTCGCATTCTGGATGGAGAGACCGAATGATGGCAGCCGTGTCTCAAAGACCGGCCAATGCGACCGGAGACCCTCAGCCTTTAAGTGGGTCATGGCCGCAGGCTCTGCCGAATGGTCTTGTGATGCGAAAAATGGGCATAGCGGATTTAGGTAGGCTCATCGCCATGCATTCCGAACTGCATGAGTTGAGCCACCAACAACCTGCACCGTTCGTGCGCGAGAGCGAAGCGTTTTTTGCTGATCACCTGGCGGATGCTGGGGAGGTTTGGGGGCTTTGGGAAACCTCCGGCCCCGAAACTAGACTGGCCGGATATACCGTCCTCGGAATGCCGACGGCATCTGATCCCGCAAATTTTGGGCTGGATCTAGGGATGACTGACTCGACGCAGCTTGCGCGAGTGGCCCATTTGGACGGAACGGGGATCTTGCCGCATCGACGTGGGATTGGGCTGCAACGATTTTTGACCGGGCATCGCTTGGAGCGGGCCAGGGCGTTAGGACGAAGTACCGTGATATCGATGGCATCGCCACATAACGTTTATTCGTTGGCAAACCTTCTGCAGTGCGGGCTAACGGTTCAACGATTGATCCAGAAATACGGAGCAGCGCGATTTGTTCTGGTGCGCGCCTTGGCTGCGCAAGAGGCACCTGAAAGTGAACGTCATCGGGTGGCTGTGCCGTTGCTGGCCAAGGCTGAGGATCACCAAGAGCGCCTGCAAAAAGGCCGTATGGGTGTGGCACTTAGGAATGTCGGTGGTACCCTGTCTCTCGTCTACGCAAAACGAGAGGGGGAGGTGACTTAATGACCTCAACCTCTGATAGCTCGACGCTTGCAAAGCTAAGCCTGCGCAGCCGGATTACAGCCATCGTTTGCCTGGTGTTTCTGATCGTAACGGCGCTGTTGCTCTTTGAGATGCGCAACCGTGAAAAAGCGATGCAGACGCGGCTGGAAAACGCTCTGCTGACCAGTCTGGAGCTCAATCTCGAAAGTCTGCAAGACGTTGAGTTTCAAAGGGGTGAGGCGTATGCGCGACGGTTTCAGGAGAACCGCGAGCTGGCCCAGGGACTGCTGGACGGCGACGCCGATTTACTTGAACTGCAGCTTATCAAATTGCAGGGTGACCTGGACCCCACGGCTGCGCAGTTTGTCACGTTCGATGGTGCGTTTCTTGGCGGTTCGAACAGTTCGCTGGTAGAAACATCGATTTTGCAGGAGAAACACCTCGATCAGTTACGGGCCCAGGGTCGCGTCACGACAGGGCTGGCATTTGGCTCCGACGGATCCTTGGTTCATGTCGCGGCCGCCCCGTTGTTTCTGCGGGCGCGTCCGGTGGCTGCCGCTGTTGTCGTCAGCCCGTTTCAGCGAACGACCGATAAACTTGCCAGAGGGTTTGGTTCCCAGGTTCTAACCTTGTCCGAGACAGGAGAGATTCTACAATACAGCGGCGCAGTCATGGTTGACGAACAGCGGACAAATCTGGGCGCACAGGCGACCCAGCCCGGCATTTCGCTTCTGGAAGATGGAGATAGATTTCTCCAGATTGCCAGCCTGCCAATTCCCAGCGCATTTCTCGATACACCTCTTCACGTTGTTGGTATTCAGGATGCCTCCAAAGCCTTGCGCGAAACCCGGATCGGGAACGCTATATCGGCTTTGGCCCTTGCCAGCGGTCTGACTTTGTTTCTTGCATTCATCAACTGGTCTCTGCGCCATTCGTTCTTTCCTTTGAACGCGGTGATCCGTTCGTTGAACGCCTTGTCGGAAGGGAAAACGGATCAGGCTGTAAACGTGCCCAAGACCGATGACGAGATTGGCCGATTGGCCGGTACTTTCGAGGGTTTTCGAAAGGGGATGGAAGCGCGTACCGAATTGGAGCGGGTCAACCGTGAATTGGACGTGGCCACTCGCATTCAACAGCAGTGTCTACCGACGACATTTCCCGAAGTGGCGGAAATGGATTTTGCGGCGGACATGGTGCCGATGCGCGAGGTTGGGGGAGACTTTTACGACGTGTTCGACTTGCCATCGGGCAAGATCGGGTGCGTGATCGCCGACGTGTCAGACAAGGGCATGGGGGCGGCTCTGTTCATGGCTATTTCACGAACGGTTATGCGGGCAATTGCGGCATCCGCGCGTGGGCCAGCAGACTGCGTGACGATGGTGAACAACTACCTGTGTGTCGACAATGACGCGATGCTTTTTGTGACCCTGTTCTACGTCGAAATCGACCCAAGAACTGGCGAGATGGTCTATTGCAACGCCGGGCACAATCCACCGGTCATCGTCGGGCCCGAGACTGAGCCACGCTATCTCAAGGCAGATCAGGGCCAGCCCGCTTTGGCAGTGTGGGAGGATTTCGACTATGAGGAAGAAACCGGCGTACTGCACGCGGGCGAGACTTTGTTCTGCTACACCGATGGTGTGACCGAGGCGATGTCGGCCAAACTTGAAGAATATGGAGAAACGCGCCTGCTTGAGGCGATGGGCCCATTGATGGGGGCCACGCCGTCCGACCAACTCAAAGCCATCATGAAATCGGTGTCCATCTTCACCGAAGGGGCCGATCCCAGTGACGACATCACCTGTCTGGCGATTGAGTTCAAAGGTCAATCGACACAGTCGCAGGATGACGATGCGGAGCAAGCAGCGTGATCGGATTGAGTGGGCGGGGGCTGGAATGAAAACCATCGCAACATGGCTGGTACACGTTGTCCGCGCAACTCGTGTCGGATGGAGCCTCCCGCCTGCGATGGAAGCTGGACCGCGTGGTCAGTTGTTTGCCGATTTGATGCAAGATCAGATCGCAGAAACGCTCACGTCGGACAGATTGGCGCTCTATGAGGCCGTTCGAGACACGGTGCGCGAGGCAATATCAGTGCTTCATCAAGACGGGACCTTGGCGGCAGGAAAGGTCTTTGAGCAGGCTCAAAACCTGGCCGCACCGTTCGCTGATACGGATCCGGAACTGGACGCCTTGTCCCAAAGCTGGATCGAGCAGGCTATGGCTTTCTACGATGTACGCGTTGGTGATTTGCAATCTGCAGAGACCCGGCTGAAACGTGCCATGTCGGCCGATACGCGGTTGGAACAGGATTTCGGCTATGACCTGATGCATATCGGGCGCATTCATACGCTGCACCTCTGGCTTCGAGTTCAGGCGGCAAAAGGCGATGTTTCAACGGCCCTCGACGCCGCGGATGCCGTCTTGCGCTATTTACATTGTGGCGGTGAAACCCTGCCGTTCGGCACCGGATGGTCTCCGCAATTGGCAGCGGGTATCCGACCGGACCTTTCCTCGGCTATGACCTATCGGATTTGCAGTGAAATCGGCACCATTTTACAAACGTTGCCGCAAGCCGAGGTAGCTCAGTTTTTGCCGTCAATGCCGGGGCTTCGACAGGTGGCCACGTTGGACGGCTATGACGAAATAGCCGCGTGGCGAACTGCAAAACTGGCGTGGAGCGGCGGGCAAGTCTACGACTTTTTCGATGCGGTTGTACCTTCTCTGCTGGCCGGACGCGGCCAGACGTGTCTGTGGTACACAATGGTGTTGGACGCCGTTTCAGTCGCAAAAACGCTGCGGGATCAAAGTGGTCAGCTGTTTGCAGAAGATGTCGCGCAACGCGCCGCAGAAGACACGGCCGACGCAGCTGTTCTTCCCGGCTCTATTCGGGCGGCTTTGCGAAAATGCGGTGACACACGCCTTGCGACCCCTTTGGTGGTGAACTGGCCGAAGCGGCGGTTTCATTTGATGTGCATGGGATTGCCAAGATCGGGGACGACCTCTCTGTTCACGCTCTTTCGCCACATGCGCGCAGCAAATGAATATGCTGAGAAGGCAACAATCGAAGCTCTGACGCGTCGGATGCCCGATGCGGAATTGTCTACGTTTCTCGCCCGACGGGACCGGGAAAGCGCGTTGGAAATGGACGCGGCTAGTTTCCTGCATCTTGCGGCACCTCAGTTGGTCGCCCAATGCCCGGACGCTGGGTTTGTGGTTCCCATCCGGCCACCGGCAGAGTGGTTCGAAAGCTACCTGAAAATGCTGTTGCGCTGGTTTGACAGCTTCCAAGTAAAAGGCCGCACCCCTCCGACCTGGATGCAGGCATATGGACAATTGCTGTTTGGCCATTTTGACTGGTCAGAAATTGCCACGCCGGAGGCACGCGAACAGCACATGCCGGTTGTCGCGGAACGATTTTTGGGCCACTGGTCGGAAGCCACGTCACGTACGCTTGACGTTTTGCCGCCGCATCGCAGGCTGATCCTGCACACTCGGGATTTGGGCAAACGTCGCGGCGACCTTGCGCGATTTGCGGGTATTTCCGAAGACAGCCTGACGATGGAGAGCCATTCAAATATCAGCCCGCTGGGCGCAGATATTTTGCAAGGCCTATCAAGGTTGGAGCTCACGAAAATGGCGCAAGATATCTGTGGCCCAACTTACGCGGCCGCTAGCACCGAAGCTGATGTTCAGAAGGTGCCTGTATAGAATATGGCCGTGCAGGACTGCCAGATACCAACGGGTCGGGATCTTGTCTTTCTGGGGCCATCGCTGTCTTTGAACGAGGCAACCGCGCTGCATCCCGACGCGGTTTTCAAGCCTCCGATCAAATATGGCGATCTTTATTCCATTTTGGCACAGCCACCCGCCCGTGTCTTGATCATCGACGGGTACTTCCACGCGCAATCACCGATTTGGCAACGGGAAATCCTTGCTGCACTGCACGCTGGTGTTGAGGTATTTGGGGCGTCAAGCATGGGCGCATTGCGCGCGGTTGAACTGGCCCCATATGGAATGGTCGGATTGGGAGAGGTCGTTCGGCAATTCGAAAGCGGAGAGATCGAAGGGGACGACGAAGTGGCGCTCAGCCACGGACCGGCGGAGATGGGGTATGTTGAGCTTTCCGTTCCACTGGTTGACCTACGGCGGATCGTTAAAGACCTATTCCCCGATGAGCCGCTAGCCGGAAACCTGATTGCTAACGTCAAATCATGGGGACATGTCAATCGGACGGTCGAACGGATCGCAGATGCCGCCAGCCGGTTGGGCTTAGACGGCGCTGCGCTAGGGCAGGCGCTGAAGGTCCAGACCCGATTGAAGGCCCTCGATGCAAGATACGCGTTGAGTTTCTTGGCTGATAATCGGACTGTCACAGGCAACAGAACTGATCTGTGGCCAAATCCAGACCCGGCGCCGCTTGATGTCGATCCGCGTCTGGCACGTGTCGTGACCGTGCCGACGGGTCGATCGGTATCCCTGAACGCACAATTGCTTACCCTCGCCGAACAACCCAAAGCCCTCTCGGATGCGTGGCGGCTCAGCCGACGTCATTGGTTTCTAAGAGATTGGTGCGCATTGACGGGGCAAGGTCCGGATCAGGCTGAGGTTTCGCGCTTTGCCAACCAAGCCGTGGATAGGTACGCAGAGGTGCGGGGGCAAACACGGGAAACTTGGTGTGCGGCACACGGTTTACGGCCCGAGGAGCTATCATCCGTTTTTCGCGGAGCCGCAACAAGTGACTGGATCGCGCTGCATCCCGTTCAAGACTTGAACTTGCATGAACAGCTTGACCTGCAGCTGCCCTCCGAAATGGCTGTCCTGCTTGATTGGGCCGCGCGCGTTGGTGTTGTCCCGCCCAAAGAAGTTGCAGGCCCAACGGCCACTGCTGTTTGGATAGTGCAACAAGGTCCGATGTTCTTTGGGGCGGTGGATTGGCATGAGGATTTGGCTTTGCTGGACACGCTGATCGCTCGCAACGAACTATTTGCACAGGCCGAACCATGAGCGATGGCCTGCACGGACTGGACGGATTGCAATTCGGAGCAGGGCTCTCGAAGCATGCAAGCGAATTGGCCCAATTGCGCAAATTCTCGGCCGAAGAGACCTGGGCCCGCATCCAACCGGATCTGAAATCATGCGGCGTGACCCGCGTCGCGCCAATCACGCAACTGGACGTGCTGGGTGTGCCGTCCTGGGTTGCTGCGCGCCCTGGTGGGAAAGTGCTTCAGGTTTCAAATGGCAAGGGCTTGTCCGACGCCGCCGCACGGGTATCTGCCGCGATGGAGGCCTGCGAGTTGCATCGTGCCGAAAATCCGTTGCCCGACCAGATTTGGCAGAAGTCGCTCCAATCTCTACCGAGCAGGAAAAACGGAGGTGCTGACCGCATTCTGCGCCCTCATGAATTGCCGGGCATGTTGCCGCGTTACTATAACGACACCTTCGCCAACGAATGGACTCTAGGCGTTGAACTGAGCAACGGCGAGCCGTGTTTTGCGCCCTCCAGTGCGGTCTATTTCCTGCGCAGGCCTGGTTACTACGAAACCAGTTCGAACGGTTTGGCCTCAGGGAATTCGCTGGCCGAAGCCTATCTTCACGCGCTCTACGAAGTCATTGAGCGCGACGCGATGTGCGCGGTTCGGCAAAGTGGAAAGCTGTTGTTGCGGCAACGCGCGCAAATCATCGAACCAGACAGTGTAGATGACCCAATAGCCCGATTGATCCTTGATCGGTGTCGTGAGACCGGGTCGGAAATACGTCTTTTCGCGCTTCCTGCCGCCGTCAATCTTCCGGTCATCTGGGCCGTTCTGCTAGATCAAAGCTCTGGCTCGGCAAGGTCAAGCTGCAATGTGGGATGGGGTTGCCACGCACAACCTCAGGTCGCGTTGCACCGTGCCATCACCGAAGCCGCTCAGTCCAGGCTCGGCATGATCCACGGTGCGCGGGATGACATTCTGCGCAAACCCGTCCACGCGCTGGAAGGTCCGGCCGCGAGTCCGGTCTTTGATTTCTTTCGCAATCTGAAATCCGATACGTCTTGGTCAACGATTTCTAAAGCTCCATATATGAATACGGGCGCGAATTCGAGCACTGCGACCCGTAAGATCGTTGATGCGCTTGCCAAAAATGGCCGTGGTCCAGTGTTCGGCTTTGATCTCAGCGATCCGGCGCATAGCTTCTTTGCAGCAAGGGTTCTGGCGCCCGGACTGAAGTTCGACAAATCTCTATTTTAGGTTGTGTTGCGTTCAATAGTGCGGAACTATGATTGCAACACGGTTCGAAGAGGAGCGAGAACTTGACCAGCGTTATCGAGACCGGAAGGGGAGAATCCACCGTAGAGATGCGAAACCGCAATCGCTATGTGGATACGTTCAGCGACTTTTCGCCTGATGAAATGGAAAGCCTCTGCCAGGTGAAACGTTTCATCGAGTGCTATGAGGGCGATCGCGATTTTCGCAATGCGCTGGACGACGGCGGAAAATTCTCGGATGACCAGCGCCAGATGTTGAAGGATATCGGGGTCACGTTTGAACCCGAAGAGCTTGCCTTGTTGTGGGAAGATCCTGGCTTTAGCGGTCAAATCAGCCAGCACGCATTCGGAGCCGACAGCTTCGAAGAGCTGCCGTCCGAGATTCATGAGACCCTGGCGCGCTATCCCAGACTGCGCACATGGTACTTGTGGCGGTTCCGCCGCGAGAAGACGGGTTTTGTTCAAAAGAAAATGGTGCTGACCACCAAGTCACTCAGTCCGGAATACACGGTGTGGCGCGCACGGCGCATTGCCACAACGCGAAATGAACTCGGTAGTTATGGCTGGGACATTGATCATCCCTGCCACGCGGTCGAGATGGCCGTGGGATGCTCTGTTGGCTGTCATTTCTGCGCATTTGATGCACCCAAGCTGCAGACGGTCTATGACGTCTCGGTGCCGGAAAACCAGGAAATGGTGGCAGGGGTCGCCAATGGTATGGCCGAGGTTCTGGGCTGGCCCGCCGCCCATGGGATGCTGTATTGGAGCACGGAACCCCACGACAATCCGCATTACGTAAAATTGCTGGAGATCTGGCACTCGGTTACCGGTGCATCTTTGTGCACCGCAACGGCGCGCGCCAAGGAAGATTGGGTTGGCGAACTGATCGGGTTCTACAGCAAGGTGCCCGCACCGTGGCCGCGTATCAGCGTGCTGTCTCGCAATATCATGCGGCGCCTGCATAAAACCTTCACACCGTCGGAGATGCGCGACACAACCCTTTTGATGCAGCAAGCCGATGCCGAGGTTTTCCGCGCAAAGGTCCCGGGTGGCCGCGAGCGTATGTTAAAGCAACTCGTTGAATCGGACGACATGCGCAATATCGACACTGACAATCCGCCCGAAGGGTTCGACGTGCCTCAGGGCTCGATTGCTTGCGTCTCTGGTTTGCTGGTCAACATGGTCAACAAGTCCGTTCGTCTGATCAGCCCTTGCTATACGACGCTGGAAAACCGCTATGGCTATCGCGTGTTCGACGAGGCGACCTTTAAAGACGGTGAAGACTTCAAGCGGGTGCTTGAGAAGATTGTCGCCCGTTCGATGGTTGTCGAACCCTATCCAGAGATGCCGATCAAGTGGCGCGATGACCTGAAGTTCATTGAGCAAGAAGACGGGTTCACCCTAATCTCACCGACCACCCGTCGCGACTTCCGCCGTGGTACGTTGCACCAGGTCACGGGCGCGCTAATTTCCGATGGCACTCTGACCTATGGCGAAGTGTTTGATCAGCTGTCAGATCATCCCGAAATTGGTCCGATGGCTGCAATGGCGATGCTCGAGAACATGTTCTCAAACGGGTATCTCTGCGAGATGGCGATCACCAAGGACTATCGCGCCAGAAAAGAAGCGGAAAACGCCGCGCTGCGGGATGTCGAGATCGCTTAATTCGGTGGTCCATACAAATTCGAATTGGCGGCTTTTTAAGCCGCCTTTTCTTTGGCCTGCGTTTATCGCCAACCGCCGCCATCAATCTCATCGCCATGAGATGGCGCTTGGTTGAACGGCGGGCGCAACACGCCGACATAGGCCTTGGCCTCGGTCACTTCGGCCCCGACGATGACCAGTTTTAGGTGATGCACGTTGCACGAAAGAGCCGGATAAATCACTTGCGGTCCGTCCGCAGACCAGGCGGGCAGGGCGTATTGTTCATGAAACGGCACTTCACGCAGCGCGCTTATTTTGTCTGAACGTGCAAGACCCGCGGATTGCAAGCGGCTAAACGCCGCCTCCCAGGGTTGCGTCGAGAACGTGTTTTCCTTTGCATAAAGCTCGATACCCAGCTTGGGCCCAATCCCATCCGGCATCAGGTCGATGTTCAAAGCGGCCTCTCCCAACGGGTCCGCATAGTCCCGCCAAACGGCCTTGACCGTTTCCAGGTCTCCGGGCCAGCCAATCTGATCAAGCCAGGCAATCGCAGCATCGCAGCTTAGGCCTGTCAGGCAAAGGCGGGTGACGACAACCTCGCGCGCGCCCATAACACCCATCTGAAAAATTGTGACGTCTTCGGGCAGCGCCTCGGCGAACTTGGCCAATTGGCCGCTATCGATTTCCAACTGAAAGAACCGCTGCCCAAGCTCGGACAGGGCGGCCAGAAGTGCACGGTCGGTGCCTTTGGCTTGCCTGTTGGGTCCCCAGAACATGCAGGGTTTGTCCAGGCACTTGTCCAGCTCTGGCCCTTCAGCGCTTGCGCTATCGACTTCCAACCAGACATTGCCAAGCATCGGTTTCCAGCGCGCTCCGTCGCGCCAGTCGCTGGCAAAACCAGACAGGTCTTCCCAGAAGGTCGAGCGTTTCAAAATAGAAGCCGTCGAAAAGGGGTCCTGCGCAAGCGCGGCGATTGATCCGTTGCCCTGTGCGATTTCCCACAGAATGTCCGCCCGGGCCTGTGGCTCTCCCAGCCGGATTTCCAACCCCCAGAACGGGGCCATCTCAGCCGGTAATTGATCGGCAACATGATAGAGGCGCGCCATACCGGGTGCGTCCACAAGCGCCGCTCCGACGCGCGGCGCAATTAACCTGAGGACATCACCGATGCTTTGACAGTGAGGCGCCAAAGACCGCTTGGCATTCGGGGCGGCCAGAGCATCATTTGCAATTTGGGATGACGCGGCAGTGTTCGGGGTCGTGGTCATTGCTCTGCTACCTTAGAACCATGTTTCTGGTCAGGAAAAGCCCGTTGAAGGTAATCGGAACGGCGGTTGCGGTCGTAACCACCGCTTCGATATCACTTAACTGGCCTTGAACCGCGTGGATATGCAAATGAGGTTCCGTTGAATTGCCTGAATTTCCAGCGCGCCCCAACTCGTTTCCCCTGCCGACGCGGTCTCCAGCTTCGACTTTCAAACTGCCAGGTTGGAGATGGGCCAGCAGAACTGTGATGTCGTCGCAGGCAAGCAACGCGAAATTACCCGCTGGCTCCTGCAGATTTGAACCTCCGATTGCTGTCTCTGGCTGGTCATTGCGCGTTGACAGAATACTCCCATCGCACGGGGCAATCACCGGCATCCCAAAGATCGCGTAGTCGTCTGGGTTTGACGATGACACCGCTTTGGCCCGTCGTCCATCGGGCCAGAGTGCGACCAGATCGACTGCGTATTTCTGGGCAGGCGTCGTGAAGTGGTGATTGATGATGATCGATTGCCCACCATGCAGGACGGCAACCCGATCACCATCTAGCGGCATAGCGAGGTTGACGGTGTTCGCAGGAGCACGTTCCGCGTTCAGGACTTGTACAAGGTTCATGCAAAAGAAGGCCGCTGGCAATGCAAATGCCACCAACGAAATCCATCCACCCCAGCCGCTCGGCACAACGCGTGTTTCGCCGGCTTTGCGGACTGGGCAGGACCAGAGCACAGACGCAACCGACAGTGCGATGAGGACCCATCGCCATTGCAATCCGACGATGAACCAAACGACACCGCCTAAGAACAAATAAACCGACAAGCTTAACAAAAGTGTCGACCGGAGAACCCAGTCCGCCCAACTTCGCGGTTGTCTAAGGACCAGATCGGTTGCTAACAACAGCGGAAGACCAAAACTCAGGATTATGGCCACCCACTGGCTCTGCATCACAACAGCTGCCTTCGCGCGAGCGCGGCAAACGATCCATCGCGCGCCATCAGTTCGCTATAGCGTCCTTCCTCGATGATTTTTCCGCCTTCCAGCATAATAATGCGGTCTGCATTGACGATGGTTGTCAGACGGTGCGCGACGACGATCCGGGTCAGGTTCTGTTTGTCTAGGCTGTTGTTTACGATCGCCTGCGTTTTGTTGTCGAGCGCGCTTGTGGCTTCGTCCAGTATGAGGATGCGCGGTTTTTGCGCCATCGCACGGGCAATCATAAGACGTTGTTTCTGACCGCCCGAGAATGTGCCTGCACCTTCGGAAACCACAGTGTGCAGTTTCATTGGCATGGCCTCGATATCGTCCTCAAGCCCGGCGGCAATCGCCGCTTCCATCGCGTCGTCTTGTGTCAGTTTCGTGGAACCGACGATGTTTTCAAAAATAGTACCCGAGGTCAGACGGCTGCCTTGTAAAACAACGCCGATCTGACGACGCACGGCTCCGAGGTTAAGGCCGTGCAAGTCCTGCCCGTCGAAGTACACGCCACCTGCTTCGGCCTGTTCAAAGCCAAGGATCAGTCGCAGGATCGTGGATTTTCCGGATCCGGATGCACCGACAAAGGCAACAAACTCACCAGGGCGGATTTTGATCGAGACGTTGTCCAGAACCGGGGGACCTTCGGGGTCATAGCGGAAGGTGACGTTGGACAATTCAATCTGCCCCGTCAGCTCTCCGGGATCGATGGCGTCGCTGCGCACTTCGGGTACGGCTTTCAGGATCGGATCGGCACGACGATAGAGCGGCACGATTTCGATGATCTGGGACGCTGCAGCAGCAAAGGCCATGACCGAGGCGTTGAACTGGCCAAGTGCAGCGTTGAAGGACAGAAAGTCACCGATGGTAAAGCCCGGCCCGTCGATGCTTGAATCGTTCAATTGATAATAGACATAGGCGAACACGGTGATCGAGGCAGCCACCGGGAACATCGTATTAAACACTTCTTGCCCGGCATTTAAGCGGGATGCGGCATAGGTGTGGCTTTTGGTCTTCTGATACAGCTGCGCCCACCGCGCAAAGGCGCGGCTTTCACTATGAGAACTTCTGAGCTTGCCGATGCCGGCGAGAAACTGGAAAACCTGACCTTCGATCTTGCCCATCGTTTCCAGCGCCGCCTGTTTGTGCGGGATCATCGCCCAGGTGAAAACTGTGGTTACGAGGATGACGATCAGGATCAACCCGGTGGCAACCAGCGCAAGCTCCCACGAGTAATAGAACAGCAGCGCGAAGGAAAAGAGCGAGAAAATAAGCGAAAATACGGATTGTATTGTGGCACCCGTCAGAACTTCGCGGATTGAGTTGATGCTGTTGGCGCGATCCGCCAGATCGCCAGACGTGTAATCGCGGAAAAACCCGAGTGGCAGTGCCAGCAACCTGTCCCATACGGCGGATTGAATGCGGCCGTCCATCTTGCCGGTGACGCGCAACACGGTGAAACCGCGCGTTATGTCAAAGATGAACACACCCAGGGCGGCTAGGATCAACGCCCCGATAACCGCCGTGAACGTATTCAGATCGGCACGAGGAACGACGTCCGAAAAAAGATAGCCGATGGAAACCGGTACAGCGAGGCCAAGCAGACCGGACATCAATCCCAGGCACAGCACCAGCCACATTTCACGCCGCATATCGCGCAAACCAAAGGAAAGAACCTCTTTCACGTCCAACGCCTTCAGGGGGAAGGGCACGTAGAACATGTAGGCAAACGCGTTCAATTCACCCGCATTGCGCCGCGTGATTTTGGTGCGAGTCCCAGAAGCCGGGTCAACCATCACATAGTCGCCAGAGGCGGAGCTTGGCATCAGGGCGACGGGCTGCGTTTCGTCTTCGTCCAAATACCCGACCAGCGCGCCTGCATCCGAACGATGCCACCCATCACGCAAGGCGACCCGACGCATGCGCAGCCCGGACGCGCGGGCAAATTCCTTGAGCTGGTCCACCCATTTGCGGTTTGTTCCGTGCTTCGGCTTCTTCGCATCTGAGCCCTGGCTGCGGACAACCTGAGAGAACACGGTGAACAACAGGTCTTCGCCTGTGTCGGCGTCGCTTCCGGTCTCGGCCAGGTTCTCCAGATCCGGGCGCAGAACGCTGCCCAGCGTGGCAAGGGCTCCGGTAAACCGAACCTGCCGTTGCCCGAACCGGGCCGCACGGGTTTCGACACCTTCGGCCCGGGATTGTTCGATTTCTTCCTGAATGATCGGCAGGAAGTAGCGATGGAAATTGTCCAAGGCTTCCCAAAGGCCGCCCAAAAACAAAAGTGTCGGCGTGTAGGCGCAGCTTATCGTGCTGTCGGTTCCAAAACTGACCCAGCTTTGATCGGTGATGGGAACCGCAACACCGCCTTGTTGTAGCTGGCATTCAGAGCGATCCAGAAATCTGGCCTCGCCGTCGTCGAGCGTACCCCAGATCACATCTTGAAACTGTGCACAGGCATCGGTGCCGCCAGAAAACGCCTGCGCGGGTTCCGCCTCTAGTACCAGCGCATTGCGCGGGATGCGGTTCTGAACGATGGCGCGGGACAGTAGCCCGACCCAAGTGTCGATCCAGTCCACGACGATCAGATCGAAGTCTTCGCCTTGGATATCCGCAGCATCGCCTTCGTAAAGCTGTGTCCCCATGGCTGCGACGGCTCGCAGCGCCAAGCGGTTGCCATTGGGCAGCTCAAGGCTGGGTACACCAAACAGCACCGCGCCGGGTCCAACATGCATGACATGGCGCCCTGTTGAGACCACCTGATCGCCCGACATCTCGATCGCATAGACGTCGATATACCCAACCAGAACCAGCCAGACCTTCGAAGTGTCTTCGATCATAAATGGCCGGTGACCGCCGACCGCCATGCGCCGACCGGTAATCTTACTCAGCAGTTCGGCGTCGAATGCGTCCTGAATTTCGGTCCGGACCATGTCTGTTTGTGTCATGCTCTCAAACCTCTTATTCCGCCTGCATCAGGCTGCGATAGGGCCCGTCCTGTTCGATCATCTCTTCGTGGATGCCGCGCTGCACCACCGAACCCTGGCTCAGCACGATGATCTCGTCGCTGTCACGAACGGTCGAGAGCCGGTGCGCCACCACGACGCTGGTACAGCCGCGACGCCGGACATTGTCATCGATCTGTTTTTCCACAATCGGATCAAGCGCCGCCGTCGCCTCATCCAGCACGAGGATCGATGGATTGACGGTTAGTGCGCGCGCGATTTCGATCCGTTGGCGCTGACCGCCGGAAAAGTTCGATCCCATCTCGGACACTTGCGTGTCATATCGACCGGGACGTGCTTCGATGATGTCCAGAATGGCGGCGTCGCGCAGCGCGTTTACGATGTCACGCTCCTGAACCATGGTGTCCCACATCGACATGTTGTCGCGCAGCGATCCTTCGAACAGGAAAATCTCTTGATCCACGGTCGAGAGGGACTGCGAAAAGACCCGCTGGGGTATTTCGCTCAGAGGCTTTCCGTCGAACAGAATGTCCCCGCTCCAGGGCGCATAGAGCCCGGTGATCAGCTTGGCCACCGTCGATTTGCCGCTGCCCGATCCTCCGATCAAGGCCACCCGCTGACCCGGTTCAATTACCAATGACAACCCGTCGATCAGCGGCGGTCCGGCTTTTGTGTAGCCAAACACAACGTCGCGCAACTCGATCCGTCCGTTCAGTTTGAAAACGGCGGCTTCGGCTGCTGATTTTTCGTCCTGCACGCCGGACCGCGGGTCAAGCTCATGGTTCAGAACGTCGTCAAGTCGCGCCAGATCGCCTTTGATTTCCTGAAGGCTGCCAGCGAGGTTAACCATCTGTTCGATCGGGCCGGTGAAGCTGCGCATCAGGCTTTGGAAGGCGACAAGCATACCGATGGTCATTGCGCCGTCCATCACCCGAAGGCCGCCGAGGAACAGGATTGCCACGGTAATCAGGGCCGATACCAATGTGGGAACCGACCCAAGGATCGTCGTATAGAATGAGAACTCCTGCCGCGATGTCAGATATTTGGCCTGATAGCCGGACCATTTAGAAAAGAAATCATCTTCCTGACCCGAAGATTTCAGGGTTTCCATAAGCTGTATGCCCGCGACCGATGTCCCCGCGAGCTTACCCTGATCTTGCATCAGGCGGCGACTGCCGTCTTCACGCACCCGGTTGAGCAACCGCAGAACCAGCACGTTCAGCAACGCCAAACCCGCGCCAACCATCGCCATGACGGGATCAAATGCGAACATGACTGCTAGATAGAAAACCACCGTCGGAAGCGATGCGAGGTTGGTGGCCAAAGGCCCGGACAGCAAGGTTGCCACACGGTCATTGGCGGTTATCCGAGACAGGATGTCCCCGGCAAAGCGTTGATCAAAGAAACCTTGGGGCAGCCGGAACACATGCCACAGAAAAGCAGATGCCTGCGTTATCGCAATCTTGGTGTCCAGCCGAACCAACGCGATCTGTTGGAGCCAGGTCAGCGCCCCCCGCATCAACGCGGTGAGCCCCATTCCGATGAGCAAAGGCATCACCCAGTTTTCGAGATTCTGGATCAGAATTTCATCGACGAAAATCTTTGAGAATACCGGAATGACCAGCCCAGGAATGACCAGTGACAAGGTGGCCAACAAGACAAAGGTCACGGCAGTTTTCGAACTGCTCAGGCGACGGAAAAGGCCTGCCAAGTCTTTGGGCCGCTCTCCCCCTTTTTTGAATTCCGGCCCCGGTTCGAAAGCAAGTACAACGCCTGTGTAGCCTTCGTCGAACTCTTCAAAGCTCAGCGTACGCGGACCCATCGCGGGGTCGTTTATGTGAACTTTCTTTCCCTTGATCCCTTCCAGAACCACAAAGTGGTTGAAGTTCCAGAACACGATGCAGGGCATCTTGATGTCGAGCAGCTTGGGCAGGCTGTATTTATATCCCTTGGCCGTCATCCCGTGCTCGCGAGCGGCTTTCAGAACATTTGACGCCTTTGAGCCATCACGGCTGACGCCGCATTCCGTCCGCAAACGTTCAAGCGGGACATAGCGGCCATAATAGCGCAGGATCATGGCCAGGGCGGCGGCACCACATTCCACGGCTTCCATTTGAAGCACGGTTGGAACCGACTTTCTGCGCCCCTTCTTACGGGCCGCTTCCTTGAAAGCCAGAAGCTCCTTATCGGCGCTTTGATCGTCCGAGTCGTTGGATTTGGAACCGAAAAACACGTCTGCTCAAGCCTTGTTCAATAAACGGAAATTCGCGTTGAATGAGGGTTGCGGGGGCACCTTACAGGCCCGTCCATTCGCGCAGCAGCGGGATCACCATTTCAATCGGGCGTTGGGATCGCACGGTCACTTCTGCCTCGGTCAAGGTGCCGGATCGCAGTTCCAGCCCTGCGCCCCTGTCCGATGTCCAGGCATATCCCGAGACCGAATTCGGGTCTCGATCCAGTCGTACAATCGCCCTGTAGGGCGGACCCGAGGCAGAAAACTGCCGGACAAGCTCGTTGTTGCGCAGCACGGCCATCATGCCGTCGATGGTTGAGGGGAACTCGGATACCTGCGTGACTTCACCGCGAATGGTCCCGTATTCCTCGCGCGCTGCAGTCAGCGGGGATACCTGAACCGGCATGCCGGGTTCCACCGATTTGCCGTCCGATGGGCCGACATACAAAACCAGCTCAAGACTGTCGCCTAATGTTTCAAAGGACAACGCAGCTTCACCGCGCCCCAATAGCTCGCCGGCTGTGGCCTGCAGTTCCGTCACTCGGCCTGCGGCGGGGCTGATGATGACCGACCCACGCTCCAGCTGACTTTCGATCGCCGCCTGTCGGCGCTCGGCTTCTGCGACGTTTTGCCGGGCCTGCTCAATCCGCTCGTTACTGCTCACCAATGCATCAAACCGGCGAACATCAATGTCGGACAGGACCTGCCGCAGTTCACCAAGTTCCTTGAGGATCGCATCTACGGCCAACTGACGTTCGAGCACCGCATCATTGGTAACCCGACCACGCTGCAGCAAATCCTGAAACTCCTCCAGACGCTCACGCGCGTTTTCCAGTCGCTCCGCCGCGATCTGCACCCGCTCATTCGTGGCGTCTGTCTGTTCTTTCAACGCTTCTTCCAGCAATTCTGATTGTCGCGCGACATCGGCCTCAATCCGGGTCAGCTCGTTTTTGGCCTCACTCACGGTTGCGATCATGTTGTTCAGTTCGATCTGAAGATCCCGTTGGGACAGGCGCGCAACGATCTGGTCCTTTTCGACCAGATCGTCGATCGAAACTTCCAGCCGTTCCACGATCCCATCGGCCTGCGCCACGGCGTCGAAAACGCGACCGCCTTCGATGATCAGAATTCCATCGCCTTTCACACGGGACGGGAGAGAACCCAGAAAACTCCAGACTATTGCCGCGCCAATCATCGACATCAGCATGATGATGGCCAGCCACGCCTTGCTGTCCGTCACCGGAACCAATCGATCTAGCTGTTCGGGAGAAGCGAGCCGGTCCATAGCACTTTTGCGGAAGATATTTTTGCTCATCTCTCACGTCCCGGCGTTAGCTGTGAGCTCTTAAACGGAAGACTTGCGGCTACCCGTCATGCTCTGCTTCTATTATCCCTGTGATTGAATACTCGGCGGTGAATACGCGTCAGTCAAGAGATTCATCGGGCAGCGCGCCAGCGCTATCGACTTTTGACTCCATCAGTTCCCTAATCTCTTGCCCCAAAGCGCTTCCAGCAACCCTAAGTTGAGCATCCGAAAGAGAATTTGACTCTCCGCTGGAAGCTGTCGCCTTTGGCTCATGCAGGTCATTTCTATAGCATTCGCTCGTTTCAAGGCGCGTATTCAAACATTCCAAAGTCGGAGACAGCCGATCCAGCATTGCGACCTGTACGGTCTTTGCAGGATACAACGCCTGCGCCGCTACATCTGGCAACTCGCTGCAAAGTGCATCCGACAGAATGCGCCCGCGTCGACCGATTTCTGCGTTCAGCGCCAGTTGCAACACGGTTTCCGCGCCGGTCAGGCCCCGATTGATGATTGGTGCTTTTGGCGCAGTAAATTCATGCGCCGCAAGGCCGAGCCAATCTGATACTTGGTTTTTCAGGCGCGACCTGTGGCGGCTGTAATTGAATACTCTGATCGAAATGTTTGGTTGATCACTGTAGATGTGCAGAAACCGCAAAACCAGATCGGGGACAGAATAGCGGGCAAAGAATTGTTCCAATGTGGCTGTCCCGCCTGCGCGTTTGACGTATTGCATCCACAACGAAGCGGCATGCGACACGGGATCCCGGACAGCAAGCAAAATGGACACGCCATCATATCCGGCCTCGGTCGCCAGATGCAGCAGTCGCTTCGGGTCCGAGGCGGTAGCCAATTGCGGAAAGAACTCCTCGCTCGACAGGATAAGTCCGCGGTCGGGGCGGGGTCGTTCGCGCAAAAGGGCCTGCATCTCAGCTGGTGATTGGGCCGCCACCAGACCATTGCCCTGACCGACTTCGGCATTATCCTCTTCAATTTCCAGCCATGACGGTGGCGGATAATCATAACCGCGCAGTGCCAACGCCGATCGATTTTCTCTGAGCAGGGCCTGTATGAAACTTGTGCCTGTTTTGGAGTGGCCTACGTGTAACAGGAGCCTTGACATGTTACCTTCCGGGATTGCTATGGATGCAGGATTGCACCGGGCGTCCGCTGTGACAGCACCCCGATTGTTTGTTGAAGTAAAGGTGATTTACGATGCTTGAGCAAGCGCCCAATGCCTTGCGCGTTGCAGGAGTGGAAGGCGCCGATGCCGATAGCTTGATGGCGGCGCTATTGCCGCCTTTTGAATGCCCCGACACAGCTCCGAAGTTTCCACTTCCGGACGAAGCTTTTGTGGAAAAATGGGAAATTTACGCGAGCAGCTCGGATATTTGGCACAGTTTGTCCGCCGCACTCCCGCAGCTTCGTTTTGAAGTTGCAGAGGGGCAAAGTCAGAACCCGGCCTATCTGGCTGCGACACGGCGGGGCGACCTGTCGTTGGCACCAGAAGCGGGCAATGGTCTGCGGCTGGAGGCCCCACGCGAATTATGCGTGACGCTGCACCCGACGCCTGCTGGGCGCATTCCGGTCCTTGAACCGGCGACGCGACCGGACTTCGAGACCCTTTTGCGTGCTTTTTTGCATCGCAGCGAACCCGTTCCGGTGCCTCGCAGCATGGGGGCGGCCATGGTTGCAGGCTTCAATAACTGGGACCGAATAGAGAACCTCAAGGCAGGTTGGCTTGCCGATGGCAACGCCGAGATCGGATGGAGCGCGTATTTCAAGGCTGAGATTGTTCCCAACAAACCTCTGTATCAGGATCGGTTCATTATCTTGTCGCGCGGGATCTATAGTAATGTGACATCCGATGATTTGCCCGGTGGGCCAGATAAGGTTCTGGAGTTGTCGCGGATCATTCGGCTGGAGCACGAATGCGCGCACTACTTCACACGCCGTGTGTGTGGCCAAATGCGCAACGATCTGTATGACGAGCTGTTGGCCGACTACGCGGGACTGGTTGCTGCGACCGATCAGTTCGACGCGGAGTTGTTTCTGATGATGATCGGGACGAATTCGGAGGGTTCACTCCAATCTCAAGCGCGCGCACGAATCTACCTAGCAGACAATTTGACGCCTGCGGCAGAGTGCGGGATGCTGAAACTGCTGGCTCACGCATCGAACACATTGAGCCGGTTGCATCAGGACCATGTTGCGCCGAAATTGGGCACGTCCCTGACATTCGGTCAGGTTCTGCTGGCCCTTGCCTCATTGTGTTTTGAAGACATGGCAGCCGGCGACGTGGAGCGCCGTTTCCTGGAAAGCCTCGATTGGGCAAGCGCAAAATGAATGTCTGCCGAAACGCAATGCGAATGGCAAATTTTTTGCAACCTATCGTGGTGGCATCAATTGACTTTTGACCGCTTAGCCTGCCAGTTTAGCGCCAACCCGGATGAGCAGATAAAGCGCTTTGGCGACATAGGAGCAACCGATGGAGATTAATGTCATCCAGCATGACGGCTACGCACAACTGGTTGTTACTGGCCGTATCGACAGTTCAACGGCGCCGCAATTCGAAGGTGCATTGATTGCGCAGCTCGACGGGGCTGCGACGTCGACGCTTGTGGACATGACGGCTGTTGATTTTGTCAGCAGCGCGGGCCTGAGGGTCTTTCTGATGGGCGCGAAGAAGGTCAAAGGAACCGCAGTTCAGATGGTTCTTTGCGCAATGAACGACAATATTCGCAACGTTTTCAAGATGAGCGGGTTTGATCGCATTCTGTCGATCGCCGATAGCCTCGAGGACGGTGTGGGTCAAGTTAACAGCTAGAGGGCGCGCGCGGCGATGTATGTCCCGCGCCCATTATTGGCAGCGCTGTCACACGCTGTGCTGCCGCCATTGATGGCGGCGCAGGTCGTGTTCGGGTCAAGCTTGGCCGAGCAACTGTCCGGGGTCGTTACATTTGCGGCTTTTTGTATGTTCTTCCAGACTATGTTGCCGCGCACGCCACCTTGGGACAGGTGGATAATATTTGTCAGTGCGTGCGCAATAGCATGCCGTTTGCTTACTCAGGTCGAGATGCCGAACGGTACTTGGTCCGACGCCACGGTCGGATTGTTGATCGGCGTGCCGGTCGGTGTGTTTTGTGTGGCGGTGGTACTAAAAAGACCCCGCGGACAGGCCGAACTGCGCTTACACAGCCCCGTATCTGGTGGCCGATTTCTGATCGTACAAGGCGGGGCCAGCCGGTTCGTGAACCACCACCTGAAATGCCTGCAAATTCCGTCTCTGCGGGGTCAGTCATACGGGGTTGATATTGTAGCTGCGGGCAGGTTCGGCTTGCAAACACGCAATCTTTGGCCGCGACACATCAATGATTTCTGGATTTTTGGGCATCCGTTGGGTTCGCCTGTTGAGGGGCAAGTCAGCGCAGCAAGCGACGGAGCAGAAGACCAGCCATTGGGAGGTGCCGATCGCGAGGCACCGATGGGAAATTATGTCTGTATCCAGTGCGACGATCCGGAATTTGGCCGGATCGAAGTATGTATGGCGCACCTTCGCAAAGGTAGTGTTTCGGTGACGAAAGGAGATTTCGTCAGATCGGGCCAACCTTTGGGAGCCATCGGTAATTCAGGAAACTCTTCTGACCCGCATCTGCACATACATGTGCATCTGCCCGACAGCTCAGGTGATCCTTTGGTTGGCAAGCCAATCCTGTTCTTGTTCCCGGGTATGGGCAACATCCGGCGTAACCGTGTTTTTACAGTTCCGGACTAAGTGGTTCCGTCGCATATTTCGCTTCTACCCGTCAGGTCGAGTGCAATTCTGGTCGCCCGCACTCGCACATGACGGGAGCAGGCCAAGACGATCTCAGCCAAGGGCACGCATTCTCCAAAAAGCGTGATCTTGCACGCGGATTTCTTCTATCTGCGCTACGGTGTTTCATAACGAGGTCTGGAATAAATCATAGCGCAACGTGGCGGTCATCTGGATCATGCAACGCCAAAACGCTGGGTCAGTCGATATGCAAGCCTCGTTGCTGAAGCAGCTCGGTCCGGAAAGAACCCTGCAGACCGTTCGTGGCGAATGGATGAAACCTATGTGCGGGTCCAAGGCAAATGCATTTGTCTTTACCGAGCTATCGACAAATACGGAAAGACCTTGGATTTCATGTTGACCGAACGCCGCATGACAGCCGCAGCGACGAAGTTGTTCGCCCGTGCGCTTGAGGTGTACGGCCTACTGCGCAAGATCGTCATCGATAAATGTGATGCCAATACAGTTGGCGTGAAGGCGATCAACAAGATGCTCAAAAGCTTTGGCCGCCCGATCCTGACCGGAGTGGTCCGGTGGAGATACCGCAACACTAACCTTGAACAGGATCACTGTTTCATCAAACGAAGGATCAGATCTATGCCGAGATTCAGATCTTTTGCTTTTGCCCCACCTGTCCAGGCGGGCATAGAACTGGTCAATATGATCCGCAAAGGTCAATTCAAGCCTAGACTCTGTCCGTTTCAGCAGCTCGCCCAAGTGGCAGAGTAAACCGCTCACCAATTCCACTGAAACTTGGCCATCTAATAAGTTTGCGACAGAACCCTTTCGTAGCCCCGCTGGGTCCACGGTCGACATCGCCAGTGCGGGCCATATTTTTGGGGCACATCACGCCATTGTAAATCATCGCGAGTGTTGAATATGATACCGCTCAACATACGTCTGTCATCAACATGCAGTTTACCGTGCCACTGAGAAACCAAAGGTTCCAGACGTGCCATCTGCGTGTCACTTAACCAGAAAAGATCAGACATTGTGAAGTGCCAAACCGCGCCACTCTGATAGAGTTTCCGGCAGGGGCGTGTCGCACGCCCGCGCCATTTGACAATCAAAGGATCAGCGTCATGCCGACAGATCAGCCCGCGTATTCCAAGAAAACCGCCACAATCCACGGCAAGAAAATGGCCTACGTCGAGATTGGGGAAGGCGACCCGATTGTCTTTTTGCACGGCAACCCGACCTCGTCCTATCTGTGGCGCAACGTGATGCCGCATCTTGAAGGGCAGGGGCGGTTGATCGCGCCTGATTTGATCGGCATGGGGGATTCCGAGAAACTCGATAATTCGGGGCCAGATCGCTATACGTTTGCGGAACACAAAACATATCTGTTCGCGCTGCTGGCACATCTTGGCGTCACCGAAAATGTCACCTTGGTCGTTCACGATTGGGGGTCGGGCCTTGGGTTCCATTGGGCGCATACGCATCCCGACGCAGTCAAGGCCATTGCCTTCATGGAGGCAATCGTGGCCCCGGTGCCAAGCTGGGACGCTTTTCCTGAGGGCGCGCGCGATATCTTCAAAGGGTTTCGGTCTGTGGCCGGCGATGAGATGATCCTGCAGGGCAACGCATTCATCGAGGGTGTTCTGCCCAATTCCATTCTGCGCAAGCTCAGCGAGGTTGAGATGGAGGAGTACCGCCGTCCCTTCCGCACCCCCGGCGAGGATCGCCGCCCAACCTTGACCTGGCCGCGCCAGATTCCGATCGAAGGCGAACCGGCGGATGTGGCCGAGATCGTCAAAGCCTATGGGGCGTGGCTGGCCACGTCGGATGTGCCCAAACTTTTCGTCAACGCCGAGCCGGGCGCGTTGCTGGCCGCCGGACCCGCGCGCGACTTTGTGCGCAGTTGGCCGAACCAGACTGAAGTCACCGTTCAGGGCATCCATTATGTTCAGGAAGACAGCCCCGACAAGATCGGACAGGCCATTGCCAACTGGCTGCCGTCGGTCACGTGACGCAGCAGGTTGCAGTCCTTTGCGTCAGCTGTCTGACGGGATTGATACGCTGTATCCAGATTTGAAAGCGTCCGGCATTCGCGTCGGACGCCCGGTTTTCAGGTTCGTGCAAACGTAGTCTGATTGGGCCCGCAGGATCGTTTTACGGTCGCCCAGACGGATCATCTGAAACAGGCGGCTGGCGCGCAGACGCCCGTCATTGGCCGAAAGCCAATTGTAAACCACGATTTCATCATCCAACAGCGCCGAGGACAGATAGTCGATTTCGTGTCGCACTGCCGCCATGCCACGATTGAGGTCCAGGCACACTTGTTCCGTCAGGCCCGCATGGCGGGTGTGCTCCCATACAGTCGCATCCATCCATTTCAAATAGACGGCATTGTTCACGTGATGAAAGCCATCCAAATCGTCTTTGGTAACCTTGAACCGCTTCCAGAAAGAGCCCGGATAATCTGCGAGGGAGGATATGTCGTCAATCATCGTGCGATAAACACCAATTGGGAACTGAATGGGAAAGCACGAAAGCCCCTTTCCCTACCTTACCTTTACAAACATAAAGAGTGCCCATTCGTCTATCTATCCATTTATGGTAAACACTGTTTAGGACGTAACGTTTCGGATCATAACCCGTACTTTGCATCTGGCAGTAGGGCCTTTGCGGATCATGTGGTTTCGTCAACCTCGGTCAAAAGCTTGCGACACAAAATCTAGGCTTCAGACTCATTGATTTTCAGCCAGAATAGAACGGTAGCCGCGAGTGCGATGGCCGTCAGGAAGACCTTCGGGCGTCCGTCGTAGCGGGCAGGCTTGTCGCGCAACTTGCGACCTGGGATGCAAGGCCTAATCCTCCTGTCATTAAGGGCTTTGCGGAACCAGCCCGTGTCATAGCCTCGATCTCGCAGCTGCCACTCAACCGATGACAGAGTGCTCACCAGAGCCCTGGCCCCTGTGTAGTCGCTAACCTGCTCAGCGGATATGAAGAGGCGGATGGGGCGTCCGAGGCTGTTAATAACGGCGTGCAATTTCGTATTCATGCCACGCTTGGCGCGTCCGATCAGTCTGCCGCCTCCCTCTCTTTTTAAGCCGCAGGCTGGAGGCTGTGCGGTGCGCTTTGAGGTAGGTCGCGTCCACTGCCCAGAAGTCAAATCGCAGTTTCGATGAGAGGGATTTATTATGGTTTTGTGATCGGCGTCTTCGGCAGCCAGCCCGTTCATGTTCCGAGCTAATACACCCATAGCGCTCCATCGGTTCCAGCGGTTGTAGAGCGTTTTCGGCGACCCTCATTCGCAAGGCGCACCCGTCCACCGCAACCCATTGCGATTGATGAAAATAGTCCCACTCAGAGCATACCAGTCGTCAACCCTCGGCTGGCCATGGCTCTTCGGAAGGTAGGGCCGAAGCCGCGATATCTGATCGTCGATCAACCAGAATAGACTACTCATTATGCACCCCCTGAACCTCAGGCGCTTGAATAATGTGGACGGGATGCCGACAACCAAATCAATGGGTCCAGAACCTAAGATATTGATCACCTGTCTCGCGGGATCGCGCCTGCCGTGTGGTCAGAGATCCGCTTTGACCAGATCACTTGCCTTTTCCCCGATCATGATCGCAGGAGCGTTGGTGTTCCCGCTGACAATCTCGGGCATGATCGAACAGTCGGCAACGCGCAGGTTTCCGATTCCATTGACCTTCAGGGCGGGGTCGACGACTGCGTTCTGCGATGTACCCATCGCACAGGTGCCTGTTGGATGATAAATCGAAACCGAATTCGACCGCGCCCAATCCAGCGTGCCTTCAAAGTCATCGTCTGACAGTTGCGCATCAGGGCGGAACTCTTCCGAGATTTTTGACGCCAACGGGTTATGCCTCGCGATCTTCCGGGCGATGTTCACGCCATCGACGATGGTTCGGCAATCGGTTTCCGTCGACAGATAATTCGGGACGATTTTGACATATTCGGAGGGGTCCGGGCCGTCCAATTGCAGCTCGCCCCGGCTTTCGGGACGCAGTTGGCAAACCGACATCGTAAAGGCCGAAAAAGGGTGCACCCCTTCGCCAGGGCTGTCCGCAGACCACGGCTGGACGTGGAACTGAATGTCGGGCGTCTGAACGTCGGGGCGGGTTTTCAAAAACCCGGTCGCAAGACTTGCTGCCATCGTCATGGGGCCCGCGCGGAACAAAGCGTATTTCAGCGCAATCCGGGCCTGATTGAATAGGCTGCGCACCTCGTCATTCAACGTTGGCTCGTTGCATTTGAATACAAGGCGCGCCTGCAAATGATCCTGTAACCCTTTGCCAACACGAGGCAGAGAGTGAACAGGCTCAATCCCGTTTTCCTTAAGGTGATCGGGATCACCGATGCCAGATAGCATCAAAACCTGCGGAGAGTTGATTGCACCGCCGGACAGGATGATCTCTCGGCGAACGGTGATTTTCTGCATCGCGCCGGACAGGTCGCGATATTCCAGCCCGATTGCCTTTTTCCCGTCAAGCACGACGCGCGTTACAAGCGCGTGGGTGATAATGTTCAGATTGTCCCGGTGCCGGACCGGTTTCAGATAAGCAACCGCCGCGCTGCAGCGGCGCCCATTGCGCGTGGTCAGTTGGAAGTAGCCCACGCCTTCCTGATCTGCACCGTTGTAGTCGGGGTTAAAGGGATAACCCGCTGTCTGCGCTGCAGCGACCCAGGCGTCGCAGATCGGTCGTTGTATGCGCATATTCGACACTGAAAGCGGGCCGCCCGTGCCGTGAAAGGCATCCTCGCCGCGTTCCTGATCTTCGCTGCGCTTGAACAGGGGCAGCACATCATCCCACCCCCAGCCGAGATTGCCCATCTGACGCCAGCGGTCGTAATCCTCTTTCTGGCCACGCACGTAAAGCAGACCGTTCAGCGACGATGACCCGCCCAGAACCTTCCCGCGCGGCCAGTCGATCGCGCGTCCGTTCAGTCCAGGGTCGGGCTCGGTGCGATAGCACCAGTCGACCGTCGGGTTGTGCATGGTTTTGAAGTATCCGACCGGGATGTGAATCCAAGGATTCGTGTCCGGTCCACCAGCCTCAAGCAGGGCGACTTTGGTACTGGGATCGGCGCTCAGACGATTGGCAATGACGCAGCCGGAAGACCCCGCGCCGACAACCGCATAATCCACCTCCATGACCGTCTCCTCCCAAAGCCGTCAAAAAACTCTATGCAAATTGCAAGAACTATACTAGCCTTTTTTGATACAAAACGTCTCAATAATTGCGATACGGGAGGATAGCAATGGAGATCGGACGGAAACTGAGTGGCATTTCACGGCGGGATTTCTTCCGCGTGGCCGGGCGCTATGGCATGAGCTCGACCCTGCTGGCAGCAGGTGGGTTCGGCGGCGCGATGAGCTTGGCAAACTTGGCCCAAGCCGCTGAATCAAATTACGAAAAAAGGTTCTCGAAAGAGCCCAAACACACGCTGAAATTCGGTGCGGCAGGATTCAACACCCGCAACCTGCTGATCGAACGGGCCGGGGCCATCGAGTTCGCCCGCGACCTTGAGGAACGCACCGATGGTGAGATTCGCATCGAGTTCATCGGTGACAATCAGATCTGCGGTCAGCTGAGCTGTGTCGAAAAGACTCAGCAGGGAATCGTCGATATCTATGCCGCCTCAACCCAGAACTCGGCGGGTGGTGCACCATATCTGAACGTGCTGGACTATGCGTACATGTTCCCCAGCCGTGCCGCGCAGTATCATTTCTTCTACAGCCCGGAGAGTCAGCGTATCTTGCGTGACCCCCTCGAGAAGCGTCACGGGCTGAAGTTCCTGTTCACGCATTGCGAACTGCGCGGACTTCAGATGGGTTCGACCTTTTCGGACAAACCGACTGTGACAAAGCTGGAAGAACTGTTCGGAACAAAGAACCGCGTCACCGGAACACAATTGGGTCGGATTGCAATGCAGCTGCTGAACCTCAACCCCGTGCCCGTCGCGTGGGAAGAAACGTTGGATGCGCTGAAAACCGGCCTGATCGACGGGGCCGAGACTTGGGCCTCAGCCGTGGCTTACGCAAACATGGCCCCTGTTGTGTCGCAATCGGTGAACCTCAAGTTCTTCTGCGGCACCGAGCATACTTCGATGTCAGCCAAGGTGTTTGATGGTCTGAGCGGTGAGCTGCAGGATGCAGTGATGGAATCCTCGTATTTCACGCAGGCCTTGATTCAGGGCGCGAACGAGGCGGCATTGTTGAACACTGTTGGTTTCTCGGACCCACAACTGCCAAACACGATCTTCGCTGAAAACGGTGTACGCGCTGCATTCCTTGCGGATGATCAGATCAAACTGGCCGAGGAAATGTGTGCGCCGAACTACAACCCCGAACCTTGGGCGCAGTGGCGTGAGCGTCTGAACAACTGGGCGGGCGGCATCGATACCTATCAGGAAATCTACGACATCGCGCGCGAGATTCCGGCAGACATGCTGCCCGAGAATGTCGAACCCCGCCGGTGGTGGATGGGCACAGCCTGATCAAGCAGAACGAACCGGCCCTTTCGCGGGCCGGTTCCACCAAACACCGACTGGGAGGACGGGGTTCATGTCGTTGTGGGCAGATATCGGCGCGATTTTCAGCGCCTTACTCAGCCGGGATTCGTTCGAGATTCAAACCGCGCTGCGGTCGGACGCCGCCTGGGTGGTCGGCGTGGTCGTCGCGGCGCTTGGCGGATTGCTGATCATGATGATCTACCGCAAAGTGCCGTTCATCGAGCGCCACCTGGAACGCTCGGTCATGGTGTATTCCTATCTGGCCATCGCGCTGATCATCTTCTGGGGCGTCATCGACCGGTTTGTGTTCAATGATCAGGAGCCCTGGTCGACAACCATCCCGCCGCTTTTGTTCATGGTAATGGCCTGGTTCGGGGCGTCCTACAACGTGCGCCTGCGCACCCATCTGAGCTTTTCCGAGTTCCGCACCGCGATGCCGCGCGGGGCGCAATTGTCCTGCCTGATTTTGGATGCGGTCCTGTGGTTCATTTTCGCTGTGATTGTCATCGTGACGACGACCCGTCTGGTGGCGCTGTCGGCCTCGAACTTTCAGATCGTGCTGGGCACGGACAACATCATGCAATGGTGGTTCCTGCTGGCCGCGCCGCTGTCGTTCTTTCTGATGGTCGGGCGGGTGTTTCAGAACTTGGCCGATGATTTCAGAAACTGGAAAACAGGAGAGCCGCTGCTGCAGCAGGCGGTGATAGGGTCGGACTGATGGCGGACGGAACCTGGGTAACTCTGATCTCGATAGGGGTCACATTTCTGTTCATGCTGGGCGTGCCGGTCCTGCTGGTCATCAGCTATTGGGTGATCGGTTGTTCCTTTGTCCTGGGCCTGACCTTGGACAATATGGGGGCCGAGCTTCTGAACGTGTTCAACAAGGGTTTTGCCCTTTTGGCGATGCCATTGTTCATCCTGACCGGTGACCTGATCAACAAATCCGGTATCGCCCGCAGGCTCAGCGATTTTGCCTATGCTTGTCTGGGTTGGATACGCGGCGGGTTGGCCATGGCCTCGCTGGGGGCGTGCGGATTGTTCGCGGCGATTTCGGGATCGAACTCGGCCACAACGGCAACAATCGGATCGATGCTGCACCCTGAAATGGTCAAGGGCGGCTATGACGAACGGTTCAGCGCCGCCACCGCTGCGGCGGGCGGCACGGTCGGGATCATCATCCCCCCTTCGATCATTTTCATCGTCTACGGGTTCCTGATGAACCTGCCAATCTCCGAACTTTTCGTGGCCGGTATTCTGCCCGGCGCGCTGATGGTTATCGGCATGCAACTAGCCTGTTGGATCATCTGCCGCATGAATGGCTGGGGCTACCTGATCCCGCTGCAACTGAATCGTATCCTGAAAACCGCCTTTGGCGCGTGGCTTGGGTTCTTCGCCATCGGGCTGGTCCTATGGGGCATCTACACTGGCAAGTTTTCACCCACCGAAGCCGCCGGCGTGACCGTTGGCTTCTGCGTGATTGCCGGGCTGGTCAGCTATCCGATCAACCGCATCATGGGCGCGCGCAACAACATTCCGCCGACCGAGAAAACCTATGCCGAGATGTTTGTGGTCGAAGGATTCACCATCCCAGAGATACCTTCGATCGTGATCCGCTCGGCGCAGATCACCGGTATCCTTGCTCCTTTGATCGCTGTGTCGGTCGTGATGCAGCAAATCCTGTCGTTGCTTGGGGCGCAGCAGACGATTGGTGATTTCGTCACTTCGATGGGTGGATACCATGCCGTGCTCTTTACCTCGATGGTGATCGTGTTCTTTTCCGGCATGGTACTGGAAAGCCTGCCCGTGACGATCATCCTTGCGCCGATCCTGGCCCCAATTGCCGCCTCGGTCGGTGTTGACCCGATTCATTTCTCGGTGATTTTTCTGGTTGGGGCCTCCATTGGGTTCATTACCCCGCCCTATGGGCTGAATCTGTATGTGGCATCAGGTGTGACCGGTGTGCCTTATTTCCGACTATTGCGGTATACGGTGCCCTATCTGGCAGCTCTGTTGTCGGTCTGGATATTAGTGTCGCTGGTGCCCGATCTGGCCTTGATCCTACTGCCAAACAACTAGAATGTAGCGGGATGGCCCACACGGATGCACAAGAGAAAGAGTCTCAAATCCCGACAAACTTGCGTCTGCTCGTGATCCTGGAAGAAGTTGCACGGCGGGGGGTTGCGGTAAGGCCGTCGGATCTGATCGAGACGCTGGGCTTGGCAAAACCGACCGTCCACCGCCTGCTGCAAACTGCCGAGGCCGAAGGGTTTCTGCAGCGCGATCTCGATGGCCGATCCTACGGTCCCGGAACGCGTCTACGGCAGCTTGCGGTAAACACTGTGTCGTCCGAGCATCTGCGCACCGCACGCCTTGCAATCCTGCGGGGGGTGGCAGATGCGATCGGCGAAACCTGCAATCTTGCGATACCAGATCGGGAAGGCATGATCTATCTCGACCGCGTTGAAACAAAATGGCCTTTGCGCATCCAACTGCCTATTGGTTCCCAAGTGCCGTTTCACTGCACCGCGAGCGGAAAAATGTACCTGTCGACGCTAAGACAAAACGTGCTGGATGGGTATTTGTCGGCAGGTATATTGCCGGCCAACACCGGGCGCACTCTGACGGATCAGGAGGCCTTGCGTGCCGAAATCGCGCAGATTACCCGCATGGGGTATTCAACGGACAACGAAGAATTCATGACAGACATGACCGCTGTTGCCGTTCCGGTCATTGATGCAGGTAACAGGCTGGTCGCAACGCTCTCGGTACACGCGCCAACGCAACGCTATAACCTGACAGGGTTAATTGCGTTTTTGCCGGTTTTGAAGGCTGGGGCGGACAAGTTTTCAAAACTGCTTTCCACCTGACAGAGGGTTATCCAACCAAAGTGACCTTGCCTCGCATCCGTATCTGGGCCCCGTGGCAGATACGTCCTTAGGTTATGGACCCACTTAATTCGTTGCCAGTATCTCGGTTTCATGATTCAAGCGCCTGAGTTTCAGAGGTATATTTTTAGCAATCGGATGAGTTGCAAACATTTGGAACGGCTAAATTCAACGACTTACTTGATACACCTTGCGTCCGCTTCCTCCGGGCTGGCTACAAATCAGAATTTATGGTCAGTCTACCGCCTCAATTTGACTCCGCTGATAACTTGGAAATGCCCTACTTGATGGTAACCAGAAGTTTCGGGAGAAGAAGGCTATGGCTCGACCCAAATTGCCCTCGGACGCAGAGCTTTCCGTTTTGGTTCGATATGCACTGTCTCAATCGATAGAGAGGGTGACCGAGCCAACTTGGCGCGTACTGCTGCTGCCAATGATTCCGGGAACAACATGAGCAGAAAAGACGCGGGCTTTGCCAAGTGATTTTGGCGGTCTTGCCCGAACCGTACATTCGCCGCACGATCTACGGACAAGATTGACGCGGACAAAGTGGGCTTTCGCTGCAAATGGACCAATGACTGCCCTTGCTCTCAGCCCTCCCGGAAATCGACGAAGGTATCATCCTTGCGGATGAGTTTACGCCCGGGTAAGGAGCTGTAAAAGTCCATCAGTTTTGCAAGTGCGGCCACGCTTTGATCCTTTGAATGGCGTGTCCAGACATAGGTTTTGAAACCTTTAACGATGCCGTATTCTTCCATGATCTCCTCATGGAATGGACCCAGATCGTCACCTGCTTTCCAAAGTTCCCAAAGTCCGCCGACATTTCGTGCATGAGCGTCAAGCCGCTGTTGCAGGTCGTCCAGTTCCAAGTCAGTATGAATATTATAGTTGATCGCCATCACAGCTTCCCAATTGTTCCATCTGGACGCACGATAATCACGTCCCCAAGCCCCTCAATTGGCCAATCCACAAACTGTTGACGGAGTTCTTCCTCGTCTACATTGCTGTCCTGCAGACCGATGACCACGTTTAACGTTTGTTCGTCTTCTACCTTCTTTTTTACGGTACTCCAAATGTTCCGAACGCGGTCGGTATCTGGCACATAGTGATCGTAAATCTCTCCGTTGATCAGGTAGTCGGGATTTTTTAGCCCGTCGACCGCTGGATTTTGAAAGACGTCAAAACCATTTTGCCCCAAAACCTGGGCAGATTCATTTTCTCGTCGATGCCCTCGTTGCGTCGTCCGATCTGAATTAGGATCGATCGGAGTCGGCTCACCTGGTCGGACTGCAACGATATTCGGCCCGGTTTCTTCTGGGAATGGTGTCGAAAAGATGTTGTCGGTCGGATCATCAGGGATTGGCGAGCCGGTGTGGTTTGGCAAACCCAAATCTTCAATAGGATAGGTTTCAAGCCATTGCTCTATCCGTTCCGGTGTGAAGCCCGGCAATTGCCCCAATCGACGCTCATCTTCCGTCAATTCGGGGAAAACCTCGACCCAGCCCTGTGCCAACTCACCATCCAGAGGTGTAAGCCGGTTTGCCTCCAAAGCCGCCAAAGCTTGTGCAGCCAGTTGGCGTGCAAGCTCTACTGCCCCAGCCGCATTCTCGTTTGGCAATGTAAACAGCCCTGGTTGGACCATTTCATAGAGCCCGATGGCTTCCGCAATTACTCTCGCCCGGTCGCCGCGTTCCAGTGTGTCAGACAAGAAACCATTCTCGGCAAGTTCTTTCGCCATAGCGTAGGCTTGGGCGGCCAGGATGCCTTCAACGGTGTACAGATCAGCGCCCAGGATTTCTGCCGCATCGCGCACACGTCTCTCGTTCGCAGCGCGCGGGAAGTCTTGAAGCCGGTTGCTTGCTTCAAGGGCCGCGTATGCTGCCAATCCTGCGGGCGAGCGCGCAAGCAAGCCATTACCCAGACGTCGAACTGTATTGTTGCCGTTTGGAAAGATTTCAGCTGTCGGCGCGAAATCAGCAAGCACAACGTTGCTCGACACGGCAGGAGAAATCGGCTCGGCAAAGCAACGACTATTATGTGCTTCGCCGGGGTGCCCGCCTTCAGGTGGATTGTCCCACCGGAACACTCGGTCGTCATAGGCCGCATGGCTGTCACGCACCTTAGCATCATCCTGCGAGCGCCAGATATATTGCTCAATCCCGAGGTCTTCCTGCCGGAGCTGGTTGATCAGCCCAGCAAAGGCCCGCAAAAGGCGTTCTTCCATGGTCGATCGAAGCGGTCTAATCCGTTGCGGGTGGTTTTGATACTCGCTGAATATGCCCTCAAGTCGCGCATCCCAAGCGCTAAGCACTTCCGTCTTTGCATCGGACACATCTCGCAAATCGGATGCCGAAACAGTCGGTACCGTGTCAGGCGGCGTCAGCGCGTTCAGGAGCATCCGCGTGTTTTCGGAAATTACCCGGTCGAGACGTTCGCTGAAATCAACCCGCAAAGCCGTGTGGCTAGGAAAAGTGGATTTGAGTGAAAATCCTACACGGAAGCCAACCAGACGACCGTTCCGTTGCGTTAGATCGAAATGACCGTCACCGCCGTGCCGGATAAAGTCAACGAAACTGTGTTGCATGGAACTTCCCAGCGTGTGCAGGACAGGTTCTATTCGCAGCTGGTTAAGAAAATCCAAGACCACCGTTCGCAACGCACTCGCGGAGTACAACGCACCCTGCCGGCGTCGGAAGCGGACATTCATGCACGACACGGCATTCGTTGAAATGGGCTCAAACCGCACCACTGCCGCGGTGCGACCTTAGGTCTGGTCTGGATTGGCGAACGGCAAGGGCCGCCCGCCAACATAGTTCAAATGTCGATTTGTTCGGCAATGCTCAGCGCATCTTCAAGTTCGACACCAAGATATCTGACAGTGCTGTCAATCCTTGTGTGACCGAGCAGCAGTTGAACAGCCCTGAGATTTCCGGTTTTGCGGTAGATCTCCGCAGCCTTGGTCCGGCGTAGCGAATGGGTGCCATAGCCGCTGGGCTCCAACCCAATCGCAGCCACCCAATCCCGTACAAGTCGGCCATATTGGCGAGTTGAGATATGTGGGCGGCCATGAAACCGGCTCGGAAACATGAAACGGCAGCCAATCATTTCTGGTGATTTGACCCACGCGGTAATCGTATCACGCGTGTTTCCGGAGAGTTCGAATTGAACGGGCCGCTTGGTTTTGCTCTGGACTACGGACACCCTTTCGCGAACGCAACCATCCCTCACCAAGTCGGTGACGGCCAGTTTCACCAAATCGCATCCACGAAGCTTGCTATCAATCGCCACGTTGAGCAACGCAAGATCGCGCAGGTTGCCCGCCAGTTCGAGCCGTGCTCGGATCGCCCAGGCCTGTTTCGGCAACAGTGGTCGTTTCTTGCCGATGATCCGGCCCTTGTTCCAGGCTCTACGTTTCGGGGTCACAGCGGGAAGTTGGACTGTTGGCATGGTTTGCCCTCCAATCCACCCACCATGCCCAGACATCAGCACCGCGCCGACGCCTGAATATTATCGTCGGTTTGAATGGCCGTTGCCCGATTGCTTGTTGGTTGAGAAATGCTGCAGACGCATTGGGCCAGTCTGAGCCCATTCTGACAAATGCCGCGTCGCGCACGAGTGACGTCGATACTCTGATTGCTGCCATTGGCCTGCGCAAGGCGGCCCATGGCTGACCTTCAACTACAGATAGCAATGCTGCGTTTCTGCAGGTCGGAACGACCATTGGCTGCTTTCAAATCGTTCTCGGTCAATCGATGTCGAGCAACACAGGCGCCCGCATTAAGCCGTTGATAGCGGTACTTTGAATCCAGACTCATTGAAAACCAGCAGCACTGTAACGCCGAATCTGCGAGCAACTTGCTAGCAATACCCGTGGGGCCGTCTCTCCAACCCACGCCGGCCTCAATATTCGGTCTATCAATTTCCCTGATTCCGAGCTTCAAGCCGTTCCAGATTTACAACCGTCGAAAGCATCAGACGATCATGGCTCCAATCCTGAGTTTGACGCACTGAGGCTGACCCAATGGCAAGTACAACAACCAGAGAAAGCGTCATTCCCAAGAAAATCGCCGACAATTGTGTGGTCGCCACGGGCGCATCGGTCAGGGCAATCACACGCTGACGCAATTCATGCTTTGCTTTCTGCCCGTTCACCAAAGCCACATGAAGAATACGAGGGCTCTTCAGCTTCACCGAACGTGTGCAGTATTCTAGCAAGCAGGCGGTATAGTCGGTCGCGTCAATGCCTTTGCGCGAGACGACGGACTGATCGCAGGCTAACTCGCGAAGCCGGTCGAACTGATGCTTCATGGCCAAATAGGCCGGGTTCCAGAACAGCAGCGGGCGCAGAAGCTCGAAGCCCAATTCCCATTCCACGTCCAATGCGCGGATATGCTGGAATTCATGCGCCAGAGCAAAGCGCAGATCGCGCGGTGAGTTCAGCAGATGGCTGGGCAAAACGACGTGGCGTCGACGAAGGCCGCGCACCGCAAATGGCACGGTGACGCGATCCGAGATACGGATATCCACCTTTGCCGACTGTCGCCAAAGAAAGCTGGACCGTACGGCTTTGCGAATTGTAAGCGCGTTGCGGACAACCCGAATTGCCAGAACAGCCGATAGAAGAACCAGCGCAATCAACGCGCAAGTCACGAAGACAGAGCCGCCTGACAAGACATAGTCGAGCCAGCGTTCGCGCGTATTCAAAAGGGTTTCGAATTGCGCGGCCGGCATGGCGATTTCGCCGCGCAGATAGGCCGCCACCGCAATATCCCCCAGCGCGACAACACGTCCAGGCCATACCTGAGCGACAAAACCAGAAACACCCATCGCCAGAACTGGGCTGAGCATAACGCCGATGCAAAGTATCTTGAGCGAACGAAGCTGAGCAACAAAGCCGTACCGCATGGGCGTCACCGCAAGGGCCCCGCGCACGACCAGCCAGATCAGCGCCGAAAATCCAAGCACAACGTTGAACTCGAGAAATGCGTCGAGAACCGGTTTAACCGCTGTCATTTTGCAGTCTCCTCTCTACCAGTGCTCGAATCTCCTCTAGATCATCTTCTGTGAGCCCCTCATCGTCGACCAGCCTTGCAACCAGAGTTGCGGGCGTGTCGTCAAACAGGGTCCGGGACAAATTCTGCAACGACCGCGACTGATACCTGTCCTTCTCCAGAAGCGGTCTGTAGACCAGCGACTTGCCTTTCTTCTCGCTTTCGACAAAGCCCTTTTCATCAAGAATCCGCAAAATTGTGGCTCCGGAAGTGTAGGCTAGATTGCGATCAGGCGGCAGGCGATCAAGGACTTCACGGACCGAGCCCTGACCAAGCGCCCAGAGTTCGTTCATGAACTCAAGTTCCACATCGGTCAGAAGATTTGTTGTCTTTTTCTTTCGCATCGGTCTCGGTGTCGCCATATTGTAGTATGCCTGACAGACAAGCATCCTTTCGCAGTTTCGCAAAGTCTAAACTTTCCAGAAGACGAAGACTCCCCAACCGATGGATAGGAAAAGAGGCGTCCAAACAGGTTGGCCCACCAGCCCGAGCCAGGCCAAGAAGATATAGGTCGAGCCCAGCAAGGTGATGAACAACCGATCCCCTAGCGTGGTGATCAGCCCCAGCACGCCGCGCCGCTCGATCCCGTCCCGGAATTTGAACCCTTCCAGCAAGCCAATTAGGGCGATGGCCGAAAAGATACCGATGAACACTGCCAGTGTTGCCGGGGTCCATGCCATCCAGAAATCCGGCCACAAAGGAGCGGTCCACGAGAACCCTTTTTCCTCTTGTTGGCCGACACTGCCCCAACCGGCCTGTTGGGCATAGGCCACTGAAGGCAGGAACGGCAGAGTGACAAGAAGTTTACGCATATCGAACCTCACACACGTCCCATCGCGAAACCGCGCGCGATGTAGTTGCGGACAAACCAGATGACGATGGCGCCGGGGATGATGGTCAGGGTTCCGGCGGCTGCCAACAGACCCAGCTCATACCCCGCGCTCGAGGCGGTGCGGGTCATCACGGCGGCGATGGGTTTCGCCTCGACCGCGGTCAGGGTTTTGGCCAGCAGCATCTCAACCCACGAGAACATGAAGCAGAAGAAGGCCGCGACGCCGACACCTGCCTTGATGTTGGGCAAGAAGATCGTCACGAAGAAGCGCGGGAAGGAATAACCGTCCACATAGGCGGTTTCGTCCAGCTCTTTCGGGATGCCGCGCATGAAACCTTCCAGAATCCACACCGCCAGCGGCACGTTGAACAATGTATGCGCCAACGCAACGGCCAGATGCGTGTCGAACAACCCGATCGAGGAATAGAGCTGGAAGAAGGGCAGCGCAAACACCGCCGCCGGTGCCATCCGGTTGGTCAGCAGCCAAAAGAACAGCTGCTTGTCACCCAAGAACCTGTAGCGCGAAAACGCATACGCCGCAGGCAAAGCAACACAGACCGACAGTACCGTGTTCAGCGTCACGTAAAAGATCGAGTTTATATATCCCCAATACCATGTCGGGTCGGTGAAAATGGTGATGTAGTTCTCCAAAGTGAAGGTCTGGGGAAACAGGGAAAAGCCCGACAAGATCTCGTTCGTTGTCTTGAAGGACATTGCCACCAGCCAATAGATCGGCAGCATCAGGAACGCGATATAGAGGATCGGGATGAGGGACCGCTTCTTCATTGCGCGTCATCCCTTGTCATCAGAGTGTAGAAGACCCAGCTGACCAGCAGCGTGATGGCGAAGTAGATCAGGCTCATTGCGGCCGCAGGGCCGAGGTCGAACTGTCCCAGCGCGATCTTCACAAGGTCGATCGACAACAGGGTGGTTGAGTTGCCGGGGCCACCGCCCGTCAGAACGAAGGGCTCGGTATAAATGTTGAAACTGTCCATAAAGCGCAACAGAATGGCGATGGTCAGTACAGTTTTCATCTTGGGCAGTTGGATATAGCGGAACACGGACCACGGGCTAGCGCCATCGATCTTTGCGGCTTGGTAGTAAGCATCCGGAATAGACACGAGACCCGCATAGCACAGCAGCACCACCAGCGAGGTCCAGTGCCAGACATCCATGACGATGACGGTGATCCAGGCCGACAAGGGCTGTTGTGTCATGTCATAGTTGATGCCCAGAACATCATTCAGGAAGTAGCCCAGCAGGCCGATTTTAGGCAGGGTAAAGATGTTCCACATTGAGCCGACCACGTTCCACGGGATCAGCATCGGCAGGGCCATCAGGACCAGACAGACCGGCACCCAGAAGCCTTTGCGGGGCATCGAAAGCGCCACGATGATGCCCAAGGGCACCTCGATCAGCAGGATCAGGAAGGTGAACAGGAACTGCCGTCCCAACGCGGCCTGGAAGCGATCCGAACGCAGGATTTGCTCGAACCAACCAAGTCCTTCCCAGAAGAACTGGTTGTTACCAAAGGTTTCCTGCACCGAGTAGTTGACCACCGTCATCATCGGCACCAGTGCATTGAACGCGACCAGCGCCAGTACCGGAAGGACAAAGAACCAAGCTTTTTGGTTTTCTGTTCTCATCAGCTGCGCTCCTCGGTTGCGATCCAGCCGTCGCGGTAAACGCGAGATTGTTCTGGTTTGAATTGCAGGAACACCTGTGAGCCCGGTTCAGGCACAGAGTGTTCGGTCACTGCTTTGAGGTTCGTATTGCCGACTATCGCGCTGACCACATAGTGGCGGCCGATATCGGACACTTTGGTCACATGCGCCGGGATGCCAGCATCGCCAAAGCCCACATATTCCGGGCGGATGCCCAGATCGGTGCGGCCTCCGTCGCCATGAGTGGGGCCTTCCAGCATGACCTCATGGCCTTCGAACACCGCGCGGTCGCCCTTTGCTTCACATGGCAGGACATTCATGCCGGGTGATCCGATGAAATGGCCTACAAATGTGTGCTGAGGGCGTTCAAACAGTTCAACCGGGGTGCCGATCTGCACCACTTCGCCTTCTTGCATGACAACGACTTCGTCGGCGAAGGTCAGCGCTTCGGTCTGGTCGTGGGTCACATAGATCATCGTGGCTTTGACGCGCTGGTGCAGTTCTTTCAGCTTGGACCGCAGTTTCCATTTCAGGTGTGGGTCGATCACGGTCAGCGGCTCGTCAAACATCACCGCGTTCACGTCATCACGGACCAGACCGCGCCCCATCGAGATTTTCTGCTTGTTGTCTGGGCTCAGGCCACTGGCACGAGTGTTCAGCATATCCGTGACGTCCAGCATCTCGGCGATCTCATCGACGCGACGTTTAATCGTCGCCGGGGCAACACCTCGATTTTTCAGCGGAAAGGCCAGGTTTTCGCCCACAGTCATCGTGTCGTAGATCACCGGAAACTGAAACACCTGCGCAATGTTGCGCTGATCGGGGGGCAGGGCGGTGACGTCCCGGTCATCGAACAGGATTTGCCCTTCGGACGGGGTCAGAAGGCCCGAGATGATATTCAGCAAGGTGGATTTGCCACAGCCCGAGGGCCCCAGCAGCGCATAGGCTCCGCCATCGCGCCAAGTGACGTCGATTTCCTTCAGCGCGTAGTCATCCGGGCCCTTAGGGGTGGGCATATAGCTGTGTCGCAGGTTCGAAAGCTTGATCTGTGCCATGTCAGGCCACCCTTTGGCCGTCGTGGCCGAAATACCGGCAATGGGCCGGGTTCATATAGAAACTGTGATCCTCGCCGACCTGATAGGGGTGAACCCCTGCCGCCAAAGACACCCAGTCGTCCGAGCCATGCCGGAAATGCGCGCTGGAATCCGATCCCGACAGCTCGGTCACGATCACGCGGCCTGTCAGTTCAACGTCAGCCTCGGATGTCCGGATCGGGGTGATGCGATGAGGGCGCACGGCGACCATGTATTCGCCATCAGCCATATTCTGAACCGCCCAGCCTCCGCCTCCGGCAAGCTGCGCCTGTGCGCCTGAAACCGTGATGCGAGCCACGTTGATCGGTGGGTCCGAGAACACACGCGCGGCGGCGATGTTTTCGGGATTGCGATAGATGTCTGCTGTCGGGCCGAACTGCGTGACGCGACCATCCTCCATTAGGGCGGTGTAGCCGCCCAGCAGCAGCGCCTCTTCGGGCTCGGACGTGGCATAGACCACCACGGCCCCGCGCCCGGCGAAAAGGTCGGGAAGCTGTTCGCGCAATTCTTCGCGCAATTTGTAATCGAGATTGGCCAGCGGCTCGTCCAAGAATACGGCGCGGCTTTCTTTAGCAATCGCACGGGCCAAGGCGGTGCGTTGTTGTTGGCCACCGGACAACTCGTGCGGACGGCGATGTAGCATCGGTCGCAGTTGCAGCAAGTCGGCGGCCTCTTCAACGCGACCTTCAATCTCGGATTTCGCCATTCCGGCCACGCGAAGCGGTGAGGCGATGTTGTCGAATACGGTCATATGCGGGTAGTTCACAAAGAACTGGTGGACCAGGCTAATCTGCCGCTTCTGCGTATTCAGCTTTGTCACATCCTGCCCATCCATGAAGACCTTGCCTGAGGCGATCGGGTCCAGCCCAGCCACCATCTTGATCAGCGAGGTCTTGCCCGATCCCGTAGCCCCCAGTAGCACATTGAAATGGCCAGTCTGCAGCTTCAGGTTGGTAGGCTTGATATGAATGACATTGCCAACCCGCTTGGTGGCGTCTTGAAGTTCAATCATGTCCGTGGATTCCGGTCCTTCAGTGCATCGCACTGGTCGTAGGGTGGGGATGCCGCAAACGGCACCCCCGGTTTCAAACGCTTACTGAGACTGCCAGCGCTGAACCAGTTCGTCATAGTTGACGGTCTGGCCTTGCGGCTTTTCGTTCTCAAGCTTGGCCTTGGGCGAGCCTTCTTTTTCCAGCCAGAAGGCAGCATCCTGCGGCTCGTTCAGGCGCGGGCCACAACCGCCATAGACGTTGGCTGCTTCGTCGGCGGCCTGCATACGGGACATGGTGATGTCCATTTCTTCGGCCAAACGGTCCATCGCCTCTTGCGGGGTGAAGGCGCCCGAGTTCACGTCACCGATCTGCTGCCACCAGATTTGGGCCAGCTTCGGATAGTCCGGCACGTTGATGCCGGTCGGCGACCATGCCACACGGTCAGGCGAGCGGTAGAACTCGACCAGACCACCCAGCTTGGGTGCGCGCTCGGTGAACGACTCGTGGTTGACCGAGCTGTCGCGGATGAAGGTCAGACCCACATGGGACTTCTTCACGTCAACAGTCTTGGACGTCACGAACTGAGCGTAAAGCCAAGCCGCCTGGGCACGATCCTCGGGGGTCGATTTAAGGAACGTCCATGAACCCACGTCTTGGTAGCCGACCTTCTGGCCTTCTTCCCAATAGGGGCCGTGCGGGCTGGGCGCCATCCGCCACAGCGGTGTACCCTCGTCATCCACGGTATTGTTACCTTCGGACTTCGGCTTAACCATGTCAGCGGTAAAGGCGGTGTACCAGAAGATCTGCTGGGCCACATTGCCTTGGCTAAGCGCTGGCAGCGACTGGTAGAAGTCATAAGACGCCGCACCCGGAGGCGCATAATTCCGCAGCCATTCATCCCATTTGCGGATCGCATATACCGCAGCCGGGCCGTTTGCTGCACCACCGCGCGATACAGACGCGCCAACGGGGTTACAGGTGCCCGCTTCCATGCGGATGCCCCATTCGTCAACGGGAACACCGTTCGGCTCACCCACATCGCCGGCACCAGCCATCGACAACCAGGCGTCGGTCATACGCCAGCCTAGGTCCGGTGCGCGCTTGCCATAGTCCATGTGGCCATAGATCGCGACGCCATCGACTTCCTTCACATCGTTGGTGAAGAACTCGGCGATGTCTTCGTAGGCCGACCAGTTGACCGGAACGCCCAGGTCATAGCCATACTTTTCTTTGAACGCGGCCTTATTGGCCTCGTCATCGAACCAGTCTTTGCGGAACCAATACAGGTTCGCAAACTGCTGATCGGGCAGTTGGTATAGCTTACCGTCCGGACCAGTGGTGAACTGAATGCCCATGAAGTCATCCAGATCCAGAGTGGGCGAGGTTGTTGCCGCCCAGTCGCCACCCATCATGTCGGTCAGCGGATACGCCAGTTGCAAGCGCGAGTGCGTGCCGATCAAGTCACTGTCGTTGACATAGCCGTCATACAGGTTCCGACCCGTCTGCATTTGAGTTTGTACGGCCTGAACCACTTCGCCCTCACCAAGGATCTGGTGGTTGACCTTGATCCCGGTGATTTCCTCGAACGCCTTGGTCAGAACCTCGGACTCATAGGAGTGGGTCGGGATACCTTCGGACAGGACGTTGATTTCCATGCCGGCGTAGGGTTGTGCAGCTTCGATGAACCACTTCATCTCACCCATCTGCTCGTCTTTCGACAGCGTCGATGGCTGGAATTCGTCGTCGATCCAACGTTGTGCTGCGGCTTCGTCGGCCCAAGCAGGCCCGTGCCCCGCAATGACGGCCGCTGCCGCCACGGCGGAAAGTAGATGTCTCCGCATCTGTCTCCTCCCAAAGATTATGTGATCCGGTGCGGACCGGATGGCAAACAGCATCGGAGATATTTGGTGCAGCTGTCAAACTAAAATTTTAGTAATAACGCTTTGCCTTGATAAGCATATGATAATAAATACTATTTTTACCGTCGAAATACGTAAAATTGAAACTTGGTTCAATCAACTCGTATCCGTAGATGCCGAAAGCATCGCAAAAACAAATTCTTGAGCTGGTATAACACCCGCGGCTCAAATGCGAATAGGGTGAAATACAAGGCTGACGTCTGCCAACTTTAAAGTCCAACTAGCCTTCTTGCAATTGCAACGAAAAATTATCGTCCTGCTTGACCTGCAAGGGGCAGCATTCGCGATCCGCCAGCAACTGCCGTTCGAGCGCCCGCAGCGAACCGAGGCTTTGTCCCGCGTCTTTTCTCTTTGTGCGGCGTGCAGCTAATGTCGGTCCACACCAGACCGGCCATTGGCGCAGTGCGCAGCAAAGGTGCCGGGCGAGCCCAGAGTGCAAATTGCTGCGGTCGGCCCAAATACGTGCGAAGCGTGCGTCGCTGCCGTTGGTCCTACAATGGACGGCCCATTCCGGACGTTGTCCGCAACTCGAAGTGCTGCGACGCAGAGATCTTCAAAATAATATTTGATCCTTTTGCATGTTCTTTCGCTCACTCAGACGCGACGGGCTGTTAACGGACCATGGACACATCTCTTTTCCGTTGTGCGTCTCGGACCAGCGCCGCCAATCGGTAAAACCCGTGTGCCATTTTTGTGTAGGGCGTCAGCAGGAAGAAGGTCAGAACCGATCCGAGGTGGATGGCCAGCAGTGCGGGAATCAGAGGCGTTGAACCGAGGGCATAGAGAACCAGCCCGCTGAGCCCCACAAACCCGAGCAACAGGATGAAGCCGATATCCCCACCCCAGGCCGACGGATCGCCGAGGTCTCGGTCTGACTTTTGCTTGAGCAGGGCCATCGCACCGCACCCCACCGTCAGCAGAAGCCCCCCGGAAATGCCGAACAGCTTCGGCAACGACCAGAACCCGTAAGGCGCGTGCATTCCGAAGACATAGTGCATAACGGTCGCCACCGAGGTGGACGCAAAGCACAGCAGGAAGCCATACATAACAGCGTGGTGGATGTGGCGTCGGCCCTGACTGAACCGGTCTTCGTCCTCGAAGTTACAACCCTCGCCATGGCCTGCGGCCAGATCCTGCATCTTGCCCGCACGTTTGAGCGCAGCCGTCAAATCAGACATTTGGATGGGTTTGCCACCAACCTCTGCCCAATAGTGCCTCAGGCTGAAGGCGATACTGAACAGAGGCAGCAGGAATGCAGGCGCAAAGATCGCGACCATCGCGTTATGCGATAGGACGGCATAAAACCCTTCGCCTCCGCTGGAGCCGATGGCGCGGGTCGCCCAGAACAACAAGGCAAATCCGACCACCAACGCCAGGGCGATGGCCCCGCCATGGGTGTGGAACCGGCGCGCCAGCGGCTGCGGCCATGCCAAGCTTTGCCAACTGTCGCGCCGCACTTCGGCCAGCGCCTTGGGCAGGTTCAGGTCAAACGCGTGCGGAGCGGTGTACTGGCAGGCGTAGTAACAGCCCCGACAGTTGTGGCACAGGTTGGCCAATTGCGTGATGTCCCCATCCGAGAACGCGCGCTCTGCGTGCAGCGACGGGAAGACAGAGCAATAGCCCTCGCAATAGCGGCAGGCGTTACAGATCTCGGCCTGGCGGCGGGCTTCCTGAATAAGATCAGTTTGCATAAGCGGCGGCCTCTCGTCCTGCGATGCGTCCAAAAACAGTTCCGATGGTCATGCCGAAGCCCGCCAGATAGCCTTGCCCAAGGATCGATCCGGCCATCGTTTCCCCAGCCGCCCAAAGGTTTTTGATCTTGCCTCTGGGGGTCGAGCACTGGGCCGTCTCGTCAACCTTCAACCCAAGATAGGTAAAGGTTACGCCGGTCCGCAGCGAGTAGCCGTAGAACGGCGGTTCGGTAATTGGGCGCGCCCAGTTGGTCTTGGGCGGGATCAGGCCCGAGGTCGCCACCCCATCCAGTTCGGTCGGATGAAACCCGTTGGTGTCGCCGCAGGCGGCGTTGAATGCGCTGACGGTTGCTTTCAGTCTCTCCGCAGGCAGGTCCATCATCCCGGCCAATTCGTCCAACGTGTTCGCCTTTAGCGGAGGGAACACCGACGGCATGAACAGGTTCAGCGACTTGGCGTCGATGATGGCATATCCCACCTGATCCGGCTGCGCAGCCACCAAACGGCCCCAGATCGCGTAGCGTTTGGGCCAGACGTCTTCGCCCTCGTCATAGAACCGCTCGGCATGTTTGTTCACGACGATGGAAAACGGAACGCAGTCCAGACGGGTGACGATGCCGCCGTCGAATTTCGGCGCGCGCCCGTCGATGGCAACGGCGTGGCATTGGGTCGGGTCACCGACGCTTTCTACTCCTTGGTCCAGCAGATCAGACAGGACCACGCCTCGGTTGTACGGCGTTCCCCGGATCAGGAAGTTCTTGGCAGGTTCACCCCAGGCTCGGGTGAGCCAATCTGTGTCGGCCTGAAAGCCGCCGGAGGCAACGATGACCGCCTTCGGTGTGATCCGATGAGACTGGCCTTCATAGGTGTAATCGACCCACTCGATCTGGTCGCTGTTCAGTTCCAGATGCCTCACAGCGGCCTCATACAGCACATCTACACCCAGCCCCACCGCTGTGCGGTAATAGGCATTCACCAGAGATTTGCCGCCCCCCATGAAAAACGCATTGGTCCGTGCCAATGACAATGTGCCGGAAAGCGACGGCTGAAACCGGACCCCATGCTCTTGCATCCACGGCAGGCATTCTTCCGACGTTCGGATCGCGAGGCGGGCCAGATGTTCATCGGTTTTGCCGCCGGTGACTTTCAGCAGATCCGAGAGGTATTCGTCTTCGCTATACGCCTCGACGAGCGGTCCCAACGGGCCCGAATGCATACAGCGAAAGTTGCGCGTATGGCGCGAGTTTCCGCCGCGATAAGGTTTTGGCGCCGTTTCAAGGATCAGAACACGGGCGCCTGCCTCGGCTGCAGTCATCGCAGCGCAGAGAGCCGCATTGCCGCCACCGATCACAGCGATATCGTAAGCTCCCTTTGGGGTGGCCATCTCCTGTCTACCTACTAATTTTCGTCGTTTGAGCGGTCGCGGTCCTGCAACGCGCGGATGCGCATCCGCTGCGCAGCCTGAATATGCGCGCGCATCTCTGTCTCGGCCGCTGCGCCATCGCGGGCCTTCAAAGCCGCCATGATGCGCCGATGCTCGGCCACTGCGGCCTCGGCGCGGTCGCTATCCAGCAATTGAGACGGTCCGAGGATCAACAGCGCTTTTTGCAAGGACAGCATGGACTTTGCCAGAAAGCGGTTCTTGGCCGCATCCAGAAGTGTTGCGTGAAAGATCTTGTTGATTTGGGCCGCATCGGGGCCAGTACCCGCCTCGGCCAGCCGGTCGTTCAGAACTTCAAGCTCATCCAGTTCGACATCAGACGCCGCGCGGGCTGCCAGACGGGCCGCTGTCCCTTCAAGCACCGCGCGCATCTCATAGAGTTCCATGACCTCGGCGTAATCCAGACTGCGCACGGTGGCACCTTGCCGTGGCACATGCGTGACCAGCCCGTCGGCCTCCAACTGCCTTATCGCCTCGCGTACCGGGGTACGGCTGACGCCCAAACGTTCCGAGAGCTCAATCTCTCGTAGCCGGTCGCCGGGCAGAAGAGTGCCTTCGCGAATCTCGTCCAGCAGGCGCTGATACGCAGAGTTGCCTTGTGGGCCAGGCTGTAACGGGTCGTCCTGAAGGGTCATCGCAGGCTCTCTTGTCATCTTGCGTCCATATGTATACATTTGGATACATTATAAGTCAACGAAGCTGGAACGCTTACCTTGCACAGCCAAACCGATACCCCCTCTCTTCTGACGAAACGGGCCGTCACGCTCGGCCTGGCGGTGTTGGGCACTGGGGTATTTTGGGCGCTGAACCTGCCGCTACCCTTTCTGTTCGGGCCAATGAGCGCATGTTTGATTGCAGCTCTTGCGCACGCACCGATGGAAGGCTTTGGACAGGTCTCGGTTGCCGCCCGCACTATACTGGGCGTAGCGGTAGGGGCATCGATTACGCCGGCTCTGTTTGCTGAATTGCCGAAAATGGCCGCGTCAATTGCGCTGATCCCGTTCTTCATCCTGCTGATCGCGCTGGTAGGTGTGCCATTCTTTCGCAAATTCTGGGGCTTTGACTCCACAACGGCTTTCTACGCAGCCATGCCGGGCGGTTTGCAAGACATGATTATCTTTGGCACTGAGGCCGGGGCCAATCCGCGTACCCTGTCCTTGATCCACGGTACGCGCGTGCTGATCATCGTGACGCTGGCCCCCTTGTTCCTCACCGTGTTCTATGATGCCCAATTCACCAACCCGATAGGCGAGCCCGCGTACAACCTGCCAATACATGAATTGGCGCTGATGGTTCTGGCTGCCATTATCGGCTGGAAAGGCGGGGAGCGGATCGGCCTGTTCGGGGCGTCAATCCTGGGGCCAATGATCCTTACGGCGGCCTTGTCACTGGGCGACTTCATTCATACCCGACCGCCTCGCGAGGCCATCCTTGCAGCGCAGTTTTTCATTGGCTGCGGAATTGGTGTGAAATTCGTAGGTGTCACATGGATCGAACTACGCCGGGTAGTGGCAGCGGGCTTCGCCTATGTCATTGTCCTTGCCGTCCTGGCAGCCGCTTTCACCGCCGTTGTCACCACCTTGGGACTGGGTCAACCTGTCGAGGCGTTTCTGGCCTTCGCGCCCGGTGGGCAGGCAGAGATGACGGTGCTGGCCATCGTCTCGGGTGCGGATTTGGGCTTTGTGATCACCCACCATCTGACAAGGATCGTGTTAGTGATCATTGGTGCGCCCATCGCCGCAAATCTTATTCTGCGTTGGTCCAAACCTCGGGGTTGATCATGTGGATCGGATCGCCTTCGACATAGGCGTTCACCTGATCGAAAATATCCGCGAATTGCAGGTCGAACTCATCCTCAGTGACAAAGCCGATATGTGGGGTCGCGATCAGGTTGGGATGCGACAATAGCGGGTCGGTCGGATCAATCAGTGGCTCGGAATCGAACACGTCAATCGCCGCCTTACCGGGGCGACGCGCGTTCAGAGCGTCAAGCAAGGCGCGCGGAGCGATCAGTCCGGCCCGCGACGTGTTCACAAACAACGCCCCCGGCTGCATCTGCGCGAAATCCGATGCGGTGATGATCCCGCGCGTGTCCGGCTTCAGGCGTACTTGGACCGAGACGACATCGCTGTCGGCAAAGAACGCATCACGGCTGGGCGCGACTTGCACGCCATCCGCCTGCGCACGTGCCCGGCCTTCTACGGATGACCACCAGACCACATTCATCCCAAAGGCCTCGGCATAGCCCGCAATAGCGCGAGCAATGCGGCCATAGCCATAGAGTCCCAACTGACGCCCCCGCAGCGTCTTGCCCACGCCCGCCTGCCAGTGCCCTGCTTTGACCGAGGCCATTTGTGCGGGCAAATCCCGCATCCCAGCCATGATTAACGCCCAAGTGAGTTCGGCCGCGGCGTAGGACGGCGTCCCACCATGCATGTTCGAACACAACAACACTCCGTGAGTTGAACAGGCCTCAACATCGACATGAGGATATACGCTGCGCTGGCTGATCAGTTTTAGGTTTGGTAATTTCTCCAGCAGGGCGCGGGTGACTTTGGTACGTTCGCGGAACAGGACAAGCACTTCTGCGTCATGCAGTCGTTCGGCCAGAGTGTCAGTGTCTTCGACATGATCCGTCCATACCGTCACCTCATGAGCGGTGAGTTTCTCAAAGCAAGGCAGGCCACGCAGCGTGCCAAACCAGTCATCAAGAATGTGGACCTTCATCGACTTTCTATGCCCTGCTCGGTGTTCAGTTTTCTTGGCGTCGGCACAAAATGACATGTGTCGAGAGCGGCAAGTGCATTGCGGACCCGTTCGCTTTGATCCAGCAGATGGTTGAACTGCTCATCGCAGCCAGCAATCGGCGTTGGGTATTCTGCCATGTTTCGCCGTAAGGCCGCTTGCGCCAGCTTTAGTTCCTGACGCGCGATACCGAGGCATTCCGAGTAGTCGTCCATCGTGACCTCCTCTTTTGTATACCATAGTATACTTTATAGCTGCCACCTAATCAACTCCCGTCCCAAACAGATTGTGGCACATAAACATGCCCGTCCGCCAACTTGCGCGCAGTTCGAACTAAGCCCGCCGCGTTCACGGTGAAACCGTCGTCGTTAGAGAAATCGACCAGCACGTCTATTTTGCCCGAGGCGTGTTCCAGAACAACTTCGGCTGGGCTTTTAGTGGAGCGATCCAGCAAACCGTCCGCGACAGTCCCGGGCGTCAACGCGCAGGAAGCCATGCATTGCGCGCCGGTGACGGCCATAGTCGGGTGGGTTTTCCACGGCATGAAATACCGAACCGAAAGGGTTCCACCATCTCTGGAGGGTGCCATTAGACCGAATTTGGGAGTTACCGATTTCGATACGTCCCCCATACCCATCAATTCCCCGGCTTCGATCCGCACGGCTTCCATCCGGTCGAAGAATGCACGGTTGGCATCCAGCTCTTCGGCGCTCTCATATCCTGTCAGTCCGAAATCCACTGCCCGGGCTATCGCCATCGGCATTGCAACATCCATGCAGGTCAGTTCAACGCCCTGAATAATATCGCGCAGGTTCCCCGTGGGCAGGAAAGCTCCAGTGGCCGATCCGACGATGCCCATGAAACTCAGCTGAACCGGTGATGAATAGCCCGGAACTCCGGCAATTTCCGCATCGCCCTCATAGGTCAACTCACCCCCGGGCGTATTTACTTTGGCTACGACCCGAGCCCCAGTGTTGACGGCCCGAATGCGGATCTCGGTTTCATCCCCCTGCGGTTTGAACAGCCCCATCTCGATTGCGGCAGGGGCAACGCCTGACAAGATATTGCCGCAGGTGGGTTTGAAATCGACCAATTTCTCCTCGACCGAGACTTGCGCAAAGAAATAGTCGATATCGGCCCAGTCATCCTCACTGATCGAAAGCATCGCGACCTTCGTGGTCACCGCCGCGCCACCGCCGATACCATCAATGTTCAACGACTGCCCGGAGCCGAGGGCAGCGATCAGCACCTCGGCTACGGTGCCGAGATCCTGGGGCAAATCTGAGCGGCGGAAATACGGACCTTTCGAAGTGCCGCCACGCATTAGGATATAAGGGATTGCGGTTTGCGTCATTTTGGATCCCTCACTTCAACGGCCACGGCAGATCCACCATGTCTTGCAACAGACCCGGCGGGAAATCCCGGTTCAGAGCACCTGCCATGAAGCACATGAAGCCGATGCCGCAGGCGGTCAGGATCAAAGTCATCTGCCAGCCTGAACCGGCGCGAATGCGGAAGAAGGCGATCAGGAATCCGGTCAGGGCCAGGATGAACCCCACGACCCACGTCGCCGCGATCAGACCAGCGAACCACGCGAGCGTCGACCAAAGGCCATGCGGCGCGCTCGCGTCTTCGCCGGCAAGTTCCTTGTCTGCAAAGATCGCATCCCCTTCGGGTCGCCGCATCATCTGGATCAACAGGATCACACAGCAGAATAATGACACGCTTCCGATCACCAGCGGGATAATCTTATCTGTCATGTTGTAGTCGGGGATCATATTGGCATTGATCAATGCCACGATCAGATAGGCCATGATCACAAACAAGAAGATTACAGGCGCGCGTTTACTACCGGATTTCACCTCGCCTTCGGCCATGATCATCTTGGCCTGTTTAACGCCCAGAATAATCGAAACTATGGTGACCAGTATCAGGACGATCACAATCGGGCTGAAGACGTACTCCATGCCCTCACCAAAGCTTTTGCGGAAGCGAAACGAGGCGATCTGGAACGCCTGATTGGTGAACTTCTCAACCGGGTTCGACAGAACGAAACCGATCAGGAAGGCTGGGCGCGACCAGTCGTAACGGCGCAGGAAGATGCCGATCAAGCCAATCACGAACAAGGCGAGCAGGTCTTCGAAGTTTTGACCGGACTGGAAGGCCGCAAAGCTGATCAGCATGAACAGGAACGGCGCCAGATAGGTGAAGCGGATCGTGGTCAGCTTGGCGATCCCGCTCGATGCCGCGATGCACAGGATCGTCCCGACGACGTTGGCCAACGCCAGCAGCCAGACGATAGAATAAGTGATGTCGAGGTTGTCCTTGAGCATGCTCGGACCGACCTCGATATCGCCTGACCCCAGCAAAGCCACCGCGCCGATGAAGATCGCCATCGAGCCTGAACCAGGGATGCCAAACAGCAGAGTTGGCACCAGCCCTCCACCCTCTTTGGCGTTGTTCGAGCTTTCCGGGCCGATGACTCCGCGCACTTCGCCCTTGCCGAAATTGCTTTTGTCCTTGGTTGTTTGCACCGAATGGCCATAGGCGATCCAGTCGACGACCGAACCACCAAGACCAGGTATGACGCCAACAATCACGCCAATGATCGAACAGCGGACAGAAAGCCAGATATTGGCCGCCCAGTCGTTGACACCGTCCAGCCAACCGGCCCCCAGAGATGCCCCTTTGGCAATCGACCGATCCTGCCGCAGCAGTGAGACGATCTCGGGCACGGCGAAGATACCCAGCCCGACGATGACCAATTTCAGGCCATCAGTCAGATAGGGGATGTCATAAGTCGCCATGCGCAGCGAACCGCCAGCGTCGGCCTCACCAATGGTACCGACCATCAAGCCCAGCCCGGCGGCGGCAACCCCTTTCAGAGGGATACGCCCTGCCAAAATGGCGACCATCGAAAGGCCAAGAATTGTGATCATGAGCATTTCGGGCAGGCCGAACGCCAATACGATGGGGCGCGCGATAAGTATGAACATGGTCAGGAAGGTCGCGCCGACGAGCCCTCCGAATAGGGACGAGGAGAAGGCCGCCGAAAGCGCCCGTGTAGCCTCGCCCTTTTTCGCCATAGGGAAGCCGTCCAGCACGGTCGCCTGCGAGGCCGAGCTGCCGGGGATGCCCATCAGGACGGACGCAAAAGTGTCCGACGTCGGCACCACCGCGACCATACCGATCATCAGCGCCAGTCCAAGGATCGGATCCATGCCGAACATGAAGGGCAGCAACAGGGACAGACCGGCGATGCCTCCCAGCCCCGGAAAGACGCCCACGGCCAGCCCCATAACGACGCCGAGAATGAGATACCCCAGAACGATAGGTTGCAGGATCAGACCCCACGCGTCACCTAGCGCAGGAAGAGCGGTGGCGAAAACCTCCATAGCGGCCGCCTTTCATAAAATGTCTTGGATGTAGAGAAACGCGCGCCCTTCGTTGGGCGCGCGACGACGTGTCGGCTTAGTTCAGCTCGACGCCGTAGGCCTCTTTCAGCCAGTTCAGGACGTATTGCTTGGCGTTGTCGTCCACATTAGTCGCCGTTTGAAGCGCGGCTTTTGAGCCGTCGCCGACGAACACCGGATACTTGCCGACGCGCTTCGAGGAGATATCAGCAAAATCACCCCGCTCGGTCACTGCTTGGAACGCTGCGGTGTATGCGTCCACCACTTCCTGTGGTGTGTCCCCGGGTAAGAACGCCAATTTCTGAACAGGGAAGCCCGCCACGAAGAAGGCTTTCCAGGCATCCCAAGCCTCACCACTGGTTTCGCAGCCATCGGTGGCCTCGCAAACCTCTTTGAAGGTTGGAATGTCCGGAAAGGTCGGATCGCGCACGATATTGCCGTCCGCATCCAGCGCGCCCCATGTCATCATCGGAACCGCCTGACCGGCTTCGACCAACGGAGCCGAGCCGCCCAGATAACCGGACGAGGTCTGGTAGTCGATATTGGCTTCGCTACGTTCGAACATTAGGCGACCATCACCACGGCCTTTGATGCCAAAGACCGGCTCCACATTCATTCCCAACATCTGCCACGCCAGCAGCGGGACCAGATCCAGCCGGGTCGCGCCCTGCGAGCCGTAGATGAAATTGGTGTCTTTCAGCGCATTGGCAGTGCCATCGAATTTGGCTCCGTCCTCTGCGTTCAGATAGGCGACACCGCCGGTGCCCGATGCCATGACCGGGATCCAGTCATTGTATTCATAGCGTACGCGCGGGTCGCTCAGCAGGTACGGGAACTGTGTCGAGCCAGAGGTGCCGAACAGCAGCGTGCCGTCGTCATGGCTCTGCTCCTGAAACCAGTTCGCGCCTTTGGTCGATCCTGCACCGGGCATAAATTTAACCACAACGGTTGGCTGACCCGGCAGCTCCTCGGACAGAAGCGGGGCAAAGAAGTTGGCCCATTTGGCCGACCCGCCCGTTTCCGAGAACGGAATGACCCATTCGATGGTCTTGCCCGAGAAATCGACCTCGGCAGCGGCGGGTGCCGCGAGTCCGGCGGCGGCGATCAGCCCCACGACGGCGCGACGGGTGAAGTTGGAAATGGCCATTGGTTCCTCCCTGTTGACCAGAAAACCACGTCAGCGCCCTCCGCACCACCGTGATTGCAAATAGAACTGTGGGGTTGATTCCCCCTCCCATCTGGCAATCATGGAGAGCCAACCTTGCGCGAAACTTGCAGGAGCCCGAATGCGGATCGTCATCGTCGAGGATAATGAGACCCTCGCCAACGCCATTGCCTATCGCCTGCGGGACCGAGGTCACGCAGCAGAAGTGCTGACAGATGGCGAAGCGGCCGATCTGTATCTGGAACAGGAAGGTGCAGACCTGATTGTCCTGGACATCAACCTGCCGGGTCGGTCAGGGCTTGAGATCTTGCGGTCCCTACGCAACAGAGGCGACGGCGCGCCCGTCATCTTACTGACCGCGCGCACCGAAACCAGTGACCGCGTTTTCGGTCTGGACATGGGCGCAGACGATTACCTGGTAAAGCCCTTTGAGATGGATGAGCTTGAGGCCCGCATCCGTGCCTTGTCCCGCCGCAAACAACTGGATTACGGTGCGCGCGAAACGATCGGGGACCTGGAATTCGATCGCACCACCCGGCAGGTCAGTGCATTGGGCCAAGTGCTTGACGTGCCGCGCCGGGAAATGGCGGTACTTGAATGCCTGCTGGAACGGCGCGGCAGGATCGTCCCCAAAAGTCAGCTGACCGACTACGTCTACGGCGTGGGAGCCGATGTCGACGATTCAGCGGTCGAGCCGCATGTGTCACGACTGCGCAAGCGCCTTCAGAACCTTGGCATTCGGATCAAGACCGCCCGTGGCCTTGGATATCTGCTTGAGGTGCAGAAGTGATCCGGTACGGTTCGCTCAGGCTCAGGCTGTTTATTCTGATCCTGACGCCTCTGGTGCTGCTGGCAATCCTGCTTGGATACTGGCGCTACACGGTCGCCCAGCATACGGCGCAGGAGTTGTTTGACAACAGCCTGCTATCCGCCGGTCTGGCCATTTCGCGCGACGTGGCTGTGTCAGAAGGCGATGCCTTGTCGCCCACCACGCGCAGCTTGATCCAAGATGCGTCAGGCGGAGAGATTTTTTATCACGTGACCGGACCCGGCGGTATCTACGTCACCGGATATGCATATCCGCCGACTGCCGCAAACCCGTCAGAACAAGACGCATACCAGCCGCAATTTTTCGAAGCAGTTTATCGGGATGAGTCGGTGCGCGTACTGAAAATGACCGAGCGGATCACGCTGGAAAACCTGGTGGGCGATGCGACAATAACAGCTTGGCAACGCGTTGCGGACCGCAACGCTTTTGCCAACGAACTGTCGATCCGCGCCGCGATCCTGATGGGTATCCTGCTGGCCACCCTTGCTGTTGTCGTGTGGTTCGGCGTCGCGCGAGGGCTGCGGCCCTTGCTGGATTTGCAGGATGCGATCGACCTACGCTCACCTGACGACCTGAGCAAAATCAAACGCCCGGTCCCGGTCGAGGTTCATGGAATTGTTCAGACCTTGAACCGGCTGTTTGGGCAGGTCGAGCACAGCATCAACGCCCATCAGGTGTTTATCTCAGAAGCCGCGCATCAATTGCGAAATCCAGCGGCTGCGGTCCAGTCCATGGCTGAGGCTTTGCGCGATGCAAAAACAGATGAGGACAAAGACAAACGGATAATCGAGCTGGTGGCAGCGGCTAAGAATTCGGCTACAGTGGCGGAACAACTATTGTCACTGGAACGACTGCGGCAACCTACACATCAGGATCAGATGGACAAGATTGATTTCCGTGCGGTTGTGGAAGAAGCCTGCGCTGACATGGGCGTTCATATCCTCACAAAAGGGATCGATTTTGAAGTCACAATGCCGGACTCGACAATTACGGTTTCAGGGGATCAGGTATTTTTAACTGAGGCCATCAAAAACCTGCTGGACAACGCAGTTAAGCACGGTGGGACTAAGTTGAGCCAAATTTCAGTCGCGCTGCGCTCTGAAGGCGAGAACGTAAAGCTTACCGTATCCGATGACGGAACCGGCCTTTCACCCGAACAAAGCGAAGCTGTTTTCAGTCGATTTTCGCAGCTGGAATATTCCGAAGGTAGCGGTTTAGGGTTGTCGATTGTCTTAGCTGTAGCGAAGCGCCACGGAGGAGTGGCCGCGATCAACCAAGTCGAAAAAGGAGCAAGCGTTACGCTTCAGCTTCCCATAGCCCCGTAGTTTGTTTTAATTTCTGCTCGGAACCCGAAACCTGTCACAATCAAAGAGAGTTTTTCGGTTACAGCGAATGACCGGTTTCCACCCCAGGTGCCGGGCACCGTGGTCTTGATACGTCTTCACCAGACTTTGAAGCCTTTTGCAGCGAAATGGCGATTGGTCCCGCGACCCGTGATTTGCTGTCGAAATTCTCCGCGCAATGAACGAACGGCGGCAATCTCCGCTGCCATGCGGCGTACTGGACCGAGCATCTGCGGCGATTTCCGTGCCGCGTGCACGCGCAGCGAGAAAAGGCGATGACCGAGTTGGGCTCTTCAGGCTGGTTCACCGCACCACGAACGAACGACTGCACCAGGCCATCGCAGCCGTTCGCAAGTTGGCTGACCAACAGGAACAGTGCGGACAAAACGGACTGTTGCAGTTGCTGCTATTGCTGACGCAGCATCTGCTTGCATTCCCAGATCGCGGATCACCGCGCCGCTACTTCGCGTCAAAACTGGCCATTCATGGCGCTTCCCGAATGGTGTAATGCTACCAATCTGCAGTGACGGGCTCTACAATTTTTGAAAAGGTGACAGTCTGCCCATACAATTCGCATTCTCTCTGTAAAGCGGTGCGTCGTCATAACCGCTGAACTGCAAGTCCGTAGACACGGGTTGATATTCTCGGTCGGGCCAACCCAGTCCTGTCGGCCCGGCAGGTGCACAGCGTCCAATCCCCAAATGGCCCTACTGACCTGGCAACGGACACCCAGTTGATCAACCCTGATTCCGTCCAAATTAGAGAACAAGCTTCCCATCACCATTCAGCTTCTGGGCCAGATTGCCAAATCCAGATTCTATTGGGTAGCGTGCAAATGTGAATGTAGCTGGCGCTATGTTTTTTTGGATCTACCGCAGGCTGTTCCAAGGCGTCTTATCCGCAACATCTTCAATCTCGTAACCCATTTCTCCGACACATGGTCCCAGAATGGCCAGAAGCGTTGCATCGTGATCACCAATGTTAAACGTAGCGTGGACCACGTCTGCACCGATAAAAACCGAGTCCCCCGGCCCCATTTCCCGCTTTTCTTCACCAAGCCACTGCTCGACCTTGCCTGCGACGCAATAGATTACCTCTTCCTGATCGGGGTGCTTGTGAAAATCGTGGCCATGTCCCGGCGCAAGGCTGACCTCAATCACCGTGAGTTGCCCGGCACCCGTTGCGGGCGGATTGCTCATCCACTTCAACTTGCCCCAATCAAGCGTTTCCTGCGGTGTTTCCGCCGACAGCATGAATTTTCCGATCATCCCAATTCTCCGGTAGTGTTTTGGTTACGAAATAGTTCTGAACCTTAGCGTTTTGTCGTCAAGCGACTCCTTTAGAGCGTTCAACACCTCTCCGCAGGTTGCCGAATTCGGCGGTTTGGGCTGTGATTGCACGTTCCGTGGGCAAACGCTCCATGGATGACGCACCGTAGAAGCCATGGCAATCGGGGCACAGGTCCAAAAACTTCTGTGCGTCCTCCGGCTCGGCCAGCGGACCTCCGTGGCAAATAAAGATCAGATCGTCACGACAGGCCCGCGCAGCAGCGGCCCATTCGTTGTAAAGGCGCGCGCATTCGGCAATATCAGGCGCGCTGTCGCCCGCCCCGATTGCGCCGCCGGTGGTCAGGCCGAAATGCGCGACTATGACGTCTGCTCCGGCCTTGGCCATTTCCGCCGCGTTCTCGGCGCTGAACACGTAAGGCGTGGTCAGCAGATCGCGTTCATGGGCCTTGGCGATCATATCGACTTCCATATCATAGGACATGCCCGTCGCCTCCAGCTCGCGGCGGAACCGGCCGTCGATGATGCCGACGGTGGGGAAATTCTGCACCCCGGCAAAGCCCATCGCTGCCAGATCGTCCAGAAATTTGTCCATGATGCAGAACGGGTCGGTGGCGTTGACACCGGCCAGAACGGGGGTGTTTTTGACCACGGGCAGCACTTCGCGCCCCATGTCGACGACGATCTCATTGGCGTTGCCATAAGACATATACCCAGCCAAAGACCCGCGTCCGGCCATACGATAGCGGCCCGAATTGTAGATCACGATCAGGTCGATGCCGCCGGCCTCTTCGCATTTGGCGGACAGGCCGGTGCCTGCGCCGCCGCCGGTGATGACCTTGCCTGCGGCGATCTTGGCCCGAAGGCGGCTGAGGATTTCTGCGCGTCCCGTGACTGCCATCTCAGGTATCCTTCTCATTGTAGATTTCATTGAAATTTGTGATCGCCGCCTCGGCAAAGGCGGGATCGTTGATATGCAGGTCCAGTTCGACCAGTTGCCGGGTCGGGGTCTGGTTCACCGTATTGCGCAGCGCCTGAAACAGCGCGTCATTGGCAGCAGGGTCGTGGAACGCGCCGCCCTCGATATCCAGCGCCGAGACTCCACGCAGCGGCAGCAGGAACCGGACCGGGCCTTCACAGGCGTTCAGCTTGTTGCCGATCCATGTGCCGATCTGCGCGCATTCTTCGGGGGTCGAGCGCATTAGCGTGACCTGCGCATTGTGGTGATAGAAGTTGCGCCCGCTGAACTGTGCGGGCACCGACTCGGGGGCCCAGAAATTCGCCATGTCCAGCGCGCCGCAGGAGCCGACATAGGGCAATTTCCTGCGTGCGATGCTGTCCAGACGGTCCTCGCCCGCGCTGAGGAAACCGCCCACGATCAGGTCGCAGATTTCGGTGGTGGTGATGTCCAGCACCCCGGCCACGTCGCCCTGATCGATCAGTTGCTCCATCGAGCGGCCACCGCTGCCTGTGGCGTGAAAGACCAGACAGTCAAAGTCATCGGACAGACCGTCTGTGATCGCCTGCACCGCCGGGGTCGTCACCCCGAACATGGACAGGACCAGCGCGGGGCGGTCATCGGGGGCTTCGGGCACCGGGTTGGCCATCATCCCCGCCAGCGCGTGTGCGGCATTGCCCAGCAACCGGCGCGAGACACGGTTCAGCCCCGATACATCCGTCACCGGGTGGAACATGTTCACATCCGACGCGCCCACATAGGCCGACACGTCGCCCGAGGCCAGTGTCGAGACCAGTACCTTGGGCACTCCTATGGGCAAAGCCTGCATCGCGGGCGCGATGATCCCCGAGCCGCCCGAACCGCCCAGCCCGATGATGCCGCCCAGATCGTCGCGGCCCATCACAAAGGCGCTCAGCGCGCGGGCCATTTCGGTCACGGCCTGCCCGCGATCATTCACGAACACCGCCGCCGGGCCATCGGGGTGGCAGGCGGCGACGCTGGCGGCGCTGACATCCACACCGGTTTCGCCGCCCTTGGTGCCGACATTGACCAGCACGGTTTCGATCCCCGCCGCATCGATCAGGTCGCGCACATATCGCAATTCCGGCCCCTTGGTATCGGCGGTTCCGACAATGTAAGCTCTTTTTGTCATCGTCTCTCCCTCCCTCAGCCCGATTGCCCGGGTTCCAGCCCCAGATGGCGTTTCTGCATCGCCGGATCGTTTTCCAGCGCCTCTGCCGTCATCCGCTCGACAACTTCTCCGCCAACCATGATGGCCACGTCCTGCACGGCGGCCAGCGCCGCATGCATGTTCTGTTCCACCAGCAGCACCGCGATGCCTTCGCTTGCGATCAGTTCGATCAGGTCGATCACATCCGAGACGATGGCCGGGGCCAACCCCTCGGTCGGTTCATCCAGAACCATCAGGCGTGGGTTCAACAGAAGCGCGCGACCAATCGCCAGCATCTGCTGTTCCCCACCCGACAAGCGGTTGCCCAGATTGCGGCGACGCTCCTTGAGGCGCGGAAAGGTCTGGTACACGCGTTCAATCGACCACGCGCCGCCTTTGCGTTCGACGATCTTCAGGTGTTCCTCAACGGTCAGAGACCTGAACACCCGCCGTCCCTGCGGCACGTAGCCAATTCCCATCTGCGCGCGTTTTTCGGGCGGCAGGCCAGTCATGTCGCTGCCATCGAACCGGATTTCCCCCGCCGAATGCGGGTGCAGGCCCATGATGGCGTTGCACAGGCTGGTCTTGCCCATGCCGTTACGACCCAGAATGCCCAGAGGGCGGACGCCAACCGTCAGGTCGACCTCATGCAGTACATGGCTTGAGCCATAGCGCAGGTCCAGCCCGCGAATGTCCAACAATGCGTCAGTGGCCATGAGCGCCCCCGATGTAAACACGGTGCACGTCTTCGTTGCGCATGATCTCGTCCGGAGAGCCCTCGGCCAGCATGCGCCCGTTATACAGCACCGAAACACTTTCCGATGTCTGCAGGGCGATATCCATGTCGTGTTCGATCAGCACCACGGTCACATCCTTGGGCAGTGACATCAGCAAGGCGCTCAGCTTGGGCCGTTCGGCAGGCGACAACCCCGCCGCCGGTTCGTCCAGCAACAAAATCTTCGGGTTTTCGGCCAGCGCGATCCCGATCTCAAGCTGCCGCCGTTGGCCATGGCTGAGTTCCGAGACCTCGCGGTCCAGCACGTCCGTAACGCCAGCGGTTTCCGCCAGTCGTTCGGCCTCGGCCAGTCGGTCATCGCCGGTGCGCAAGGGCAGCACTTGACGCCAGCTGCCGCGCAGCCCGGCCACAGCAAGAAACAGCGTTTCGCGCACGGTCAGGCCGTTGAACAGGTGGGCGTGCTGATAGGTGCGCCGCAGCCCGCGTTGAATTCTTTTGTTGATCGGCTCGCGCGTGACGCTGTCGCCAAACAGCGTGATCGAACCGGCCGTGGCGCTGGTATCCCCGGTCAGCACGTTGAACAGGCTGGTCTTGCCCGCCCCGTTCGGCCCCAGGATCGCGCGCCGCTCGCCAGGGCGGATGGTCAGGTCGATATCCTGCACCGCCCAGAACCCGCCAAAGCGTTTGCCAATGCCCCGGACCTCCAGGGCATTGGCGTTGGTATGTGAGTGGTTTATGGGCACGAAGGGTTGTCCCGGCTAACCGGACCTGCGGCAAGGAAGGTTTCTTCGTCCTGTCCCAGCAGCTGATCCACATCGCGCACAACCTTGACCACGCGGTTGCCCAGCGTGCCATCCTCACGCTCGTAGACCTCGGTCACAAAGTTGTCGATCACGCCGTTTCGGTTCTTGTCCAGACGCATGGTGCCGCCGGTGGGGGTGGTGAAAGTCAGATCGTTCAACGCGGCACGGAAGGCAGCCTGATCATTGGACAAATCGCCGTCGACCTCATCCAGAGCCAGCATCGCGGCCTTTGCACTCATGTAGTAGTGATGTGCAAAGATCGACGGGGCCGAGAAACCGTCAGGGAAGGCTTCGGTATAGCTGGCCGTAAAGGCTTTCCATTCGTCGCCATCAAAATCGCTGACCGTTGGCGTACCTGCGGGCGCACCCACCAGAAGTTTCTTGAATGGGCCTTTGCTGTCCAGGATCGACTGGTCAATTGTGATCGAGCCGCCAATGATCGGTTTGTCACCGCCCGCCTGGCTGTATTGGGTCAGGAAGCTGACCGCGTCTGCACCGCCAAGCGCCACGAACAACGCATCCACATCATCCGGGATGGAATAGACGACCGAGGAATAGTCCTTGTTGCCAATCGGGGTCCAGAATTTCTCGGGCACCTTACCGCCAGCCTCGCAGAACTCGGTCATGAAACCCAGAACCTGCGTGTAGGGGAACGAGTAATCCTCGGCGATGACGGCCACGGATTTGTAGCCCATGTCATTGAAGGCATAGTCGCCAACGCCGACCATCCATTGCGCGCCGTCGCCACCAAAGCGATAGAAGTTGTCGGAACTGTCGCGCAGCGTCGTGTCCTGTGCCGCGCTCGATCCGTTCAGGAACGTGACAGCCGGATAGGATTTCGACAGATCGCGCAACGCGAGACCTTCTGAGCCGGACAAAGGACCAACGATGATATCGACACCATCCTGCTCGATCAATTTACGCGCCGCGTTCACGGCACTGTCCGGGCTGGCATCTGAGGATATGGTGATGACCTCAATCTTGTTGCCGTCCACCTCTCCTCCGGTTTCCAGCACCGCAAGTTCCGCACCACGAATGCCGTCCTGACCCAGCGCGGCAAACGCGCCCTCAAGGATCGAGATGACCCCGACTTTGATGTCCTCGGCGGATGCCGGAACCGCCATCACGCTGATCGCCAGCGCCGATGCGGCCATTTTGAGCTTATTCATTTTTCAGATTCCTCCCTATGAGTTTGCTCAGACAGTTGATTTCTTCTTGGTTTCGGGGCGGCGTAGTCGCGCCATCCAATCGCTTGCCAGTTGCTGCAGCCCGCCAGGTGCTACGATGACTATCAGCAGAAGCACGACGCCAATCAGCGTGTTGAAGCGTTCGCGGTCGATCAGATCGACCGCGAATGTATCCAGCAAAACAAAGACCACCGCGCCGACGAACGCTCCGCCCGGATGGCGCAAGCCGCCGATGACCGAGATGATGAGAATGTCGATGATCGGACCAAGGCCGACCGAAAAGGATGAGATGCGTTCCTGATACCAGACGTTCAGGATGCCCCCAGCCCCGGCCAGCAGGCCCGAGAAGGCAAAGGCCGCAACAATGGGCGTGGTGACCGAAATCCCCAGTGCCAGCACGCGTCCCGGTGCATCGCGCACGGCCTGAATGGTCAAGCCCAGCGGCGAGCGGACAAAGCCGCTGACCAATGCCAGCGCCAACGCGGCAGTGCCAAGTGACAGCAGGTACAAGGCAAGTGGGTTGCGCAGGCTTATGCCTCCGATTTCGGGTGCGCGGACGCCCGAGAAACCGGTCCAGCCATTGAACAGGGAATAGTTCTGGCGCGTGAAGTAGAAGAACGCCACCCCAATCGCCAAGGTGATCATGATGGCATAGATGCCCCGCGACCGGCGCGCGATCAGACCGATCAGCCCGCCCGAAACAACCGCCAGCAACAAGGCCAGCGGAATTGAAATCCAGAAGGGCAGCTGCACTCCGATGCCGACAGCGTTTGGCCCGAAAAAGGCGATGGTGTAGCCCGCAATTCCGGCCATCGTGGCTTGCGCAAAGGATACGACGCCAAGATATGTTGCCAGGAAGCTGAGGCTTAAAGCCATGATCCCAAGGATCAGTGATCGCGTTGCAACCTGCGTCAGCCAAAAGTCGTTCAGCACGAAGGGCAGGATCAGCAGCGGGATGAGGATCAGCACATGTTTCATAGCTCGGCCTTCCCCAAGAGACCTTGCGGGCGGATGGCAAGAACCAGAACCATAATGGCAAATGTGAACACCACGCCGTATGTGGGGGCGTAGGCCAGCCCGTATTGCTCGGCCAGTCCGACCAGCAGCGCACCTAGTGCGGCACCTCCAATGGACCCCATGCCACCGACGATCACCACCACCAGCGAGGACAGCAGGAATTGCAGGTCGGTTCCCGGCGCGATCGACAAGGCGCTCGCGGCGACGACTCCGGCCATTCCGGCCAACATCCCACCTAAGGCGAAGACCAGTACAAAGATACGGTTGATCGGATACCCCAGCGCCCGCAACATGTCTTGATCGTCGACACCTGCGCGGATAACGGCACCGAACCGGGTGCGTTGGATCAGGAACCACAGCGCCACGCCGGTTGCCACTGCAAATGCCATCAGGGCCAGTCGGATATTGGCATACCCCACGCCGAGAACCGGCAAACGCTGGCCACCTGCCAGCGCTTCGGGCAATTCAACCTGATAGGTCAGACCACCCCAATACCAAAGCATCAGGTCCGCCATGATGATCGAGATCGCAATCGAAGCTAGGGTCTGGCGCAATTCATCGCCCTGCATCCACCCCAAGACACCCGCCTGCACGATGGCCCCCGCGAACGCCGCAGCAAGGCCGCCGCCGATCACACCCAGCCCCCAGCTCCCGGTGGCATCAACGATGCTGTAACCGACATAGCCACCCAGCAGCAGCAAAGCCCCATGCGCCATGTTCACCGTACGCATGAGCCCGAAGATCAGGCTGAAGCCGCTGGCCGCCAAGAAATAGAGCGCGGCAAGCGTCAACCCGTTCAGGGTGACGATTAGAAATAGTGTCATGATTCCTCCCGTTGAGTGAAACCATGACATGAGTTTCGGAAATCCCGGCGACTTTGGTTGCGAATGTAAAAAAAAATTAGTGTTTAAAATCAGATCGTTGAGCAGATCCACGTTGTTGCGCCATAACCATTTTGAGAAAAAATAAGAAATCCCTTCTCATTTCCGGTCATTTCTTCCTAAATGACCCCATGATAAAAATGGCACTTAGTGGATCGAGAACCGAAAATTCCGATCAGAATAACCGGATCTTCTGCCCGGCGCTGGATGGGCTGACCCCTCCGCAGGCAGATTTGGCCTTTGTGATGCCTCGAATGGACCATAACCGCGAGGTGCGTGAAAACCGTCGGCAAGGTGATTGGGCGGCCCTTCTCGCCAGCGATCCCTTTGGGTCCGAGGCCACGATGTTCGGTCAATTGCGCGACCTCGGATATCTGGGCGTTACAAACTGGCCGTCATCCATTTTGCTGGACGGCACGCTGAGACAATCCATGTCGACGATCCCCGCATCGCCCGAGTTCGAATACGACTTCCTTGCCCGAGCCAAGGGGGCCGGGTTCGAGGCAATGGCTTTCTTTCTCTCAATGGGCCAGGCGCGGGCCGCCCTTAAGGCCGGGCTGACAGGGCTGGTGCTGCATCCCGGGCTTCTGGATGTCAGGACCGAGGAAAGCAGCGCTATGGTTTTGGGTTCGCTCCAACGCCTGATCGATGCGATCAGGGCCGAGGCCAAGGATGTATCGATCTTCGCTTATACTTCTGGCTGGCACGAAGCTTCGGTTCCGCTCAGCACTTTGACGGTGGATGGTCTGGTCTGGCTTGAGGCTGACACATGACAAAACAACCCAAGGACTTCCTGTTTGGAGCGGTTGTCGGTTCAGGGCTGACGGCCAAGGCAGCTGACAAAGCCGGGGCGGATTATCTTCTGGCGCTGAATGCTGGTCGTTTTCGGGTGCAGGGCGCGTCGTCTCTGGTCAGTTTTCTTCCCGTGCGCGCCGCCAATGACTGGGTTTTTGAATTTGCCGAGCGTGAAATGCTGGGGCGGTGTTCAGCGCCGCTGTTCGCAGGCTTGTCTGTAAGTGATCCCACTCAGGATATCGCCGAGTTGGTTCGGCGGACCCATGATCTGGGCTTTTCGGGGGTGTGCAACTTCCCTTCTACAACTCTCATAGACGGTCGGCTGGGCGCGCTGATCGAGCGCGAAGGGCTGGGGCTTGAACGGGAAATTGCTTTGGTCGAAGAAGCTGTGAAGGCTGGCCTCAATTCCTTTGTCTACGTTCAAACCAACGTGCAGGCCCGCAGGATGGTCGAGGCAGGCGCAACAGCGATTTGCGTCAACATCGGCTTCACCAGCGGGGATACTGGCGTCAATACGCATCTGACACTGGAAACAGCGGCGGCGCAGATCGAGCGTGTGTTGGAGGGGGTTCCAGCTTCGGTCGATAAACTCTGCCACGGCGGACCGATCACCTCGCCCGAAGAAGCTTTGGCAATCACCCGGATTTGCGGCGTGCAGGGATTTGTCGCCGGATCGACACTGGATCGCTTGCCCGTGGAACAAACGCTCAGCGAAGTCACCAAGGGATTCACGGCTATTCCAAGCTTGTCGCGCATCACCTCCGGTCCCTTAAGCAATGTGCATGATCTGGTCGGTTCATCCTACACGATGCAGATGATCCGCGAAGAACTGGACGATCTGGCGTATGAAGACATCCCTGTCCTACTAATCGGCGAAACCGGCACCGGCAAAAGCCGAGCAGCTCAACGATTGCACGCGGCGGGTCCTTCGGCCCGAAGGCAGCTTGTGGTTGTCGACTGTCCGGCATTGGACGGACCCGAAGGTGGCGTTCACCTGCTCGGCAAGGCCGCCGGAACATTTGGCGGAACCAGCAACCAGCGCGGCGCTTTGGAGCAGGCATCGGGCAGCACCATTGTTTTTGACGAAATCACGGCCCTCAGTCCGGATCATCAGGGGAAAATCCTGAAGTTTACAGATGAAAAGACAGTGCAGCGGATCGGAGATTACACGCTGCGCAAAGCAGAGGCCAGGATCATTGCCACGTCGTCACCCGACCTTTTGGCAGAGGTCGAGACCAAAGCCTTTCGGCCGGACTTGTACCACCGGATCTCCGGTCATGAAATCACGCTGCCCCCGTTGCGCGAACGCATAGAGGACATCCCTGAACTGGCGCTGCATATCGGACGGCAGGTGATTAGTGATACGCCGAAATTCTCAAACGCCGCGCTGCGTCTGATGCTGGAGCATGACTGGCCCGGCAACGTGAGAGAGCTGTATTTTGCAGTCCAGCGTGCGGTCCGCAAATCCGACGGTTCAATAATCAACCTTAAAGATATCGAATTCCTGCGCCGCAAACCCGCCCCGGATTCAACGGCGCCCGCCAAAGAAACGCCGGCTGGGCCGCCGGTTTCAGAACGCGACTGGATCGCCGAGGCTTTGGCCCGCAACGGCTTTCGCCGGGCACAGACGGCGCAAGAACTGGGAATGACCACCCGCACGCTTTACAATAAAATCAAGAAACACGGTCTACAGGGTTAGTACGCTCAGTTACTCCGCTCCAACCCTCGCATCGCAATTGGCCGGGAAAGCCGATTAGGTTTGCGTCTTTATGTGCATTGCACTAGGTGCGCGAATTTACGCATTGTCCCAGGTCCTGCTCATAGTCTGACAATACCTCGCTGCGCCTGACGTGACACGAATAAACGGTTTTTTTACTCCGCATTACCTCGACGGCGATAGCGTTCCAATCCCGCCGTTAAACGGCCAATCACTTTCGCATCCAGCGACGCGTGCCAGAGGTGTATTGTCTTCGCTGACAAGCGAAAGCGTCTGGATTGCGTCGCGCTCAATCTGCAGCCAACGATGCAACGCGTGGCAGAATTCATGAGTCGAGCGCAAAGTGCGTTGCTGCTTCAATGCGGGAGTTTTGGACGTAGAGCGGCACACCAACAGTATGTCAGTTTGTGAGAGGCAACTTTAGTTGGCGGAAGGGTAAGTTAACTGGTCAAAAGGCAGAATTTCTCTGCATTTGAAAATTGATTTGATTTGGTCGGAGTGAGAGGATTCGAACCTCCGACCCCTGCCTCCCGAAGACAGTGCTCTACCAGGCTGAGCTACACTCCGACCGTGGCGGGTGATCTATACCCCGGCAATTGGATGTGCAAGAGGGATTCTCGGGGGTTCAGCCCAATGCCAGCGTTCTGTAAAGCCGGACTTTTGTGCCGCCGTGATCAACGACAGGCCCGGGCGGCAGCAAAGGCAGTCTGGTCGAGCGGGCGAGCGCCGCATTGCTGGTCACGATGCCAACGCGCCACCCCTTGAAACGCGACATCAGAACTTTGCCGAGGCTGCCATAGAGAGCCCTCAGACGTTTCTCATCACCAATTCGCGCCCCGTATGGAGGGTTTGCGATTACCAGTCCGGGTGAGGCCTGGGGCGGCTTCATGTCGCTGATCGATCGGTGCTGAAACCTCGTAACTAAGGAAACCCCGGCGTGTTCTGCGTTGGTTGTGGCTGCATCGATAGCGCCAGCGTTTCGGTCCGAGCCGAGAAAGACCTGATCACATTTGGTTTGACTGACGCTCGAACGCATGTGAGCCCAAGCTTCGGCATCGAACCCGGCAAGCTGTTCGAACGCGAAGCGACGAGATCGGCCGGGCAGCAACCCCAATGCGATTTCGGCGGCTTCGATGATGAAGGTCCCGGATCCGCACATGGGGTCAAGAACAGGTTCCGAGCCGTCGAAATCACAGGCGCGCAGAAACATCGACGCCATGGTTTCGCGCATGGGCGCTTTGCCAACCGCAGGTTTGTGACCTCGTTTGTGTAGAAGGTCACCGGAACTATCGATTGAAAAGGTGCAGATATCCTTTTCGATGCGCGCCAGAACACGAAGCGACGCATCATTGGAAATCTGGGCCCCCAGAGTTTCAGAGATTGCGTTTTCCACCCGCTGCCGGGCCGCCCCGGCATGGTAAATCCGAGACTTACGGCAGGTGGCTTCGACCTTTAAGGCGATATCGGGGCGCAAGACTGTGGACCAAGGAAACTTTCGGGCCCTTTTGTCCAATTGAGCCAGATGCACGGCGGGGAATCCACCGATGCGCACCAAAACTTTGTTGGCCCCGCGCAGATGCAGGTTTGCACGCCAGACCTCGGGCCAATCTCCACGACAGGTGACACCGCCGGGAACGATCCGCGCATTGGCAAAGCCCTTTTCAACGGCTTCATCATGCAATGGAACCTCGAGCCCCGGGGTTGCGGCAAGAAAAATTTCCAAGTCATTGGCTGTTGTCATTGCGGCTGCTTACACCGGAAGCCAATCAGGTGCGACACCTTTTCGAGCGGCGTGAATTTGGGCTCATCCTTGGAAAAGGGCATTCCTTCGTCGATTTCCGTCGCAACGGGTTTGCCTTTGGCAGCTTCCCCGCGTAAAGGGACCCTGATCAGAAAGAAGCCTGAAACGGTATGGGGTGCGCAGCCCTGTGCTGCTGGCGGGCTCCCACATTTGCGGCGTTTTGTGGCACTATGCCGGGGTAAAGACGCCACAGTGCAGGAAAAAGGCTTGGAAGACCGTAGCGACATGCAAACTTTCAAACTGAAAAAAGGGTTGGAATTGCCGGTGCAGGGTGCGCCCGAGCAGACAATTCACCCCGGACCAGACTATTCAACGGTAGGCGTTTTGGGCGGCGATTATCTTGGTTTGAAGCCAAAGATGCTGGTGCAAGAGGGCGACGACGTTCAGCGTGGCACCCCTCTGTTCTGTCACAAGGACGCGCCCGAGGCGATGATGGTCGCGCCGATGACCGGTAGGGTGGTTGCCGTAAACCGGGGCGCGCGCCGTGTATTGCAGAGTGTCGTGATTGCTGTTTCGGACGCCAATGACAATGGCGTTGATTTCTCTGGAATCGGCGAGATTGACACGGCCGAGGGTGTGACAGCCAAACTGTGTGCGGCGGGCTTGTGGACGGCGTTCCGTACGCGGCCTTATTCAAAGATGCCGACGCCGGGCGCGACCCCTGCAGCGATCTTTGTCACCGCGATGGACAGTGAGCCTTTGGCCGCGGATGCATCCGTTGTCATCAACGATGCAGGCGACGCGTTCGCATCCGGTCTGGCGGCGATCTCGAAGCTGACCGAGGGCAAGACATATCTGTGCCAAAAGGATGGCGACTCGATTCCGGGCGCGGATGTGTCGGGTGTCGAAGCCATTGCGTTTTCCGGCCCCCACCCGTCGGGTTTGGCGGGCACGCATATTCATTTTCTTGACCCTGTGGCCGGTGAAAAGCATGTCTGGACCATTGGCTATCAAGACGTGATCGCCATTGGTCGTTTGATGCAGACCGGTCATCTCGACCCTAATGTAGTGATTGCACTGACCGGTCCGGGCGCGCGACAGCCGCGCCTGATCCGCACGGCCATGGGAGCCTCGACTGACGACCTGACGCGGGATGAAGTCAATGTGGACGGCACGGCGCGGGTTATCTCGGGCTCGATCCTGTCGGGCAAACAGGCCGAGGGCCCAACAGCCTTTCTTGGCCGCTTCGCCCGCCAAGTGACCATCATCCGCGAGGATCCCGACCAAATCCCGATGGGGTGGATTCGCCCAATGCCGTCGAAATACGCGGTGCAGCCGGTTCTGGGTTCAGCCTTTGCCAAAAAGCTCTACGCATTCACCTCGAACTTGAACGGCGGCCGCCGGGCAATGGTGCCGACTGGCGTATTCGAAGAGTTGATGCCGCAGGACTACCTGCCAACGCAGCTGCTGCGCGCTCTATTGGTGATGGACACGGACACAGCGCAGGCATTGGGGGCGCTGGAATTGGACGAAGAGGACTTGGGCCTTGTGGGCTTTGCATGTCCTGCGAAATATGAATACGGGTTGGCGCTGCGCGACTGCCTGACCAAGATTGAAAAGGAGGGCTGATCCACATGGGTTTGCGCAGCTTCTTCGATCGGATCGAGCCGAACTTTACCAAGGGCGGCAAGTACGAGAAGTATTTCCCCATCTACGAGATGGTCGAAAGCTTTATCTACACTCCGAAAACTGTCACGACCGTTGCCCCGCACGCACGGTCTTACGTGGATATGAAGCGGATCATGACCTATGTCGTGATCGCGACGATCCCTTGCATCCTGTGGGGGATTTATAACACCGGTTTTCAGGCCAATTCCGCGATTGCGGCCTTGGGGCCAGATTCTGCTACGGGTTGGCGGATCGCATTGCTGGAAATGTTCGGGATTTCGCTGAACCCTGACAGCATTTTTGCCAACGTGTTGCACGGTCTGCTGTACTTCCTGCCGATTTACATCACGACACTGGTCGCGGGCGGTATTTTCGAGGTCATCTTCGCAACTGTACGGGGGCATGAAGTCAACGAAGGTTTCCTTGTTACATCAATGCTTTACACCCTGATCCTGCCTGCAACCACGCCGTTATGGCAAGTGACCTTGGGGATTATCTTTGGCGTTGTCATCGGCAAGGAGGTGTTCGGGGGCACCGGAAAGAACTTCCTGAACCCGGCATTGGTCGGACGTGCTTTCCTCTATTTCGCTTACCCTGCGCAAATGTCAGGAGACTCGGTCTGGACGCCGGTTGATGGTTTCTCAGGCGCGACCGCTCTTGGGATCACCGCGGCCGAGGGTGTACAGGCGCTTGCGGCCGACGGGATCACTTGGGCCAACTCGTTCTTCGGACAAATTCAGGGCAGTTTTGGCGAGACATCGACACTGGCCTGTATGATCGGTCTGGCCTTCCTTTTGACGACCAAGATCGCCAACTATCGCCTGATCGTAGGCTGTCTGGCCGGTACGGTTGGCTTCTCGCTGCTGCTGAACCTGATCGGGTCGGACACCAATCCGATGTTTGCGATGCCGTGGTATTGGCACATTGTTTTGGGCGGCTATGCGTTCGGTCTGGCCTTTATGGTGACCGAGCCCGTGTCGGCCAGCCACACCAACATGGGCCGCTATATCTACGGCGCGTTGATCGGTGTCATGGTTGTGATGATCCGCGTCATTAACCCCGCTTTCCCCGAAGGCATGATGCTGGCAATCTTGTTCGGAAACGTCTTTGCACCGCTGATCGACTACTTTGTCGTACAGGCCAACATCAAACGGAGGGCGCGTCGCCATGTCTGATACGCAATCCAACGAACCAAAAGGTGCGCTCGCCAAGTTTCTGGCCGCCTCGCCGGACTCAGTCGGCAAAACGATCATCATCGCGGTTGCTGTGTGCCTTGTGGCATCCATGGTGGTCTCCGCCGCAGCGGTCAGCTTGCGCCCGGTGCAAGAAGCCAACGCGCTGAAGGACAAACAAGTCAACGTTCTGCAGGTCGCAGGCGTCTATGAGCCGGGCGTCGACGTAACCGAGGCCTTCGCCGCGTTCGAGCCGCATGTGCTGGAATTGGCGACGGGCGATTTCTTCGATGACCAATTCGATCCTGCCACGTTTGATGACATCGCTGCGGCCAGCGACCCGGACCTCAGTGTCGCTTTGGCTGATGACCCGGCTGGGATTGGGCGCAAGTCCAAGTACCGCGTGATTTACCTGCTGCGCGACGATGCCGGCGGGCTCGACAAGGTGATCCTGCCCCTGCATGGATACGGCCTGTGGTCCACGCTTTATGGCTTTATCGCGTTGGAAAACAACGGTAACGACATCTTCGGTCTGCAGTTCTATCAGCACGGCGAGACGCCTGGTCTTGGGGCCGAAGTGGACAACCCGCGCTGGAAAGCCCTGTGGAATGGCAAGAAGCTGCGCGACGACAATGGCGATTTGCAGATCACCGTCGCCAAGTCTCAACCCGCAGCCGGACCTGATTTTTACATCGATGCGCTGGCGGGGGCCACGCTGACCTCGGTTGGTGTCGACAACCTGGTGAAATTCTGGATGGGCGATGCGGGCTATGCTCCGTTCCTGGCCAAACTGCAAGCAGGAGAGATTTGATGTCCCAGACCAAGAAAGAGATGCTGGTCGATCCGCTTGTCGACAACAACCCGATCACGCTGCAGGTGCTTGGCATCTGTTCTGCGCTGGCGGTGACTTCGTCGCTGCAGGTGTCGATGGTGATGGCGCTGGCGGTGATCTTCGTGACCTCGTTCTCGTCTTTCTTCATCTCATGCCTGCGCAACCAGATCCCCGGTTCGATCCGGATTATCGTTCAGATGGTGATCATCGCCTCGCTGGTGATTTTGGTGGATCAGATACTCAAGGCATATGCGTTTGAGATTTCGAAAACCTTGTCGGTCTTCGTAGGTCTTATCATTACCAACTGTATCGTTATGGGCCGGGCCGAGGCGTTTGCCATGAAGAACCCCCCCGTTGCGTCGTTTATCGACGGGATGGGCAACGGCATGGGCTATGGCTTGATCCTGCTGCTGGTTGGCTTCATTCGGGAACTTTTCGGCGCAGGCTCGCTGTTTGGCGTCACCATTCTGCAGACCGTCAACAATGGTGGCTGGTACGTGCCCAACGGCATGCTGCTGCTGCCGCCTTCGGCGTTCTTCATCATCGGCCTGATCATCTGGGCCTTCCGCACATGGAAACCAAACCAGGTGGAAGAACGTGAATACAAAATCCAGCAGGTAGAGGCGCACTGATGGAAGGTCTGATTTCACTGGCCGTAAAGGCCATCTTTGTTGAAAACCTCGCGCTCAGCTTCTTTCTGGGGATGTGTACTTTCATCGCCGTGTCCAAGAAGATTTCGACCGCGCTGGGTCTGGGCATCTCGGTCATGGTCGTTCAGGCCATCACCGTGCCTGCGAACAACCTGCTGCTGAATTACCTGCTGAAACCGGGCGCGCTGGCCTGGGCGGGCTTTCCGGATGTGGATCTGACCTTCCTTGGCCTGATCTCATATATCGGCGTGATTGCGGCGATGGTGCAGATCCTGGAGATGGTACTCGATAAGTACTTCCCGCCGCTCTACAACGCGCTGGGGATCTTCCTGCCGCTGATTACCGTGAATTGCGCCATCCTCGGCGGTTCGCTGTTCATGGTGGAACGCGACTACAACTTTGCCGAGGCGGCGACATACGGCTTGTCCTCGGGCTTTGGCTGGGCGCTGGCGATCACTGCAATGGCAGGCGTGCGCGAAAAGCTGAAATATTCAGACATCCCTGATGGCCTGCAAGGGCTGGGCATCACCTTCATCACCGCAGGTCTGATGGCAATGGCCTTCATGTCCTTCTCGGGCGTGAAATTGTAAGGAGGGCGCAATGGAAACCTTTACCCTAGGCGTCGCTCTTTTCACAGTGATCGTGATCGCTCTGGTCGCGCTCATCATGGCGGCCCGGTCCCGGCTGGTATCGACCGGCAATGTGAACATCACCATCAACGGTGAGAAAACGGTATCCGTGCCAGCGGGCGGCAAATTGCTGCAAACGCTTGCGGCCGAGAAACTGTTTGTGCCTTCTGCCTGCGGCGGTGGTGGCACCTGCGCGCAATGTCGCGTCAAGGTGCATTCAGGTGGCGGCTCGATCCTGCCAACTGAAGAAAGCCATATCACCAAGCGTGAAGCTGCTTGCGGCGACCGCCTGTCCTGTCAGGTGGCGGTCAAGCAGGATATGGACATCGAAGTTCCGGAAGAGGTCTTTGGCGTCAAGAAATGGGAATGCACGGTCCGGTCCAATGAAAACGTCGCAACCTTTATCAAGGCCCTGACCTTGGACCTGCCCGACGGCGAAGACGTGAACTTCCGCGCCGGGGGCTACATCCAGATCGAAGCGCCAGCGCACCAGTTGGCCTATACCGATTTCGATGTCGAGGAAGAGTACCGCGAGGATTGGGATCGTTTCAATCTGTGGCAATACAAATCTGTTGTGAGTGAGCCGATTGAACGGGCCTATTCCATGGCCAACTACCCGGACGAGAAGGGCATGATCATGCTGAACGTCCGCGTGGCCTCGCCGCCTCCGGGCGCGGAAGGCATCCCGCCGGGTCAGATGTCCTCTTATATCTTCAACCTGAAACCGGGTGACAAAGTGACGATCTCGGGTCCGTTCGGTGAGTTCTTCGCGCGGGAGACCGAGAAAGAGATGGTGTTCATCGGGGGTGGCGCGGGCATGGCCCCGATGCGCAGCCATATCTTTGACCAGCTCAAGCGGCTAGAGAACCGAAACCGCAAAATCAGCTTTTGGTACGGCGCGCGTTCGAAGAAAGAGATGTTCTTTGTCGAGGACTTCGACACTCTGGCCAAGGAGTTCGACAATTTCGACTGGCACGTCGCCCTGTCGGATGCGCAGCCCGAGGATGACTGGAAAGGCTATACCGGCTTCATCCACAATGTTCTGTTCGAGGAATACCTCAAGAACCACCCGGCGCCGGAAGACTGCGAATACTATATGTGTGGTCCGCCAATCATGAACCAGTCGGTCATCAACATGCTGCTGGACCTGGGAGTGGACCGCGAAGACATCATGCTGGACGATTTCGGCGGGTAATTTGACAAACCGGCGCTGCAAGCGCCGGTTTTTTATTAGGCCGGGACGTTGTAGTACTCGCGATACCAGTCGACAAATTTTGCCAAGCCGGTCCGGATGTCGGTTTGCGGTTTGTAACCGGTCAATTCCTGCAAAAGGCTTGTATCTGCCCAAGTCGCAGGCACATCGCCCATTTGCATGGGCATGTAGTTGCGGATTGCCTTCTTGCCCAATGCATCCTCGATGGCCTCAATAAAGTCGAGCAAACGTACCTTTTCCGAATTCCCGATGTTCACCACACGGAACGGGGCGACAGGCGACAGGCTGTCCCCCGCGGAGATGTCGTCTTTGTTGTCCGGCCGTTCCGGCACCGCGTCAATCAACAGGCGAATACCGCGTACAAGGTCTTCGACATAAGTGAAGTCCCGATACATGTCGCCATTGTTGTAAATGTCGATCGGACGGTCATTCAGGATCGCGTCGGTAAATTTGAAATAGGCCAGATCAGGACGACCCCACGTGCCGTAAACGGTGAAGAAACGGAACATTGTGGTCGGCAGGTTCCACAGATGGGCATAGGAATGCCCCATCGCCTCATTGGCTTTTTTGGTGGCCGCGTAGATCGTCAGTTGCAGATCGGCCTTGTCGATCTCGGTGAACGGCATGTCCTCATTGGCACCGTAGATCGATGAGGTCGATGCCATAAGCAGGTGCTCGATCTCGTGTTGGCGGGCTACTTCCATGACGTTGAATGTGCCAACGACGTTGGATTCGACATAGCTGCGCGGGTTTTCAAGGCTGTAACGCACCCCTGCCTGTGCGGCGAGGTGGATGATGACGTCTGGTTCAAACTCTTCCCCGACCTGTGCGAGACGGTCGTAATTCTCCAAAATATCTTCCGTTGCCGAAAAAGCCGGGTTCTGCAGCAGCATCTGATGACGGCGTTGCTTGAGCGCGACGTCATAATAGTCGGTCATCCCGTCATACCCATGCACGCGAAAGCCTTCTTCCAGCAGCAGCCGGGCGAGGTGGAACCCGATGAACCCGGCGGTTCCGGTGATGAGGACTCGTTTCATGACTTACCCGAGTTTTGTGTCAAACATGACCGTGAGGAAAACGCTCAGCCATTGAACGTCAAGTGGTATTGTCGAAGTGGGCTGGCGGACAGAGATTGCTAGCCGACGATCATCTGCTTCATCTTCAGCGCTTCGTATTCCAGTTCGTTCAAGCGGAAATTCACCACATCACCGATGGTGATGACGCCACACAGATTGCCGTCTTTCAAGACCGGCATGTGGCGAAAGCGTCCTTCGGTCATGGTTTTGAGGACATTCATCATTGGATCATCAGGCGAACAGGTTTGCACATCCCGTGTCATCAGGTCCTCGACAGATTGTGGCAACGTCTGACCCGGAGTTTCGGCCATGCGCCGGACGATATCGCGTTCCGACAGGATTCCCTGCAGCGCTCCGTTCTGGTCCGCGACGACCACCGCTCCGATGCGTTTTTCCTTGAGGATGTCCACGACCGAATGAATGGTGTCATTGGGTCGGACGGAAAAAACCGCGTCCCCTTTCCCTTCCAGCAGTTTCGCGACCGTCGATTGAGAATGAGACAGGTTCGACTCGACCGATTGGCTGTGGGTCGCCGTATCGGCCTTGTCGCCACGGGTTGGTGGCTGGTAAGAGCTTGGAGCCATGAGCGATCTCCTTCTTCAAAGGAATGGATTATTGACACCACCTTACCGCAGGCGCGGGCACTGTATAGGGTGCAATTTCGAATTCCTTTGGCATTCCCGCGATTTGCAGGGTTGGCGGTACTAATGAGCGGATTGTATCTTACGCCACCCGTGGCTGCGCTCATCTTTTTTGTTGTTGTGGTTTGTGGTCATAACTTCCGTATGGCGTGGAAAAACCAACCGCCCGGCTGGCAGAAACGCGCCTGGCTGTTTGGTGTTCCCGCTGCAATTGGCTTGTTTACGCTTGCGTTTCTGCCGCTGGAGATTTGAGCGTTGTTTGACTCTGACCGGGGGCGCTGGCATATGCCGGGCAACATTTTTTCAAGGGGCTGCCTGATGCGCCAACTGACAGCTTTTGCTCTGGTATTGCTTGCATCCGGATGCTGGTTCGACACCGAGCCAGAAATTGTCCGCCTGTCGGGCGAGACGATGGGAACCACCTTCAACATCACAGCTATTGGCGATGATCTGGATGAGGCCGCGTTGGCCCAAGCGGTTGAAAAGACGCTGGCCGAGGTTAACGCGAAAATGTCCAACTGGGACCCAAATTCCGAGGTCTCAGTGTTCTCGGCATCGGGCAGCACAGATGCGATGCCTGTGTCAGACGAATTTGCGCTGGTGATCGAAGCGGCAAAAGATGTGCACGAAAAATCCGGCGGAACCTTCGACGTCACGCTGGGCCCGCTGATCGAACTTTGGGGCTTTGGTCCACGTAAGCCCGAAGACCCGGTTCCGGCAGATGCGGAAATTACGGCGGCGTTGGACAAGGTGGGGCAAGGTCGGTTGCTTGATCTGGACCGTGAGGCGGGCACCTTGGCGAAATCGGACGCAGCGGTTGGGATCAATCTGTCCGCTATCGCCAAAGGCTATGGGATCGACGCCGTGGCGGCGACTCTTCGAGAGGCCGAAATCGAAGACTACATGGTTGAGATCGGCGGTGACTTGGTTGCCAAGGGTGAAAACGACAAAGGCGAAATCTGGCGGATTGGCATTGAAAAGCCTGAGCCCGGCGCGCAGGCCATCCAAATAGTCGTGTCGTTGAACGATCTGGGCATGGCCACGTCCGGAGACTACAAGAATTTCTTCGAACAGGACGGTGTGCGCTATTCCCATATCATCGACCCCACGACGGGGCGGCCCATCACGCACCGCACCACATCCGTGACCGTTCTGGCCGAGAATGCCATGATGGCGGATGCCTGGGCGACCGCGATGCTGGCATTGGGTCAGGACGCGGGGCTGAAACTGGCGGAAGAGCATAAACTTGCCGTGTTTTTCATCTCCAGAGATGTGACAGGCGGGGAAGATGCCTATATCACGGTACAAAGCACCGCGTTCAAAGATCTGCTGGGATCGAACTGAAGGACCGTATCATGAGCACCTTTATTCTGGCCTTCGTTTTGCTTCTGATCATCATGGTCGGGATGTCGCTGGGCGTGATGCTGATGGGCAAAAAGATCAAGGGCAGCTGTGGCGGGCTGAACGCGATCTCAGGCGCTGACAAATGCGTAGTCTGCCACAAGGATATCGACCCGGACAGCCCGTTGCGTGATCAGCTCCAATGCAAACGCGCCAAAAAGATGCTGCAGCAGATGGAAGGCTAGGATAGCTATCTTGGCATGAGCAAAGCCAAGAATATCCTTTTCATCATGTTCGACCAATTGCGCTGGGACTACCTCGGTTGCTATGGGCATCCGCATCTGCACACACCCAATATCGATCGATTGGCCGCAAAGGGCGTGCGTTTTACACGCGCTTATATTCAGTCGCCGATCTGTGGAAGTTCTCGCATGTCGACCTACACAGGGCGCTACGTGCATTCGCACGGTGCATCCTGGAACGGTATTCCGCTGAAAGTCGGCGAGATGACCATGGGGGACCATCTGCGCAAGGCGGGGATGGACTGCTGGCTTGTTGGCAAAACACATATGCGGGCGGATGCCGAGGGAATGGCCCGTTTAGGGTTGGAACCGGACTGCCTGATCGGCGCGCGGGTCGCCGAATGCGGGTTCGATGTGTTCGAGCGGGACGACGGAATGCGGCCTGAAGGCCCGGATGGGTTTTACGATCCCGACGGGTCGAAGCGGTATAACGAATACCTCGCTGACAAAGGATATGAGAGCGACAACCCATGGCATGACTTTGCCAATTCCGGTTTGGATGCGGGCGGCAATGTGTTGTCGGGCTGGTTTCTCAAAAATTCTTCCGAAGCCGCTAATATTGCCGAAGAAGACAGCGAGACGCCCTATCTGACCAACCGCGGCATGGAATTTATGGAGGGTCATGATGGCCCATGGTGCTGTCACCTGAGTTACATCAAACCGCATTGGCCCTATATCGTTCCCGAACCCTATGCCTCGATGTACGGGCCGGAGCATGTTCTGCCCGTGGTTCGATCCGAGGCGGAACGGCAGAACGCGCATCCGGTGCTCAAAGCCTTTATGGACACCAAAATTGGCCAGACCTTCTCGCGTCAAGACGTCCGCGAGGCGGTGATCCCGGCCTATATGGGATTGATAAAGCAGGCGGATGATCAAATGGGGCGGCTGTTTGATTGGATGGAGCAATCTGGTCGAATGCAGGATACGATGATCGTTCTGACCTCGGATCACGGCGATTTTCTGGGCGATCACTGGATGGGCGAAAAGACGTTCTTTCACGATGCTTCCACCAAGATGCCGCTGATCATCTATGATCCGTCCCCCGAGGCGGACGCCACGCGTGGCACCACTTGCGGCGCGTTGGTCGAGTCTATTGACCTTGCTCCGACGTTTGTAGATGTGGCCGGTGGTGAAGTTGCTGACCACATTCTGGAAGGGCATTCGCTATTGCCCATCCTGCACGGTCAGGCACACATAACACCGCGAGAATTCGCGATTTGTGAATATGACTATTCAGCCTCTCCGATTGCCGAGATCATGGATGTCTCGGTCCGAGATGCGGTCATGTTCATGATTGCGACGAAGCGGTGGAAACTAATCCACTGCGAGGGCGGGTTTCGGCCCATCCTGTTTGATCTGGAAAATGATCCGCAAGAGTTGACCGACTTGGGTGACAGCGCGGAACACGTCGAAGTCATCGCTCGGATGTACAACCATTTGTTTGCCTGGGCGCGCAGGCCGTCTCAGCGCACCACGCGGTCTGCGCAGCAATTGATGGACATGCGAACCAAAAGCCGGGGCAAGGGCGTTTTGCTGGGTGTCTATGATGAAAATGACGGTCCGCTGGAACTGACGGTCAAGTATCGTGGCCGTAAGGCACGACCATTTATGGATATCGTCGGAAAGGACGATTAATTCTGCCAGCACCCCGCGAAAAGCTGGTTCAAACCGGAGCGTGCAACGGGTAGAAGACATGCTGAGAGCAGTTACCGGAGACGTCCCAAATGAGCGCGCCGAAACCCGTTGTCCTGTGCATTCTTGATGGATGGGGTCTGTCGGACGACACGACGGCGAACGCGCCGTACCTGGCGAACACTCCGACATTCGATGCGATCATGGCCAATGGACCGCATGCGCAACTGATCACGCATGGTCCGGACGTTGGCCTGCCCAGCGGGCAAATGGGGAATTCCGAGGTCGGGCATACGAATATCGGCGCGGGCCGGGTGGTGGCCATGGATTTGGGCCAAATCGATCTGGCCATTGAGGATGGCTCTTTCCACCAAAACGCAGCCCTGAAGGCGTTCATCGACAAGGTGAAGGCTGCAAACGGGACTGCACACCTGATGGGTGTGGTCTCGGATGGGGGCGTTCATGGCCATTTGAACCACATCATTGCGGCGGCCAAGGCCATCACGGGTGCGGGCGTTCCTGTTGCACTCCACGCAATCACGGACGGGCGGGACGTAGCTCCGAAATCCGCATTCACTTATCTGGCCGAGCTTGAGGCAAGACTTCCCGCAGGTGCGACGATCGCAACGGTCTGCGGGCGTTACTTCGCCATGGATCGTGACAACAGATGGGAGCGGGTGGCAGAAGCCTACAACGCGATGATCAAGGGGCAGGGCAGGGTGGTCGACACGGCGCATGCGGCCGTTGATCATGCCTATAACCAGTCGGAAACCGATGAATTCATCGTTCCGACCGTAGTGAGCGGGTATTCTGGGGTCAAAGACGGTGACGGTTTTTTCTGTCTTAACTTTCGTGCGGACCGAGCGCGCGAAATCCTGAGAGCGATTGGTGAGTCAGGCTTCGCAGAATTCGAAACTGGTCCACGACCAAACCTTTCAGCATTGCAGGGAATGGTGGAGTATTCTGATGGCCACAACGCCTATATGACCACCGTTTTCCCCAAGCGGGACATCAAGAACACCCTTGGCGAATGGGTGGCCAAGCAAGGTTTGCGCCAGTTTCGTCTGGCCGAAACCGAGAAGTACCCGCATGTCACGTTCTTTCTGAACGGCGGCAAGGAAAAGCCGGAAGAGGGCGAAGCCCGATATATGCCGAAATCGCCCAAAGTCGCGACCTATGATCTTCAGCCCGAGATGTCTGCAGCCGAAGTGACCACGAAATTCGTCGAGGCGATCCAAGGCGGCTATGACTTGATCGTCACGAATTATGCCAATCCTGACATGGTTGGCCACACTGGCGATTTATACGCCGCTATCAAAGCTTGCGAGGCGGTGGATCAAGGGTTGGGGCAGGTGATAACTGCCCTGGAAAGGGCCGGTGGTGCGATGATTGTGACGGCCGACCACGGCAATTGCGAGATGATGGTCGATCCTGAAACCGGCGGTCCACACACGGCACATACGCTGAACCCGGTGCCGGTGGCTTTGGTCGGCGGGCCGGACGGAGCTAAGCTGAGATCCGGGCGCCTGTCGGATCTGGCGCCAACCATCCTGGATCTGATGCAATTGCCCAAACCTCCGGAAATGACTGGGGAGAGTTTGCTGTCATGACTCTGCGTCTGGCCTTGGCCGGGGTGCTCGTCTGGTCCGTGCCGGTATTTGCGCAAAGCCCGTCTGAGGCGGCGCTTGAGGCTGCTCAGATGCTCGAAGACGCCTCGGTCGCATTGACCGAGGCCGACAGCGCGCGTGACCGGGTTCGCGCACTGACCGAGACGATTCAGGCCTACGAAGCCGGATTGACAGCCATGCGCGACGGGTTGCGCCGTGCGACGCTGCGCGAAGCACAATTGTCGGCGGAATTGCGTGCGCAGGAGGCGGAAATCGCGCAGTTGCTGGGCGTTTTGCAAACCATTGAGACAACGGCTCCGCCTGTTCTGATGCTGCATCCATCAGGGCCGCTTGGTGCTGCACGGACGGGCATGATGCTGTCCGAAGTAACGCCGGGTCTGAATTCGCAAGCTCGGGAACTTGCGCGGGATGTGCACGAGGTCCAAACCCTGCGGCAACTACAGCAAAGCGCCACTGACACACTGACCGAGGGGTTGACCGGCGTGCAGGACGCTCGTACCCGGTTGAGCGAGGCCATCGCGGACAGAACTGATCTTCCACTGCGCTTCGTCGAAGATCCGGTTCGCACGGCCATTCTGATTTCGTCGACCGAAACGCTTGACGGTTTCGCCAGCGGCTTGTCCGAAATCTCGGAGGGAGAAATCGCCGCGACAGATGCGGATGTTTCGGCGATGAAGGGGCGGATCGCATTGCCGACTCAGGGTGTCATCCTGCACCGCGCGGGCGAGACGGATGCCGCCGGAGTGACCCGGCCAGGCCTTGTATTGGGCACGCGCCCGCGTTCCTTGGTCGTATCGCCCACTGCGGCGACGATCCGCTACAGGGGGCCGCTGCTTGAACTTGGAAATCTGGTCATACTTGAACCTCAGCCGGGATTGCTGTTCGTTTTCTCGGGCTTGCAAGAAGTCTATGGCCAGCCAGGGCAAGTGATCCCCAAGGGCTCTCCGGTCGGATTGATGCCGGGTGAAACCCCGGAAATTGGCGCTATTATGTCAATAAGCAGTGATGGCACTGGAACTGACCGGTCAGAAACGCTCTATATAGAGGTAAGACAAGACAACAGCCCCGTGGATCCGGAAACGTGGTTCCGGACTGACAAGGATGGATAAACGAGTATGAAGAAATTTGTGATGGCCGGAATCGCCGGTACCGTGGCAGGGATCATCGTAACCACTCAGATCGCAGGACCTTTGCTGGCGCAGGAAGCGGAAAGCAAAGCCAGTGTGTACCAACAGCTGGATCTGTTTGGCGATATTTTTGAACGCATCCGCGCGCAATATGTGGAAGAGGTTGAAACTGAAGAGCTGATCGAAGCGGCCATCGACGGCATGTTGACGTCACTTGATCCGCATTCCTCATATCTGTCGCCTGACGATGCTGCACAGATGCGCGTCCAGACGCGGGGCGAATTCGGTGGATTGGGCATCGAAGTCACGCAAGAGGAAGGCTTTGTCAAAGTCGTCTCTCCTATGGATGACACCCCTGCCGACGAGGCCGGAATTGAGGCCGGAGACTTCATCACGCATGTTGATGGCGAAAGCATTCTGGGTTTGACGCTGGACAAGGCTGTTGAGCTGATGCGCGGGCCGGTGGGATCGGAAATTGTGATTACCGTTGTACGCGAGGGTGAGACTGATCCTTTCGATGTCACCATCATACGCGACACAATCAAACTGACGGCGGTGCGTGCGCGCACCGAAGGCACAAGTGTCGTTTTGCGTGTGACAACATTCAATGATCAGACTTACCCCAACCTTAAGGAAGGTTTGGAGGAACAGATTGACGAAGCGGGTGGCGTCGAAAACGTCAACGGTATCGTGCTGGACCTGCGCAACAACCCTGGCGGTTTGCTAACGCAAGCGATCAAGGTGTCCGACGCATTTCTGGATGAAGGCGAGATCGTCTCGACCCGTGGCCGCAACCCAGAAGATGGCGAGCGGTTCAACGCGACCCCGGGCGACCTGACAGGCGGCAAGCCGATTGTTGTACTGATCAATGGCGGTTCGGCGTCAGCATCCGAAATCGTTGCCGGCGCGCTGCAAGATCATCACCGGGCCATCGTGGTTGGGACCAAGAGCTTTGGAAAAGGTTCGGTCCAAACCGTCATGCCGTTGCGCGGGGATGGTGCAATGCGCCTGACAACATCGCGGTATTACACACCGTCTGGCCGCTCGATCCAGGCTCTTGGTGTCAGCCCCGACATCATCGTTGAGCAGCCTCGCGTGAGCGCTGTGGATGAGGAAGAAGATGACACCAATGTGCGGAGCCGGTCAGAAGCCGATTTGCGCGGCAGCTTGAATAACGACAGTCTGAGCGAGGATGAAATCCGCCAGATCGAAGAAGATCGCGCGAAAGCTGAGGCAACCGCGGAACTGCGCGAGCAAGATTATCAACTGGCCTATGCCATTGATATCCTGAAAGGGCTGTCCGCATTCAACCCGACTGGGCCGTCGCAGTAATCCGACGATTGAACAAAGGAACGGGCCGCAAAAAATGCGGCCCTTTTTTGTTGGCGGCAATCAGCCTTCTACCTTGTGCAATTTCTTCTCATCCAGCATGACCGCAAGAAGAATGCCGACTGAGACTGAGAGCATTGCAAATATGAAAGCCATGTTCATTCCGCTGTCAAACGCCGACTGAATCGCGGATTTGACTTTCTCGGCGTCCCCTGACCCGAGTTTCTGCATCACGGCGCGCGCGGAATCCGATGTCAGCGAACTGCCGTTGATCATTTTCTGATCTGCGGCTGACAGATCAATGCCGTCAAATTTTAACTGTCTGCCAAGACTTGAAAGGCTTGTAACGTACATGATGGCCGTCGCGCAGGCGACCGATATTGCGCCGTAGACAAGGTGAACCATGAAACTGAGCCCGCCAACAAGACCGGCGCGCTCGGGCTTGACCGCGCAGACGGCGGCGGTCCCGGACGGACCGACAGTCAAAGTCGCACCTAAGCCAATCATGGCCATACCCGGCAGGATCTGAAAATACCCAAGGCTTTGCGGCAATATGACAATGGTTGCCGATCCGACTGCTGCGCAGACATAACCCGAGAACAGCAATCGCTTGGGTCCAAAATCATTATAGAGCGTGCCCGAAACAATCGATCCCACCGCCAACAAGATGGTCAGGGGGGTCAGCCCCAGCGCCGATTGGAACACCGACCACCCAAGAACTTTCTGCATATATTGCGGAAAGTACAACAAACCCACGAAGGCGGCGGAAACGTTGAACATATTCAGCCCAAGCGTGATCCGAAACTCTCGGTTCTGCATGAGCTGTGGTAGTAAAAGCGGTTCTTTAACCCGTTTTTCCACCCTCGGAAAAAGAACGAACAACACCGCGCTAACAAAGAACAGAAGTAAAATCGGAACAGAGGACCATCCCCAATCTGCACCGACGTCCAACCCGTAAAGCAAGAGCAGAACCGCAAACGACAATACGCCCATCCCGGCAAAATCGATGTGCTCGCCCTGTTTGTGCTGGGTTTCCCGCTCCATAAGAAAAATGGCCACGGTCATTGAAATGGAAGAGAAGATGACGTTGGCCAGAAAAAACAGTCGCCAGTCTCCAAAGTTGACCGCGGCTCCGCTGATCATCGGGCCGAAAACATTACCCGTGGTAACGCCCGCCAAAATCAGGCCCATTACCAGCGCGCGATGTTCTTCCTTGGACACTTTTGTCGCTCCGAAGGCCAATGTACACGGCCAGACACATCCCGCGCCGATACCCTGCAAAGCCCGGGCACCAATCAGGTAGTCCAGACCCGGGGACACATAACAAAGCACAGACGCGAACAGGAAAATCGAGAGGCCGATGATCATCATCTTTCGGTGACCATACATGTCGCCCAGACGTCCGCCTGCCACCATGGTCATCGCGAAGAACAGAGCGTAGATGTTTAACACCCATTGGGTGCTGGTGATATCAGCGTCAAAGCTGCTTTCGATTGCGGGAACCAACATCAAGGCACCTGTGAAATCGATGCCGATTCCAAATCCTGTCACCATCAATGCGATGACTTTTATGATACTGCTGCGTTCCAAATGACCACCTGTTTGAAAAGTACCAAACATGATGCACGGATGAATCAATAAAGATAGATTGACAGTCCAAATATCAGTTTTCGCGCCTTCAAAAGGCTAGGTACCCGGCTTGTGAGTCTGACGGACTACGCGTTTCAACATGTCCAGTTCCGCCCGCAACAAATCAACCTCGGCCAAAAGGCTGTCTGCGGCGAGCAGGCCCGCAATGATTGTAAAGCTTCCAAGAGTGTCCTTGGTCGCCGCATCGCGAATGACTATGCTGTGCACGCCATCCGACAATGCTGTCGCTGGGACAGGTATTTGTACGGCCCATCCTTCGGGCACGGGATCGACCGTAACAGCCTCAATTTGTTCTCCGTGAAGGAACGCTTCGATCGACGGCTGCGTGTCGCTGGTAACAAGCCCTTCCCAAACAGCATTTTCAAACCGGGTCGGTGTCAGGATTGGTGGTTTCATGGCATGACTCTTACATATCGGCGCGGTGGTGACGACAAAACGTCAGATCGCGCAGGTCAATCCTGTTCATCGCGGGGTCTTGAATAATCACATCCAGCCACAATTTCTCTATTCTTCGCTCGTTCAGTTGCAAATGGGCAAGGTCGAAATCCACCGATGATGAGCGGTCCGACACGTCCAGCCCGCGCAGAACCTGTTCAGTGTTGGGTCCATGCTGGATGTTGAGCCTTGTGTAAACTTCGGTCGACCGTTCCGCCGTGATGGCGGCGTCCACGCGCATCAGATGCTGTCGGCTTAGATCCCGAGCGACATCCGCAGGCAGTTCAACTGAAAGCGAAACGAAAGAGCCTGCAAAATTAAAGATTTCCAAAGCAAGACCAAAAGGAGCAAGATCGCGGTCACTGCGGTTTCGGATCTGATGCAGCGAGATTTCGGCCAGATTGCAATCGTGAAACAAGGTAACCTGCCCGTCCATCTTGGCCTTGCGCGGAGCTGACGCCAGACCAGTCCGGTTCAGCGGCTCGCGCCAGATATCAGGACGCCAGGACCAATCGGTACCCAGAGGTTTCGGAAACTGAACAGAGCCGACTAGAGGGCGGGTCAACCGTCCGTCGGCCTTTTTCAGAAATCGGTTCAATGCCAGATTGAGATGCCTTGCCTGATCGCGCTGGTTGCGCAGATCTGGCAAAGCAGCGTCGCCCGCCGATTGGCCGGCCCGCTGCCACCGCGCCAAGGTTTTTCCATTAAGGTAGCGATCCAGAATTCTGTTCATGATCCCTTTTCCCCGAACCCGTTCCGCTCTTTAGATTATCAACAAACCAGGGACAAACCCCGCTGTTAGCATTGGAAATGAAAATTACCCAAAAGTGAACCTTACCGCGCAATGCGAATGGAAACCGCTTGCGGACGCATCCACATTTCTTGCATTAGGATGGGCCGCAGCTTACCGTCTTCTTTCCGCCAGAGCAGACCGGCACTGACCCGGCACAATACGTAGTCACAATGAGGCAGGGGCATGGAACCCACCCTATTTTCTTTCATCTGGAAGCACTCAAAGAAACAACAGTTGGTGCTGCTGGCACTGACGGTTTTGTCGTTTCCGTTTCTATATGCCTCGCTGGAATTGCCGAAACAGATCATCAATGATGCAATTGGCGCCCCTGCGAATACTGTGACGCTGTTGGGATTCACGGTGACTCAGGTTCAATACCTGTTGATCCTCTGCGTTGCGTTTTTGGCCACCGTTGTCGCCAGCGGTCTGATGAAAATGCGCATCAACACGATGAAAGGCATTTTGGCCGAGCGGATGCTGCGACGCCTGCGGTTCACTCTGATCAATCGCACCATGCGGTTTCCGAAATCCTATTTCGCGACCACAAGCCAGGGCGAGCTTGTTTCCATGATTACATCCGAGGCCGAGCCGATGGGCGGCCTGATGGGCGATGCCATTGCCCAGCCGGTGTTCCAATTCGGTCAGATGATGACAATCGTCACGTTTCTGTTCATGCAGAGCGTTTGGTTCGGGCTGGCGAGCATCGCGCTCATCCCGTTGCAGGCCTGGTTGATCCCGAAATTGCAGCGACAGATCAACCTGTTGAATAAAGAAAGAATTCAGGAGGTCCGGCACCTGAGTTCTGAAATTGGTGAAAGCGCAGCCGGTATCAGTGATCTTCGAACCAATGGCGGATGGCGGTATCGGTTGGCCCAGTTCAGCCACAGGTTGGGCACTTTGTTTGAGATCCGGTTCAAGATCTACAACAAAAAGTTCTTCATGAAATTCCTCAACAATCTGATCACTCAGATGACGCCGTTCCTGTTCTATTCCGTCGGCGGGTATCTGGCGATCACAGGCGAGGTAACGGTGGGTGCGCTGGTCGCTGCATTGGGGGCATACAAGGACCTGAGCGGGCCGTGGAAGGATTTGCTGACTTATTATAATCAGGTGCAGGACATGTCGCTGCGATGGGAGGTCGTGACCGAGCGTTTTGCCCCGTCAGACATGATCCCCGAGCATTTGTTCGACGGCGAACCCGAAACCATACCACATCTGACCGGCGATATCGAATTGCGCAACGTGACCGTGCAGGATGACGACGGCAAAACTATTCTCGAGGATATTGATCTGACGATCCCGCAGGGCGCGCGGGTAGCGATCCGGTCGTCCCATGCCTCCGAGCGTGCCGCGCTAGCCCAATTGCTCACGCGGGAACTGTTGCCGGTGCAAGGAGAGGTCCTTGTTGACGGGCACAATTTGAAAGACTTGCACCAATCCGTGATCGCGGCCCGTTTTGGTTATGCCTATTCACGGCCTTACCTGTTTGATGGCACGTTGGGCGACAACCTGATGATGCCTTTGCGCACGCGCCCGCAGCATGAGGCCGAGGCAACAAAATCGCCAACGCGCCGACAGATCGAAGCAGTTCGCGCTGGCAATCCTCCGGATTCGCTCAGTGACGAATGGCTGGACCCTGGGTTGGCAGGGCTAAACAGCGTCGAAGAGATTCGCAATTGGTGGTTCGAACTGGTCGAAGCCATGGGCATTGATGAATTCATGTTCCGGCGCACATTGCGAACGCAATTTGATCCAAAAGTTCACCCGGTTCTGGCGCAAGAAATCGTCGAGCTGCGAGACGAAGTCGCCAAACGTCTTCAGGACAAAGGACTGGACGAATTCGTCTATCGGTTTGATCCCGACAAATTCAACCCGGCTGTACCTCTTGGTGGCAACCTGCTTTTTGCCTCGCCGTCCAAGGATATTGCTCCGGATATTCTGGCGGGCGACGGGAAGTTTCTTTCCATGCTCGCGAGACATGATCTGGATGATGATGCGCTCAGCATTTCAGCGGCCATTCTGGGCATCCTCAATCAGACCTTTGGTCGCGACGGGGCGGATCACCCATTATTTCTTAGGCTAGGCATGTCAAAAGACATGTACCACCGATTGCTGGACATTCAGGAACGCCAAAAGACCAAGGGTGATGATGCGGTCGGCGACAGTGACCGCGCGCTTTTGCTGACCGTGCCATTCATGTTGACGGCCGAACAGATCGGTCCAAGCTTTCCCGAGGAGTACAAAGAGAAAATCCTTTCGATACGGCGGAATCAATCGGAAAAGCTACGCCGGACGATGGGGGACATGTTCCTTCCTATTCGCCCCGATGCATATGTCCCGCGGCTGACCGCCATGGAAAACGCGCTGTATGGGCGCGTGTCACTGATGGCGGGCGCAAAAGCGGATGAGATTGAGGACGTCGTAGCCGAAGCGATGAACGAGGCCGGTCTCCGGCGTCGCGTGGCGGCCATAATCTATGACTTGCCGTCGGGATTGGGTGGGAACAACCTGCCGACGGTGTTTCAAGAACGGGCCGCCTTTTCCCGGGCCGGCATCAAACGGCCTGACATCCTGATCCTCGACAAGATTCTGGCCAGTCACGATTCAGAAAGCCGTCTGAGAACCCGATTGAAATTGCGGGAGTTGCTGCCGGATTCGATCATGATCTTCATGGAGGATCACTTTGCCCATCCTGAAGCTTATGATCTCTTTATTGATGTGAAAGACGGTCGAATTGATGGCGTGTCCCGCACACATGTCGAAACAGAGGATACCGCGTCTGACGACCTTAGCCGCAAGCTCAAGATCATCTCTTCGACCGAGTTGTTTTCACGCCTGGATGGTCGAAACCAACGTTTGCTTGCGTTTTCGGCACAATGGTACGAAGCGGCCGCAGGACAGACCATATTTTCCCGTGGTCAGGTTCCGGACGCGGCATATCTTTGTATTTCGGGGCAGGCGCGTTTGGAGTGGATGGAAGAAAACGGGCAAATGCGCGCGCTTTCAACGATCGAGCCTGGGCGCCTGATCGGTGATCTTGCAATCATTACGGGCGAAACCCGACAACTGGACCTTGTGGCCGACACCGATTGCGCGTTTTTACGGATCGGAGCAGAAGAATTGCGCGCTGTCATCGAAAGTGATGCGGGGGTTGCGGTTCAGCTATTGGTCACTGTCGCAGGATATTTGACGACCGCCGCTGAACGCCTGCGCGACAGCAATACGCCGATCAGCACTGATGACACTATTCCATTGATCAGGACTGACGATGGCGTCTGACGGGCGGAGTACTCCATATTGCCGTCAGGAGCTGTTGCTGGTCGAAGCCCGAAAATATCCGGAAATCTGGCGTCTGCTTGTCGGTCTGGCGATCGTGTTGGCCGTCATCTTCGTGATGAATGCCGTGTTGCTGGCCGTGTTGGCGGGCGTTGGCCCAGAGGAAGAGTTGAACGAGGTGTTTGACGGTTCTTCACCGTTTGCCGTGCTTGTTGTTTTGACGAGTTTCGCCTTCGTCACGCTCGGCGTTTCGTTTGCGGCCCGTGTGGCTCAGCATAGATCGCTGTCTTCGATCTTCGGTCCATGGCAACTGGTGACGGGGCAGTTTTGGAGTGTGTTCAAAGCGTTGCTAGTGCTGGGCGTGGTTATTCTGATCTTACCGCCATATGGCTTTGGAGCACCGCTGAAGCCCAATTTGCCTCTGCCCAGTTGGATCTTGCTGTTGCCGTTGTCGATGGCCGCCGTGCTGATTCAAACCAGCGCCGAGGAAATCCTGTTTCGCGGGTATATGCAGCAAAGTTTGGCCGCGCGTTTTAACTCGCGACTATTTTGGATGGGCGTTCCTGCAATCCTGTTTGCCGTTGGACATTATGATCCCACGGCGACCGGCGAAAATGCGGTGATGGTGGCAGTTTGGGCCTTTACTTTCAGCCTTCTGACTGCGGATCTGACGGCGCGGGCGGGATCGTTGGGTCCTGCTATCGCGTTGCATTTCGTAAATAATCTGACAGCGCTGTTGCTGATTTCCTTACCTGACACCCTCAGTGGCCTAGCCCTGTTCCACCTTCCGTACGATGCCACGGATTCCGAGGCCCTTAGACCCTGGCTAATCGTCGATTTCGCAATCATGATTGTGGGATGGCTGGCGGCGCGGCTTGTGCTAAGGCGCTGATTGCAATTCCTTCCGTTGCGTCTTATTTGACGTCAACGCCGCACAAGCCAAGGTTCCGACATGAACTGGATCACAAACTACGTCCGCCCCCGGATCAACTCGATCTTCTCGCGCCGGGAAGTGCCTGAAAACCTCTGGCACAAATGCGATGAGTGCGGAACAATGCTGTTCCACCGGGAACTGGCTGAGAACCAGAATGTCTGCACACAGTGCGATCACCATATGGCGATCACGCCGCGCGACCGGTTCGGGCACCTGTTTGACGGCGGTATTTTCACCGAGGTTGACGTGCCTGCACCGAACGACGACCCGTTGCAGTTCCGCGATCAGAAGAAATACCCCGACCGGATGAAAGCCGCCCAGAAAAAGACCGGCGAAAAAGAAGCGATGTTGGTCGCGGCGGGTGAGATCGGGCGCACCCCAATCATCGCAGCCGCGCAGGATTTTTCGTTCATGGGTGGATCTATGGGCATGTATGTGGGCAACGCGATCATCGCGGCCGCACAAGAAGCGGTGAAGCTGAAGCGGCCCCTGATCCTGTTCTCGGCTGCCGGCGGTGCCCGCATGCAAGAGGGCATTCTCAGCCTGATGCAGATGCCGCGCACGACCGTCGCGGTGGAAATGCTGAAAGAAGCAAACTTGCCCTACATTGTCGTTTTGACTCATCCCACCACGGGCGGGGTTACCGCGTCCTATGCGATGCTGGGTGATGTACACATTTCCGAGCCTAATGCGCTGATCTGTTTTGCGGGTCCTCGGGTGATCGAACAGACCATTCGTGAGAAATTGCCGGAAGGGTTCCAGCGTGCAGAATACCTGCTGGATCACGGGATGTTGGACCGGGTCACAAAACGAACCGAGATGCGAGAAGAGTTGATCACCATCACACGCATGCTGATGAACCAGGCGCCTGCGGTCAAAGGTGATCTGCCCGCACCCAAACCCGAAGAATCTGCAGCTGAGGAAGCAGGTCAAAAATGACGGGTCAGTCGTCGGACGTCATCCTGGAGAGGATGATGGCGCTGCACCCGAAGATCATTGATCTGACATTGGACCGGGTTTGGCGGTTGCTGGATGCACTGGGCAATCCGCAAATTAAAATCCCACCCGTGATCCATATTGCCGGAACCAACGGCAAAGGTTCGACCCAGGCTATGATCCGCGCGGGCCTCGAAGGGGCAGGGCTAAGTGCGCATGCCTATACGTCGCCGCACCTGGCGCGCTTTCACGAGCGTGTACGTCTGGCAGGCGCGTTGATAACCGAGGCAGATCTGACAGCCGTTCTTGACGAATGCTATGCTGCCAATGGCGGCGCGGATATCACGTATTTTGAGATCACCACATGCGCTGCACTGCTGGCCTTCAGCCGTGTTCGTGCGGACTATACCTTGCTTGAGGTCGGTCTGGGTGGCCGCCTGGACGCCACGAATGTCATTGGTGAACCTGCGGTCACGGTCATTACGCCTGTTTCCATCGATCATGAACAGTTTTTGGGCGACACCCTGGGAAAAATCGCAGCCGAGAAGGCCGGGATAATCAAAGCAGGGGTGCCTTGCATCGTCGGGCCTCAGTCGGATGAAGCTTTGGAGGTCATCGAATACACCGCCGCACGGCTTGGCGCGCCCTTGTTTGTGCATGGCCAGCATTGGCATGTGCATCAGGAAAACGGGCGATTAGTTTATCAGGACGAAACGGGACTTCGCGATTTGCCGATGCCGAACCTGTTAGGCGCACATCAAATTCAGAATGCTGGTGCTGCGCTGGCGGTATTACGGCATTTGAATCTGGGTGATGACGCATACGAGGCCGCGGTTACCAAGGCCGAATGGCCTGCGCGGATGCAGCGGCTCAAATCTGGCCCATTAGTCGACCAGGCCCAAGGGACAGAGCTATGGTTGGATGGAGGCCACAATGCCGCTGCCGGTGTTGCACTGGCGGATGTTCTGGCGGCCTTACCGACGCGCCCGACGCATTTGATTTGCGGAATGCTGAACACGAAGGATGTGACCGGGTATCTCAGGCCACTTTCACAACAAGCGGCGAGCCTGACAGCTGTGTCCATCCCCGGTGAGACGAACACCTTGAGCGCCGAGGAAACGGCGGCGGCTGCCGCAAAGGTAGACCTGCCCGCTCAGGTTGCGGGGTCTGTTTCAGAAGCATTGGACGACATTCTTCACCAAGAGCCGAGTGCACGGATTTTGATCTGTGGTTCGCTGTATCTCGCCGGAAACGTACTTCGCGAAAACGGGTAGGTCGCTATCGGCCCCAATCCTGATCCTGCATCTCACGCAAGCGCGATGCGGTGCGTTCGAACTCGAACGTGCCCTCGCCTTCGACATACAGCATTTCGGGTTCGGCGGCGGCGGAACAAATCAGCCGAACTTTTGCTTCGTACAATGCATCGATCAAGGTCACAAAGCGTTTGGCTTCGTTGAAGTTATTGCGGGACAGTCTGGGGATGTCCTCAAGCACCAAGACCTTTAAAGCCTCGGCAATTGCCAGAAAATCTGCAGGTCCCAGCATACGCCCGCACAGGTCATAGAACGATGCGCGCGCGACCCCATTGCGAAACGCGGGCAGAGTCACTTCGCGCCCTTTGACATTCAGGGACAAGGGTTCCGCAGGCCCGCCAGACAAATCTGTCCAAACCGCCCGAATTTTCGCCCTGGCCTCAGGCCCGATCGGGCAGAAATAGACGGGTGATCCCTTAAGCCTGTTTTGTCGGTAATCGGTTGGCGAGACCAATTCCCAAACCTGAAGTTCTTCCTTGATGTGTTGGATGAAAGGCAGAAACAGTTGCCTGTTCAACCCATCCTTATAAAGGTCATCTGGGTGCCTGTTCGAAGTGGTAACGACGACCACGCCACCTTCGTGCAACAGATCAAACAACCGACCGACGATCATTGCGTCAGTTATGTCGATGATCTGCATTTCATCAAAGGCCAGGACACGCGCCGATTGAATGACCTTTTGCGCGACAGGGATCAGCGCGTCTTCGACCCCATCTGCACGGGCCTGATGCAGACCGCTGTGGATTTCTTGCATAAACGCATGAAAATGCACCCGTCGACATGGGACACCGTCAAGGGTTTCAACAAACATATCCATCAGCATCGACTTGCCGCGCCCGACGCCACCCCAAAGGTAAAGGCCCTTTGGAGACGGTGGAGCCTTGCGAAAAAAGCCGCGTTTGACCGGTTCCTTCAACGCGGAACGAATGCGGTCGAAATGAGGTAGAACCGCTTCTTGCGCGTCGTCTCGCGTTAGGGTGCCTTCCGCTATGCGGGCCTCGTATAGGGCAATCGGATCCGTCATACCCGAGGCATAACCTCCGCCTCTGGTGTTGAAAAGAAACCTTTTCTTCGACACATCAATTTTGCTTATCCAGGCGCGCAAAACTCCTGAATTGACCAGCGATGTGATCCGAACGACAACAGTCGAACCAAAGCCTCGGAGCCCCAATGCCGCAATATAGCCGATTGTTGAACCCGATTCTGGTCGTTGGGTGCATTGTCATTACGGTCAGTTTCGCTGTGCGCGCGTCCTTCGGGGTGTTTCAGATTCCGATTGCGGATGAATTCGGGTGGTTGCGCAGCGACTTTTCCATGGCGATTGCGATTCAGAACCTGGCTTGGGGGATTGGTCAGCCGATTTTTGGGGCCATTGCCGAAAAGATTGGGGATCGTCGCGCAATCATAATCGGGGCCTTGACCTATGCGGCGGGCATGGTCCTGTCCGCTTGGTCGGTGACGCCATTTGGCCATCAGATGTATGCTTGGTTGGTCGGATTCGGTATCGCCGGAACCGGATTTGGGGTGGTGCTGGCCGTGGTAGGGCGCGCCTCGTCTGATCAGAACCGGTCTATGTCGCTGGCGATTGTCACAGCGACAGGCAGCTTTGGTCAGGTGGTCGGTGCCCCCATGGCCGAATGGATGCTTTCATTCATGCCTTGGCAGCAGGTTTTCATTTTGTTCGCGATTGCCATTCTGGCCCTAATTTTGACATTGCCGTTCATGCGCGCGCCTCAGCAAGTCGGAAAAGCCGAGCTTGAAGAGAGCATGGGTGCGATACTGAACAAGGCCATTCGTGACCCCTCATTCTCGCTGATCGCGGTCGGGTTTTTCAGCTGCGGCTATCAGCTGGGCTTTGTCACAGCGCACTTTCCGGCCTTTGTTACCGAGATGTGTGGTCCGATTCAGCCCGGGGGTGTGCTGCATTCCATCGGCATCACGACCACATCAGCACTGGGGGCGATTGCGATTTCGCTGATCGGATTGGCCAATATCGGTGGAACGCTTTTGGCGGGGTGGGCCGGGAACCACTTTCCAAAGAAATACTTGCTGGCTTCGGTCTACACGGTCCGAACCATCGCGGCAGCGGCGTTTATCGTCTTTCCCATCACGCCGTTTTCGGTGATCGTGTTCTCTCTGGTGATGGGATCTTTGTGGTTGGCCACCGTTCCGTTAACCTCAGGCCTCGTCGCACATCTCTATGGATTGCGGTACATGGGCACGCTCTACGGGTTAGTTTTCCTAAGCCACCAGATCGGCAGTTTCCTGGGAATTTGGCTGGGGGGCCGGATGTATGACCAGTACGGCGACTATACCGTAGTCTGGTGGATTGGTGTCGCAATCGGCGCGTTCAGTGCCATCGTTCATTTGCCGATCCGCGAGCCGCGGCCAAATGCAGCGGCGGCTTAAGCTAGGCTGCTTCCTCGGAGGACAACAAGCCTTCGGCGACCAACCGGTCCGCCCATCCCTGCGATGTTTTGAAGTGATGCGTCTGCCAGCCGCGCGCGCGAGCCGTTTCAATGTTCTCCTTCCGGTCATCCGCGAATAGCAGAGAACTCGGCGGCAGGCCGCAATCCGTTTCGACCATTTTGTAGATTGGTTGATGCGGTTTCACGGCTTTCATTCGGCCTGAAACATATTGCCGGTCAAATTCGTTTAAAAACGGGTAAACGGTGGTCGCATAGTCAAAATTCTGAACGCCGAAATTCGTGAGCGCAAACACCGGAACACCATTGGCCCGCAATGCGCGTTGAAGGCGAACAGAATGGGGGATCGCCGGCGAAGCGAGCTCGATCCATTTATCGTGCCACATCCGAATCTCATCGCGCCAGTCTGGGTATTTTTCAGCCCAGTCATAGATCGTATCGGTAAAATGATGCCCTTGATCGACCAGGTCATTCATACCGTGCAGGTCAACCTCGGCGAACATTTCGCGGCGACGGTCCTCACCTATCACCTGATCATAGTAGCGCTCGGGCCGCCATTCGATCAGGACATTTCCGATATCGAAGATGACGGCTTCAATTGGCATGATCTGTTCCTGTTCTGAAAACCCGATTTGACGGACTGAACCAACCGTTAGAGGATTCTGCAAGTCCCGACGGCGTTGATCCGATCAAGGGCGTTGCGCGGCGCGCAGTTCCCGCTCCAAAGCGTCCAGAAACCGCGACCGATCCGCCTTGCTGAACGGCTTTCCGCCCCCGCCTACGCCAAGCGGGTTGGAGGCGCGGATATCGGCCATCAAATCGCGCATGGCAAGTTGTTGGCCTATGTTTGCGGCCGTAAACACCTCGCCATTTGGGCGCAAAACGCGTGCACCAGCTTCAACGCATTTTGCCGCCAGCGGAATGTCCGACGTCACCACGACGTCACCCTTTCCGCATCGCTCTGCGATCCACTTATCCGCCTCATCAGCGCCTTCGGACACGACAACAACTTGCACCAGAGGATTGGGCGAGGGCCTGAGGCCCCCGTTCGAGACCAACTTCATCTCGACCTTGTGGCGGGTGGCGACCCGTTCGGCCTCGGCCTTTACCGGGCAGGCATCGCCATCAACAAAAAGGGTCGTCACGCCTGTTTCGCCCGTTTCTCGACCGGTTTGTCTTTAGCAGCTTTCCGCACCTTGAATTCGTCCGGGATCGGCATGCGGTTGAATGCGTCCAAACCGGCGATTTTATAGGCCTCAGCAAGCGTCGGGTAGTTGAAGGTGTTCTGAACGAAATAGTCTACCGTGCCTTTCAGGTTCAGTACGGCTTGCGCGATGTGGATCAATTCTGTCGCACCTTCGCCTACGATCTGCACACCCAAAACCCGTCGGGTTTTCAACGAAAACAGCATCTTGAGCATACCATGTTCCAGACCCATGATATGCCCGCGGGAAGTTTCCCGGAAGCGTGCCACACCGACCTCATAGGGGATACCGCGTTCTTGCAACTCTTCCTCGGACATGCCGCAGGTCGAGATTTCAGGAACAGAGTATATACCGTAAGGATACCATGGGCTTTCGGGGAGAGTCGGCGTTTCAAGCGCATGGCACGCCGCGACGCGACCCTGTTGCAATGAGGTCGATGCCAACGAGGGGTGACCGATCACATCGCCGGTGGCATAGATATGCGGCACCGAAGTCTGGTAGGTTTTGCGATCCACGTTGATCCGGTTGCGATGATCCGTCTCGATCCCGACAGCATCAAGGTTCAAAGCCGAAGTCGCGCCCATGCGACCTGCTGCGAACAAAAGCATTTCTGCGCGGACATGGCGGCCATTGTCCAACGTGACCTCGACATGAGAACCCGCGTCCTCGATTTTCTCGACCGCAGAACCCAGCCTCAAATCTACACCGTTTTCGCGGATCTGGTGGGTGAAGTCGTGGATCAGTGTCTTGTCGATGAAGTCCAGAAAAGACTCACGCGGCTCAATCAGGGTCACCCGAACATCTAAGGCCGAGAACATGGTGGCGTATTCCACTCCGATCACGCCCGCACCAATCACGCAAAGCGACCGGGGGATGGCTTCCATTTCAAGAAAGTCGTCGCCGTCCACGATGGTTTTGCCATTAAACGGAACATAATCTGGCCGATAGGTTTTGGTGCCTGTTGCAATCAAAAACTTGGCAGCGGTCAAACGGGTGGTTTCCCCGGCATCTGTTGCGACCTCAATCGTTTGCGGGCCGACGAACGTTGCCAGGCCGTTCAATGTTTCAACGTGATTGCGATTGAACTGATGCTCAAGAACATCGACCTCATGATCCAATGTCATGTGCAATCGCGCTTTCAGATCCTCGGCGCGGATCTGGTCCTTGACCCGGTAGGACCGGCCATAAAAGCTGCGTTCGCGCCAGCCCGAAAGGTTCAGAACGGTTTCCCGAAGGGTTTTGGAGGGGATGGTGCCGGTATGAACCGAAACGCCGCCAAACCTGTCCTTGCGGTCAACGACCAGGACCCGCCGCTGCAACTTGCCCGCCTGAATTGCCGCCGACCGTCCCGACGGGCCCGATCCGATGATGATCAGATCATAGTCAAATTTGCCCATGCATCAGTCTCCGTACAGCGCCTCGGCGTGGAAGGTGACGTGGTCCTCCATGAAGGTGGACACGAAGAAATATGAATGATCGTAACCCGGCTGCAATCGAAAGGTGGCTTGTTGGCGACGCTCTGCAATCGCCTGCGCCAAAGTTTCCGGGCGCAACAGGTCGATAAACTGATCATTGGCTCCGGTATCGATCAGAACGGGTCCGTCAAAACCTTGTTCGCGCATCAGAACTGATGAATCGTGCTTTGCCCACGCATCGGGATCGTCTCCCATATATGCGCTCAGTTGTTTGCGGCCCCAATCCGCGCCTGTCGGATTTGAGATCGGTGCAAATGCCGAAACCGAGCGGAAGCGACCCGGCAAGTTCATTGCCAGTGTCAATGCGCCGTGCCCGCCCATGGAATGCCCGGTTATCCCTTGCCGTTCCTCATCAACAGCGAAGTTTTCCGCCAGCAGGGCAGGCAGTTCCTCGGCCACGTAGTCCCACATGCGGAAATGCGGTGCCCAAGGGGTCTGGGTTGCATTGACATAAAAACCGGCGCCTTGGCCCAGGTCATAGTCTTCGTGGTCCGCAACGCCTTCGCCACGCGGCGAAGTGTCAGGAAAGACCAATGCGATGCCCTGTTCCGCAGCCCAGCCTTGAGCCCCGGCCTTAGTCATAGCGTTTTCGTGGGTGCAGGTCAGGCCGGACAGATACCAAAGTACCGGCACCGGGCCATCTTTCGCTTCTGCAGGAAGAAACAAGCCAAAGGTCATGTCGCAGCTGCAGGATGAAGATGCGTGGCGGTAGACACCCTGCACACCACCAAAACACGCGTTTTCAGACAGGGTTTCCATCAGGTAGCCTCCTCAGATTGCGGTTGCGCCATCGCTAACGCTCCGCAGCGCTTACGTAAAGTGCAGTTGAATCGGACAGCGCGTTTTTTGCTGATGAAGAGGATCACATTGCGCTGACCCAGCCAATAACCAGGGGGACGGTCACAATACTGATCATGGTGGAAAGCAAGATGGCCGCTGACGCCCGCTGCGGTGCGACCTGGTAGTGGGCGGCCAGCATATAGACGTTGCCTGCAACGGGTAGGGCAGAGGCCGCAACCGCGACCATCGCCGTGAACGGCGCGACCGGCACCACCCAGATGACCATTGTGGCGACACAAAGCGGATGAAGAACCAGTTTGCAAAAGCTCAGCCAGCCAGCGATCTGAACGCGTTCGGCAGATTTGGTTGCCAGCGAAGCTCCGATGGCGAAGAGCGCGCCGGGAGTGGCCGCCCCGCCCAGAATCGTCAAAAAATCTATCACTGGCGCAGGCACGGGAATGCGCAGAGCAGACCAGATCATCCCCGCTGAGATCGACAGAATCATGGGGTTTCTCAGCAGTCCTGCCCCAATCTGGCGCAACGTGTCTATGTTCAGCCGCCCACTACTTCCTCCATTCATGAGAATGACGATCAGGGAGGAGAAAACCACAAGATCAACGGTCAGCAACAGCATCACCGGCCCGATTGCAGCTTCGGTGAACAACACAGCCAGCATCGGCAGGCCCAGAAAACCCACATTTCCTATTGCCGCGCATTGCGCCTCGACCGCTGCGGTTGGGATTGTCAGACCCCGGCTGTACGCGACCAATGTCGCGACGGAATAGACCGCCGCAGTCCCGATCAGGTAGCCAACGACAAGGCGACCGTCAAATATCTGCTGAAAGGGCAAAGTGGCCGCAAATCGGAACAGCATGGCCGAGAGCGCGAAGAAAAATACGAATTTGGTCAGATATGCGGTCGCCTGTTCAGGAAAGAACCGGCTGCGACCGGCCCAGTACCCAAGGCCGACGATTGCAAAAAAGGGCAGGGTGCGCAAAAAAATCTCGACCATGAACAGGGTGTTAGCACGGATTCTGTTAACTGCAAGCGCAAGGATCACAAGGGTTTGAAGTCACGTCAGCCACTCAAATCCCGGCAAGTCGCGAGAATCGTTGAAACTGAACCACTCGGTTTATAGATTCGCTGTAAAAGCTCAGCCAAGGGGGAACCATGACGCAAGCCGCCACCATCCATCGCACCGGCCGCAAATTCGATCAGGTATTGCGGGGTGCCCGAGAGGTGTTCATGGCGGATGGGTTTGAAGGTGCCAGTGTTGACGACATCGCGCGCGCCGCAGGAGTGTCGAAGGCGACCTTGTATAGTTACTTCCCTGATAAACGCCTGCTTTTTACCGAGGTCGCTCAGACCGAATGCAGCCTGATGGCGCAGCGTATTATCTCGATGATCGATGAGACCAAACCCGCGCGTGAAGTTCTTACAATTGCAGCGACGCAACTCACCGCGTTTTTGTTGTCAGAATTCGCGCAGCAGGTTTTTCGAATTTGCGTGGCCGAACGCGACCGGTTTCCGGAACTTGGTAAGGCGTTTTATGAGGCTGGTCCGCAGAACGGACAAAGGCAGATGGCAGCGTATCTAGAAAAAGCTGTCGCCAAAGGTGAACTAGTGGTTGAAGACGTTCACATGGCAGCTGAACAGTTTTCAGAACTGTGCAAAGTCGGTTTGTGGGGCCGCGCGGCATTCGGCATTCAGACCAGTTTCAGCCAGACTGAAATTGACGCAGTCGCCATGCAAGCGGTCGACATGTTCATGGCCCGTTACGGCGTTTAAACTGAATTGAAAATATGGTGCGGGTGGAGGGACTTGAACCCCCACGCCTTGCGGCGCCAGAACCTAAATCTGGTGCGTCTACCAATTTCGCCACACCCGCAACCCGATGCAGCCGCATCGCATTGAGGCGGTGCATAGCAAAGCTTGTGCGCGAGTGCGAGAGCTAAAATTGGTAATTCGACTGCTTGACGCCCTTGGGATGAAAGGAAATTCAGCAGCGGGGCTGTTTTCAGCTTTAAGTTGATTAAGACTGCTGCAAGCGCAACCACAATTGCGCCACATTTCAACCCCCAAAAAATCTTATTCGCGTCAAAATAACACCCCGGTGTTCGTTGTTGATTGTCAGCAGGAGTTAATGAGTCTTTTCGCCACATGGCACCATACGAGTTCCTGCTCAACTCCAACACAAGGGTCTCTCATCGTGACCGATCATGTTTATACTGCTGCCGCCGAGCAAGACGCTGTTTCGCTTGCTCGTGAAAGTTTCATAGGCGAGCTGAAATCGCTGAACCGGGACTATCCCGGCACAGGGTTTGGCATCGCACTCCGGACACATTCCGGGGAACGGTATCTGATGGCGAATGCCAGAATGCCGCTGCCTGCACATAAGTCTCAGGATTTTCCGACGGGTCGACGCGTGGCCTGTCTTGAAAATGGCGATCGATTCAGCTCGATCGAGGTGTTGGCTGACGCCCATTCCTATGACTCGATATCACCCCGGACCGAAGCTGCGATTCTGGGTAATGCATTGGACTTGATTGCGCGCATCGATTCGACCTCGGGCCTGCCGACCGGTGGAATGCCGGATGTTTCGGCGGCTCATATGGCGGCAACAGGAACCGGAGGATAATAAATGGCGCGCAACGACCACCTTCTGTCCGTGGGAAATGAAGCTCTGTCACCAATGACAGAGGCGATGTCCGCGTTGACGACTCAGATCGACCAATTGACAGAGGTGGCGGATGCGCGCTCCTCGGCGCGTCTGGCCACGCTGAAGACGCGCATGGAGAATTTTAACGCCAGCGTCACATTTGTGGGGCAGGTGAAGGCCGGGAAGTCCTCGATCGTGAATATTCTGGCGGGCAGGCCAAACCTGCTGCCATCCGATGTGAACCCCTGGACGTCCGTTGTCACGACGCTGAACATCAACACCCGCACGCAAGGGGAAACCAGATCGAAATTCACCTTCTTCGAACAAGAAGAGTGGGACAACCTCATGGTTGGTGGCGGTCGCCTGGGCGAGTTGGCGAACCGTGCCGGCGCTGACGATGAGATGGACGATATTCGTCGCCAAATCGGCGAGATGAAGGCGAAATCCGAAGAACGTCTGGGTAAACACTTCGATCTGATACTCGGCCAAAGTCACCAGTACGACTACTTTGACGAGGAACTGATCCAGCGATATGTCTGCCTCGGTGACGAAGACGATCCGGATATCAACCCTAAAACAGGACGGTTTGCCGACGTTACCAAGGCGGCAGAGCTGTTTATGGACATTCCACAATACCCGATTTCGCTCAAACTCTGCGATACGCCGGGTGTGAACGACACATTCATGGTGCGTGAGCAAATCACTCTGCGTAGCCTGCGTGGATCCGAGGTCTGCATCGTTGTTCTTGCGGCCAGCCAGGCGCTGACCACTATGGACATGGCGCTGATGCGGATCATTGCGCAGTTCGAAAACCGGCAGATCATTCTGTTCGTGAATCGGATCGACGAATTGTCTGACCCGGTGAACCAAGTGCCGGAAATTCGCGACCGAATTCAGGACACGTTGAAACAAAACAACATCGACACAAACACCAGCGTCGTTTTTGGCAGCGCGCTATGGGCCGAGGCCGCATTGACCGGAAACCCGGACATTTTGACCGAAGATTCGCGCGAGGCGTTGAATACTTTCTACCTCGCTGCCGGGTTCGGCGATCAGGCTGCCTCGCTGGACAAAATCTGGGCGCTGTCGGGCCTTCCAGACCTTTTGTTGGCCATGAACGAACGGATCGCCGAAGGGGCAGGAACGCGCTTGCTGGATCGCGTGCGTCACCGGGCACGTAACATCGCCAGCCAGATCCGGGCGGGTGCGGTCGCCAAGACGCTTTCGGGTGGTGAAGGTATTGTGCGTGAGCTAGACGGTGCCACTCCGGAAGAGGCGATTACCACCGTATCAGATGAATATGACAAGAAGGTCGCCGAGCTTACGACAAAGCTTCGCACTAAAGTGCTGGAACGGCTTGCGTCGGCCGAGGAGAACTTTGTCAAACGCGCGACCGACTCGCTGATCTCTCATCTGGAGAAAAGCGGAGAACAGGGCACATGGCAATACGATCCCGCGGGTCTGCGCACTTTGCAGAAAGCGGCCTATTTCAGCTTTGCCCGTTCTATGCGTAAAGAGGCCGGGGCGCTTTATTCAACAGCCGCTTCGGACGTTGAAAAACTGTATCACAAACTGCTGGGCAATCATCTGGGCGAGTTCAATATCGAAGCTCCGATTGTCCCACGTGTCCCGCCGCCGCTGGGGATCGGTCGGACTATTGCGCTTGACCTCCAAAGTACGTGGTGGCGGCGATGGTGGCAGCGGCGCAAAGGCTTTGAAGCATATGCTGCAGATTACACGCGCCTGATCGCATCCGAGGCGAATTCGATCACCAAGGATCTCGAAGAAAATCAGATCGCGGCCGTTCTGGAAAACGTCCGGGCAACGCTTGCGGACTTTTTGCAGGAACAGAAAGACACGCTTCTGGCCATTTCCCGCACGGGTGATCAGACCGCAGCAGATGCGGCCATGGCCGCAGGTGTGCAACCGAAGAAGTCGCGCGATGACATTTTGGGCGACATCCTGAAAGACCTCAGTAACGAAGCAGCATAAGAAGAGTTATGGTAAAAGATTCACAAACCCGCTTCGTCTCTCCCAAGGCCTGGAACCGCATCGAGCAGTGGTCCCGCCGCAAACCCGTGTTTGCACTTATGGGGGAATTCAGTGCAGGAAAGTCCACGTTGATGAACTTTCTTCTGCGCAAACAGGCATTGCCCACACAGGTTACGGCCACTCAATTGCCGCCGATCTGGTTCAGCTGGGGAAACCAATCCGCATACATCAAGCGTCACGATGGCAGCACACAAGACATCTCGCTGGACGATCTTGATCAGGTTGGCGTCAATGACGCTCAGTTTGTGCGCATTTTCCTGCAGGCTGATATCCTGGAAGCGGTTGATCTGATTGACACGCCCGGAATCTCGGACCCCAAGATTTCAACAGATGTCTGGAGACGCGCGGTCGGTCAGGCCAACGGGGTTCTGTGGTGCACACACTCTACCCAGGCTTGGCGTGAGACAGAGCGTGCGACCTGGGTCGCGCTGCCTGAGCGTCTACAAAACAATTCGCTCCTCTTGATCACCCGGGCAGATGCGTTGGGTCAGAAAGACCGTCAAAAGGTTCTGCGGCGCGTTAACCGCGAAGCCGGGCACCTGTTCAATCGCACAATTCTGTTTTCCGCGCGCGATGCGATAATCGCGCGAGACAAAACCGGGGACGCGGAAACATGGGCGCGCAGCGGTGGCGGCAAGATGGTCGACAGCTTTCTTGAGATTACCGAGCAGATCATGGACAGCCGTGCTGATCAGTTGGTGCGGTATCAGGTGGACAAATCTTTGTCTGATGGACAGCCAGTCCAGCCGGTGCGGCCAGCTGAATTGAAGGAAGATGCGGACACAAACGAGACACTGAAGCTTGTCGATCCTGTGGAATTCGCACCTGTCGCAGACGGCGATGATGTGATCACCAGTTTCCCGGTACGGCCCTCTCGGGTTGAACGGCGTACCGACGATTCAGAGCGCCCGCGCATAGATGCGGGCGAAGCCGAACGCCTGCGGGCTGAGATGGTGCCTGACGAACTTCCGCCCAAAGACGATCTGCGTGCGCTGTTTGCTGAAAACCCTTCGGACCCTCTGGATCTGAACGCTCTGGCTGATCCCGGGGTCGACGTGGACGAGTTCGACTTCATGGATGAAGACGAAATGGAGGGTCCGGGCCTGATTGTCGTTGGATCGGACGAAGATTCGGGCGCAGAAGATTTGGCCGAGAAAGGCGAAGTACCGGAAGAAGAACTTGCTCAACCAGATCAAGAACCGGAAACATCTTCCGAGATCGAGGCGTCGGTATCATCCATCACGGCCTTGTTGTCCGATCAAAATGCCGAAAACGACCAAGAATACGAACCAGAGCCGGAATCAAACGCCCTGACCCCAGCCCGAGTTGTGTCGATCGCCGAGGATCAACAGGAATCCGCGGATGTGCTAAAAACGTCTGATCAACCAGACGATACTGAGACAAAGGCCGACACGGGCCACCCGCTGAGTGCCTCGGCCATGTGGAGCGAGATTGTCGCCACCAAGTCTCTGCCGGATGACGCCAAGGGTCTGCAAAGCGCATTTGCCGCGTTTTTGAGCGAGTTCGACCAAATCGCCCGCGAACACAGCGCGCGCAGGCAAAAGGATGGCCCTAGCGTCATTCCAAATGCCGGTGAAAATGGCAGGCCGGAATGGCATGTTCTGTGATGTCGTGTTTCATATGAGCCAGATCACAAGGATCCCGGATGTCCATTGAAGCCGCGTTGACATCGGCAATCGATACCATACCCGACTGCATTGCAGCCGGGTATATTGATATGGAAACAGGCATGCTCTTGAGTTCGGTGACCGCAGAGCCGGATCAGGGCGATACGCTGGATACACTGGCTCTGGCCGCCGCAAACCTGTTTCAGGGACGAGGGGTAAGGGCCTTTGAGCAGTTGCTGAAGGATGCGGGAAAGGACAGTGCCGACAATCCGGGATTTGGAGAAATCGCGGTGTTTTCAAATAACCGTCTGCACATATTTCTGCGTACGCAAGCGTTTCCGGATCACGTCATCTGTTACATCTGCAAGGACAGCGCGAACATTGGGCTTGCGCTTACGAAATCACATCTCAGCCTGCCCGGCGTCACGGCCGCGGTTTAGACGGGACCAGAGGGGGTCACGGCATGGTGGATAACGAAATACTGGAAATGCTCGGTGACATTGGGCGGTCGTCGACCGCGCGGATGTCGCCTGCCATATATTTGCAAGGCGACAATGCAAACCTGCGAAGACAGGAGGTACTGGACGCTATCCGCGGCACGATCTTGCCCCGCCGACTGGAGTTCACAGCGGCTGATGGATCCACCCTGGCAATCGAGGTCAACAGTTCGCGCATCACGGATGTCTTTCGCTGCGTTGCCGGGCCGGTGCCTGACTTTGAAACCGAACCGCGCGCTGAACTGACCGGGAAGCTGGCCAAATTGATGTCAGATATTGCCACCGCGCCCGGCCCGTTGGAGCTTGTGTCGAAACGTCCGGATACAACGCTTGAGGCCGACGATGTCGGAATAACCTTTTCCGAGGTCGAAGCAGCGTGTGAGCAAATTGATCTTCCTGCGGAGCCTCGAATTTCCGTGGTGCCGGATACCCCGGTTGAAATCGCTTCGGACAGCACGGAAATTTCTGCGCTTGCAGAACGTTTCTTTGGCTCGACGGGCCGATTTGCCTTTGGCCGGGTATTGCTGAACGACGATGCGAACGACAACTCGCGTTTTGCCGGTTTGTGTGAACCTGAACAGCCTGCGCACCCGGATCAGTCGTTGCTAAGGGCATTTCTAGAGGACTTGTCAGGCTGGCAAAGCGACACGGATACGGCTTTGGACCACCCGCAATTGATTGTCATGCGCCCGTCCGGCGGCCAGGGCGCAGGTGTCGCCGTTCTTTGCGACGGCCACCAAACGGCAGTTGCTTTGCATGACGCCCGAAAACTGGGCGCAGTCGTTAACACTTGGAAATCCTTGCGGGACGCCGCCGAATAACCGCGTTCCTGCCTAATCTTGTCCTTTTTACGTAACTAATCCTAGAATACGAGTGACCAGGGTAAATCTAATGAGTGAAACGAACCGCCGCGAGCTTATTCGCATCGCCAACGACATGAACGGGTCCAGCAACGACGAGACCCGCCACTTTATCTCGCGCATTGTAGATGATCTTTCAAACCTGAAGCCTTCCATTGCGTTTGTCGGTCAGATAAAGGCAGGGAAATCCAGACTTATCAATGGCTTTACTGGGCAGGCGGAATATCTGCCTTCCGACGTCAATCCCTGGACGACAGTTATTACAGACATGCATTTCGGTCACCCATCGGGCCGGGCAAACGGTGCTGAATTTCACTTCTTCGACAATCGTCAGTGGCAGGCTCTGATCGCCGAGGGTGAAGAACTGCGCAACATGTTCCCCGATGAAGAGGACAGTTATAAGCGGGAAATGATCGAAGAGCAGGTCGAGGCGATGAAGACCCGCGCCAAACTTCGCTTGGGGGAAAGCTACAAACATCTGCTTGGGCAGCACCATGATTTGGATGAGCTGAACTCAGACGATTTGGCCCGCTATGTCTGTGCAGGCGATGATCCAACGGACGATGGGGCGTATGATCCGGGTTCGGACCGTGGCCTTTACAGTGACATTACCCGCAAAGCCGAGGTCTATTTTGAACTCGGCCACTTTCCGTATCCGATTACAGTTACAGACACGCCCGGCGTCAACGACCCGCTGCTGATCCGCGAAGAGATTTCGCGGCAATACCTGAAAGAGTCCGACTTTTTCGTCGTGGTCCTGTCGGCCCATCAGGCCCTGTCGCGCGCGGATCTGAAATTGTTCCGTCTGATGCAAGCGCTCGAACTGGGTCAGATTGTGGTGTTCGTCAACCGCGTGGACGAGCTTGGCGGCGGACCCGATGACGCTTCGAAAGTGCGTGCCGATGTTTTGGAGGGGCTTGAAAAGGGTTTAGGCAATGCGGATATCGACGTTCTTATGGGCAGTGCGCAATGGGCCCATTATGCGCTGACCGGCGACGAAACCGGTATTGACCATAATCAGGTTCTGGCGTGGCTAAGGGCCCATCCAGAACAGATGAAGCAATATCTGGACGGCGTCGAAGAGATCAAGCAAGGCCCCGGCCCGATCAGCCGTGATGGTGTGCTGCGATTTGCTGCGATGATTGCCTCTGGCCTTCCCGATTTGCGCCGACATGTCACGCGCGCCCTGACCGATGGTCCGCGAAACGAACAAATGCGTATGGCCTGGCAGCATTTGAACAGCTTTGCGCAAGGCCAGCTTGAGCGCAGCACTGCGCGGCTTCGGGCGTTAGAGGCTGAGCACAAGCCTGCAACCTCGGATTCGGAAGAAAGCAATAAGACTTTGTCCGACCTGCGGGCCCTGATTTCGGAAAAGGCCGAAGCGATCACCAAGGATATGGATGACGTTCTAGACAATCTGCGCGGCGTCATGGACGACACGGTGGCCGAAGCTGTCTCGATTGTTGTGCGGGGTCCAAATGGCCAATCGCCTTTGTTGGCCAAGGACGGTGAAACCGAGCTGAATTTTACCCCGCTGCGCGAGCGTATGCGCGAATTGGTTCAGGGTGCAACGCAGGTTGTTCGCCAGCGTATGCTGAGTGAACTTTACGCCATCGACATGCAAAGCAACGCTGCTTTGCGTGCGCTGCCGGGTTGGCAGGAACCCGTTGACAACCGCATGAACACGAGCGCCGTTCGCTGGTTCCGCCCTGATACCAGTGCGCTGACCCGTGGCATCACGGTTGAACTTCGCGTCACGTGGCTGTCGCGCCTGATCTCGCGCCGCAGCGTCTTGAACCGGGCGGAACGCATGATCGTACAAGAGTTTGAAATGATTGGCGATGATCTGGTGGATACAGCGCATGGCGATTTGTCAGAACGGCTGAAAACCGTACTGGACCATTACCTCGCCTTGTTGACCGGGCATCTGGAACATCGCGTTGACCCCGAAGGAGCCAACGCGCATGCCGACGCGCAACGTGCGGTTGACCAAGCCCGTCGTATCGTGGATGAATTGGAGTCGGTGGTTGGCGCAGCGCCGGCAGACACTCGACAGGCAGAGGCTGCAGAATGATTGAATTTCCCGGAACCGAACAGGAAGTCCGCCAACTGGAGCGCTTTTTGAATACGGCCGAGAAGGAACCCGCCACGGTTGAGCTGGACGAGCTGCGCGCGCGGGCGATTGCGCATGCGGAACGGCTGTCCAACGCGGTATCGATCGGGTTCGCCGGAGAATTTGGGGCTGGAAAATCCAGCCTCGCCAACATGCTGGCCGGTGCAGATATCCTGCCAACTGGTCCGCAGCAGCTAAAACTGCCGCTTGTCATCGTCGCTTTTTCAGAGACGCCGGAAACCACTGTTGGATGGTGGGGCAAAGAACCGAAAGTTTATTCGGGTATCGTTCTTGAAAAGGCCGCTGCCGCCGAGCCAGATTTCATTTCGGTCGGTTTGAACACCCCTGCCCTGCGCGAAATCTCTTTGTTCGATTTGCCTGGTGCTGGTGCGTTGGACGACACATACACTCAGACCCTGGAACTGCTGGAATATGTGGATTGCGCCATTTGGTGCACCAACGGCACCAATGCCTGGCGCGAAACCGAACGGCATTTGTGGTCTCAGGTGCCTCAGAAATTGCGCGACAACAGCCTATTGGCGGTTACACATGCTGATTTGCCACCTGTGCGTGACGCGTTGGACCGCGTTGTGTCCCGGTTGAACAAAAGTAAGGACGGTCTGTTTCAATCCGTTGTTCCTATCGGCACACCGGTGGCTGTTCGGGCCATGGCGCAGGAACCTGAACCGGATTTCGACCTGTGGGAAACCTGCGGAGGTCAAAACCTGGCCGAGCATGTCCTGCGGTTGGCCTGCGCGCATCGCCAGCAGGATCTAGACGCCGCGCGCAAGGACCTGGCCGATCATTTTTTACCCTTCCTCGCAGACCGCGAGGAAAACGTCGAAGGTTCAAGCGAAGATGACGGGCAGGCAGTTTATGCCGGTCTCGAAGCAGCGCTGCCTGTGTTGGACAACCCGATTCATGAAGACTGGCTTGCGGCCATAGCAAGTATCTATGAAGACCTGCGCGAAAACTCTGACATTGAGCCTGCGGCCTTTTTACAAAGCTGCCAGGAAATTGTTGAAGATTTCGCGGAGCGCCTGGAAAGCGGCACAGAGATCGACGCCGAAGCCGATTGGATTCCTGGCGAATTCGAGAAGGCCACTGACCTTCTGCTGCTGCTTCAATTCGAAAGCGGTGAGGCGCGGTTAAAGGATGCCATCAGCATTCTTGCACAGCTCAGCGACAGTCTGGCCTGGGCGGGAAGCACTGTGGCTTCCGCTCCCCCGCGCACCGGCACCTGATTTTCCCGCATGGATTGAGCCATTCAGTCGCGATTCGGTTCGTCCAGAATCACAACGCAATTGTTTCCAATCCATAGACCAACCGGCTTTTTTTGCGGGATAAGCATACATCTTTTTGGACAGGTTATACTATATGTTGTGTAAGAACGGTCTCTACTACTATATATGCTATTTCGCCAAATGTGATCCTTAGTGAAGCCATGAGGCGGCCCCAATAAAGTCAAATTTGAACCGTCTAAAGTTCTGTAAGTGTCCTGCGGTTGTTTTTGGTTGTGAGTTCGCGGGCTGATCGCCCGGTTATCTAAACCGCAAGTCAAGTAACATGGGCGGGAAGACAATGGGCCACAACCACGCAGTTGGTACAGCGGAAGACGAACCTCAGATCGATGGCCTGCGGCCGGGCGCAAAGCTGCTGCGCGGTCAGTATGAGATCATTCGTTTCCTCAGCAATGGCGGCTTTGGCATCACCTATCTGGCGCGCGACAGCCTGGAGCGAGATGTCGTCATCAAAGAATGCTATCCCGGCGCATTGTGCCGCCGCAATGGTGATCTGGTGGAACCGGCGGATTCTGACCACAGTGACGATCTGCGCGCAATCATCGACCTGTTCATTCAAGAAGCCCGAAACCATGCGCGGCTGGTCCACCCCAATATCGTCGATGTCCATCAGGTGTTCGAAGACAACAACACCGCCTATATCGCGATGGATCTGATCCGCGGTTGCGATTTGCTGGATTATGTCGAGAACACTGAAAACGATAGCGGCCCTGAGTTTATCATCCAGGTCACGGAAAAGATGCTTTCGGCGGTGTCCTTCATCCACCAAAGCGGCATGCTGCACCGAGATATTTCGCCCGACAACATTCTAATCGACGAAAACGGCGAACCGGTCCTGATCGACTTTGGGGCTGCACGTGAGCAAGCAGCCAACACCTCGGCCGCGCTGCTAACCCTGCGCGTCATCAAAGACGGGTATTCGCCGCATGAATTCTATGTCCGTGGCGCGGATCAGGGCCCGAGCAGCGATCTGTATGTTTTGGCGGCGACCCTTTACCACGCCATCAGCGGTGAACGCCCGATCGATGGGCAAACCAGATTGAACGCGTTCAACAACGGCAGGCTTGATCCCTACAAACCTCTGACGGGCCGCTTTCATGGCTACCCGGCCGGTTTCCTCGAAGCCATTGACCGGGCGATGGAGGTTCATGCCACCGACCGGGTGCAGACCGCACTGGAATGGTTACGGATGTTCCGCGGTCCGGGCGTGATGTTTGACACTTTTGCGTACCGTCCGGTGTCTGTTATCGTCGGAATGGATCGCAAAGACGAAAAGGCGGAAAAAGAGCGGATCAAAGCAGAAAGCGAAAGCGCCGAGGCGGTGGTGACCGCTCTGCTTGCAGGCAACGCCGATTTGGTTCTGGGCAACGAAGACAAGCCGGACGACAAGCCCGCGAAGTTTAAAGCCGAGGAAACTCCGGTCGCTGTTGATACGGTCGTGAAGAACCGTTCGGGTGGCAGCGGGAAGCTCCTTGTGGGTGTTGCGATTCTCGCAGCTCTCGGCGCGGGCGGCTATCTTTTCATGACGAATGATCAATACACGCCCGAGGACCCGCCCGAGGCGGTATCGACCTCGACTCAGATTCCTGCTGTTGCCGAACCCGAACCTGTCGAGCAGGCAGCCGCAGCGGAAGCAGAGTCGAAAACAGCTGAAATCGAGACTGAGAATACAGAACCAAAGGTGACGCAGAACGAGCCTGTCGAGCAGGTGGCCGCATCCGAACCAGCGGTCGTTGAAACACCGGCACAAGAACCGGTTGCGTCTGACCTGTCAGCGGAAGAAGCCTCCGCTGACGACATTCAAACCGCGGCAGTTCAGCCCGTATCCGAGCCTGAACCGGTCGAGGTACCGACCTCGCCGGTCAACTTGTTGGAAAACCAGTTGGCCTATGCGCATTGGGATGTGGAGATCCCATTTTCATTGTCGAAGCGCCGGGCATCGACCGGAAATGTCTTTGCGATTACATCGGTTAAGTCTGGCACCGACCTTTCGGTAATTGGTGACTGGGTTCAGCGTGGGGCGATGATCTATACGCTGAATGGTGAGCCCGTGCGCGGAGATAGTTCCTTTGCGGCACAGGCATTGGAAGAATTCACCGTCGATCCCGATGGCTATATTCGCACGGCTGCGCGGTATCGTTCGCTTGGCGAAACGCGGCCCCAGAACGGTTTGCTCGCCCTGCCCGCGATGCGCGTGTTTGGCTTGCAAAACGGAGTAACGCTGGAGGCGCGCCATAGCGGGAGCAAAGGTTGGCAAACGGTTGTTTCCGCCATTCCAGAGCAAAGCGCAGGAGGGCTTGTGCCAGGTGATGTATTGCTCAGCGAGAAGCAGACAGGGCTAGAGATCAGCGGACCCGAAAGCCTTGATGCTGTGATGGAAGGTCTGGTCGAGCAGAACCAGCCGCAGGCGCGCCTGACAGTAATACGTAACGGGTCGGAAACAGCTGCCGTTATGCGGCTCGCGCAGGAGTAGTTGACCGGTCTTTTTGTGAAGTTCGCCAGTGTGTGTTTGCTGAGGGAAGCGCCGATGCGCAGCCCTGACGGGGACCGGACCGTCGCGAAAGGTAAAAGTTTCTAAGTTTTTTATCATCAGTCCCTTTGTGCTTTGCGCACAGAGATCGTTGCAGCCCCACGGGGTATTTCCCGTGCCAGAATTCGAAAAGGTGTCGACACCATGTTCAAATACAAAAGCCCTCTCAGCCGGCTTCTCGAAGGCGCCGGCAAAGCCAAGGAAGATGAAGCGGTCGAGGCCCCGGTCGAGCAGGAAGAAAAACCTGAGCCGATCGCAGATTTCAATGCACTTCGCGCTGCACTGGCGGGCGGCAATATGACGTCGGACTCCACTGAAGAAGCCTATGAAGAATCGGATGAATTGATCCCGGAAGAGACAATGCCCGAGTTCGTAGAAGCTGAGGGCGGGGACGTGACCGAAGTTGCGGAATCGGATGCGGTTGTGTCTGACCACGAAGAAGACCAGATCGTGACATTGCATCTGGACGAGGATGAAGCATCCGAAGATGACGCTGCCTCGGTTAACGTGTTTGTTGAGGATGATCCGGTGGAAGACGCCGCTGAAGGCGCGGGCGTGGCGCACGACATCCAGACGGATGCTGAACCGGAAGTTGGAGTGTTGGCTGTAGAAGAAGCCGTGACCGAGCGGGTGGAAGACCCAGCGCCCGAACCGGAAGCAGAGGTCGCTTCTGCAGAACCAGCTTCTGCACCAACAGGCGATCGTCGCGGTCGGGTGAAGACAACATTCCTCGGCTTCGAAAGAGGCGACACACACGTCCAGGACCTGATGGATACGGCCAAACCTGCGGCGAATGCAGCTTCGGCCGAACAGACCTATCCCGTTGGGTGGCTTGTCATCACCGCTGGTCCGGGCCGAGGCGCGTCGATCACTCTGACAGAAGGTCTGATGCAGATTGGTCGCAACGACGATCAGGCCATTCAGCTGGACTTTGGCGATACAGGTATCTCACGCAGCAACCATGCAGTCATTGCGTATGATCCGGAAGACCGCAAATGCTACCTCGGTCATGGAGGCAAAGCCAACCTTGTGCGACTGAACGGTAAGCCGGTTCTCAGCACGATTGCTTTGTCCAGCGGAGATCTCATTCGCATCAGCGATACGTCGATCCGATTTGCCGCGTTCTGCGACGATGGCTTTGACTGGCGGGATGCCGACTAATGCTGGCCAGTCCGGCATATGACATTGCGCTGATCCTTGATCAGGGTCAGCGCGCGACGCAGGAAGATGCCGTCGCCGCGCGGGTGTTTGACTCGGCTGATGTGGGCTATGTTGTGATCGCCGACGGAATGGGCGGCCACGAGGCCGGCGAGGTTGCGTCAGACCTGGTTGTCACCGCTTGGCGCGAGGTGTTCGATGATTTGCTCGACGGACCGGAACTGTCGCAACGCGCCCTGCTCGACGCGTTGCCGATCACCGCAATGCAAGCCAACGCGGCCGTAGGTGCCCATTGCACAGACTACGACATTCGGTTGGGTTCAACCTTGCTTGGCATGTTGGCGATTGATCACCGCGTATTCTGGATCTCAATTGGTGACAGCCCGCTCTACCTGTTTCGCGGCGGTGTTTTGCGTCAGATCAACGAAGACCATTCGATGGCGCCGATCATAGATGCGCAAGTCGCCGAAGGGAAACTGAGCCAGGACGAAGCGCGGGTTCATCCGGATCGCAATCAGCTGACATCAGTCATTATGGGTGCGGCAATTCCAAAAGTGGACTGCCCCGAAGACCCGCTTCTAATAAACAGCTCTGACGTTTTGATTTTGGGCAGCGATGGCCTCCAATTTCTGAGCAACACCGAAATCCAAAACCTTTTGAAAACCCATGCGGGCTCTCCTGCTCGGGACATTGCGGATGCTCTGTTGCGGGCGGTTTTGGCAAAAAATGACCCGGATCAGGACAACATCTCAATCGCAGTTGTCAAACCGGCAAGACATTGAACAAGGCAGAGAAACAGGACAAATGAGAACCCATCTGATCATATCCAGCCTGGCTCTTGCAGCCGCGACGGGGGCCGCGTCGGCGCAAGAAGCGTGCTCGATCTATGAAATCCAGCGCGGCGACAGTTTGCGTGAGCTGGCAATTGCGGCATACGCCACCGAAGACTATCGGTTCATTTATGACGCCAACCGCGAAGTAATCGGGTCAAATCCGAATATTATCCGTGTCGGTGATCTCCTGACGCTTCCATGTCTGGATGAGGTTGGCCGCGAAGTACCTGTCCCGGACACCGAAGCGGGGCGCATCGCCGCCGAAATGGCTTCGGAGCTGGTGAAGGCAGCCGAAGAACGCGCGGAGAAAGCCATCTCTGAGGCCGAAGCACGCGTCGCCGTCGCTGAAGCCGAAGCCAAAGAGGCCAGTGAATCGGCAGTTATCCAAGCCAAGGCAGCCGCAAAAGAAGAAATCGAAGCCGCGCGTGCCGAGGCTGCTGCTTTGATCCGCAACGCGGAAGGCGCAGAGCGTCCGGAGGTCCGCGAACGTCAGTTATTGCTGATCACCGGTGGCAACTACGCCCCGTTTACCGACGAAGCTCTGCCCAATCGCGGTCTTTACACAAGCCTCGTGGAAACCGCTATGCTTCGCGCCGCGCCCGAGCAGGCTTACAAAATCCAGTTTGTGAACGACTGGTCGTCACATTTGGATTTGCTGATGCCGACGCTGGCATTCGACGCCACATTCCCGTGGTCGCGCCCAAACTGTGAAGAAGCCGCCGCGCTGTCGGAAAGCGACCGCACCCGTTGCGAGACCTACAACTTCTCAAACCCGTTCTACGAGGTCGTCGATACCTTTTTCGCCCGCGAAGGTTCGGGTTACGAACAAACGCTGACCTATTCTGATTTCGTGGAAACCACGATTTGTCGCCCCGAAGGCTGGTCATTGTCGCACATGGATGCTGTTGGCCTCTATGAGCCTGTCATCTCGCTGTTGCGACCGGTTTCACCAGACGACTGTTTCCACGCGCTGATGGACGGCACTGCGGATATCGTCGCGATCGAAGCCCACTTGGCCGTCGAAGCGATTGGCCGGCTCGGATACGAACACCGGATTGTTGAAAACCCCAACCTTGCGGCGATCAAATCACTTAACATCATGACCCACAAAGATAATCCGGATGGGGAAGCGATCCTTGAGACGCTCAACCAGGGTCTGGCGATCATGCAGCAATCTGGCGAATGGCGCGACATCGTGTCGACCGCTCTGCGCTATCAAATGGAAAACGGCTGAGGCCCCTGACGGCCCGACTTAACAAAAGTTTGGAGGAATTGGACATGTTAAACACGAAACTGAAGCAAGCAGTATTTTCAGCATCGGCAATCACCGCCCTTAGTGCGGGTGCAGCCGAGGCGCAGGAGGCTTGCAGCAATTACACGGTTCAGGATGGCGATACGATGGCGACCATTGCCATCGCGGCCTATGGCACCTCGAACTATCAGCCGATTTTTAACGCGAACCGGAACGCGATCACCAACCCGGGCAGTCTTGAACCGGGTCTTGTGCTGGCATTGCCCTGTGAGGACGGTAGCCTGCCGAACGGTCAAAGCGCGCAAGAGCTGATCGCCGCGGAAGAACAGCGTGCCGCAAGCATCAAACGTTCCAACGTGTATGCCCCCCCGATCAAGATGGTGGCGGGAAACGGCTGGGAACCGTTTACAACCGAAGCCCTTGGCGGCGGCGGTATCATGACGCGCCTGGCGACAACCAGCCTGCAACGCGCTGGCAACAGCCGTGACTACTCGGTCAGCTTCGTTGATGACTGGAGTTCACACCTGGATACGTTGTTGCCGCTTGGTGCGTTTGACATTTCGATCGCCTGGACTGTGCCTGATTGTACCAACCGAACCTATGAGTGGTCCGATGAGACCGAAGCGCGGTGCACGCAATTCGTGGCGTCGGTTCCGGTATATGACGTCGTTGGCGGCTTTTACACACTGCCTGAAAGCGAATACACCAACGCGACCACTTTTGCCGATCTGGAAGGCTCAACGATTTGCCGTATGGCAGGCTGGAGCATGGTTGTGCTGGAAGAGGTTGGGCTTAACCGCGCCAACACAAATGTGGTGCAGCCCAATTCGGCGCGTGAATGCCTGGACGCCGTATTGACGGGGACCGCAGACGTTGCCGCCTTCGAAGTTGAGCTTTTCGCGTCGACAATGAAAGACATGGGCTTGACCTCGTCTGACATCGTTGAAAACCCATACGTTTCCACCCTGTCATCGATGAGCTTTCTGGCCCACCGCACCAATCCTTTCGCGCGCGAGTACATCGCCATGATGAACAAGGGTTTGAATGAGATGCGCGAGTCCGGCGAGTGGTACGCGATTATCTCGGACACGCTTCGCGAGCAGAATGAGAAACTGAACGCCGCTTCAAACTGATCCCTCGGTTTAAAGCGTTAGCCTGGGCCGGTCTTCGGATCGGCCCTTTTTTCGTTGATTGCAAGGTCAGAACGTCATTGCTGCAGAATGCGTCGCGCAGTGCGCTGTGGGGCTAATTGCAGACTTTGCGCAGTTCAGTCAGCAATTTTGTGCACTTGGCGCAAAAAAATTGGCCGACTACGGGAATCCCCCAATATCCAGATCAATTCCTCGCAATAGTATGAGATTAACAACACCGGTGAGGCGTAAGCCCCACCACTCACTCAGAAAAGGGCTGGCTATGGGGGTCGGCCCTTTTCTTAATGGGCAAACAAAAAAAACCGGCCTGAGGAGGCCGGCTTTTAAGCTCTGATGGGCTGGAACCTGGAGATTTGGCTCAGCCGATAATTGAGTTCAGCGTGGCGCTTGGGCGCATAACCGCAGCGACTTTGGCCGGGTCCGTATGGTAGTACCCTCCAAGGTCCGCGGGCGCGCCTTGAGCAGCTGCCAGCTCTGACAGAATTTGCTCGGCTTTTGCCACCAGCACTGCGGCGATAGGCGCGAACTCTGCTGCTAGATCAGCATCGTCGGCCTGGGCCGCCAGCGCTTCCGCCCAGTAGCGCGCGAACCAGTAGTGACTGTCGCGGTTGTCTGGCTGGCCAACTTTACGGCTAGGCGACTTGTTGTTGTCCAGAATGCCTTGCGTTGCCGCCTCGGCCGCCGTGCCAAGAACGCCTGCTTTGGCGTTGCCCTTGCTGTCAGCCAGGAAGTTCAACGATTCACCCAAGGCACAGAACTCACCCATCGAATCCCACCGCAGGTGATTTTCTTCCACCAACTGCTGCACGTGTTTCGGGGCCGAGCCCCCTGCCCCGGTCTCAAACAGACCGCCGCCATTCATCAATTTGACGATCGACAGCATCTTGGCCGAGGTGCCGAGTTCCAGGATCGGGAACAGGTCCGTCAGATAATCGCGCAGTACGTTGCCTGTGATCGCAATCGAGTCGTTGCCCGCCGTGATCGTCTTCAGCGACTGACGGGTCGCTTCGCGCGGGGCCATGATCAGGAATTTGTCGGCCACGCCCGCCGCCTCAAGCGCAGGTTTGACGTATTTGATCAGTTCGGCGTCGTGGGCACGGTTCGCGTCCAGCCAGAAGATCGCCTCGGACCCGGTCAGGCGCTGACGGTCCATCGCCAACTGGATCCAGTTCTCAATCGGCGCTTTCTTGACGGTGCAGGACCGCCAGATGTCACCCTTTTCAACAGCGTGTTCGTGCAACGTTTCGCCATTGGCCAGAACGATGCGAATTGTGCCATCTGCCGGAGCTTCAAACGTGGTCGGGTGCGAGCCATATTCCTCGGCCTTCTGCGCCATCAGGCCCACGTTCGCGACGGCACCGGCAGTGGCCGGGTTCAGCGCGCCATTGGCTTTGAAGAAGTTGATCGCCTCGTCATAGACGGGCGCATAGCAACGGTCGGGGATCACACAGTTGGTGTCGCCTTTGGCACCGGTTTCGTCCCAGCCCTTGCCGCCCGCACGGATCACCGCAGGCATTGAAGCGTCGATGATAACGTCTGACGGCACGTGCAGGTTGGTTATGCCTTTGTCGCTGTCGACCATATACATGGACGGGCGGTCGCCCTTTAGCGCGTCGATGGCCGCTACGATATCGGCATTGTCCTTCACCCGGTCCAGCAGGTCGCCGAGCCCCGAGTTCGGGTTCACACCCAGCGCCTCAAGTTCGGCCGCCAATTTGTCGAAGACCGGTGCCAGCCACGCGCGCACGGCATAGCCAAAGATGATCGGGTCGCTGACCTTCATCATCGTGGCCTTCATGTGCAGCGAGAACATGGTCCCGTCTTTCTTGGTGTCCTCGATGGCGTCTGCCAGAAAGGACGACAGCGCCTTGACCGACATAAAGGTCGCATCGGCCACGGTACCTTCGTCAAGCGCCCAGCCGTCTTTTAGGACGGTCACGCTGCCATCCTTGCCCACAAATTCAATCTTAGCATCGCCGGCCTGAGCCGCGGTGATCGTGGCGGATTTCTCATTGGCGTAGAAATCATTGCCCGACATAGACGAGACTTTGGTTTTGCTGTCCGACGCCCATTCCCCCATCGAATGTGGGTTCTTCTGAGCGTAATTCTTCACCGCTCGTGCCGCCCGGCGATCGCTGTTGCCTTCGCGCAGAACCGGGTTCACCGCCGAGCCTTTGATCGCGTCATAGCGCGCGCGGATTTCTTTGTCCGCATCGGTCGTCGGTTCTTCGGGATAGTTTGGAATGTCATAGCCCTGCGATTGCAGCTCTTCGATGGCACCGACCAGCTGCGGGACCGAAGCCGAGATGTTGGGCAGCTTGATCACGTTGGCATCGGGTGTCTTCACCAACTCGCCCAAAGCGGCCAGATCGTCGGTGATGCGCTGCGCGTCTGTCAGGTTTTCCGGAAACGTCGCCAGAATGCGGCCCGCCAACGAAATATCCTTGGTTCCAACGCTGACGCCCGCTGCGGATGCGAATTTTCGAATGATGGGCAGGAACGACGCGCTGGCCAGTTCGGGCGCTTCGTCTACAATGGTATACAATATGTCGAAGTTCGATTTATCTGCCATATTCTTTTACCTTTTTTAAGCCTTTCGGGGCGTGCGATCCAAGAGTGTGTGCCGACATTACCGGGCACCGAGCCGCAACAGGGCGATGATGCCCTACGGGTGACTCTGATTTGACAGGGCCTCCCTTAAATCACGATGCGCTTGGGATCAATCGGGTTTGAAGGCGCAAATTGACACGGGGCGACTCAGAACCCGGGATCGTCAGGAAAGACAAGGGAGCTCAGACCGATCTCGGCCTGTTTTTTGGCGACGTATTCTGCAATCAGTGCATCCATCGCTTCCGGCACACCCTCCGACGCGTCTGCAGAAATCAGCAGACCTTCTTTTTCGAACCCGCGCAACGCGATTTCCCGACCTTTCTGACCCGAAGTTGCCAGAAAGGACTTTATCTCGTTTGTCGCAAGTTCAGTCTTCCCGATTCCAGCATAAAATACCGAGCGCGCGATCCAATCCGCATCTTGCCCGACCAAAAGCAGCCCAGGTACTGTTTGATAAAGTCTCTCAAAGAAGTTCTGTTGTCGATTTTGCAATTCCACGTATCGATCGACATTTGCAATCCCATCGTCAGTGTTACCAATCCTAAAGTTAATTACGGCAAGGAAAAAATAGCTGTTCAAAGACTTTGGGAATAGCTCAGCCGCTGTCTTTGCGGCAGTTAGCGCTATGTCCATGTCACCAGAATACTGAAGCTCATAGCCTATCCGATCAGTATAGACCCACTCTTCTTTCGGCCATGTCAATGCAGCTCGATCCAGCAGGCGATCAACCGATTCAAATTCACCCTGACTGAGTTGCAGCTTCACAAGGGCCTGCAACGCACTTTTGTGGTTCGGCGCAATCTCAAGAACTCTTTCATAATCGCGCGTTGCAGACTCAAAATCTCCGCGCTGACGATGCAACTTGGCTTTGTTGTAGAGAACATAGGTGTCGTTTTCGTCGATCCGCAACGCCTGTTCTAAATCGGCATCCGAGGCCTGCAGATCGCCAAGTGCGCTATGCGAATATGCTCTCCAAACAAGCATTCGTGGGTTGTCAGGCGCAAGGGTCAGCGCGTGGTTCGCATCCAACAAGGCTTTGTCATAGGTTTTGGCCCTGTGGTACCCCTCGGCCCGTTTGGAATAGTACAGAAACTGGTATTCCGGTCTCGGGTCTTGCGTTTGGATCAATACAGTGCAAGCCGCGACGGATTTTGACGGTACCTCGTGTCCGCGAACGCACGTTTCAAGCAATTCGTCCGATTTCAACGGCTCGGTATACCACAGCAAAGCAGCGGCGCAGATCATGCTCAAGGCGGCAAGGCGAACTTTCATTCAAACTCGCTTTTAGTCCAATACTCATCTTTAAGTAGTAATGGCTTGGTTGGTTTGCAAGTTAACCAACTTCGCGTTTCTCGTCAGCGGGACGTGCCTTGCGGTCTGTAAAAACAGTGCTTTGGAATTCGGGTATAAGTTGGGCGGATCTGCCCGTTCCGGCGGTTTTTACTTTTTCCAAACACACCCTTTCCCCGAACCTGCAGGGCGACTAGAACGTTCCTCCAGACATTTGACGGAGGCCCCTTTGGACCGTATCGCCCGCACCATCGCCACGGAAATCAACGCCCGACCCACTCAGGTGGACGCGGCAGTCAAGCTGCTGGACGACGGCGCAACAGTGCCCTTCGTGGCACGTTATCGCAAAGAGGCGACCGGCGGGTTGGATGACAGTCAATTGCGGGTCCTGGCGGATCGATTGGCTTATCTGCGCGACCTCGAAGCGCGGCGCGAGACCATTCTCAACTCGATCCGGGATCAGGGCAAACTGACGGATGAACTGACAAAATCCATTGCGCAGGCTGACACGAAGGCTCGGTTGGAAGACATCTATCTGCCGTACAAGCCCAAGCGGCGGACCAAAGCCATGATTGCCCGCGAAAATGGCCTGGAGCCGTTGGCGGATGCTATTCTCGAAAACCGGCAAACGCACCCGGAAACTGTGGCCGAAGGTTACGTGACCGACGCGGTTCCAACGGTCAAAGATGCGCTCAACGGGGCGCGGGACATCGTGACCGAGCGGCTGACCGAGAATGCCGAGCTTCTTGGGCAGTTGCGGTCCTTCATGCAGCGCGACGCTTTGTTGAGTGCGAAGGTGATCGATGGCAAGCAGCAGGAAGGGGCCAAGTTCAGCGACTATTTCGATTATTCTGAACTGTGGTCCAAGGTCCCCTCGCATCGGGCGCTGGCCATGTTGCGTGCGTCAAAAGAGGGGGTCGTTACACTGGATATCGCGCCTGATCCCGACAAAGGCGCGGCGCGCGCCGAGGCCATTGTCGCGGCCTGTCTGCACACCAACAGCGACAATCCCGGTGATGCCTGGTTGCGCAAGGTCGCTGGATGGACCTGGCGTGTGAAGCTGTCTTTATCGATGATGGTCGAACTGATGGCCGAATTGCGTAGCCGAGCGCAAGAGGAAGCCATTCAGGTCTTTGCACGCAACCTCAAGGACCTGCTGTTTGCCGCACCCGCTGGCGCGCGGCCAACCTTGGGGCTGGACCCGGGCATTCGAACCGGTGTCAAAGCCGCGGTCGTGGATGCGACGGGTAAGTTGCTGGCAACCGAAACGCTTTATCCGTTCCAGCCGAGGAACGACAAGGCCGGAGCTTTGGCAGCCATCCTTCAGCTCATCAGTGACCACAAAATTGAGCTGATCGCGATCGGCAACGGCACTGCCAGCCGCGAGACCGAGCGGTTGGTTGGCGAAGCTCTGGCCGCGATGCCAAATTCGGCTCGCAAGCCGAGCAAAGTTGTCGTTTCCGAAGCAGGCGCGTCCGTCTATTCGGCGTCAGAACTTGCGGCACGCGAATTTCCTGATCTCGATGTCTCGCTGCGGGGTGCGGTGTCGATTGCGCGCCGGCTACAGGACCCTCTGGCCGAACTTGTCAAAATCGAACCCAAAAGCATCGGCGTCGGCCAATACCAGCACGATGTTGACCAGCACCGCCTGTCCCAATCTCTGGACGCTGTGATCGAAGATGTGGTGAATGCTGTCGGTGTTGACTTGAATATGGCCTCAGCGCCTTTGCTGTCTCACGTGTCCGGTCTGGGCGCCGGCCTGGCCGAAGCGATCGTGACACATCGCGATATTCATGGAGCGTTCTCCAGCAGGCAGGACCTGTTGAAGGTGGCCCGCCTCGGCCCCCGTGCTTTTGAGCAGTGCGCCGGGTTTTTACGCATCAGGGACGGTTCAGAACCGCTTGACGCATCCTCGGTCCATCCCGAAGCTTACGACGTTGCCCGCCGCGTGGTTGCCGCCTGCGGGCGGGATATCCGGCAAATCATGGGACATGACGGTTCGCTGAACGCGCTGCGCGCAGATCAGTTTGTCGACGAGACGTTCGGCCTGCCGACAGTGCGTGATATCTTTACCGAGTTGGAAAAACCCGGCCGAGACCCCCGGCCCAGTTTTGCGACCGCGTCTTTCACAGACGGCGTTGAAGACATAACCGATCTCAATCCTGGCATGCTGCTGGAAGGAACGGTGACGAACGTTGCGGCTTTTGGAGCCTTCGTCGATATTGGCGTGCATCAGGACGGTTTGGTTCATGTCAGCCAACTGGCCGATCGCTTTGTCAAAGACCCACACGAGGTGGTCAGTACAGGACAGGTGGTCAAAGTGCGGGTGGTCGATGTGGATATTTCCCGTAAGCGCATCGGCCTGACGATGCGCAAGGATGGGGTTAAACCGGCGCCTCGTCAGAAAAGCGGACAAGTGACGGCCGGGAACGTGCCCCCAAAGGACGCGCGAAAAGCAAAGTCCGACAAAGGGTCAAATTCTTCAAACAATAGCGCCTTGGGCGACGCACTCAAAAATGCGTTAGAAAAGAAATAGACGCTCAAGTATGAGCGTACGGTTTTATTGGTATTATTGCGGTTACGTTGTTTTTTGGTGTGCTTGGCTGATTTTTTGGGGTGCGTTTGTTTTT
>NZ_JBQFXE010000006.1:0-182810 GCF_056540685.1 Ruegeria sp. AM2 | reverse complement strand
GCGCGGGCGACGCCCGCGCCTGCCTGGCCCAACGGGAGGAGACGTTCCGTCAGGAATGTCGACGACGGGCGGGAGCTCTTCTATACGTCGAGGGACCGCGCGATGAGTTCCTTCATGACCTCATTCGTACCGCCATAAATCATCTGAACACGCGCGTCGGCATAGAGGCGGGCAATCGGATATTCCATCATGAACCCGTAGCCACCGAAAAGCTGAAGACATTCGTGCATGATTTCATTCTGCACTTCCGAACCCCAGTATTTCACCATCGACGCAGTGGTCGCATCCAACTCGCCCGCTTCTAACCTGCCGATGCAATCATTGACGAAGCTCCGCAGCACTTCGGCCTTGGTTTTGCATTCGGCCAGCTTGAACCGGGTGTTCTGGAAATCCATGACACGCTGGCCAAATGCCTTGCGCTCCTGGGTGTACTTAACCGTCTCGGCGATGGCGAAATCTATTGCGCCCAGCGCCATGATGCCGATGGTCAAACGCTCCCACGGCAATTGTTTCATGAGCTGATAGAACCCCTGACCTTCCTCGGGGCCGATCAGATTGGTCATCGGAACCTTGACGTCCTCGAAATACAGCTCGGCCGTGTCATTGGCCTTCATGCCAAGTTTCTTGAGGTTGCGCCCGCGGCGGAACCCCTCGGCACCTTCGGTTTCGACCGCGATCAGCGAAACGCCCTTGGACCCGAGGGTTTTGTCCGTTTTGGCGACCACGATGATCAGATCCGCCGTCTGACCATTGGTGATGAATATCTTGGAACCGTTGATGCGATAGGAATTACCGTCCTTGTCCGCTGTCGTCCGCACCGCCTGCAGGTCGGACCCCGTGCCGGGCTCGGTCATGGCAATGGCACCGACGATGTCGCCGGACGCCAGGCCGGGCAGCCATTTTTGCTTTTGGTCCTCGCTGCCATAGGCGGTGATGTAATGGGTTACGATGGACTGAATGCCATATCCCCACCCGGCATCCCCGCGAGAGGACTGTTCGTACAGAGTGACCGAGTCAAACCCCATACCACCGCCAACACCGCCATATTCCTCTGGGATCGCTCCAGCCATAAGGCCCGTCTGTCCGGCCTGCTGCCAAAAGTCCCGGTCGACAACACCGTTATCAACCCATCTTTCCACATTAGGCACCAGAGCGTCGTCCATGAACCGACCGGCCATATCCGCGAACATACGGTGTTCATCGGTAACCCAACTTGCGGTATTGGCAAAAAGTGACATCCAGAATCCTCCCAAATCTGTTTGCCCGAAGCTAACCAAGCTGCATTTGCCTGCCAATCCGCAGGAAGTGTTGACTGTCCGGAACGCTGCGTAACATCCGCCTCGTTGGCGTACGCATCGGTCCGGTTCACAATTGCGTTTGATAGCATTCTCGCAATGACTGAAGCCACTCATATGATATCGGTAAACAAGGCCAATCGACCCCGGACCGTAATCCGGATCAAGACCGCGAAAGGACTGACATGCCACGTGCCTTTTCCGAAATCGCCTTTACGCCGAATGTCCGTGCCCACCAAAATCGCATGGGATCTGCCGCTAGCTATGCGAAATTCATTGAGGATGGTCCCAAGCAAGGCCATTTGATCGGCCCTGTAGAAGAGGCGTTCATCCATGCCCAAGACGGTTTCTATCAGGCCACCATATCCGAGACCGGTTGGCCTTACGTCCAGTATCGCGGCGGCCCGGTCGGATTTCTGAAGGTGTTGGATCAGAACACCATCGCCTATGCGGACTTGACTGGCAACAAACAGTACATCTCGCGCGGCAATCTGGATGGAAATGATCGGGTCGCCTTGATCCTGATGGATTATGCCAATCAAAGGCGCCTCAAAGTTCTGGGTCGGATGACGTTCACCGAAGGATCCGAGGCCGCAGCAGGGCTTGTCCCGTCCAACTCCGAGGCACCCGCCGAACGCGCGGCAATCTTGAATGTCGAGGCTTTGGACTGGAATTGTCCCCGCCACATCACCCCGCGTTTTACCGAAGCGGAATTAAAGCCGCATCTGAACAGGCTGGGCCAGCAACTGGCGCAATTGCAGGCAGAAAACGAGCGCCTGATACAAGAGTTGGAGCGTCTCAAAAACGGCACTGGCTAATGCCGCACCCATACAAGGCTCGAACGCGCCAAGACCGGCAGATGGTCGCAGCCATGCCCTGCCCCTTGACCTTCCGGTTACTGGAACCCTTATCTGGGGTGCAGATTGAAGTGCCAGGACGACTCGGATGGCGGAACAACATCACGCTCAGATCAAAATTACTGGCATGGGATGTGCCTCATGCGTTGGTCGCGTCGAGGCCGCGCTGCGTGCTGTGCCGGGCATTGATGCGGCTGCGGTCAACTTTGCGACAGAAACGGCGCAGCTGGACTATTCCGGGGCTTTTCCGGGCGTTTCAGAAGCATTGGACAAGGCCGGATACCCGGCGGCCCGGCAAACCACTGCTCTGAATATCGAAGGGATGAGCTGCGCGTCCTGTATTGCGCGGATAGAGCGGACGTTGTCCGGCACCGCTGGCGTTTTGAGGGCTCAGGTCAATCTGGCGACCGGCAAGGCAACCGTCACTTACTTGGAAGGTGCAACCGACCCTCAGACTTTGTCCGGCGTTCTGACTAAGACGGGCTATCCGACCCAACCGGAAAGCCCGGCTGCCACGGCGTCAGATCGCGAGGCCCGGACAACTGAAATCACTACGTTGCGCCAGGCGACTCTGCTTGCGGCGGCGCTGGCGGCTCCGGTTTTCATTCTTGAGATGGGCGGCCACATGATCCCCGCCTTTCACCATTGGGTACAAGCGACAATTGGGGGGCAAACCAGTCATCTGCTGCAATTTGCGCTGACCTCGGCGCTGCTATTGGGTCCCGGGCGCGGATTTTACACAAAAGGCGTGCCATCCCTGATCAAAGGCACGCCGGATATGAACGCGCTTGTCGCATTGGGAACAGGCGCTGCCTATTTCTATTCGGTCGTCGCGACGTTTGCACCACAGATGCTGCCGCAAGGCACAGCGAATGTCTATTTCGAGGCCGCCGCCGTGATTGTCGTCCTCATCCTTTTGGGACGATTGCTGGAAGCCCGCGCCAAGGGCCGGACCGGCGCGGCCATCCGAAAGCTGATCGGGTTGCAGCCCAAAACGGCGCGGGTGGAACGCGACGGTGCCCTTGTTGACCGCCCGATCGCAGACATCAACGTCGACGACATCCTGCACATCCGACCGGGCGAACGCGTGCCGGTGGACGGAGACGTGCTGGACGGCGCCTCATACATTGACGAAAGCATGATCACGGGTGAGCCCGTTCCGGTGGGCAAAACCGCCGGCGACCCGGTCGTCGGTGGAACGGTCAACGGCACCGGAGCGCTTCGCATACGCGCAACGCGGGTCGGTGCAGACACCGTGCTGGCGCAGGTCATCAGCATGGTGGAACAGGCCCAGGGGGCGAAACTGCCCATTCAGGGTCTGGTCGACCGGATCACCTATTACTTTGTCCCGGCTGTTATCGGCGTTGCCCTGCTCACAGTTCTGATTTGGCTGGTCTTTGGCCCGGCACCCGCGCTGCCTTTGGCCTTGGTTGCCGGAGTGTCCGTCCTGATCATCGCCTGTCCTTGTGCGATGGGGTTGGCCACACCAACCTCGATCATGGTCGGAACCGGGCGCGCGGCGGAACTTGGTGTTTTGTTTCGCAAAGGCGACGCCCTGCAGCAGCTGCAAAAGGCCAGCGTGATTGCGTTGGACAAAACAGGGACGCTGACCCTGGGTCGACCAGAATTGGTCGATGTCGTTCTGGCCAATGGGTTTGACCGAGACGCAGTTCTACGGCTTGCCGCGGCGGTCGAGGCGCGCTCGGAGCATCCGATCGGCACCGCAATAACCCGAGCCGGGCCGTCGGAATTGCCGCCTGTGGACCAGTTTGAATCTCTGACCGGTCTTGGCTTGCAGGGCACGGTCGATGGGCGGGAGATTCTCGTGGGATCGGACCGATTGATGACGCAACGAGGCGTCGATCTGTCTGGTTTGAAGTCAGATGCCGAAGTGCATGCTACCAATGGGGCAACGCCTGTTTATGTCGCGATCAACAGTGTTGCGGCGGCGGTTTTGGCAGTCACGGACCCGATCAAACCGGGGTCGAAAGAGGCGCTGGCGCATCTGCACCAGATGGGCCTGAAACTGGCGATGATCACCGGTGACAATGCCGCAACGGCACAGGCTTTGGCCTCGAAGTTGGACATTGATCACGTCACCGCCGAAGTGCTGCCGGACGGGAAAGTGGCCGCAATCACAGCGTTGCAACAAAAGTTTGGCGCGGTGGCCTTTGTTGGTGACGGCATTAACGATGCGCCTGCACTGGCAACCGCTGACATTGGCATCGCCATCGGCACCGGAACGGACGTCGCCATCGAAACCGCCGATGTCGTTTTGATGTCCGGTGACTTGCGCGGCGTTGTGAACGCCATAGAAATCAGCCGCAGGACGATGCGAAACATCCGGCAAAATCTGGGTTGGGCTTTTGGCTATAACACCGTCTTGATCCCGGTCGCAGCCGGTGTGCTTTATCCATTTGGAGGGCATTTGCTGTCCCCGGCCCTTGCCGCCGGGGCCATGGCGCTGTCCAGTGTTTTCGTCGTCACCAATGCCCTGCGCCTGCGCCGGGTTCAGACGTCGACCACTGAACCTGCCGCTACCCATAGTATTCAGGAGGCTCACGCATGAATATTGGCGACGTTGCCTCTCAGACCGGGCTGCCAGCGAAGACAATCCGGTATTACGAAGAGATCGCGCTGATCAATCCAATGCGCGACAACAATGGGTACCGACGGTTTCGCGAACAGGACGTTCACAAACTGAATTTTCTCGGACGCGCCCGCACCTTGGGATTTACGATTGAGGATTGCCGGACGCTGCTTGCGCTCTACGAAGACGAGACACGTGCCAGCGCGGACGTAAAGCGCGTTGCACGGGATCACCTAGATCAAATCGACGCTAAGATCGACGATCTTAAGGCCATGCGTGACACGCTGAGCCATCTGGTGGATGCCTGTGCGGGGGATGACCGTCCCGATTGCCCGATCCTACAGGATCTTGGCAGCAAATCGTAGGTCGGGCTTGCCCTTTGAGCCGCGCTTTGCTTTGTCTCTGCAAAACACACCGGTGACCCGCTCATTCCTGCGGTCGGCCGGAAAGCGGAGAGGATCACAATATGGCTAACGTCGCATTCCTTGGTCTAGGTGTTATGGGCTATCCTATGGCCGGTCACCTGCAGGCCGCAGGTCATCATGTCACCGTATACAATCGCACCACAGCCAAGGCCGAGGCCTGGGTGGCCCAACACGGAGGCGCCATGGCTGGGTCTCCGAAAGACGCGGTGCGAGATGCGGAATTCGTGATGGCCTGCGTCGGCAACGATGACGATCTGCGCATGGTCTGCACCGGCAACGAAGGAGCGTTTCATGGCATGTCCCAAGGCGCAATTTTTGTCGATCATACAACCGTATCAGCAAAGGTGACACGTGAACTGTTCCAAGCGGCCAAAGGTCAGGGATTGAACTTTGTCGACGCCCCGATTTCCGGCGGCCAGGCGGGGGCAGAAAACGGGGCATTGTCGATCATGTGCGGCGGCGAGCAATCGGCTTACGACGCTGCTGAGCCGATCATGCAGACATACTCGAAAATCTGCCGTCGGATCGGCGACAGTGGAGCGGGCCAGATGACCAAAATGTGCAATCAGATCGCGATTGCTGGTGTCGTACAGGGGCTGAGTGAGGCATTGCATTTTGCTGAAAAAGCTGGGTTGGATGGACGCGCCGTGGTTGAGGTGATCAGCCAGGGCGCTGCCGGCAGCTGGCAAATGGTGAATCGGTACGAGACCATGCTGGACGACGATTTCGACCATGGGTTCGCCGTGGACTGGATGCGCAAGGACCTGGGGATTTGTCTGGATACGGCCAACGAAACAGGAGCATCATTGCCGGTGACGGCTTTGGTGGATCAATTCTACAAGGACGTGCAAAAGCTGGGCGGCGGTCGGTGGGATACATCGTCACTGATCAAGCGCCTGCGCGCGTTGGGCTGAGGTCAGGGGGCTGTCTGCCCCCTCTTGGCCCGCTGGGCCAATTCACCCCCGAGGATATTTTAGGCCAGATGAAGAGGATCCCCGGATTGATCAGGCGAAACATCGTATGAGCGAATTGACTGCATTCTGGAAAGACGCCCTGAAGCAACATTGGGGGCTGGAAGCAAAACTGACCCGTTTGGATGGTGAGTATGATCTGAACTTTCTGGTCGAAGCTGCGAATGGACAGGATTACGTTCTGAAAGTGATGCGCGCTGGCTGTGACCGCGCGCTTGTGGACCTCCAGATAAGTGCCTTGGATCACCTTTCAGACCGGGCGCCGGGCCTTCCCTTTCCCAACGTTATCCCCGACCTCAGCGGTCAACATCTGGGGCAGGTGCCGGACGAGGCGGGGCAGCCGCGACTGGTTTGGTTGCTCGAAGCCTTGTCAGGTGAGTGCTATGCGCGGTCTGCTCGGAAATCCAATGCGCTGATCCGCAAGCTGGGTCGCGTTCTGGGTGCCGCAGACAAAGCGTTGGAGCAGTTCGAACACCCGCATCTGCGTCGCGATGCATTCAAGTGGGACCTGATGCAAGCCGACTGGATACGCGAAAAGCTGACCGTAATCGAGGGTCCGGACCGGCGCGCCCTGTTGTCGGACATTGTTTCGGAGTTTGATCGCGTCAAGCCTCAGTTGTCGGCGCTGCCGAAGCAGGCAATCCACAACGACGCCAACGACTATAACATTCTGGTTGAGGGCGAGTTGGGTGGCCCACAGACAGTTTCAGGTTTGATTGACCTAGGCGATATGTGCGCGGCCCCTCGGGTTTGCGATCTCGCGATTGCGGCGGCATATGTTGTTCTCGATCACCCAAAACCGGAACATGCGCTGACCGCTCTGGTCCAGGGTTATCACGGAGCCAACCGTCTGAGCGCGGATGAAGTTGATCTGATCTGGCCTTTGCTGCGTATGCGGTTGGCGGTTTCGGTCGTGAATTCGACTCTGTCGGCCGCCGACAAACCGGATGACCCATACGTTACGATTAGTCAGGCCCCGGCGTGGCGTTTTCTTGAGAATGAGGCGGCCAATGGCGGGCTGATGCCGGCCCGGCTGCGTGTTGCCTGCGGTCTGCCGGTCACAAATGGGGCCGAGCGTATCCATGCTTATTTAGCCGATCACCGGGGGCACTTCGCAGAGATGTTCGCGCAGGACCTGAAAGATGCCCCGATGGGGTCGCTATCCGTTGAAAACTGCACCTGGCCGCAGAACCCGTTTCATATGCCGCTGGAGGAAGCAGCGCGTGTTGGCGAGGAATATGGCGCGGGGCTCTGGCTCGGGTACTACAACGAGCCGCGCCTGATCTATGCTGAGCCGGTATTTCGCAAAGGGCCGTGGAAGGCCTCGGACCGGCGAACCGTGCATCTGGCGGTGGATGTCTTTGCGCCCGCCGGCACCGTGTTGCACGCGCCAATGAGCGGACGGGTCGAGGCGGTCGAGAACCGCGCTGCGCATCTGGACTACGGTGGCGTGGTGATCCTGCATCATGAAACGCCCGAGGGTGATGCATTCTATACGCTATATGGCCACCTTGACCCCGAAATCTGCGACCGCCTGAAACCTGGCGATCCCGTTGCGCAGGGGGCGGCGTTCGCGCGTCTTGGGGATGCCACGCAAAATGGTGGCTGGGCCCCGCATGTCCATTTCCAACTCGCCTTGACCACGGATGGGATGCAGAATGACTGGCCCGGTGTGGGGGATCCGGATGAAATGGAACTTTGGAACGCAGTCTGCCCGAACCCGGCGGCTCTGCTGAATCTGCCGGACGAAAAGGTCTGCTATCACCCCACAGACAAACAGGTGGTTTTGAAAGGGCGACGCGATCATTTCGGCGGCAATCTGAGCCTGACCTATGACGACCCGGTCATGCTGGTGCGCGGATGGAAACACCACCTGTTCGACGAATGGGGACGCCCTTATTTGGACGCGTATAACAACGTGCCTCACGTGGGGCACGCGCATCCGCGCATTCAGGCTGTAGCAGCGGATCAATTGAAGCGGATGAATTCCAACACCCGCTATCTGCACCCGGCACAGACAGCCTTTGCCGACAAGATCCTGTCCAAACTGCCGGATCATCTGCAGGTCTGTTTCTTCGTGAATTCGGGCACCGAGGCGAATGAACTGGCCTTGCGCCTATCCCGTGCCCATACCGGCGCAAAGGGGATCGTGACGCCGGATCACGGCTATCACGGCAACACAAACGCGGCTGTGGCAATCTCGGCCTACAAGTTCAACAAACCCGGCGGAGTCGGCCAGGCAGATTGGGTGGAACTGGTCGAGGTTGCCGATGACTATCGCGGCTCGTTTAAACGAGACGATCCCGACCGCGCCACAAAATTCGCGGATTTTGTGGATCCGGCGATTGCTTCATTGCAAGACAAAGGCCATGGGGTCGCGGGCTTCATTGCCGAGACCTTCCCCTCGGTCGGTGGGCAGATCATCCCACCTCAGGGTTACCTGCCTGCGGTCTATGACAAAATCCGGGCTGCTGGCGGTGTTTGCATCGCAGACGAAGTGCAGACCGGTCTGGGCCGCCTGGGCGCGCATTACTTTGGCTTTGAACACCAGGGCGCGATGCCGGACATTGTGGTGATGGGCAAGCCGATTGGCAACGGTCACCCGCTGGGCGTCCTGGTTACAACGAAAGAGATCGCCGAGAGCTTTGACAACGGTATTGAATTCTTCTCAACCTTTGGCGGGTCTACGCTGTCGTGTCGGATCGGCAAGGAGGTGTTGGACATCGTCGATGACGAAGGGCTGCAGGAAAACGCACGCGAAATGGGCGCGCGTCTTATGGACGGTCTAACGAAAATCGAAAGCGATTTTGCCTTTGTCGGCGACGTGCGCGGCATGGGGTTGTTCCTGGGTGTCGAATTGGTCAATTCGGACGGATCTGAGGGCACTGAAATCTGCAAATACGTCAAGAACCGGATGCGTGACCATCGTATCCTGATCGGCAGTGAAGGACCCAAGGACAACATCCTGAAGATCCGCCCGCCCCTCACCATCGAGGCCGAAGACGTGGAAATGATCCTCTGGGCGTTACGGAGTGTGTTGGCCGAGGTTGGTGACTATGCGCCCGCACAAGATGGCGACCACACCCACCATGATCCTGGCTGCGGATGTTGCTGAATCACCAAAACCCCGGCAAAATCGCCGGGGTTTTGGCTTTTTACCGACTAGTGAAGCATCAAGTTCGGGGTGTGATGCCCTGTCGTCGGCACGGGGATCGATTTTTTCATTTTCCGCAAGGCCATTCCCGCTTGTTCCGACAACGCGGCAAGCGCAGGCGCGAAGTCGGGACGAACGATCAAATAAGCCATCATCATTGCGTCTTCACGCTCGCCTTCGGATGCCGCTCCGATCATCTGTGCAAGACAGTTTTCGTCCGCACCCAGACAAGCGCACCCCGATCCGTGCCAAACCAATTGCCGCCGTCCATGAAGCGCGCAGAGCGTGCAAAGCCGATCAAGCGCTTGCATCGCGACGCAATCAAAGTCGGTCCCGATTTGACGTTCCAACCCGGTTGAACGCTCTGCGTGTTGCCCAGCGCTCTCGCTCCATTGGCGAAAATACATGACCGCCGTCAGCTCAATCGGGTTCAGGTCCGCCAGCCTTCCGACTGCCGCCCCGCCGCGCAAAGCCTGAGTGGTCATTTCGTGAGGATCAATTTACCTGCCCGCGTGATGCGGAGCGTATAGAGCTGGTCGCCAAGCTCAATATGGGCCAGGTTTCCGCCCTTCGTCAGCTCCTCGGCCTTATGGGCAGGCAGGATCGAAACGGCGTAGCCTTGGGTGGGGTTTGGGGTCTGCGCATTCATCGGGACACCTCCAGAACATGAGGAACAATGGCCTCATCCAATTGTATTGCTGTGAACTGGCTGACCCGTGACTGGGTTGGCTTACTGTATTCGAGCCTTAACCTGATTAAAATACTAAGATATGTCAAGCCCTCAAAATCCGCTTCTCCGACCAAGCGGACGGTTGCACCTGAGAGACGCGGAGACTAGGGCTGTCGCAACAGGCAATGAAGGCGGATAAGCGTATGACAGCAGTAGTTGTTTTTGACTTGGATGGAACTCTGGTCGACAGCCTTGCGGACCTTTCCGGCGCGGTGAACACAATGCTTTCTGACGAAGGACTGCCCCCTTTGCCTGATGACACGATCCGGGGGTTCGTGGGAAATGGTCTACCAAAATTGGTGGAACGTGTGATCCTCCATTGCGGGTTGCCGCCGCACCATCATCCGCGCCTCACACAGGCGGCGCTCGCCCATTACAACGCTGCCACATGTGTGAACACTACAGTGTATCCGGGTGTAATTGAGGCATTGGTGGAATTGACCGAGATGGGTTGTGCGCTGGGCGTTTGCACAAACAAACCTGAGGCACCGGCCGAACATGTTTTGTCTGCTCTGAATTTATCCGAGTACTTTAAAACGGTTATCGGAGGCGACAGACTGAAGTCGCGAAAGCCAAACCCTGTGCACCTGCACGCCTGTTTCGACGCTTTGCCGCAGGTCGGGCCTTGTATATTCGTTGGCGACAGCGAAGTTGACGCGGAAACTGCGGAACGTGCGGACGTGCCGTTCTTGCTGTTCTCCGAGGGTTACCGGAAGTCTCCGGTCGCAGAAATCCCGCACAGTTTTGCTTACGCCGACAGCTCAGAGATTCCGTCGCTTGTGCGGCGCATTCATCAAGATCGAAGCAGTGGTCTATAGGCTGAAAAGTTATGAGGGGCCGGCCGAGGGGGTAAGAAGCCAGCCCCTCTTCGGGGGAAACTGAAAGTGGTACAGACCAAATGGCCCGGTGTTAAAGAAACCCTAACGAATCGCCGCGACCTGCGATATTGGGGGATTCCCGTAGCACGCCACTTTTTTCGAAATTTCTGGGTTCACGCCCTTCGAAACAAGGCGATTTAGGCGACCAATTCGGCAGCGGCCCGGGCGATGACCAATTCTTCGTTCGTGGGGATCACCATCAGCTTGACCCGGGACAGGTCAGTTGAAATGACGCGCCGATTATCCGCATTGGCATCGTGATCCAGTTCCACGCCGAACCACCCCATGTCCGAGCAAATTCTGTCGCGGATAAAGGTCGAGTTTTCACCGATACCTCCGGTAAAGACGACGGCATCCAATCCGCCCAAAACAGCGACCATGGCGCCCAATTCCCTGCGCACCCGGAATGTGAAATAGTTAATGGCATTGCGCGCGCCAGCGGTGTCCGACGCCTCAAGCGTCCGCATGTCGTTGGAAAAGCCGGAAAGCCCCAACAATCCCGAACGTCGATACAAGAGGTTGGAAATCTCGTCAGCGCCCATGCCCTTTTGATCCATCAGGAACAGCAAAACGCCCGGATCAAGCTGTCCGCAGCGCGTACCCATCGGCAACCCATCCAGAGCAGAAAACCCCATCGTCGAACCGACGGATCGCCCCCCGATCATGGCGCACATGGATGCACCGTTGCCCAGATGCGCGACAACCACTCGTCCATTGTGCAAAAGCGGCGCGGTCTGGGCCATGTGGCCCGAGATATAGTCATAGCTCAGCCCGTGGAACCCATAGCGCCGAACGCCCATGTCGTAATACTCGGTCGGCAAAGCAAAAGTATCGTTGACCCACGGGTGATTGCGGTGAAATGCGGTGTCGAAACAAGCAACCTGCTTGGCGTCCGGAAAGGCCGCCCGTGCGGCGCGCACGCCATCCAGGTTGTACGGCTGATGCAAGGGTGCGAACGGGATCAACTCTTCGAGCTTGGCCAGACTTTCCGGCGTCACGACAACCGGCTTGTCATAATCCGGCCCGCCATGCACGATCCGGTGCCCAACCCCAACGATCTTGGCCGAGGGGAATCTCACTTCGACCGAACCGAGAACCAGATCCAGGGCACCCGCGTGATCCAAGGGTGTTTCGGTCATCCGATCCACCAGAATGCTGCCGTCGGTCATGCGCGCAAAGACGCGCGCACTTGGACTGCCGAGCCGGTCCACCGTCCCTGAAACCACCAGTTCCGGTTCGTCACCACCCACGGTGAACAGACCGAATTTTAGTGTCGAGGAGCCCGCATTCAGCGTTATGATATGCGTCATTGCATTATTCCGGACAGACGCGCCGCGTGCAGAGCGGCCACCGCGCAAGACGCCAGTCGGGATTTATCGTCGTCTGACCGGCTGTTCAAAATGATCGGCGCCTTGGCCCCCAACACGACGCCCGCTGCCTTGGCGTTTGCGATATACGTCAACTGTTTGGCCAGCATGTTTCCGGCGTCGATATTGGGTACGACCAAAATCTCAGCGCGGCCCGCAACTTCGGAGACAATTCCCTTTGTCTGCGCCGCAGCGAGCGAGACCGCGTTGTCCATCGCCAGCGGGCCGTCAACCAGCCCGCCTTTGATCTGGCCACGCTCTGCCATTTTCGACAGCAACGCCCCGTCGATCGAAGACCGGATCGCCGGGTTTACCGTTTCCACTGCCGAAAGAATGCCCGCTTTGGGTGCCCCGATTCCGATCGAGACGGCCAGATCAATCGCATTCTGGGTGATGTCGATCTTGGTTTCCAGGTCCGGTTCGATGTTGATGGCTGCGTCCGTCACAAGCAGAGGGTGCGGCTGTCCCGGCACATCCATGACGAAGATGTGGGTAAAGCGCCGACCTGCCCGCAATCCGCGGTCGCTCCGCAGCGCCGCGCGCAGTAGGTCATCCGTGTGCAGGTGGCCTTTCATCAATGCCTGCGCCTTACCATCAGCCACCAGATCAACGGCCAGATTGGCCGCATCGAAATGGCTGGACGCCGGAATGATCTCGGTATCGCCCAGCTCCAAACCGGTTTCCTGCGCTGCCTTGGCGATCTTGTCGGGATCGCCGATCAGAATAGGTCGAATGATCGTTTCCCGCCCGGCCAGCAAGGCACCGCCCAGTGAATTGGGCTCTTCAGGGGCCACAACGGCTGTCGGCATCGGTGCCAAGGGTCGGGACCGGTCAAGCAAAGCATCGAAATGGCGATGGCGCTGAACGACCAGGTCCGGAACATCTATATTGTCGAGAGTCAGTTCCTTTGCAGGCGCAATTACGACAGCATGGCCGGACACGATGACTGCACCGTCGCTTGGCCGGGTGACGCTCGTCTCCATCACGACCTCACGGTTCTCGCGCTTTTCCGAGACCGTAACACGTGCCAATAGCTCGTCGCCGGCGTGGGCGCGGTCGCGAAAATCGAAGTTTTGCGACCGATAAAGAGTGCCCGCCCCCGGAAGGATATTGCCCAAAACCGCTGAAATCAGCGCGCCGACGAAAAGCGCTGGCGCAATGGCTTCATTGATCCCGTCGCCGTCGCCATCCTCAGTAGACAGGTGCATTGGGTTGTGGTTGCCGGAATTCGAGGCAAAGACATAGAAATCATCCTCGGTGCAAAGCCGCGTCAACTCGGCGGAATCGCCAATATTCAACTGGTCATACGTCTTGTTGTGATATTTCATCTGTCGTCTCGGCTGTTTCTGGAGAGCGGGTCTGTTACGACCAGGAAGTTAGGCCAGAGCTTTATGGAAATTCTGCCGGAAGTCCAATGATGCATTTTTGACAAAGCATATTGTGAGAATTGTTGCTTAGGGCCGTTTAAAAAACGATCGCTGCGAAAAACACGCGCCTTGTTATGGTGACGAGATCGAAGCTACGGCGAAAACTGATCGGGCACACCAAACGGTGGGGTATCGACTCCAACCCCGGTCAGTGAGTTCAAAAACGCGACCAGGCTGTCGATTTCGGTATCCGTCAGCGTCTGCGGGGCAATGTCAACTCTTTGCTGCAGACGTTGGATCTCAGGCTTGTCTTGCCAAACGATGAAATCGACTTTCTCCAACCAGGGAACTTCTGGCAGGTTGGCCATAGCCGGTGCCCACGCATGCAGGCTTTCTGTCGGGTTCAAATGATGGCGGATCATGCTTTCGAGGTCGGGAAAAGCTCCGTTATGGCCGTAAGGCGCAGTCAGCGCGACATTGCGCAGCATCGGTGTGCGGAAGCGATAGGCATCCTCGAGCTGGTCGCTCTCGCCCATCCGTCCGACGTCCCGGACATAGGGGTCCCACTGACGCGTGCGTCCGGGACCGAAGGGTGGCAGAGACAATGCGTGGAACTTCTGATCCGACATGAGCGGTCCAGAGTGACAGGTCGAACACTGCGCCTTGCCATAGAACAGGTCCAAACCGGCTTTCTGGATTGGAGACAGCGCTTCTGCATCACCCGCCAAATACAGATCAAAAGGACTATCCGTGCTGCGCCACTCGATGGCCATGAATGCCGCCAAAGCGTTGACGATTTGCGTGATCGTGATGTCTTCGGTTGTTTCAACCTCATCAAAGGCGGCGACCATGGCCGGGCCGTAGCGCGGATCGGTGCGCACGCGTTTGGCAAGGATCGGCCAACCCAGATCAATCCGGTCAGCAACCGCTCCGGTCACCTGATTTTCGCCGACATTTCCTGCCATTTCGAACTGCGACGTCAGCGGGAACAGCGCCTGCGCGGCCAGCAAGGAATTCAGACCCTCGGGCAACCATTCCTGCGCGGGTGAGTTGAAACCGTTGCCATAGACGTCCGAAATACTCAGCCGCCCGTCGTGAAAAACCGTGTGGATGTCCCGCGCGCCCAGATTCCAAAGCCCGGGCGAATTGCGGGGGATGCGTTTGCGGATCTTGTTGGCACCAACCCCCGGCGTTCGCTCCGGCCCAAGCCCTTGCCCACCCTCGCCGATGCCAAGTGACAACCCGTCAGAGGTGCCGAAATCGGGGTGGTGGCAATGGGCGCAGGAGATGTTCTGATTGCCCGACAGGATCGGGTCGTAAAACAGTTGATGACCGACGGCGGCCTGTTCCATATCAAAGGGAATGAAGTCATCATCGGTCAGCGGACGCGGCAACTCCTGTGCCGTCGCCGCTCCGACGAAAAGGAAGAAAACCCAATGCGCCAGCTTGTATTTGCCCTTTGTTGCCTTGCCACACCGGCGCTGGCCGAACTGGAACAGGCGCGCGACATGATGGAGGCCGGAGAGTTCGAAGCGGCGCGCGAAGAACTGTTGCCCGCGGCGCGGTCCGGCAATGCCGAAGCCGAGGAGTTGATCGGTGTGATGTACGGCCTTGGGCTGGGCGTCGAGCAGGATTATGAACGCGCGTTTGACTGGTATCTGCGCGCCTCGATGAAAGGGCATCCGGGCGCGCAATCCGGCGTCGGCTGGTATTATGAGCTGGGCTTGGGCATGCCCGCGCCCGATCTGGTACGGGCCTATATGTGGTACACGCTCAGCGCCATCGGCGGCGACCCCGACGCGGCGATCAGCCTGGAAGAAGTGGTCAAGAAAATGTCGCCGGAGCAGATCGAAAGGGCGCATGTTCTGGTCAATGACTACAAAGGGTGGATGTACCCGTTTCGCTAAGGGCCGGGCCCCAAGGCCCGACCCCGTTCGCTTAGTTCAGGTCTGCATCGCGCGACGTATTCACGTCTGCCTCGGCCGCAGCGACGGCCTCGGTCAGCGCGGTGAACACCTCGTCCCCACGGCCCACATTGGTCTGGAACCACTCATAGACAGGGGTCGCGGCCTCCTTGAACGCGGCTTTCTGTTCTGGAGTAGGCACATAGAGATCACCGCCACCGGCGACGAAATCTTCGTAGGCCTGGATCGACTTGCGCTTGGGCGAGGCAAAGGTCGCCTGCTGCAGCGCATAGAACCCGTCGACAACCACGCGGCGCATGTCCTCGGGCATCTCCTGGAACTTGGCGTTGTTCATCCACCACAGCGCCCCCATATAGGCGTGGCCGTCCAGAGTGACATATTGCAGACCCGCATCCGGGAATTTCATGCCCATGATGTCGGTGATGCCGTTCTTTGAGCCCTCAACCACGCCGGTCTGGAAGCTTGTGAACAGCTCGGGCCACGGGATCGGGGTCGGAGAGGCTCCAAGCGCCTTAACCAGTTCCTGCGGCAGGTCGGCAACCACGGTGCGGATTTTCAGACCTTCCATATCGGCAGGCTCGGCAATCCGGCGCTGCGTGTTGGCAAAGTTGCGCCAGCCGCCGGTGTTGCCGATGGTCATCAGACGGATTGCGCCGCCGGAATCTTCCAGCGCCATGTCACGGACCTTGCGGGTGAAGTCGCCCGACAGGACATGCTCGGCAATACGGTCATCCGCCATCAGATAAGGCAGGTCCAGAACCTGCACATAAGGGAAGATGCCCGACGCGCCACCGGAGGTAGAGATATAGATGTCGATGGTGCCGTCGGCCACGCCTTGCAGACACTCGGCCCCGTTCGAACACAGCTGCGTGCCGATGAACAGCTCGACCTCGATGGCGCCGTTCGAGGCGGCCTCGACATAGTTTTTGAAGACGATCAGACCGTCATAGTCCTCGTCGTTTTCGTTCGAGTTCGCTGTGGCGCGCAAAGTGTAATCAGCAGCCGTTGCAGCCAGAGCGGACGCGGCCACCAACGAGGTGGCCACCGCAGCGGTTTTCATAAATCTTCTGAGCATTCGTTTCCTCCCTGTGATACTCAGTTCAGTTTGCAAATCCCGTTATCCTCGGGATCGTCATGGATAGTGCGGGGACATAGGTGATCAGGAAGATCACTATGATTTCGACAGCCAGGAACGGCAGGATCGCCTTGGCAATGGTTTCGACCTTTTCGCGCGAAACTGCGGCGGCCACGAAAAGGACCAGCCCCATCGGCGGCGTTGCCAGACCGACAGTCAGATTGACGCTCATGATAATGGCAAAGTGGATCGGGTCCACGCCGAGGCTGGTGAAGATCGGGCCAAGGATCGGGCCAAGAATGATGATCGCGGGGCCTGCGTCCAGGAACATGCCAACGACGAACAGCAGCAGGTTGATCAGGAACAGCAGGATCAGCGGGTTTTCCGACAGGCTGAGGATCAGCGATGCCAGTTGTTCTGGCGCGTGGCTGAGGCTGACCACCGTCTTGAACGCCATCGCCGCGCCCACCAGCAAAAGAACCACGGCCGAGGTCAGACCGGCGTTGCTGAGAATCTCGGGCACTTCTTTGATCGTCAGCGTGCGCAGAACGAAAAAGCCGATGATGAAGGCATAGCCCACTGCGACGGCGGCGGCTTCGGTCGGGGTGAAGATGCCGCCCAGAATACCGCCCAAAATGATGACGGGTGTCAGCAGCGGAAAGAACGCTTTCAGGCTGGCCTGACGACGCTCGCCCCATGTGTACTTTCGACTGGCGACGGGGAAGTCGTATTTGTCGGCCATGAACTTGATCATCAGCATCAGGCCGACGCCGACCATGACACCCGGAACGATACCTGCAAGGAACAGCGCGGCCACGCTTTCGCCCATCACATAGGCGTAAATGATCATAATGCCCGATGGCGGAATGATCGGCCCGATCACCGAGCTGGCCGCCGTGATCGCTGCGGCGAATTTGCGGGTATAGCCCTGTTTTTCCATCGCCGGGATCAGCATAGAACCCAGCGCCGACGTGTCGGCAACCGCTGACCCCGAGAGCCCGGCAAACAGGATGGAGCTCAACACGTTCACATGGGCCAGACCGCCGCGGAAATGGCCCATCAGCGCCTGAGAGAACTCGACCAGACGGATTGTGATGCCGCCGCGATTCATCAACTCTCCGGCCAGCATGAAGAAGGGGATTGCCATCAGCGGAAAGCTGTCCATGCCGTTGTAGACGTTCCGGTACAGCAGTGTGATGTCGTTCGTTTGCCCGTTCAGCCACAGCAAAATACCGGGCGCGGCCAGCAGCGCGAAAAAGACCGGCAGGCCGATCATCAGGAACACAAGGAATGTGGGCAGGAACCAAATCAGCATCTATTCAGCCCCCACCGGTGCATCTGCGATTTCCGGTAGAAGATCACCGCCGCCAAGTAGTTTGACGATAGAGCGCAGGATTAGTTCAACATTGACAGAGATCAGCAAAACGACCCCAACCAGCAGCGAGGCCATCATCCAGCTACGCGGAACGCGGTACCATTCATCAAAACCAAAGGAGGTCGGAATATACAAAGCCGCTGTTGCGAACTTGCCGCCAAATCCGGTGACCTCGGACCAGCCGATGTTCACCGCGACAAGCAGGACGGCCAACGAAACGAACAGTAGAAACAGCATCAACAATTGGCCCAGCGCCTTCGGCAGCATCATGGGGACCATGTCGATGGCCACGAACCCACCGCGACGGAACGCCGTCGGTGCCATCAAGCCCGTCATCCAGAGCATGCAAAACCGCGCAGCCTCATCCGGCCAAGGAAGGGCATTACCGAGAACATATCGGAAGAACACCTGAATCAGGATTGCGATTACCATCAATGCAATCGCAACGACGCCAACCGCGCGGCCAAAACGCAGCACGGTTTCGTTCACGAATGCAATCGGCGCAAGCACCGTTGCCAGTCCGCTCATGCGGATCCTCCCTTGCTCAGCCGCAGGTTTGGCCCCGCGGTCGTCAAATCGCGCTTAGTGCTGCGCGAATTGGCCGAGTTTCCCGGCATAGAAGGTCAGCGCGTCTCCGTCCGCCATGCTGACCTTCAAGACTTTTCCGACCACGATAACGTGATCTCCTGCGTCGTGATACGCATGTTGTTCGCATTCAAACCGCGCCAGACAATCCGGCAGCAGCGGCGTGCCGTTCTCACACCGCTCATGCGCGATCTCCTGCAGAGCATGGGCATTCTGGGAACAGCCAAAACAGAGTTCGGCCTGGTCAGATGACAAGACATGAACGCTGAAGTGCCGCGCTTTGTGAAAATATGGGAAACGGCGCGAGTTGCGATCTCCGGCCCACATCACAAGGGCTGGGTCCAGCGACAGTGACGAAAAACTGTTGGCGGTGATGCAGATCGGGCCATCGTCGCTGTCACAAGTGACAATGGTTACACCGGTTGCAAAGCGGCCAAAGGCGTCGCGTAAGGTGCGCGTGTCATCTTTGTGCGGAATGAAAGTGCGGGTTAAATCACGAGAGATTGCGTTCATCATGGCACCTCATGTCCCAGCGCCGCCGTATATAGGCGGAACCAGGTTTCTCGATCCAGCTTGACGTTCAGGGCGTCGGAAATGCTGCGGATGCGCCCCAGATTGTTTGTACCAATCACCGGCAGGATGCCTGCCGGGTGGGCCAGCAAAAACGCGATGGCCACGGCGGCGCGGTCGACACCGCAATCCGCGGCGATTTCATCCGCAATGGCCCCAATTTTCGAGTCCGTCGCCATCACCGAGCCACCGCCCAGTGGCGACCAAGCCATCACGCGGTGGCCATGCCGTTGGTGAAAGGCCAGATCGCCATTGCTGAAGGGGCCGATCTCGCTCAGAGAAACCTCGATCTGGTTGGTGACCAGAGGGGTTTTCATTGCAGATTGCAGCAACTCCCAATCCCAGGGCCGGAAGTTCGACACGCCAACCGCGCGCACTTTGCCGCTTGCAACGACCTCATCCAAGGCAGACCCGGTCTCATTGTGGTCCATGAACGGATCCGGGCGATGGATCAGCAAAAGGTCGATGTGGTTGATCGCCATTTCAGACAGGGACGTATCGACGGATTTCAGAATGTGCGCGCGTGACGTATCGTAGTATTTACCGCGCGCCTCGGCATACCGCCCGATCGGTGCGACGATGTCGCATTTAGTCACGATCTCCATCTGATGCCGCAAAGCTGGATTAGCGCGAAGGGCCGCGCCCATGATCGCTTCGGCGCCGTAGTCACCGTAGATGTCAGCCTGATCGAAACTTGTGATGCCCTGATCCAGACAGGCCTGAATCTTGGCTTCGACATGCCCGACCGATGTGTCGTCGTCATCCCCGATCCGCCACATGCCGTAGACAAGGCGGCTGAGCTCCAGCGTGTCAGATAGTTTCACACGTTGCATTAACGACGAACTCCGTTGCCCAGCGGCGTTGCCGGGGTATCTGCAGGCACGCGACCGTATTCTTCGGGCAGCGAGCAGGTTTTCAGGTTTGGCATGACGCGGGTACCAAAATGCTTGGCCTCATCCATGTGAGGGTAGCCCGAGAAGATGAAGGCGCGGATGCCCATCTTTTGATATTCCTCGATCTTGGTCATGACTTGATCGGTCGAACCGACCAATGCCGCCCCGCATCCCGACCGCGCGCGACCTACGCCCGTCCAGAGGCCCGGTTCCACGTATCCATACTCATCCGCCAGATCGCGGTTTTTGGCTTGGTGCGCGACGCCCAAAGAGGTCGAGTCCAGCGCCCGCTCGCGAATTGCACGGCCATATTCGTCGTCAAGTTTCGAGACGATGTAATCTGCGTATTCCTGCGCCTCGGCTTCAGTATCGCGAACGATCATGTGCACACGAAGGCCGTAATCCAGCGTGCGGTTGTAATTTTCGGCCACCGCATGAACGGCTTTCATCCGCTCGGCCAGTTGATCCTTAGTCTCCGGCCACATCAGGTAGACGTCGCAATGCTCGCCACACAGGTCCAGCGCTGACGGAGAATAGCCTCCGAAATACAGCAACGGTCCGCCGGTCTGATAAGGCTTGGCTGGATCAGTGGTTAGACCCGAGAAGTTATAAACCTCGCCCGCGTGGTTGATTTCGTCCTGCGTCCACGCTTGCTTCAGAATCTCCACCACCTCGCGCGAGCGTTGATAGCGGAACGCGCTGTCGTCTTTCTCTCCGGGGAAGTCGGAGGAGATGATGTTCACTGTCAGCCGCCCCTTCAACATGTGATCGAGCGTCGCGATGGTGCGGGCCAGCATGATCGGCTGCATCTCACCGCAGCGCACTGCGGCCAGCAGGTTAATCTTGTCGGTGATCGGCGCGCAGCCAGCGACAAAACTCAGCGTGTCTTGACCGACCTGATAGGAAGAGGGGCAGAGGATGTTGCGGAACCCCTGCGCTTCGGCCTCTTTCACGATCCCGGAACAGTGATCCCAGCTCGACCGCAGGTCGCCATCTGGCACGCCCAGAAACTGATAGTCGTCCGAGCACAGCGCCGCGAACCACGAAACCTCGGCCGCATCCAGATCGGGGGATGTGATGGGGACGATGGTCATTTGATTCGTTCTCCGTGCATCTTTTGACTTTCCTCTTGCGTAGCAATCGCTTTGATGTAGATCAATAGTGTATCAATTTTTTCCGCGATTCAGTGAAGCGCCTCCGGATGACGACGACCCACCGCAACCCAAACGCCCTTCCGATCTATGTTCAGATCGCGGAACTTCTGATCCGCGACATTGCCGCCGGGCGGTTGATTGATGGTGAGAGGCTGCCACCCGAACGGGACATGGCTGCCAACCTCAATGTCTCGGTTGGGACACTGCGAAAATCGCTCGCAGAGCTTGAGAAAAAAGGCATGCTTGAGCGTATTCAGGGTTCGGGCAACTACATCCGCGAAACCGGCACGCAGAACAGCGTCTACGCGATGTTTCGGTTGGAACTGCCCGAAGGTGGCGGGCTGCCGCGCGCGGATATCCTGTCTGTTGACCAGCTTGGCAAGCCTGACGACCTGCCCGATTTTGGAACATCGACCCAAGGCTCGCGTGTCCGTCGGATGCGCTATTTGAATGACACAATCATCGCGGTCGAGGAAATCTGGTTGGACGAATCGGCTGGAAAGATACATCAGGCGCTGCTGTCCGACTCGCTATATCGCTACTACCAGCAGCAGTTGGGGTTCTGGATCACACGCGCCGAGGATCGCGTTTCGGTTCGCGCCCTGCCTGCTTGGACGCCCGATGGGTTCACAAAACCCGCCGGGGAAACGGCTGGCTATATCGAACGGTTCAGCTGGTCGGAAGGACCAGAACCGGTTGAGTTTTCAAAAACCTGGTTCGACCCGGATCGGGCGACCTATGTCCAACGTCTGAAGTAAAAGGAAGAACGCATGACCCGGACCATCAACTACGGGCTGATCGGATGCGGTATGATGGGGCAAGAGCACCTGCACAACATCGCACTGCTGGATGGCACGCGCGTTGCCGCCATCGTTGAGCCCGACCCGGGGATGGCTAAAAAGGCCGCCGAGATTGCGCCGGAGGCCGAGGTTGTGCCCAGCATTCAGGCCCTTCTGGCGGTGGAAGATCTGGATTGCATCGTGATCGCCAGCCCCAACCATCTGCACGTTGAACAGGTGATGGAAATCGCAGCAACCAGGCCCCTGCCCTTGCTGGTCGAGAAACCGCTGTTTACCGATCCGGCCGACGCCGAGCGGCTTGTTGAACTGGAAAAGACCTATCCGCATCCGATCTGGGTCGCGATGGAATACCGCTATATGCCGCCTATCGCCGCCCTTATCGCAGAGGCGCAAGAAACGACCGGCGGCATCAAGATGCTTTCCATTCGCGAACACCGTTTTCCATTCTTGGAGAAAGTCGGCAACTGGAACCGCTTCAACAGCCAAACCGGCGGCACCTTCGTCGAGAAATGCTGCCATTTCTTTGACCTGATGCGGCTTATCCTAAAGTCCGACCCCGTGCGCATGACTGCAATCGGCAGTCAGTCGGTCAATCATCTGGATGAGACATATGATGGCGAGACGCCGGACATTTTGGACAATGGCTATGTCATCGCAGAATTCGCGTCCGGCGCGCGTGCGATGCTGGAATTATGCATGTTCGCCGAAGGCTCGCGGTATCAGGAAGAGATCAGCGCCATCGGCCCCAAGGCCAAGATCGAGGCAATGATCCCCGGACCAGGACGCTTTTGGCCCGCGCATCTGGGTGCCGCACCGGTCCCGCAACTGGCAATCAGCCCGCGTGATCCCAAGGGGCCGGTCACCCGCGATATTCCGGTTGATCCTCAATTGCTGGCGGCCGGAGATCACAACGGCTCGACCTATTTTCAGCATCAAGGCTTTCTGGACCTGCTGCGCGGACATCGCGACACGCCGGATGTTTCGCTAAGTGATGGCGTATGGGCCGTTCGGATGGGCTTGGCGGCGCAGATGTCGGCGAAAGAGCAAAGAGTGATCGAGTTATAGCCGGGCAGCCCCAACAGTCTGAACCCGAACCTACCACTCAGGGCCATTCACCCAATCTCCTGAACCTCAGGGGCGATCACGTCACTCTTGGGTTCGATCAACCGATGTTGAGCCCTGATTCAGCGATGAATGACAACAGCCAACCGCTAACAAACAGCCGCTGACGCGGGACTGATCACACCGGTTGGTTCAGCGCCGGCAGATCCGCATCAACGGGCTTGCCTTCGAGTTTGGGCAAGACCGCCGCGTGGCGTGACCGGTTGCCTGCGATCATGGAGAGCAGGAAGCCCGAGAAGAACGTCTGGACCCCAATCACGACCATGGTGAAAGCGGCAATCAATGTACGCATTTCGTTCAATGCAGCAAAATCCGATGCGATCCAGCCCGTGGTAACCCAGGCGGCCCAGCTTAGGCCTCCTACCGTCAGAAGCAGACCAGCAAGTATCCAATACTGCAGGCGTGAATAGCCTAGCAAGTGACGGGCGCGCTCGGTCGGCGTCCGCAGCCCGTCGCGATAGCTGCACATCAACGCGGCAAGCCAGAGTACAACGGTTTGGGATGCCAGAACCATGGCCGCACTGGCTGCGACAGCCCAGTGATCGCCAATTCTGATCCCGCCGATCCAGACCAATTCCTGATCCCCACCAACCTGCAGCAATGCGGTAATGGCAAAACCGGCTACGAAGAGCAACAGCGCGGGCACAAGAAACAACCATGTCGGGCTGAGCAGGAACATGTAGGTCAGATGCCTCAGCCCATCCCGCCACGGATTCAGATGCGGTGCCCGGCCGCGTCCATCCGGTGAAAGGGTCACCGGCACTTCAACGATATTCAGTTTCCGCAATACGGATTTCAGCAACATTTCGGACGCGAATTCCATCCCGGTCGAGGACAGATTGAGCCCATCCAACGCCTCTCGTCTGATGGCGCGAATGCCGCAATGGGCATCACCGATGCCGGTGCGAAACAGGATACGGAGGATGCCGGACAAGGCGGGATTGCCGATGTACCGATTTTTCCAAGGCATCGCACCCGACTTGATCTCACCGCGGAACCTGTTTCCCATACACAGGTCGGCGCCCTCCATCAGGCGTTCGACCATCGGAACCGCCTCGACGAAATCGTAGGAACAATCGCTGTCCCCCATTACCAGAAATGTAGCATCACTGGCTGCGAATCCGCCGATCAATGCAGCCCCGTAGCCGCGTTCGGACACGTTCACCACACGGGCTCCGGCCTTTTCGGCAAGGGCCTGGCTACCATCCGTGCTGCCGTTATCGGCAACGATGACCTCGCCGGCGCATTGATACCGGTCGGCCAATATCCGCAAGGCTGTTTGAGCCCTTGTAACACAGGACGAAATCGTCGCAGCCTCATTCAGACAGGGCATCACGATCGCGACCGAGTTATTGCCTGTCACCATAGTCCCCAACGCTCCCAATAGCGGATATGAAATTCAACAATGCCAGATAAAGCGGAAAATAGTGTCCAAATCGTGACCGCTTTCTGACGATTGGTGGGTCATAGCGCGTTTGGATGGCTCATGGGGTCCGGGACACTAATCACCTAGAATTTAGAAAAATAGATTCAATGCTTTAACATCGTTCTCAGCAGCAAACTTTGTCTGGTGTAGACCGGCCGCCCGCGGCGCAAAATGGTCGATTTCGAGACATGAATGAGAGCCTGCGCTGATCGCCGAACGTGGCAGGCCAGCAGGCGTATTGGTGTCGCAGTCGTTTTACCGTTGATTTATGTTGGTTGGGTGGTCTCAGGAATTCACGGTGCCATTGAAAGAGGCTGTACGCCCAATGTCTGCAACTGCCCGGCACCTTCAATTTGTTTCCAGAATCTGTCGCGCCCATGGCACTGCCCTGCCCGGAATTTCCGGGCGACCACCGCCAAACATAACCTCAGTCCACAGACTCTGATCTCTCTCATCTTGGTACCTCTGTGGCAAGAGCGTGGAACGCAAAACCGGCTGTCCCCATTTGATCGTCTCAAAATCGGAATTGGTCCGCCAAACGCGGCCTTGCCCGGTGATGCCGATGGCAAATCTCATGTGCTGATCATCGAAATCTCGGCGTCGGAGATCAATGGCGGAACGAGCTCGTACAGCTATGATGTGATCCAAGGTGATGAGATTCCATCGTTGGGTAACGTGGTCATATTTATCGACAGCTGGTCCTGACGTGGCGTGCATACAGGGCGGATGGGCGGATTTCCCTAAGCGTTGCGCCTCGAACGACTGCGTCCACTCCGGCCGACAAGCCAAACCAAATTTTACGTTGCGATGCCAATAAGAGCCATGAATAGTGCTCTTGCACCCAGGCAATTGCGGATAAGCGAACACAGAATGAAGACAGCGCCCCGGTTTCTCTGCACTCTGTTCGCCATTGGTTTGGCGGGAACCGTGGCCGCGCAGTCTGATGAGTCAAATAAACCCAGTGTGGTTGTCGCTCCGGCAACAATGCAAGAGGTGCAAAAGCGGGAAGAGCTTGTTGGCCGCGTGGTCGCCGATCAAAGCGTCGCCCTTGAGGCCCGCGTGGAAGGTGTTCTGCAAGAGGTCAACTTTACCGAAGGCGGCTATGTCAAAAAAGGCGACGTGCTGTTCCGCATCGAGAAACGGAAATATGCGGCAAGTGTCGAACGCGCTCAGGCCGCGTTGAAAAGCGCCCAGGCCAGCGCGCAAAGCGCCAAGACTGAGCTCGGTCGGCAGCAGACACTGTTTGACAAGGGCGACGTTCCCCAATCCGTTCTGGACACTGCTAAGGCGACTTTTGACGAAGGCCAGGCCTCGGTCGATGAGGCTAAGGCCGTTCTGAAGATCGCGCAGATAGATCTGGATAACACGGAAATCGCCAGTCCCCTGGACGGTCGGATCGGATTGTCCTCGGTCGATGCGGGCAACATCGTCGACTCTGACGGTGGTGTTCTGGCGACGGTCACCAGCATTGACCCCATTCTGGTCAGCTTTTTTGTTAGCGAGCCCGTTTTGCTGCGCGAACGTCGAAACGGGTCTATTTCCGCCCAAGGCGTTAAGCTGGCGACACAGATTACTTTGGCCGATGGTGAAATCTACGGAACCGAAGGCAACGTCATTTATGTAGGTGACAGCGTCAGTCAGGACACTGACACAATCGAGCTAAGGGCCACATTCGCCAATCCGGATGGCATTCTCATTCCCGGTCAGTTTGTTGTCGTCGCTCTCAGCGGCTCGGATGACCCCAAGGTTTTGACTGTGCCACGCAATGCGGTGCAATTCGACAAGCAGGGCTATTTCGTCTTCTCCGTTGATGACAAAAACACGGTTCACCGTACGGACATCGAAATAGGCACTCAGACTGCCACCCGAACTCAGGTCAATTCCGGGCTGAAGGAAGGTGACCGGGTCGTGGTGCAGGGGCTGCAGAAAATTCATGACGGGTTGGTCGTTAATCCGGTCGACAGCCAGAGTTAGGGCTTGGCTTGATCTCTCACTATTTCATCAACCGACCGCATTTCGCCGCCGTTATCGCGATCTTGATGGTTCTTTTTGGTGCAGTGTGTGTAAGGCTGATGCCGATCTCGGAATATCCGAACATCACGCCTCCGCAGATCTATGTGTCGGCAAAATATCCCGGCGCTGATGCGCAAGTCATCCAGGAATCCGTTGCCACGCCCATCGAGGAACGCGTGAACGGGATCAACGGCATGATATACATGAAGTCCAAAAGCGCGAATGACGGCAGCTATGACCTGAGTGTTTCTTTCGACTTGGGGACGGACCCAAATGTTGCAGCGGTTGAGGTGCAAAACCGCATAGCCCTTGCCAGCGCGGCACTGCCATCGGTTGTCCAACAACAAGGGATCGAGGTTACCAAACAATCCGGCAACATGATCCTTGTGATCAACCTTACCTCGCCTGACGGGTCACGAGACGAGTTGTTTCTCAGCAATTATGCGGCTGACTTCCTGCATGATCCCCTACAGCGTTTGCAAGGGGTTGGTGCGGTCTCACAGTTCGGCCAGTTGGAATACAGCATGCGGATCTGGATCAACCCGGTTCGCATGGCCGCGCTGAATATAACCGCGTCAGAGATTGCCGATGCGATAGAAAGCCAAAACGTCGTCGCTGCTGCCGGACAAGTCGGAGGCCCACCATTTGGCGACGCCCGTACAGATTTTCAGTTCAAACTGCGGGCCGAGGGCCTGTTGCGGGATGCCGAAGAATTCGGGCGGATCATACTATCCACAGGCGATGACGGATCGGTCACCCGACTGGAAGATGTGGCACGGATTGAGCTTGGCTCGGCGACTTATGCCGGGTCGTCGCAATTGAACGGAAAGGACACAGCGGCCATTGCCGTGCATCAGGAAAGCACCGCCAACGCTTTGGAGATTTCAGACAGCATCCATACCCTTTTGAGTGAACTTTCAAAGAAGTTTCCCCAAGGTGTCGCGTATGAGATCACCTATGACGTGACAGACGCTGTTCGTGTTTCTATCGAAGACATCCTGAAAACCTTGGCACTTACCGCCGGATTGGTGATCGCGGTAACGTTCCTGTTTCTGGCCAGTTTCCGAGCGACTGTTGTGCCCGCAATTGCGATTCCGGTTTCGCTATTGGGCGCTGTCGCGCTGATCTATGCGATTGGGTTCAGCGCCAACATGATCACCCTGTTTGCATTGGTGCTTGCGATCACGCTTGTGGTCGATGACGCGATCATCATTATCGAGAACGCGGAACGTATTCTGAACGAAGAAGGCCTCGACCCGCGCTCGGCCACGCTCAAAGCGATGTCACAGGTCAACCGACCGATCATCGCGACAACCTTTGTGCTGGCGGCAGTCTTTGTGCCGGTGTGCTTTTTTCCTGGCGTGACCGGAACGATCTACTACCAGTTCGCAGCGACGATCATTTTTGCATTCGTGCTGTCTGCCGTGAATGCGCTGACCTTGGCTCCGGTGCTTTGCGCCATGGTTCTAAAATCTGGTATGAAACCGATTGGTCCTTTGGGTTTTGTGCCCGCAGCTGTCGCATGGATCAGACGGCAGTATATGCGGCTTGTGTCGCTGATGTTGCGGTACATCGCAGTCTCGCTACTTGTTTTCGCCGCCTGTGTTGGAGCCACCGTGTATCTCTTCAAAAGCGTACCAACCGGTTTGATTCCACAAGAGGACAACGGCGTCTTGCTCGCGGCTATGACGCTGCCTGATGGGGCATCGCTTCAGCGCACACAGGCGTTCATGTCCAAGGCAGGTGAGACGATCGAAAAGACCCGCGGAGTGGATACCGTAACCACTGTTTCCGGCGCCAGTATGCTGGCAGGCAGCCGTTCAAACGCCGGAATGGCGATTGTCACGCTGAAGCCCTGGGATGAACGCGAAAGCCCCGAACTGCATTGGGATGCGATCATGCGGGATCTGGACCAAAAGCTGGCGACTTTGCCCCAGGCAGAAAGCTATGTGTTTCCGTTCCCTACTATCCATGGTCTCGGGTCGACGGGTGGTATTTCGGTCGAACTTTTGGATCTTGAAAAAGGCGATGGGGCGCAATTGGATTCAGTGATGAATGCCTTCGTCACGGCCCTGAACGCGGCACCAGAGTTCGTCCGCGCGCATGGCAGCTTCTCGGGTCAGACCCCGCAGTATCGCCTATCAGTCGACCGGGATCGCGCGGAAGCGCTTGGCGTGAGCGTCTCGGACATCTTTACGGCGCTTCAGGCCAATTTAAGCACTTTCTTTGTCGACAATTTTATCCTGTCCGAGCGGGTCTACTGGGTCGTGATCTCGGCCGATGCACAATTCCGGCAAACACTGAATGACGTTGACAGCATCTACGTCAAAAACAGTTCAGGTGAGTCGTTGCCGTTGAGAAACTTTCTGAGCAGCGAGCCGGTGCTCGCCCCGGATTCGATCCCTCGGTACAATCTGTTCACGGCTGCATCGGTCAGTGCGCAATTGGCCGAAGGTGCCAGTTCCGGCGCGGGCATCAAAGCCATGCAAGAGATCGCGGACAAAACACTGCCCGATGGCTTTCGGATCGAATGGTCAGGCGTGACGCAGCAGGAAGTTAAATCTCAGGTTATGGTGCCTTACATCATGCTGTCCGCTCTGATTTTGGCCTATCTGTTTCTGGCGGTCCTGTATGAAAGCTGGATCTTGCCGCTTTCGATCATTACCTCAGCCGTCTTTGCTCTGCTCGGCGCCCTCATTCCCATTTGGTGTTTTCCTTTCCTCACCAGCAACATCTTTGCTCAGATCGGCATGGTGTTGCTGATCGGCCTAGCAGCGAAGAAGGCCATCATGGTTGTCGAGTTCGCCAATCAGCAAAGACAATCCGGGGCAAGCATCCGCGATGCCGCCCTAAAGGCGGCAGAAATTCGGTTTCGCCCAGTCACAATGACGGGGCTGTGCTTTATTGTCGGCGTATTGCCTTTGGTGTTGTCCAGCGGTGCCGGGGCCGCTGCGCGTGTGTCTATCGGGTATCCGGTGCTTGTTGGTATGATCGTCGACAGCACCTTGGGCCTTTTGATGATCCCGGTGCTGTACGCAGCGTTTCAATCGCTTAGGGAGTATCTGCGTTTCCAATAGCCGCTTTTGAACTATAGAATACTGGTCTGCCAAAATTGCTCTGGCCCTCATCATATTTGGACCACTCCGGTGGGGCTATTCAGGATACCGACGGCGCGCCACTTTTTGACGCCTGTCAACTCGTGGGCATCGAGTGTGTTCTGGAAGAACTCAAACTCCGATTTTGTTCCGTGCAAAACCCGGCCAACCAACATTGCGAAACTTTATTTGTTATTTCTACGCCTCAAAATCAGCGCAGTGGAAAAACGTTGCAGTTCAGGTCTATTCTTTGGATGTTAAAGACATCGCAGACGTTCTTGCGAAAGCTAGCGGGCAGCAGCGCGGCGTGCAGAGCAGTCAATCTATGTAAGACCGGGATAACATGACGCTTGAGGACCCCTTCACAGACCTCAAAATAGAAACACAACGAGCTGGGTTTTATAAAGGATATAACCTGCCCATTGCTCTTGTGAGCAAGATTTCGGTTTCGCTGCTGGTGCTTTGGGCGCTGGTGTGGCCATTGTCCGCAAACGATACATTGCGATCATTGAAGTCAGGTTTGTTGGCCGAATTCAACACCTTCTACAACCTTTCGGTTGGCTTGTTTGTATTCTTCCTTATTCTGGTCGCGCTCATCCCCGCAACCGGTCGAATGCGGCTTGGTGCGGAAGGTGAGATGCCCGAGTTTTCGAACTTTTCTTGGTTTTCAATGATGTTTGGGGCGGGTTTGGGCGTGGGTCTCATGGTCTATGCAACCGCTGAACCACTTGGCCTGTGGGAAACCAACCCATTGACTGTCTCAGGGAAAGTTACACCCAAAAGCGATGACGCAATTGAAGGCGCCTACCGGTATACGTTTTTGCACACCGGATTTCACGCTTGGGCAATTTATGTAGTCACCGGCCTCAGCCTTGCCTACTACGCTTTCACCAGAGGCATGCCGCTGACAATCCGCACGGCGCTGACCCCGGTGCTTGGTGAATACTCAAACGGTGTGGCAGGCCATGTAATCGATATTCTCGGCGTCGTGGCGACGATACTCGGCGTGGCGGTAACAATCGGTTATGGCGTTTCTCAACTGGTGGATGGGGCGTTTCTGATTACCGGTGCGAGCTGGCTTGTGGAGAATGGGGCAACCGCGATGGTTCCATCGACCGCTGGCCTGATCACAGCGTTGGTGGTTGTCATGATGATGTCGACACTTTCAGCCGTCTCTGGCGTAGGGCGTGGCGTCAAATATTTGTCAAATATCAATCTTCTTTTTTCACTCGTTTTGCTGGCGGTATTCATTGTCTATGGCTCATTCGCATTTGCGGCGACGACCTATGCTACGGCGCTGGTTGACTATATTAAGAACTTTGTCCCCCTGAGTTTCCAAGCGTTTCGACCGATTTCCGAAGTCGAGTTTGCATCCGTATTGCCTGCAGAGGCGGCCCCTTTCGTCGCAGAGCTCTTCGCGGGCGCGACCGATCCGTGGGGAACCAAGGCAACCTTTCTTGAGGGTTTGAGCAACAATACCGCCGGTCTTTCCGACGCAACCAAGACTGCAGCTTATGACGCCGGAACACCAGGTAGATTGTTCGGATGGCAGGCCGGATGGACTACTTTCTATTGGGCATGGTGGATCGCATTTTCGCCTTTTGTCGGCCTTTTCCTAGCTCGTATCTCCAGAGGGCGAACCGTGCGTGAGTTTATTCTTGGAGCGGTCGTAGCCCCTTCCCTCGTTTGTTTCGCCTGGATGGCCATACTCGGTGGGGCCGCCATCGATCTGGAATTGAATGGCGAGGCCAATGGTTCCATCCTGGCCGCATCAACAACTGCAACGCTGTTCGTTACTTTGGGGGAAATGCTTTCGGGTCATTTGCTCGCGGTGGTAAGTGTCATGTGTGTAATTCTAACCATGACATTCCTTGTTACATCCGCCGACTCTGGCATCCTTGTAATGAACACGATCATGTCCGGTGGGTCCGAAGACACCGGCTTGGTTCATCGCATCATCTGGGGCGCTCTGCTGACGCTTGTCATTGGCACCCTGCTGATCGCGGGCGGCGGCGGGTTGGAGGCATTGACCAATTCGATGATCATCGGTGCGCTCCCGTTCAGCGTCGTTTTATTGCTTATGTGCATCTCTTTGGCCAAAGCAATGATTAACGATTTGCGTCGTTTGAACCAGGAAACCCAATAGTAGGGGGCCACGGCTCGTGACGGCCCGAGGTTATTCCCTGTCGCTTCCGGTTGCGTTCACCTGTGAATCAACTGGTGGCCGAAATGATCCGGAAACATTGACCGCAGAACATACAAACAGACCTTCAAAGCCTCGCCGGGATTGAAGTTATCTGAGTGCAAATGGAAGTCAGTCCAGAGCCCTTCCAGCAATGCAATCAACGCGTCTGCCGCAAGTTTGGCGTCTACGTCCTTGTATTCACCGTCGCTCTTTATTTGCTCCAGCAGTTCCAAAATCACCGCTCGGAAACTTTTGTCTCGTGAGTCGATGAAGGGAAATATTCTTGGGTTCGAGAGCGCTTCGGCCCTAAACGAAAACCATATCGCCACGTCCCTCGCATTGAGGACAAATGGGTCAAAATCCGCTTTTACGATGGAAATCAGCTTTTCGGCAGGGCTCAACTCTGGATCGTTCGATATTGCCTTCCACTGCCCTGCATAGCGGGCTGACAGTTCCTCAGCTACCGCAAGCAGCAGCATTTCCTTGGAACCAAAGTGCAGATTCATCATGCCTCGCGACAATCCCGACAACTCTTGAATTCTTGCCGTGGTCGTTCCACGAATTCCGAACTTATGGATAGCATTTGCAGCCGCCTGGATAAGCTGATTTCGGTTCTGCAACCTGCTGAGTTCCCGGGCATTGGCTGGCGGATCGGAATCGAGAGTAATTTTGACTGTCCTTCGCTGGGGCGCATTTTCCCGGTCATTTCGCATCTTTCAGAGCGGAAGTTCAAGGATTGACAGTGAATGAATGTACGTTCATTTTGTGATGTGTGTTACATCACGGTGCTCTATGACCTTTTCGAACTCCGACTTTCAATCCATACGCAATTGGGACAACCAGCACTTCCTGCATCCGTGGGAAGGCATGGCATGTCTGGGCAAAAATGAACGGACCTTTGCCGAAAGTGGATCTGGCGTTCATGTGGTGACAGAAGACGGAAAGCGCCTGATAGACGGGCCTGCCGGAATGTGGTGCGTACAATTGGGTTATGGAAACGCCGAGATCGCTGATGCAATGGCCCAGCAGGCGAAAGAGATGGCGTATTTTTCGCCTTTCAATAATGCAAGCTCGGCTCCGGCCCGGTTGTCATATGAGATAGCCAAGAGAACACCAGGTGACCTGAACCATATGTTCTTCACAACTGGCGGTTCAACGGCCGTGGACAGTGCGCTGCGGTTTGTGCAGTTCCGCAATAACTTGATGGGAAAACCTGAAAAGAAAATCGTGATCTCACGCCAAAAAGCTTACCACGGCTCGACGTATCTGGCCGCTTCGGTGTCTGGAAAGGAACGTGACAGGGGGTGGTTGGATCACGCAAGCCACCTGACGCGCTTCTTACCGAATGTGAACCCGTATACACGTCGTTCAGGTCAGACGGTCGGCGACTTCTTGGATGAAAAAATAGCGGATCTTGAAAACACGATCCTGCAGACCGGACCAGACAAGGTCGCGGCTTTCATCGCCGAACCGATCTTGTGCTCTGGTGGCGTTATTGTGCCTCCGCACGGGTATCATAAGCGGTGTCTGGAAATCTGCCGGACATACGATGTCCTGTATATTTCAGACGAGGTCGTAACCGGATTTGGGCGGCTCGGGCATTGGTTTGCATCCGAAGACGTCTTTGGAATTCAACCTGATATCATCACATGCGCCAAAGGCATGACGTCTGGGTATGTACCTATGGGGGCCTGCATCATCTCTGATCGGCTGATTGCAGATGTCAGCGGAGACAACGGGCAGAACGCCACTTTTTCAAACGGCTTCACCTATTCGGGCCATCCAGTGAGTGCAGCGGCTGGCTTGAAGACCATCGAAATCATAGAGCGCGACGGCATTCTGGAACATGTCCGCGCGATCACTCCGTTGTTTGAAGAGCGCCTGCAGGCTCTGGCCGACTTGCCACTGGTCGGCGATGCCCGTGGTATGGGGCTGGTTGGTTGCGTTGAGTGCATCGCGGACGCCGATGCCTGCAATCTGTTGGATTTGGATAAGTCCGTTGGTGCGATGATTGATCACCATTGCCAGGAAAACGGGCTGATCTTGCGGCCAATCATCAACATGTGTGTCTTCTCCCCTCCACTGATCATCACGGAGGGCGAGTTGAACGAGATGTTCGACATCCTTGAAAAAGGAATCCGGCTGGCAACTGACGACCTGACGCGCCAAGGCGTTTTCAGACCATAGGCACAACCGCGAAGCCTGCACCACCATCAGCAGCGCTTACCCTGCGCGCATCGCCTCACGGGGTAATTTGATCGGGAACTTGGACCGAACCTCTTCGTCCGCCTTGCTGCCAAAGTAGTTCGGATAGTGATTGGACAGAATGTCGTCCACAACAGACCGGCTTCGTTCGAACATGTCCTGGCGACCGGCTTTCTCCCAGGTATCCGTCAGTTCCCGGTCCAACAGGGTTGGGTACACATACTCGGTTTCCATAAATTGCAAGGTTTGTGCGTTTCCGAGGAAATGACCCGGGTCGATTGCACATTCATGGATGACGTCAACTGAAAGCGAGTCGTCGCTCACCTCAATGCCGCGAAGGGTTCGCGAGATCATGCCCGCTGCTTCGTTGTCGATGACCATTGACTCAAAACTACAGCCCATCAGACTGCCTACCATCCCGCCAAATTCGCAGAGCCGGTTGGCACCGGCGTGGGCCGCCAACGCAAAGGTCAGCGCTTTTTCCAAACCATACTGCGCGTCGGGGATCTTGGAGTCTGTCATTCCGCACCCGACGCTGGTCGGCAGGTTGTAGAAATTACCCATCTGGATGGCCGCGGCTGATATCAAAGCTTGCTCACCGCTGCCGCCTGTAAACGAACCGGTGCGCAAGTCGGTGATGAACGGCCATGCCGCAAACACAACCGGAGTGCCCGGGTTGATCAGGTTTGCGATCGCGACACATGACAAAGTCTCGGCGACAGCTTGCGCCAGTGTCCCGGCCAACGGTGCAGGAGACGTGGCGCCAGCCTGTGGTGGAACGGCCAGATCACACACCAGCCCCATTTTCGCTGTATCTATCAGGATTTCCAGATTCTCCCGCCCGAATCTTAGCGGTGAAACGATGGGGCAGCCTCCAAAGATGACCGATGGTTTCTCGAGGAACTTCCCTTCCCCACCCGACGCCAGATCGAACAGATGGATCGCGTCCTTAATATGTTCTCGGGTACGGAACGTCAGACAAGATGGCTTTTCGCTACCCGCCAGAATGGCGTAAAGCATGCTCATGTCATGCTCATAATCCTGAGGGACATCCGTCGCCAGAACCGTGTCGCCGGTCATATGGATATTGTCGAGCCGGTCGACCAAACGGGTAAAATCGTAAATGTCCTTAAGCGTCGAAGGTCGGTAACTGCGCGTTTCCGCATCGAATGTGGTTACTGCCGTGCCGGAGTTTGCATAATACACCTTGTCTTTGGTGCAGTGCATGTCGTCCTTGCCGGCTCGCGAGCCGCGCGCGTGGACATAGAACTCACTTGCAGCTTTAGCCAAAAGATCTTCCATCAAAGCGCGAGGAAAACACAGTCTGCCATGCCCGTTCACTGTTGCCCCTCTAGGGAGAACAAGATCGAGAACTTCTTGGGTGGCGTCCCCCACCCCCGTCCGCTCCAAAATGCGAAGCGCGGCCTCGTGAATGCGTGCCATATCGGCGTCTGACAGCGGTCTATATCGCCCACCCGGGATGCCTGGCCAGATCGCCTTCGAGGCGGAGTTGCCGGTACGCACGGCTGCGCGCGCTTCACGTCCGCCCCCGCGCCGTCTTGATCTGCGTTGCGTTAACTCTGCCATCGTATTTCTCCGAATTCTGCGCCTGTCAGATCATGCTGAAGTAATTGCGATAGAAGCCTGGAAGACTCCACTCCATCTGGGACAACGGCCCCGGCACAAAATGGTGAGAGTTCACGCCCTCCTGATTGTGACGGATGATCCGTTCGTCATCGAGCGACGTGACATGCCAAAGCCAAGTCAACGCGTCCTTATCATAGTCACGACCTTCCTGCGCATCGCCGCGCACATACCAGGCGATCTGAATATCCGTTTCCTGCAAGGCGCGCGGGACGAACCGATACCCAACCAAGTGATCTGCATACACGAGGAAATAGTTCAGCGTCCCGATCCCCAGATCGGTGGCGCCGCCATCGTGGCCTTTCAGTTTACCCAAAGGCGGGGCCAAGGGTTTGCCATCTTCACTGCCGGTCAGGTAACCCGGAAACAGCGGGTAGCGCCGCCAGTAGACATCTGTACCCGGCGCGGTCGCGTTTTCTCCGGTCTGGTCCAACTCAACCAAGGGAATTCCGACTTTTTCCATACGTTCATGAAGTGCTCCGCTGAATTCCAGAACTTGGGCCGGATCTTTCAACGAGTGACTGCGGGAATAGTCCTTGTGAGACGGGGCGCAGTGATAGCATTCCAGATAATTCTCCAAGGCCAGTTTCCAGTTCGCGGGAACCGGATACGAGGCTTCGTGTGCAACCTTCAGGTTTACAAAGTCGAACGGCTGTGAAAGAGGCGCCAACCTCTCTAACGCAGCATCCAGCGGCGGGGCGTCTTGTGCTGCGCAGACAAAAATCAGACCTTGGAAGATCTTAACCTGAGCCGGAAATAACCCGTATTGGCTCGGATCGAAATCCGGACCCATCGACCGACCGTTTCGTAGCTTGCCATTCAGGTCAAAAGTCCACGCGTGATAGGGGCAGATGAAATTGCGCGCCTTTCCCTTCTTTTCAACGCAAACACGCGATCCTCGGTGACGGCACACGTTCAGATGCGCGCGCACTGCGCCCTCGCGATCCCGAACGACAATGATGGACTCGGGCCCATAATCGAACAGGAAGTAGTCACCTGGTTCAGCAACTTGACTGACGTGACCGACCCAAATCCAGTTGCGGTTCCAGAACGTGCTGATATCGTTCTCGTATACTGCCTGAGACGTATAGAAGTGACGCGGCAAGGCAAACCCTTCCCGCTGTACCTTCATTAAGTCGTGCATTAGTTGCAGGTCATCTGTCGGCATAGCGCACCTCATACAGATTCAAGGGAAACGATTTCCCTTCGGAAAATGTCACAGTCGATGTCATCCGCGTCACGTTCGAAATTCCGGGCCGCCATATGACCGGAATACACGGCGTCGGCGATCAAACCGGGGTTGGCGGCATCACCGACCAATTCCAACGTATTCAGCGGACTGTCGGCCAGACCCCGCAACTCATCATAGAGGGCGGTTTGTCTCATTCGCTGCGTCACCAGCACGACAGAGCGGCATTCAATGGACTGCTCTCGCCCCGTGTAGACGCACTGTAGTGTTGCCTGACCGGGCACGATGTTGGCCAAGGTCTGGGACAGTTTCAGTTGCACGCCTTTTTCCAGCAAACTGCGTTGCACTTTAGTCTGCTCCAACGTCAATTCGGTAAACGGCGAAACTATTGAGGCTGGTGTCACAAAGACAACCTTTCGTCCGGCCCGAGCCAAATGATCCGCCAAAGCCCCCCCGAGATAGGCTTGATCATCATCGTAGACCACAATCGGACCATCGTGCGGTGCAGTTCCGGTCATGATGTCATCCGGAGTAAATACCTGAGAACCCGAACCTATTGATACACCGCGAAACGCGGATTTCCCGCGCCCGTCTCGCCGCCATTTTGCGCCGGTTGCAACAAAGACGTTCGGGATACCCAGCTCGACAACCTCACTTGCCGACAAACGACTGTCGGTGAACAATTGCACATTCCCGCGTTGCTGCAAGTCGTGGATTCGGTGATCTGTCACGCGCTTCCAGGCGGAAAGTCCGGTCAGGCCAGCTTCTTGCAACACCCGCCCGCCAAGCTCTTGCCGCGCTTCAGCCAGTGTGACTTCGTAGCCCCGGCGCGCCAGTTGCATGGCGCATTCGAGCCCAGCAGGACCGCTTCCTACAACAAGCGCGGCTTCCTCTTTTCCCCGATGTTCAATGATCTCGGGGTGCCAGTTTCGACGCCACTCTTCGCCCATAGTCGGGTTCTGCGTACACCGAATGGGAACGCCCAGCGCATCGGAGGATACACAGATATTACAGCCTATACATTCGCGGATTGCTTCGATACGACCGTCCTTTATTTTGTTGGGCAGAAAGGGGTCAGCAATGGATGGTCGCGCCGCGCCAACAAAATCCAGAATGCCTTTCTTGACCAGTGACACCATCAAATCCGGAGAAGTCAGACGCCCGACACCCACAACGGGCTTTGACGTCACCTGTTTGACGAATTCGATGTAAGACGTTTGAAAGCCGTCTTGGGGTTCAAAGCGTGTCGTCGCAGAATCGTTGCTCCAATCCGCGACGTTCACATCCCAAAGATCTGGCAGTTCGGCCAGCAATTCTACTACGGCCCGACCTTCTTCCTGCGCTTGCATCCCGTCTGATCCCAGCATTTCGTCGACCGCGAACCTTAGGGCAATGGCGCAATCATCGCCAACCTCTTCCCGGGTTTCTTCCAGCAGTTCACGGGTCAGGCGCACCCTGTTTTCCAACGAACCTCCGTATTCATCCGACCGGTCATTGAACTGTGGCAGCAGAAAATGATGCGGCAGGGTCATATGATGCCCGGCATAAACATAGACAATGTCAAATCCCGCCTCGCGCGAGCGACGCGCCGCTGCGCGGTGCCACCTGCGGAAGTCGCGAATGTCAGCCTTGTCCATCGCCCTTGCCTGCTTGGGATACGCGGTTTGCAGGGCAAGTTCAGACGGGGCCAGCAAGGGTGCCCGGCTCAGGTGATTTTGCGCATGGTGGCCGTTATGCGCCAATTCTATTGCCGCCAATGAGCCCTTGCCGTGTACCGCATCGGTCATTAGGCGCAGCGCCGGGATATCCCGCTCGTCCCACAGCCGGTTTTCGGCATAAGGAGACAGGTCAGAAGTCGGGTGAATCTCTGTCTCTTGATTGGATACGACAGCCCACCCCCCCTCGGCCTTCATTGCCCGCATGGCGGCTTCGGCTCGCGGCCGCAGGTGCCCCATGCCATTGCAATGGGGCACTTGATAAAACCGGTTTCGAGCCCTCACTGGCCCAATTTGAACCGGTTCGAAGAGAACAGAATATCCGTCAGCGCCTGACATTGCCGCGCTTCCTCCAATTGATCGGAAATAGTTTCGTGAGAATGGAAGGGTTATTGCATCCCGACCATTCCCGGCTGTGTCTTCAAGGTTCGTCTAGAAGCCAGCTTTGATACGCTCGAACTCCTTCAACATCTTGGCCTCCAATTCAGGGTTAACCGCGTCAAAGAAGAGGCTTCCTTCGAAAAAGCTGTCCACGTCCGAGAACCCATATGTTTCAATCAGTTCCGGGTCCGCCTGAGCGAAAGCGTCTTCGTTGGCGTGAGCGTATCCCCAGCTTTCGATGATGTACTTGCCGCTGGCAGCAGAGCTGAGCGCGTTCAGCATGTCATAGACTTGCTCATCCGACTGTTTGGCCGATTTCAGATGCACGTAGCCGCAGACCCACGTGGCTATGCCTTTGTCCACATCACGCATCATGACCGCTGGCGTTTCGTTCCAGATCAGGTTCAGTTCCGATTGGTTCCAGCCCCAACCCAGCGTGACCTCGCCACTGGCAATTGCCTGATCAAGTTGGCCAGCGTCAGACCAATAAAAGCGCACATTCGGATGAATCGTACGCAGGTAGTCTGCCGCTTTTTGGAATTCCTCGTCGCTCATATCGGTATAGCTGGAGGCACCAGTTGCCAGTGCCGCCATGGCAAATGCGCTGGAGGCGGCATCCGGAATAGCAACCTTACCCTGATATGCGGGATCCATCAGCAACTGCAGCGAAACATCATCCGCTGAAATCAAATCGGTACGGTAGATCAGGCCGGTATTGCCCCATTCAAACGGCACCATGTAGGTTATCCCGTCGATCGTGATGCCATCGACCTCTTTGATCTTGGGCATTAGCTTATCCCAATTCTCCAGCTTGCTGGTGTCGATCGGCTTGATCATGTCCGCCGCCACCCATTTTCTCAGAGCGTCCGTGCAGGGGTGTGCCAAATCGGCTTCAAACCCAGACTGAAGCTTGGTGAACGCTTCTTCCACGCTGCCAAAATAGGTGTAGCTTGGCGCGCCGCCGTACTTTTCGACATAGTCGCCATAGAACCCCTGATCCTCATACCCGGACCAATCAAAAACGGTCAGATCAGCGGCATTTGCTAGAACTTGGCCGGCGGTAAAAGTGGCAACGACTGCTGCCGTAATTGATGCTGTTTTCCTCATTTGTCTCCTCCCAAAGATTCTCGTTTGCCCAGATCAATCACCGATGCGCTTTGAACGCCAAGCCAGACGGTATCGCCGCGGCTGTGATCAACTGTGTGAAAGTGGTTTGGCACTGCGACGGCGATGCTTTCGTGTAGTCCGTCAATGCGCACATAATAGTGGACGCTTTCACCATAAAAGGCGACGTCCGACACTTCGCCTTGCACCAGAGCGTCATGACCATCAGGTTTTTCCGCACTGATCTCCAATTGCTCCGGTCGAACGCCAACCAACAAGTTTTTGTCATGCACTTGAACGTTGGGGTTGACCCCGATTGTCATCTGGCCAAACCCCTGAATATTTACTTCCAGCGATTCAGCGGCCTCAGCCGTCACTTCGGCACTCAGAAAGTTCATTCCGCCAATGAAAGAGGCCACCTCCCGGTTGCACGGTTGGGAATACAGGACCTCTGGTCTGTCCACCTGCTTGAGCTGCCCCGCGAACATGACACCGATCCGGTCAGACATGGTCATGGCCTCGTACTGGTCATGCGTGACCATGACGAAAGTAATTCCGAGCTTCTGCTGCAAGCGGCGCATTTCCAATTGCATCGCTTCACGCAGGTTCTTGTCCAGGGCGGACAGAGGCTCATCCAGCAACAACACCTTGGGCCGCATCACCAGCGCGCGAGCGAGCGCTACGCGTTGCCGTTGTCCGCCCGACAACTCATTGGCCTTGCGATCCTGCAGGCCGCCGAGCTCAACCATCTCAAGCGCTTCGGCAATGCGTTCCTTGATTTCCTTCCGCGAAAGCTTTGTCTTGCGCAAGCCGAAGCCGACGTTGTCGCCCACATTCAGATGCGGAAAGATCGCATAGCTTTGGAACACCATGTTGGTAGGCCGCTTGTTGGCAGGCACCTCGCCCATCGTTCTGCCATCGATCCGGACCTCACCTTCTTCGTGATCCTGGAAACCCGCAATGATGCGCAAGGCCGTCGTCTTTCCACAGCCTGAAGGGCCAAGCAGCGAGAAAAACTCACCTTCTTTCAAGGCCAGGTTCAGATCGGAAACTGCCACAAAGGAAACAAAGCGTTTTTCGACGCCCAGTATTTCGATGATGTTCTGTTCGCTCATCTTGTTCGCTTCCTTTAGATTCAATCTGACGATTGGACGGAACGGCGGCGGAAATATTCGGCTATCAACAGCAGCAGGACCGAAGACATTAATAGCAGCGACCCCAGCGCAAGCGTGTTGGGCAGTTTTGCCGGGAAACGGATCTGGCTCCAGATATAAACCGGCAATGTGGGGCTGTTCCCAGACAGGAAAAAGGCCAGGACGAATTCGTCAAAAGACACGGTAAACGTGACCAAAAGGCTGGCGATGATGCCCGGTGCGATGATTGGCAGAGTAACGCGCCGAAACGTCCCCACAACGCTTTCACCAAGGTCGAAGGCGGCCTCCTCCAAAGAGTGGTCGAAATCGTCAAATGCAGATTTCATGATCGACACGGAAAAAGGCAGCGCCACGAACACATGCCCGAGGATCACAGTGGTCAGCGATGGTTTCAGACCAATGCTGATGAACAAAACCAGCATCGAACTGGCAACGATGATGCCGGGAATGACAAGCGGAAGCATGACCAGCCCTTCGGACAACTCGCGCCCCGTGAACTGATACCGAACATAAGCGCGCGCCGCAAACAAACCCAGTGATGTTGCCATCAGCGCCGTTACGCTGCCAACGATCAGCGAATTCACCATAGCTTGTAGCAGCGTGTCCTGCTGCCCCAATTGCGCGTACCACTTCAAAGTGAATCCCTTTAAAGGAAAGGCCACAATTGTTCCGTCGTTGAATGAAAACAGCGGCAACAACGCAACCGGCAAGTAAAGAAAAACCAGATAGGCAACCGCGTAAACCAGCAACCACTGGATACGAAACGCCTTGGTCATCTGATCCTCCGGCCTAATGCGGTGACGACCACCACGAACAGGATAGCCACGCAGCCGACCGAAAGCATGGCAAGCAGAGACAAGGTTGCACCTAACGGCCAGTTATTAGCGGCACCAAATTGCACTTGGATCAAGTTCGCCACCATTTTGCCCTGCGATCCACCGACCAAGGCCGGGGTGACGTAGTCGCCCACCGTTGGGATGAAGATAATCAGGCAGGCCGCAATGATCCCCGGCACCGTAAGGGGCAGTGTCACACGCACAAACCGTTCTAACTTGCTGCAGCCAAGGTCGGTTGCGGCCTCCAGCAGGCTACGATCAATCTTTTGCAGAGACACGTAAATCGGCAGGATTGCAAACGGTGCCCACGCATGGGCAAGCGTAAGAACTACGGCAAACTCGTTATAAAGCAGAAATGTCAGCGGCTCCTGTATCAGCCCTAGTGAGATCAAAGCCGAATTCAGTACACCGTTAAATCCCAGGATCAGCTTCCAACTGAACACCCGCAGAAGGTAGCTGCTCCAAAATGGTATGGTGATCAGCAATAGCCAGAGGGTCTTTTTCTGGGTTCGAAATGCGATGAAATAGGCCATCGGATAAGCCAGACATACTGTTGCCAGTGTCACTGCCCCCGCGATCGCCACCGACCGGATCATCAAGTGCCGAACCAAAGGGTCGGTGAACGCCTCTTGGTAGTTCGCCCATGTCAGGTTTCGATCAATCTCGACATAGGTCTGGGTCCAAAAGCTGTAGGCGACAAGAATACAAAGAGGTACGGCCACAAGCAGGCCTACATAGAGCGTCGCAGGCGCGCTCAGTGCCAGGCCTTTGCCCGTTTCACTTCGTATGACTCCTGCCATGCTTCCCTGTTGAACTTCGCTTGCGGTGGCGCGACGACCTTCATCACAAAATGGACAATCGTCCATTTAAATCTGGAATTTTCAGACTGGCTGTGTCAACTGATATTTTCTCAATCAAGGCTGGCTGGTTTCACAAATACCAGTAAAAGGCACCACAAAAGGCTGAAATCAAACCGAACTGCCCGATCAAAATGACTGGAAGACGACAAGAAATACGCGAACGAAATCGCTTGTCCCTGATCGAGGCCGTACTCGACTCGGTCGCAGAAAAAGGGATTTCCGAAACCTCGGTCAGCGAAATCATTCAACGCGCCGAGTTGTCCCGCGGTATGATTCACCTTCATTTTGGCGGCAAGGACAACTTGGTTGACGAAGCCGCCCGTTATTCGTCACAACAGTATTACAATCGCATCTATGACTTGCTGGACACGACCGGGCAAACCGGGCAGGAACATATTGAAATGATTGTTCGGGGCGACCTGAGCGAAGCCATTCTCAATAAAAAAAACGTTTCCATTTGGTACGCGTTTCGAGGCGAGGCCCGAAACAGAGCTGCAATCGCTGCGTTTTCTGATACCCGCGATGCCAAGCTTCGCAATCTGGTTTTCAATGCTTTCGCCCGAATTGCGAAAGAATCCGAAATCGAACACTCTAACCAGGTGGCACGGGACGCTACGCACGGGACGCTCGCACTGCTGGAAGGCATGTGGACTGATTATCTACTCCACCCGGATTCATTTGATCGCGACGAAGCAATGAGAATTGTTTTTCGATTTCTGAGTGCAATGTTCCCAAAGCACTTTGACCTGAGCGGTGCCTTGTTATTTGGATAGGAACCGGATTAAGCGGTCACCAGCGTTGCAGCTGTTGCCAAGGTTGCTTTCCTTCCTGTCGCGTTTTTTCGCCCCTTGACCCCGTCATGCGTTCGAATAGGCAATGGCTTGCGATGGTCAGAGATCTGCCTGCCACCAAACTCGTCCTCGCAACTCAGCATTCATCCCGGCAGCCCGTTCAGCAAAAGACGCTCATTACTGTGGACGATCAAGACACGATAACAACGCCAAAGGACTCATTGGGTCATTTTTTGAGAGCAACATTAACCGAACGTGAACAGTGCATTCTCGGTGCGTTCAACCAGGTTTCGGCATAGTGAACAAGTCGACCCAATCGATAAGAATGTTGATTGGATGAGAACAAGGGGGACAGCATGATCAAGACTGCCTTTGCAACTGAAGATCGTAGCTCGGTGGCGGCGTTGCGCGTCTATGGAAAAATGACCGACGAGCATCTGCCAACCGAGAAGAAATCGAGCAGCGGCCGCTTCCCTCCTATCGAAAACACACTAACCGAAATCATAAAAAACAAGCGGCTGGCCGAGGCTCACGACAACGTCTGAAGGCACATCAACAGATCCCCCCCTGCAATTCTCGATATTCGTCCCAAACAAGGGAATTGCAACCAGAGTCCCGCCCCATTCGGGCGGGATTTCTTTTTGTCGCGCCGCATCAATTCTCGGATTCAATTCTGCCACTTCGAATAGTACGGGCCAGCCGCTTCAGATTTCGTGAAGTGGCTGGCCCGATCGCTAGTCCATTCGTGAGTGGTAAGCACTGCGCAAGGACCAGTCGCAGTTCCAGAAAAGTTGGTCTACAAGCCCAGAAGCGATTTGACTTGTTCCTCGACAGCGTCGGTGACCGGTTTGTTGGCGGCGGCTTCTAAAGCTTGACGCTCGGCCAAGTCTTGTTCTTCCACACGTTCAGTAAGCTCTTCGACCCCCTCAACGGCTTCATTGTAGTCAACGGCAGCCTGCCGCTCGTCATTCAGGTCCTGGGCGTCAGCGATAGAGTCCTCCAAAGCGGACTGGGCCTCTTCAAGTTGCGCTTCGATCTCGGGATCTGTTCCCCCCGCGTCCTCCAACGCCTGCTCAAGTTCTTGGACTTGATTTCGATTGTCCTGAACGGCGTCAAGCGCGCCCGCCAGATCATCCTCGATTTCTTGCACCGTCCGCTCCGGCGGGTTCAGCCCGTCAAGAGCCGCAAGTTGTTCTTCCAGTTCATCACGCAAAGTTTCCCCGGCCAGCACTGTGTCCCGAAAGGCTGCAATTCTACCAACGCGCGAATTTGGCGCCGCGTTTTCCAAAGCAGTCGGGCTTGCATTGGCCGCATTCAATGCGCCCAATTCAGACGGATGCGCGCCAAGCAGTGCGGCAATACGATTGCCTGTGGTCCGTACAGCGGGGCGCTTAGACTCTTCCACTGCAACGGTCTGACGAACGGTTTTTTGAATTTTGGTTTTTTGCTTGCTGCGCGTCGTCGTAGTACCTTTAGCGGAAGATACGCTGTTACGCGTTTTTGCTTTGCCACTGAACAAGTCCTTCAGTGAGAACCCGCCACCTTTTCGCTGACCAGACCGGGCGGATTGCGACTTTGAATTGTCCTTCCCGGATTTTCCGGCCCCAGCACCACCGCGGCTTTTGTCAGAGCTTTTTCCACGACCGTTGTTCCCGACCGAGCTGCGATCTCCGCCATCTGCGTTGGCGCCATTTCCATTGCCACCGCCATTTCCGTTGCCGCCACCGTTGCCGTTGCCGCCGCCGTTACCGTTGCCGCCGCCGTTACCGTTGCCACCCTTGGCATAGGCAACATCAGGCGTTGTTACAGTCGCAACTATGGCTGTTGAACCCAACAAGGCGATTGCCAGAGCGGAGGTCTTTAGCAGTCCACAGGCCGTCTGTTTCATTTCATGTTCCTCAAGGCTTGGCGTGTTTGACGCGCTGATATATTTCGCCGTGATCTGTCCGATCGATTCGACTTTGAATCACCAATGGCATTTCGGTATTTAACTTGAGGACGTTTGAACGCAGCGATAACTGCCTGTTCATCATCGGTTCATGTCCAACCTTCTAGTCTCGGTCGAAGGTGTGAGAGGGTTCAATGCAAACCAAATCCTTCTTGTTGGTTCCTGCTTTGCTGACTGTCTTGTTCGGGGGGCAAGCCGCGGCTGACGCACGCGAACTCAAACAATCCGAACTACGCAAAGCGACATTGTCAGGAAGCGCGATCCGGCTAAAGCGCGTCATCAAGGGCGTGGAGAGAGCTTATGGCGGAACGCCGGTAGACGCCCGTGCCTTCCAAACAGACAGGATTTACTACCGTATCCTGGTCAAAAAGCCGGGCGGAAAGATCGTCAGTGTTATCGTGAATGCCCAAACCGGAACCGTCGTCTCGAACGGATCCAGCGTCGGGCGAGAGATTTCTGCTGCTGCACGCTCCACCGCATCTAAAGCCAAGAACAACAACGGACAGAGCGCCTCTGCCAGCCCTGGGAACAGCGGAAGCCGAAGCAACGGCAATGGCAACGGCAATGGCAATGGCAACGGTAACGGTGGCGGCAACAGCGGTGGTAATGGCGGTGGTAATGGTGGTGGCAACGGCGGCGGCAATGGCGGTGGCAATGGCGGCGGCAATGGCGGTGGCAATGGCGGCGGCAACAGCGGTGGCAATGGCGGTGGCAATGGCGGCGGCAAAAAATAGCGTGAAGCCGACACCGATTTAACAGTAGTCTCTCGATATGCGAATACTTCTGGCTGAAGACGAACCCCAGCTCTGCGAGCAAGTCAAAAAACTACTGAGTGCCGAGGGGCGCGTTGTGGACGTGGCTCAAAACGGCACGGATGCCCTGCATCTGGGTGCAACCGAACCCTACGACATGATCATCCTTGACATCGGCTTGCCTGAACGGGATGGGATTTCGGTGCTGCGCGAATGGCGCAACGCTGGCGTCAAAACACCTGTGCTTATCCTGACCGCCCGAGATGGTTGGAGCGAACGAGTCGACGGCCTCGATGCAGGCGCGGATGACTATATGACCAAGCCATTTCACATGCCGGAACTCGCTGCGCGGGTCCGTGCAATTCTGCGGCGTCAAAGCGGCCAGATGAATCCCGTGATTGAAATGGACGATGTCGCGCTGGATACGCGCAACGGCAGGGTCACTGTCAAAGGGATACCTGTCGACCTGACCGCGCAAGAGATCGCAGTTCTGACCTATCTGGCGCACAATATCGGTCGCATGGTTTCGCGGACCGAACTGTCCGAACACATCTACGAATATGACGGAGACAGGGATTCCAACACTATTGCCGTATTTGTAACGCGCCTACGCAAAAAGCTGGGGCCCGATCTGATTACGACTGTACGGGGGCGCGGCTACATGATTGACACCGCCTGATGCTTTCGCTGCGCCAGCGCGCCTTGCTTGGCGGTCTTGCCTCGGCAACGTTGTCGGTGGGCGTGGGTACGCTTGTCGTTTTCTCGTACATTAACACACGGGTACTGGAACAGTTTGACGGGGCGCTACGCGACCGGCACACCCAACTGGTTGTTGGCCTCAGCGCGACAACAGACGATCCGGAAGTTCTGCGCGACCTGATGTTCGACGCGGCCTATAGTGCGCCCTATTCCGGCAGATATTGGCAGGTAACGGACAGCGGCGGAGCCACCTTTACCTCTGCCTCGCTTTTCGATGAAACAATTGCAGAGCCGTCGCAGATCGGTGATGAGGCAACCGTTTGGAACACCACGGGTCCAGACAATGAGGCCGTGCGCAGCGTTTTTCAGAAAATCACCTATGAGGATGGCACCGAATGGGGCGTGACAGTCGCCGAAAGCAGGCGCGTCCTGATCCGCGAACGCAGAGAAGCCCGAGACAACCTGCTTCCTGTCTTTGGATTGGTCGGTTTGATCGGAGTTGCCAGCTCGCTTCTGCTGATGTCGGCTATCGTTGGTCCGCTCAGAAAACTTCGCGCGGATGTGTTTCATCGCTGGGATCAAGGAGACGACCTGAATCCGCTCGACTATCCGAATGAGGTTTCTCCGCTTGTAGAAGACCTCAACCAATTGCTGCACCGGAACCGCGAAATTGTCTCAAGCTCGCGAAGGCAGGCCGCAGATCTGGCGCATGCACTAAAAACACCAGCCGCCATTCTCAGAAACGAGCTTTCTGACCTTTTGGAAGCCGGAGCAGATACCGCGCCCGCAGAAGAGGCTCTCAATCGGATGGATGCCCAGCTTAGCCGGTCGCTCGCACGCATGCGCGCCTCGAACACCGGAGAGCTGACGCATTCACGAACGGATATCTCGAACTCGGTCGATCGGTTATCCCGATTGTTTTCCGTAATGGCGCAACGCAACGGAAAAACGCTGACGTCAAACTGCGAGGTCGGTCTTCGTGTCCGGATGGACCCGCAGGACATTGAGGAAGTGATCGGAAATCTACTGGACAACGCCCTCAAGTGGTGTCGTTCAACGTTTAACATCACGGCAAGGCGCCTTGAAAACGGGATCGAGATTAGCGTCGAAGATGACGGCCCCGGAATTCCGCAAGACGCCAGACGAAAGGTCCTCCGGTCTGGCGGACGGCTTGACACCTCGGTGGGTGGCACGGGTTTGGGGCTGGCGATATCCGTCGATCTGCTGAACGCTTACGGTGGCAATCTGGAATTGGGGACTTCGGAGCGTCTTGGTGGATTGGCCTGCAGGATCCTGATCGCCATTTGAAAAACGCCATATTCCCACGTGATTTCCTGCTCAAATTCAGCGGTCAGAGCGAACGTTGTCGCATATTCGGCTGGCAGCGGGTGACAAGGCAATCAACGCAAGTCGCTCCTCTGACTTGCTTGTCGGCATGCGCGGCGCGCTTGACCTTATCGTTGGCCTTGGCCTATGTCGGCTTTGGGCCGCGAGTGACGGCTAGCCGAATACCAAAAAAACGGGAACAAGTTCGAACTCCGGCAACTGGTCAGCTCCCCGGGTCTCATTGCGGTTTTGAATTGGTAACAGTTTTGGGCGCCTTCTTGGGTCGAAGATCTACCTGGTTTCTGGTCCAATTATGACGCTTGGTTCAGGTTCGTGTGACGTTCAACAAGTACAGTGGACCGTCATTGATTCCCGACGCAATCGACTTCCAAAACCTCAACAAATGGACAAATCCCGTCATACAATTCTGACCCAAACGTCAAGCATTTCTGGCCCAATACCGGTAGCCGCCATTCGTTGATGCTGCGGCTAGGGCCAGTTGAGAGCCCTTCGTCGCACATGCCGCGTAGTCCAGAATATTGACCGTAGGCAGGAAAGTGGCATTTACCGCGATTGGCTTGTCAGTCGTGACTTTGCAGCGCGCGATTTCGTTGGCAAGGTCAGCTGGCGTCTTCTGAGTTAGATCGGTGATTGTACCTAACCCGCCCGCGTTGGACACAACAGCGGCCAAATCAGCAAACCCCACATAGTGCAGTCCGCCCTGAATGACAGATGCTCGATGCCGATCATTTCAGTGATTGCAGTTTTCATACCAAGGCTCCAAGAACCTCTAGTTTGGTAAACTCTCTTCTACATGAACCACAGAGAGCACCCTTTGGAAGCCCGTTTTTTGGAAACGCGGCGTCAAAAAAACCTGCCCATATAGGGCAGGCTTCTAGTGATCAGGTTTTGCTTGTTCATAGCCTAATAGTCGGTCAGCAGCTTACTCTGCAGCCACGCTTTGGAGGGCATCTCCCCGACTTCTCCAGCGGAAGTAAAACATGAACGGCAAAACTACGAGGTACATGGTGATCGAGTAGAGCGCCGAAGGCAGCGCCATCGGGACATCGCCCAGCGACGTGCTGGTGCCGGTGATCACAATGGCCAGCGTGATACCCAACGGCGAGTTCTGCACGCTGGTTTCGATCCCGACCGTCTTACCTTCAGTCTTGTTCAGGCCCAGGATTTTGCCGAATGCCAGTCCGATCAGCATCAGGACCAGTGGCAAGGTCATGGTCGAATAGCCCAGGGTCGGCATGTAGGTGATGATCAGGTCGCGGTTGGCCACGAACAGCGCCAGGATCAGAAGCGCCCAGAAGATGACGGCTGTGTTCTGCAGCGGGTGTTCCAACCGGCGCGCCATGTTGTTGAAGAAGTGGCGCACGATGATGCCGGTGATCACGGGCAACGTCGTCACAAGGAACGTAAAGATTGCAATCTCGAAGAACGAGAAATCGGGTGCGCTTTCGCCCATGAAGTGCAAGATTGCCCATGTGGCCAGTGGTGGCACGGTGATAAAGGCCATGACACTGGTGACTGCGGTCATCGACACGGAAAGCGCCAGATCTCCACGCGACAGCTTGGTGATAACGTTACTGCTGACACCGCCTGGGCAGAAGCTGAGAAGCATAAGACCGGCAGCCATGACCGGTGGCAGGTTGAATGTCATGATGACGCAAAACGCAGCAACCGGCAGCAGAACGATCTGCGAAAAAGCTCCGATGGCGAAAGCGGTGCGGCGGCGGAACACTCGGCGGAAATCGTCGATTTCCAGACCAAGGCCCAGTGAGAACATGATGAAGGCCTGCGCCGCAGGCACCACCACATTGATTGCGAAGTCCATTGTTTTCCTCCCTCTTTAGGAAAACGGGCCCGCCTTTTTCGCCTCCCACGACGCCCTGGTTGACCCGCTGATTTTGATGATTGAGCGTTACATATCCACAGTGAACGTGAACTGACCCAAGGCGTGACGCATGGCGTCTTCGCCGCTGTTCAAAGCGAGCTTTGCGACGATGCCGCGGCTGGAGTCTTGGACGACCTCCAGCGATCCGATCTCGGCCGAATGCTGCTCGGCCAGTTCACGGATCGTACGCTCGATCTCCATCATGTTCAGGGTGACTTTGTGGATTTTTCCCACGGCGGTCACCGGCAATGCGTCGACGCTTACGAAATCTTTCGGGACCGCAGCGCGTTCCGAGACATGTTCCTGTGCAAAGGCGGCCAGTGCGGCCTCATCTACATCGGTGCCGGCGGATTTCTGGAAGTACATGACCGGAACTTCACCGACCTTTGCATTAGGACGCCCGATCACGGCAGCCATGGCAACGGCGGGGTGCTTGTGCATCGCTTCTTCGACGATCTTCGGGTCGATGTTGTGGCCACCGCGGATAATCAGCTCTTTCTTGCGGCCGGTCATCCAGAAATAGCCTTCGGCATCGCACCGGGCCAGATCACCGGTGTTGAACCAGCGCTTGCCGTCCTGCTCCAGCCAGATGCCCTTGTTCTGGCTTTCGATCAGATAGCCGTCGAACACGTTCGGCCCGGTGATGAAGATCACCCCGGCCTCATCGACATCGGCCCAACGAACGAATTCGTCATTGTCGTTCAGGATGCCGATCTTCATGTCCTGATAAGGGAAACGCAGGCCGATCGAACCAATGCGTGGATTGTCCGTGATGATCGGGTTCATGGACGAGGCCAGAACGCCCTCGGTCATGCCATAAGCTTCGATGATCTTGACGCCGGTCTCATTGACGAAGGTGTTGAACAACTCCACCGGCATCGGCGCGGCCCCGCAAGCACCGAAGCGCAAAGAACTGAGGTCTTTGCCAGCGTGTGGAACCTGCAGCAACGCGCCGTAGATGGTGGGCACGCCGGAATAGGAACTGATGCCGTAATGTTCGACCATGTCCCAGAACCCGGCGATCACCCCATCGCCGCGATAGCCTGAGGGAGAGGCCAGCACGACGTGGCCGCCATGCATCCATGGCAACAGACCTGTCACCAGCATGGCGTTGGTGTGAAACAGCGGCAGACCACACAGCGCAGCGGTGCCGGGGCCAACATTCTCGGCACCGACACAGAGGCTGGGGCACCATGAGTTGTAGACTTCGCCGAAATGCGTGCGGCGTACGATCTTGGGCAGGCCAGTGGTACCGCCTGTGCACAGCATGGTTGAAGTGTCATCGGGGCCAGGGCCTTCGAAATCCAGACCCTCAGCATTTTCGCCTGCGATCTCGTCCAACAGACGGGTCAGGGTGACGTCATCGCGGCCTTCGATTGTTACCGAAACCGGCGGTAACGGCTTCGCATCGGGCCACACGCCATCACCTTTCATATAGGTGGCAAAATTGACCAGCAGGATATGCTTCAGCGAGGGCACATCTTTGGCCGCAACGCTGGCTTTTTCCCAAATATCGACGCCGGGCGTTTGTTCCAGCGTGATCAGGATCTTGACGCCCGCGCTTTTCAGCAGATCGGCCATCTGATCCGCTTCCATCAGCGGGTTGATCGCCAGAATGCCACCGGCGGCACTGCCGCCCCAGATGGCAAAATGTGTTTCGGGCATGTTGGGCAGGATGAAGGCCGCCACATCATCACGTCCCAGACCCATCCGGCGCAGCGCGTTGGCGGTTTGGGTGATCCGCCCCAGCAGTTGCCCATGGCTCAGCGTATAGGGCGTCCGCATGGCCGCGGCACTTAGGAAAAAGCTGAGCGCAGGAGCGTCGGGGTCAATCGCCGCGCCTTTCTGCAGCGCCTCATACGTGCTCTGGGGCAGGTTGCGGTCCTGCAGAGGAGTCTGTTCGAACGCCAGAATCTCATCCATGTTTTTCAGAACAATATTAGTGCTCATCATTTTTCCTCTTGTTCCTGCGCGCCGCGTGTGGCGCGCAGGTTTGCGGTTTCGGTTAGCTTGCTGCCTTGATCATGTCGGCAGCTTTTTCGGCAATCATCATGGTGGGCGCGTTTGTATTGCCCGAGATCAGGTTCGGCATGATTGAGGCATCGACAACGCGCAGCCCCTCCAGCCCGCGCACTCGGAGTTGCGGGTCAACGACGGCCATATCATCAACACCCATTTTGCAGGTTCCAACAGGGTGATAGATCGTATCGGCGCGCGACCGGATGTGGTTTTCCCAATCGGCGTCCGTTTTGGCTGTATCGGTTCCGAACATCTCTTTCTTGCGGTATTTCTCCAAGGCAGGGGCCTGAAGAATTTCACGCGTCAGCTTTGCGCCCTTGATCATCGTCTCAAGGTCGCGGTCATCGGCCAAGAAGGCCGGATCGATAGCAGGCATGGCAAAGGGATCGGCGCTGTTCAGCGCTACCCATCCGCGGCTTTCGGGGCGCAACTTGCAGACATGGCAGCTAAAGCCATAGCCATAATGCAACTTCCGCGAGTGATCATCGACCAGGGCGATGGTGAAATGCAGCTGGATGTCTGGGCGATCCAGATCGGGAGAAGTCTTCAGAAACGCTGCGCCCTCTGCAAAGCAGGTGGATGCCATCGAGACGCCAGTTTTGCGCCAGCGGTTGATATGCCCCATCAGCTTCATGCCGCCAACTAAGCCAATACCGAAATTGTCGGTGTCGGCAGATTTATAAGCCAGGGTGAAATCCATGTGGTCTTGCAGGTTCTTGCCAACGCCCGGAAGGTTGTGTCGTACTTCGATCCCGTGCTGTTCCAGATCCGCAGGGTCGCCGACACCGGACAGCTGCAACAACTGCGGGGTCTTCAGCGCGCCACCGCATAACAACACCTCGCGCGAGGCTTTGACCTCGATATCCTTGCCCTTGCCGTTTTCCTTGTAGACCACACCTGTCGCGCGCTTGCCGTCAAAGGTCAGACCCTTGGCATGGGCTTTGGTGATCACGGTCAGGTTCGGACGATCCATGACCGGGAAAAGATAGGCAGCAGCAGCCGAACAGCGCTCGCCGTTCTTGGCTTTGTCGTGGAACTGCGTGACCTGATAATATCCAACGCCCTCATTGTCGCCGGTATTGAAATCCTTGCGCTCGCGGATTTGGAGCTGCTTTGCGGCTTCGATGAAATCCTGAGTAATCGGGCGCGATTCCTTTTGGTCCGAGACCTGCAGCGGTCCCGAGCCGCCGTGCATATCGTCGCCGCCATGCTCATTGTTTTCCGACTTCTTGAAATAGGGAAGAATGCTGTCCCAATCCCAACCTTCGCAGCCCAGATTGGCCCATTCGTCGTAATCCTCGCGCTGGCCACGCACGTAGAGCATAGCGTTGATCGCGCTGGACCCGCCCAGGGCCTTGCCACGCGGCTGATAGCCTTTGCGCCCGTTCAGCCCCGGCTGCTCGACGGTTTCAAATACCCAGTTATTGATCTTGGCTGGCTTTCCCGGAAGCATGGCCACCACGGCCGCCGGCATGCGGACCAAAATGCTGTCCCCGCCGCCGCCTGCTTCCAACAAGCAGACAGTAACATCCGGATTTTCCGTGAGACGGTTTGCCAGTACACATCCCGCTGAGCCGCCACCCACTATCACATAATCAAACTGCATCGCATGCCTCCCTGCCACCAAAATGGCTATAGCGCTCCCCTCGCAATAGCGTCGCATCGGTCAATTGTTTGACACTTTCGGCCATTCGATTGTTGTAAGACCTTGGTTTGCCGCTCACACCGAGCAGTAGCTATCCACCATGCGTGCGAATTCCGCGGAAACCCAACGGTTGACTTCGCGAGCTTGCGGCGTTTGCGAGGCACTGTCTTCCATGGCGTGAAAAACACCGTCAAATGTACGGAACGTAACGCGGCAACCCGCCTGCTTCATCCGACCGGCCATTGCTTCGGCCTCGGCCCTAAGGATGTCCAGATCACCGACATAGCCAAGCGCAGGCGGCAAATCCGAGATATCGTCAGCCAACGCTGGAACAGCGTAGGTCGGGATGTCGTACCGCTTTTGCGTTCGCAGTTCCCGCAGCAACAAGTGCCAGGCCAATACCCCGTGTTCGCGCGTCCACGTGATCTTGTTCCTTGGCAGCTTAGTCCAATTGGATGCGCGGTCATCGATCATCGGATAGAAGGGCATCATGAACGCGATCTTTACGTCTCCCGCATCCCGCGCGCGCAGAGCGGTCGACAGGACCAACCCGCCGCCCGAACTGTTCCCGGCCAATATGAGGTTGTTCGCATCGCCACCCAATTGCTCGGCATGATCACGTACCCAGAGTAGCGTGTCGTAGCAATCGTCATGCCCCGCTGGATAAGGGGCCTCAATCGAAAGCCGGAACGCCGGTGCTACAATGATGCAGGGGCGCGACGCCATCAGGCGTTGATACAGGGCATGATGGCGTTCCGGCCAGCCTGTGGCGTACCCACCACCATGGAAGAACACGACAATTGGCAGCGGACCCTCGCAATTGGCAGGCTTGTAGACCCGTACTCGAACATCGCCGGTTCCGTCCCGACGCGGGATCATGACCGTTTCGTTGACCGCGTTTTCAAGCTGTTTTTCCGCTGCTTTCTTTCTGCCGCGCGCGGAGATTTTGAGCCCCGTTGGACTTTTGATTAGCCACATGGCCACCTTCTGACCAAACGGGCGTGGGTCTGATTTTGGCATTGGAATTCCTGAGTGTTACGAACGGTCAATAACACTTAGGCGGCAGGCAAACCCCGCCGCCTAAGACCATGTCCGCTAAGTTACTGAGCCTGCGGGTTCACACCGCCACCTGACGGTTTTTGCTGGTCATTCGCGTCAAAATAAAGCGTGCCGAAAATCCAGTCGAACAGAGGCAAAGTGATGTTGAAGTTACCCTCAACCATCCGGTCACGATTGTGATGCACAGTGTGAAACAGCCGCAGGTACGTCCAGCCGGGGATCAGGCGGAAAATGCGTTCGGTGACCGAACCACGCTGCAGGTGGTAGCTGAAATGCAGGACTTCATACAACAGATAGCACGATGTCATCGTGATGAAGAACAGATAGCCGTAGTTGCCCCCAAAGATGAAGTAGGACACAAGACCTCCGGGGATTGAAATTGCCACAGTGGTCAGAACGAGCAGATAGATCGGGAAGATCACGACGCGCCAATCCAGCACCATCTGATATTCCATGTCCGTATCCACGAAGAAGGTATGATGGTCGCCTGTGTGACGCTGATAGAACAGCTTGAACAACTTTGTTTTGTGATGCCCCCAATAGTTATGAGATGCCCACTCACCCAGATTATAGGCGACATAGGTCGCGACAACGAACCAAAGTTGGTAAAGTTTGAAGTCCACCAATCTGGTCGCGCCCCACCAGATCAAAGATCCGGCGCCGATCACAACAACGGACAGGTGCAACAGACCGCTGTAGTTTGGGCTTACGCCTGCGCGGTATTTGGCCCGAAACTTCTCTCTTGCCTCGTCATTCATAACTGGGTCCTCCCTAACCAAAAGTTGCCAGTCAGAATATGCAGATTTGATATAGCTTCTAATTTATATTACTTAAGGATATTATCAATTTGGAGAATAACAGCGTTAATGCTAAGAAATCATGATCTGAATCTGCTGCCAATCTTCGATATTTTGATGCGGGAACAGCACTTGTCCAAGGCGGCAGAGCGTCTAAACATGAGTCAACCTGCGGTCAGCAACGCTCTCAAACGATTGAGACTCGGATTTGATGACGAATTGTTTGTACGTACCGGGCGCGGTTTAAAGCCGACGCAACGCGCTTATGATCTTCATGCTCAGATTGCCCCCGCGCTTGTACAGATTAGAAGCAGTTTCGAAGACCAGGAGTTTTCTGCAGAGAAGTTTTCCCGAACCATCGATGTTTCGATGAATCATGCAGTAGAACACATCTGGGGACCTGCATTGATGAACGAAGCTCGGAAGCAGGCGCCCAACTTAAAGTGGAAGGTTCACCCTGATTACCTGGACGAAATCCCTGTGCGTCTTAAAGACGGAAGATTGGGTTACGCGGTAGATTACACTCCTATGCCTGAAGAACACTTTGACTCGTTGCTGCTGTTGCGCGAGTCGCTGACGCTCATTTGTGCCACCGATCATCCATGCGCAAATGAAGGAGTGTCACTGGAGGAGTTTCAAACGCTGGCGCAAGTTTCGCTGGTGCGAAGGTTTGGTATGGTTCGCAGCCAGAACAGTCGGCGAACTACGCCTTTGGAATTTTTATTGGGAAATTCGCTACCAACTCGCAACATCGCTTTGCAAATGTCCAGTTTTGTTTCCATCCCTCATGTTGTTGCAGCAACCGACCTGATCGCTGTCGTTCCGAGCCGACTGGCCAGGCCCTTGGTCGATGCTGGCACGCTGGCTTCGAATCACCTTCCATTCGACTACCCTGAAATTGAGGTGCACCTGTACTGGCACAAAAGCCGAAATACTGATCCGGGTCACAGGTGGCTTGTGGATTTATTGGCGCGATCTGCGGCAACGCTTGCCGAAAACAACAATTAGCGCTGCCACAGTTAGCCCGTCAGTTTGTTTTCTCCATAGCGCGACGAATGTTTCAAACTGCCCGGCGAGTACCCGTATTTCTTAGTAAAGGCCCTTACAAAGCTGGATGGCTCCGAGTAACCGGTTCTCCAAGCGACGGTTGAAACATCCAGGCCAGCCGTGCTGAGCAATTCGTGCCCGATTGCCAGTTTGGCCTCAGTGTGGATCTTTCTGAAACTGGTGCCCTCTTGAGCCAAGCGGCGGCGCAACGTGCGTTCACTGGTTCCGAGTTTTGACGCTATCGAAACGATTGTTGGATCGTTGTTCATCTCAAGAAGTGTCGCTTCGCGGACTTGAGCCGTCACTTCCGGAATATCAGAGTCCTCTAAATTCAACAGGCTCCGACACTGCCGCAGGCAACTCTCCATCGTGGCTGGGTTGTGCTGAGGTAACGGCAGATCCAACAGCTTGTTGGACAGCACAATGGCATTCCTGTCGCATCCCAGTCTGACGTTGACACCCAGCATGGACTTGATTGCTTCGGCGATCTTGGGGTCAACCAGTGTTGTTTCGAACGTTACTTTGGTCAAAGCAAACTCTGGAAGAAACTGCGACGTAAAGTTGTTGATGACAGAAAGGTGCCGTTCCAGAACAAAGCCCTCAACCGACTTCGGCAAGCCGCTGATATCCATGTTCAAAACCGGTGGGTCTACTAGCTCATTCAGCCGCAAACGGGCGATCAGAAAGGACAAATTCGCAAAATCTATCGCTGTTTTCATCCCCGCACGAAGCGTCGGACTGCTTAGTATTGCATAACCCCAGATTCCAAACACTTCGGGACGATATCTGCGTCCGATCTCGATTCCCATGCCCGGACGCCCCGGTGCGTATTTGATAAAGTTGGCAATTGCTGAAACTTCCTGCCCAAGAGTTACTGTTGCTTCGTTCTGATAAAGATCGAACGTCACAAGTCCGGTTCCTTCCAGACACTGTTCCGGAGTCACACCATAACTTGGCGCTTCTTCGCACAGAATGCGGATGCTTCCTGGGGACCGTTTCTGGGACTCATTTTGCATCTTCAGATGCTAACAACCGTGGCCGATAATGTCAAAAAGATGTCCGCTGCCATCATCGCATTTCGCCCCCCAAAACCCGAAATTAGGGGTCAGGAGGACATCATGCGATCACTCATTGCCATTCAGGAAGGTCAGATCTCACTCGAGCAGATCAAAGCGCTCGAGGAAGTCGTGCGCAAGCTTTATGCCGAGCATGTCTGCGAAGACAAGCTGACGATCATCTGGAACGTCGCCGCCAAGCAGCACACGATCACGGATCGCCGCTGGTCGCGTTCATCGACTGTCTCGATGGAAGTTCCGGACGGGTTCGAAACGCAGCGCCGTGAGGCCTTCATGCTGGAGGTTGACAGATGCTGGCGCAAGATCACCGGTCAGCACCCTGATCAGGTGTCCGTGGGCGCGTTCGATCAGTCCCGCTATGGGGATATTCTAAAGGGCAACCTGACGCGTTTATCGCCCTGGGGACGCTTCACTTATCTGTTCAAGCTGTTCTCGCGCGCAATGATCTCGAAGATGCGCCACGGCGTGCTGATCACGCAGTTCAATCAATAGGGGAGGAATTGAAATGCCGCTTTATACACTTGCATCCAAAAAACCCTTCCCCGAACAGATCCGCTTTGACATCGCGCAGGTCATCACTGACGTGCATTGTGGCCTGACCGGCGCGCCGTCCGAGTTCGTGAACGTGGTTTTCATGACCGGCTACAGCATGCGCCGCGGAACGACCCTGGGCGTGAACGGCAACGTTCGCATGGGCGGGGATCGGACTGCTGGCCTCTATGAAAAACTCAACGAGCAAATGCATTCCCGTATTTCCGAGGCCGCTCAGTTGGACAAAAGCAAGGTTCTGGTCACGCTGATCGGCATCGAATCCAATTGGGTGGTCGAGGGCGGAATGGTTCTGCCTTTCCCCGGCGACGAAGCCGATTGGTTGGAACGCAAGAACGCAACGCACGCCGCAATGGGGATCGGCCCCGTCACTGATTACGTTTGAATCCCGGAGGGTTTGACAATGTCTGCACCGCATCTGACACCCGTTTCATCGGAAACACCTGACCTCGAGGCTCTGCTTCTGGCGCAGAAAAAAGCCTATCTGGCTGATCCCATGCCTGACCGGGCGGCTCGGGTGCGGCGTCTGGACAAGCTGCACAACGCTCTGATCGACAACAAAGCGCGTATCATCGCAGCTGTCAGCAAGGATTTCTCGAACCGATCGGCGGCTGAAACCGAACTGGCCGAGATCATGCCGCTGCTGGATGGCATTGCCTTCTACCGCAAGCGCCTGCGCAAATTCATGAAGCCGCAGCGCCGTCACGCGCCGCTGACCCTGATGCCCGCCAGCATTCAGGTGCAGTATCAGCCCGTGGGCGTGGTCGGTATCGTGGTGCCTTGGAACTTTCCGATCTTTCTGGCCCTGTCGCCGCTGGTTGGTGCGCTGGCTGCGGGCAACCGCGCGATGCTGAAATCGTCGGAATTCGCACCGGCCTCGGGCGATCTGTTGAAAGAGATCATCGCGGACATCTTCTCTGAGGACGAAGTGACCGTTGTCACTGGTGGCGTCGAGGTCGCGACTGAGTTCACCAAGCTGCCCTTCGACCATCTGGTGTTCACCGGCTCGACTCAGGTCGGCAAGATCGTAATGAAGGCCGCCGCCGACAACCTGACGCCCGTCACGCTGGAACTGGGCGGCAAGTCACCGGTCATCATCCACAAGGACTTCCCGATCGAAGAAGCCGCCAGCCGGATCGCGTTCGGCAAGGGCATCAACGCCGGTCAGGTCTGCGTGTCGCCCGATTACATCCTGTGCCCGCGCGACAAGGTCAACGCCTTCTGCACCGCCTTTGCAGAGTCGATGAGCAAAGCGTATCCGACCCTGCGCGACAATCAGGACTATACGGCGATTATCACCGACCGTCAGAAGACCCGCCTTGAAGGGTATCTGAAAGACGCCGAGGAAAAAGGCGCCGAGCTGATCACTATCAACCCCAAAGGTGAGCATTTCAACGACACCCGCAAGATGCCGATGACCCTGATCCTGGGCGCGACCGATGAGATGCTGGTGCTGCGCGAAGAGATCTTTGGCCCGATCCTGCCGGTGATCCCTTACGACTCGATCGATGAGGCCGTGGTCTATGTCAACGATCGCCCGCGTCCGCTGGCCTTCTACTATTTCGACTGGGACAAGACCCGCGCCAACGACATTCTGGCCCGCACCCATGCGGGTGGTGCCTGCATCAACGACACCATGTCTCATGTGATGGCCGATGACATCCCGTTCGGCGGCATCGGCCCGTCGGGGATGGGGCACTATCACGGCGAAGAAGGCTTCCGCAATTTCTCGAAGGCCAAGGGCGTGGTCCGCAAGGGCCGGATCAACGCCACCGCCTTTGTTGCCCCGCCCTGGGACAACTTCATGTTCAACAGCCTGAAAAAGCTTCAGGCGATGCGCTTCAAGCGCCGCAAAATCAAGGAGTAAGACCCAATGGTTGCTGCTCAGAAAATTCAACCGACCGAAATGACTCAAGGAAACACGCAAATGGCAACGCTTGGGGATCCCCTGACGCTGAAATCAGGTACGGTTCTGCGCAACCGGATCTGCAAAGCTTCGATGAACGAAGCGCTGGCGACACCAGACGGTAAAGTGACACCAGCTCATGTATCGCTGTACGAGGCATGGGCCAATAGCGGCGCAAGCCTGCTGATCACCGGCAACATGATGGTTGACGGCAAGCACATGAACGAACCGCTGGTTGTTGACGCGCTGCTGGACACCAACATGGACCTGCTGCGCAAATGGGCCGCCACCGGCAAGCGCACCAACACCCACATCTGGCCGCAGTTGAACCACCCGGGCAAGCAGTCGCCCAAAATGGTCAACGACGCGCCGGTTGCGCCATCGGTCGTGCCGATCCCGAACGATATGTTCGCCCCTCCGCGCGAGTTGACTGATGCCGAGATCGAAGAGATCATCAACCGTTTCGCCGAAGCCGCCGCCCGTCTGGAAGAGGCAGGATTTACCGGCGTTCAGTTGCACGGCGCGCATGGCTATCTGATCGGCCAGTTCCTGTCGCCGCATCACAACCGCCGCGAAGACAAATGGGGCGGCAGCTTTGACAACCGTTTCCGCTTTGTCGAAGAAGTCTACAAACGTGTACGCGCCCGCACAGGCGACGATTTCAACGTTGGCATCAAGATCAACTCGTCCGACTTCCAGAAGGGCGGCTTCACCGAGGAAGACTCGATCGAAGTGGCCAAGCGTCTGGACGGCCTGGGCATCGACCTGATCGAAATCTCGGGCGGCAGCTGGGAAAACCCCGTGAACCGCAAGGGCAAGCAGGAAGTCAAAAAGGAAAGCACCCTCAAGCGCGAGGCGTATTTCCTTGAATATGCCGAAAAGGTCAAAAGCCAGATCTCGACCCCTCTGGTCGTGACCGGCGGCTTCCGGTCTTCCGAAGGCATGAGCGAAGCTCTGGCCACCGGCGCGTTGGACATGGCCGGTGTGGCGCGTCCCTTTGCCGTTGATCCCAAGTTCGGCACCCACGTGCTGCAGAACCCCAAGCACGTGTCGCATGTTGCGCCGATCCGCTCGGGCATCAAGAAGATCGACGCCATGGCGATCATGGAGATCAGCTGGTACACCATGCAGATCGAACGCATCTCGCAGGGCAAGAAGGTGCAGACAAAGGCGGACGGCGTGTGGCCGGCGCTGCGGGTAATGTACCGGTTTTGGAAAAACGGTAAGGCCGTCAAAAAGGTCCGCGCGTGATCTGACGAAAACCGCGGACGAACACCCGATCAGGAGGACAGCACATGCAGAACCCAAACGGAGCTTGCTTGATTATCGGAGCCGGAGATGACACCGGCTCTGCTATCGCCCGAGCATTCGCACGCGATGGGTTAACTGCTTGTGTTGTTCGTCGTGATCGCCACGCGGCCGCCCTCGAAACACTTGCGGAATCCATCCGGGCGGAGGGCCACCAGGCCCGCGCCTATCCCGCCGATGCACGCGATGAGACCGAGATGCACAACCTGGTCGCAAAGATCGAAGAAGAGGTCGGCCCAATCGAAGTGGCCGTCTTCAACATCGGGGCCAATGTGCGCTTTGGTATCACCGAAACCACACCGCGCGTTTATCGCAAGGTTTGGGAGATGGCCGCCTTTGCCGGGTTCCTGATGGGCCACGAGGTTGCCGCGCGAATGCTGCCGCGCGAACGCGGGACTATAATTTTCACCGGAGCCTCGGCCAGTATGCGCGGCAATGCCGGTTTCTCGGCCTTTTCCGGCGCCAAGCACGCGCTGCGCGCGCTTGCGCAATCCATGGCGCGCGAACTGGGACCCAAGAACATTCATGTTGCCCATACGGTCATCGACGGTGCCATTGACAGCGTCTTCATCCGCGAGAACTTCCCCGATGTGGATCAATTGCGCGAGGATGACCGTATCCTGAATCCCGAACACATCGCCCAGAACTACGTGATGCTGCACAAACAGCCCCGGACGGCATGGACGCACGAGTTGGACCTGCGCCCCTGGAAAGAAACCTGGTAACTGGAGCGGGCCATAACAGCTCAGGTAGACTTCATCTATGATTTCGGTAGTGTCCGTTGTCAGGGATTTTGGGACAGATGGCGGCCTAAGCTAAGAGAGAGTCTGGCTGGTTTGATTATGCGGCGGATTTGCGGTGAAGCAGGCGCCGGGTTTCAATGGTCTTCTGTTTGATCCTTTCTCTTTGTTTTGAATGTCTGACGTCAGCGTCTTTGGGACAGTTTACGCGCATCCAGACCATCTTACGCAAGCCTCGAACGAAACGCAGGGACATTGGGAAGCTGGCGAGGCCGCACTTGGTATCATGTGGGGGTCTCGTGGAGCGCCAATGTGCCTTCGGAAACTCGGTTGATTTCCGCGAGTGCCTGTTTGACCTTGGACGCAATCGCTTGAAAGTCGCCGTATTGTTTAACGGTCGCATCTTTCTAGGTTGGGGTTTTGACATGCAGCGCGAGTTTTGTAAGTCCGTTCCATAGCTTTCTAAGTTTGTTGGGTGCAAAGCCGACTTGGGTGCCGACGGGAAGCCACTCCATCGCCTTGTAATCCTCGAGAGTTGGCGGAGGGGAACCTTCTGGCATGGGTTCCCGCGCGATAGATAACGTAAAGGTCTCGGCGGCATTGGCGTCAACCTCTTGAATGAGCGTCTTCACAATATCACTCGACTGCCATTTCTTCAGATCATCGTGTGAAATGTAGTCATGCGCTAAACGGAGACGTTCATAGCAAATTCTTTCGATAGCCAGACGGCACTCAAGGGCGGCATAAGTCACACTCGCTTCAGTATTTTCTTCGAGGAGTTTCTCAATCTGTAAAATTGTTGGTTTCAAATTGATCATCTAGTCCCCACGCGAGCGTTCATGGGTATCGATATTGACCAAGAATAGCTTTCAATTGAAGGCATGTTTCAGCGTTAGTTTCCGAGGACTGCGGATTTTCGGTCTGGCAATAGTCTGTTCGGACGTGCCGGGGCACTGCGTCCAGAGCTATTGGTAGACTTCGGCTCTTAACCATACCTCATTTGAGTAAGATGCAGAATTCGCCACCTTTGCCTGTTTGCCGTGCTATCTTACACACGTCCAAATAGCCTCGCAGAACATCTGCCCTCGTTTCGTCTGACACACTAGTCAAAAAGTCCAAATACCCCGCGCTTGGTAAGCATGGGGTATAAACAAAACTGCGCTGCGTCCGGGTGAGGCCGTGGGGTGGGGTGCGACATTCCGACTCAATCGGGTATCGGGCCGCAGAACCGGCAAGCGATTTGATTTTAGTGGCAGATCAGGGGCAGGAAAACACTGATGGGAATTTATTCAATGTTTTGAGCTGTCGGGCGACACATAGTTTTGCCATTCAACGACAGCTAAGCCATTGGTTTTGAGTCATTCGATTTTTCATGGGCGCACGGGTTTTGCCATTTGCGACTCAAAGGCTTTCCATCACGTTGGAGCAACCGAAAGAGTCTATTCTGGATTTTGATCGCCCTCATCGGCGCAAATCGTATCTAAATTACTCAAAATTCCGGCCAGTTCTTCTCTGACAAGTTTTAGCCGTGCTATCGACATCGCTTCGCTCCGTCCCGCCAATTCGAGTACAACCGCGAAAACTGTGTCTGAATGCTTCATCAATGCGATCAAGTTTTCGCCTGTTGGTCCGTATGAGCCAGATATCCAGTTCTTAGCCGTTCGTTCACTTGCTCCAGTCCACCGCATCGTTGATTTTGTAGCTCGCCCTGCCCCACCCAGTTCTTGAGAAAGAGCGTCGCTGATCGCCTCCCTGTATTCTGACGCCGAAACGCGCTCGTCGCACTTTCGATGAAACGTGTTGCCCTTTTTATGAAACATGTTTCCGGACCTCTCCCATTAGGATTGAGAAAGGAATCGCAGAGTTCCCGTACAGGTTTGCAAATTTGAGTGGTGGGAGCCGCAGCATTGAGTTGGCCGAAGAACAAGACAGACAGGGAAAACCGCCGGAACGCTGCACAGTACGTTCGCATGTCGACAGAGCATCAGCGCTACTCGACCGAAAACCAGGCCGACGCCATCCAGCGCTATGCCGATGAACGCGGCTACAAGATTATCCGAACCTATTCTGATGCAGGCAAAAGCGGATTGAGAATTCAAGGCCGTGCAGGCCTATCGCAATTGATCGACGACATCGAAACTGGCCAGACCGAATTCGGAACTGTTCTCGTTTACGATGTCAGCCGTTGGGGGCGCTTCCAGGACGCGGATGAAAGCGCCTACTACGAGTATATCTGCAAACGGGCGGGCATTTCGGTCGAGTATTGCGCGGAACAGTTCGAGAATGATGGCAGCCCAATGTCCACCGTCGTCAAAGGTTTAAAGCGGGCAATGGCAGGCGAATACAGTCGCGAGCTTTCGCAAAAGGTCTTTGCGGGGCAGCAGCGGCTGATCGAGTTGGGCTATCGACAAGGCGGCGCAGCTGGGTTCGGGTTGCGGCGGATGCTGATTGATGAAGCAGGACGTACCAAGGCCATTCTTTCGCGAGGTGAACACAAGAGTATTCAGACCGACCGGGTAACACTTGTTCCGGGTCCTGCCGATGAAATCGCAATAGTGAACCAGATCTTCTTGAGGTTTGTGAACGACGGTTGGTCTGAAGCTGAGATTGCGTCAGACCTGAACCAGCGCGGAATTCGAACCGATCTGGATCGGGATTGGTCACCAGCGGTTGTGCGTCAAATTCTGACCAACGAAAAATACATCGGGAATAATCTCTGGAACCGCAATTCCTTCAAACTCAAGAAACGCCATGTTCGGAACGATCCGGAAAATTGGGTTCGCGCTGTTGGTGCCTTTGAAGCAATCGTTGACGCCAACCTGTTCGACGCTGCCGGAGCAATTATTGCAGCCCGCTCGCATGTGCTGTCCGACGAAGAAATGCTAGATCGGCTTAAGGAGGTTTTGGAGGAAAACGGGTATCTCTCGGGCTTTGTCATCAATGAAGCGCCAAAGCTTCCATCCAGCGGGGCCTATCAGAACAGATTTGGTAGCCTGTTGCGCGCTTACAGCCTCGTCGGCTTCAAGCCTGACAGAGATTACCGGTACATTGAGATCAACAGACGTTTGCGCAGCCTGCACTCCGACATCATCCGGGACATCATCGCCGGAGTCGAAGCCGTTGGCGGAGATGTCGCTCGTGACCCCGATACAGATACCCTCATCATCAATGACGAGTTCACCGTTTCAATTGTCATTGCGCGCTGTCTTCAGACAGGCGCAGGTGCGTATCGTTGGAACATTCGTTTGAACACCGGTCAGCTCCCCGACTTGTCCATCGTCGTCAGGATGGGGCAGTCAAACAGAACGCCGCTCGACTACTACTTGCTGCCTACCTTTGACATGACCAAATCAAAGCTGCGCTTGGCGGAACACAACGGTTTGTCCCTTGATGCATTCCGCTTCGATAACCTGGCTCATTTCTTCGACATGGCCGCACGCACACCAATACTGGAGGCAGCGTGATGGACCATGCGCCGGTCGGACACACTGTTCTTGTTCCTGTCGATGCAATTACCGTCGTTAACCCGAGGCTCAGGAACAAAAAGGTGTTCGACGAAATTACCGCAAACATCGCGGAGCTTGGGTTGAAAAGGCCCATAACGGTTGCTGCGCGTAAGATTGAGGACGGAAGTGGTCCAGCATATGAATTGGTCTGCGGCCAAGGCCGTCTTGAGGCATTCAAGGTTCTTGGCCAATCTGAAATACCGGCGATCGTCATAGATGCCAGCAGCGAAGATTGCCTTGTTATGAGCCTGGTGGAAAACCTGGCGCGCAGGCATCACCATTCGCTGGACTTGCTCAGAGACATTGGGCGCCTCAAGGAAAGGGGTTACTCTGAAACTGAAGTCGCCGCCAAGACTCAGCTGTCCAAGAAGTATGTCCACGGCGTCATTAAACTTCTGGAAAGTCACGAACACCGCCTTCTGCGTGCAGTGGAGAGCGGTAAGATTCCGGTCAGTGTTGCCGTTGACATTGCAGACGCGGATGACGTCGGCGTGCAACGTGTTCTGAGGCAAGCTTATGAGAAAAAGCTTCTGCGCGGCGGCAGACTCCTGGCGGCCAAGCGTCTGGTTGAGGCGCGCCAGAAGCATGGCAAGGGCCGCGCGCCCACTGGCGAACGACCGCGTAAAAGCCTGTCGGTCGAAAGTCTGCTCAAGACCTATGAAAACGATGTCGAGAAAAAGAAATTGTTGCTGAGAAAAGCAAGTGCAACGCGCAGCGAACTGCTCTTTCTGACACAAGCGCTCAAGACCCTGATGACTGACGAAAACTTCGTCACTTTGCTTCGCGCCGAAGGGCTTACCAATCTGCCGAAGCAGGTTGCAGACCGGTTGGCGCAATCCGAGGAGGTGTCCGCATGACAGTGACCAGGAAAGAACGGACGGTTGTAGCTGCTTTTGAACAGGAGCTGGTGACACTCTCATTCGAGAACATCGCGCCGCTCTATGTGCTCACGCCGCAAAAGAAGGCCAGCATCAAGTTCAAACAGATCGCCGCATCAGTTCAGGAAATTGGCCTTGTTGAACCTATTGTTGTGTCCCGCGACCCGTACAACGCTGGTCAATTTACTTTGCTTGATGGGCATCTGCGCCTCGAGGTTTTGAAAGACCAGGGTCAGACACATGCGCGATGTCTTGTCTCCACGGACGATGAAGCCTTCACTTACAACAAACGCATCTCTCGTCTCGCTACCATTCAAGAGCACAAGATGATCCTGAGAGCCCTCTCTCTTGGCGTACCGGAGTCCCGTTTGGCGAGCGCGCTTAATGTCAACATCAAGACCCTGAAGCAAAAACGCCAGCTTTTGGATGGTATCTGCGATGAGGCGGCGGAACTGCTGAAAGACAAACAAGTGGCTTTGACCGGGTTTCAGATTCTGAAAAAGATGAAGCCAATCCGCCAGATTGAAGCGGCGCATCTCATGGTCGCCATGAATAAGTTCACGATCAACTATGCCCGATCGCTTCTGGCCGCGACACCCGAGCGCCAGTTGGTGTCAGCGGCAACGCCGAAAAAGATCAAAGGCATTTCGCGCGAACAGCTGGAGCTGATGGAGCGCGAGTCTGCCAATCTGGAACGCGAGGTCCGCCTTGTCGAAGACAGCTACGGTGCGGATCATCTCGATCTGGTCCTGACACGCGGGTTCATCGCGAAACTGATGCGCAGCGAGCAGATCACACGCTACCTTTCGCTGCACCATGACGCATTCTTACCCACATTTGAAAAGATCACGGAAAACGAGGCCTTCACATCCTGAACCTTCACGGCTGATTGGAATTGTTTTGGGGACCCGGACCCATCAAGCGCGGGGACCGCAGGAGACGCCGCACGGTGGGGCGGATCAAGCGCGGCGATGGGGAGGACGGCGACCCCGTCGGAGCCCATCATGCCGGGCCAGACGCCCGGCAGGTTTCTCGATGGTCTGCGCGTGTCTCCCGATACAGAGGCACGCGCAGACAACTTTTGGCTGAAATGCCTCACCATAACGAACTGCGAACGTCGTTGAAGCGGCATAATGTGAAGCGATATCTGGTTCAGTGGTTCTTTAATCTGCTTGTCAAAATGCTCCAGCAAATCAATGCGCTTGATAACGAGCATTGATAGCGCATGCAGATACCAACTGCGATGAGTCAGTCTCAATTGATGCTGCGATCTGTATTTGCATCAGCTTTGGGTCGGACTCTATTCTTGTCGTATTGAAGCTTCTTCGAGCCGTGTTTTGAGACGACCAATAACATTTTGCGCAGTGGCAATCTCATCTGGCGACAGGCCCTCCGACAGTTCATTCACCCATGGGATTTGTCTCGCAATCGCGGCTTCGTACAACTCCTGCCCCTTTCGAGTCATGACGACCAAGTGCGCCCGCTTGTGGTGTGGGTTCGGCTGAAACTCCACTATGCCTTCTTTGCTCAATTCATTGATGATCCGTTGTACGCCCTGCCGATGAACGCCCATCGTCCGTGCATGCCAGGCAACGGATTCCGGTCGATCAGAATAGGCGATGGCGCCAAGGATCTGCCATCGAGCACTTGTCAGACCGAGTTCTGATACAAGGCGATCACCGGCAAGCTGCAATCGACCGTTCAGCCGAAACACATCCAGTATCAAGGCTGTCACGGCTTCTCCTTCTTCGGTCCTTTGCTCGTTGGGCATATCGACTCCTCATTTTATTTGACAACGTATTGTCATTGTGGTTGATGCCTCCTAAATATGACAACATGACACCAAATAGAAGTTGCTTGCAAGGAGTGCCGAAATGGTCAGTTTCAAGCCCCTCGACCCGGAGTTTCCCATTGAACGGCAATTGGACATCGACGCTGGACCCGTCGTTCTTATCAACCTCTTCACAGTCGATCCAAATGACCAAGCCGCCTTGGTTGAAGCTTGGAAGAGCGATGCCGAATGGATGAAGAAGCAGCCGGGTTACATCAGCACTCAACTGCATACAGCCATTGGCGATGGCAGCATGTACCTGAACTACGCCGTTTGGGAGTCTGTTGCGGACTTTCGCGTCGCGTTTTCCAACCCCGAGTTTCAGCAGCAGCTCAGCCACTATCCCTCGAGCGCTGTGACCGTCCCCCATCTGTTCGAGAAGGTTGCGGTGCCGAATTGCTGTACGGCCTGACGTAATCCTTTCCAAAAGCCAATTTGAGGGAACCGCTATGAAAACGAAGATTCACGCCATCGCGGGCAGCATCGGCTTTGTGATGATCCTCCTCTTCTGGACATCAACAGCCACTAGCGAACTCTTTGCGAGCTATGAGGCAGTCGCGACCGTCAAGGCATTGATCTTGAAAGGCATGTTCATCCTCATCCCGGCAATGGCGATTGCTGGCGGATCGGGCATGGCAATGGGCCGGAAACGCAAAGATGCGCTGACGAAAGCCAAGAAAACCCGAATGCCTGTCATTGCGTTGAACGGCTTGCTGATCCTCGTACCAGCCGCCTGGTTTCTGGCTGGCAAAGCCGCTGCTGGCGAGTTTGACAGCACCTTTTACACAGTTCAGGTGATTGAGTTGATCGCTGGCGCAGCCAACCTCGCGATGATGGGATTGAACATTCGCGATGGTTTAAGGATGACCGGCAAAATTAAGCGCCTACACTGAAAGCTCGATTCTAATCCAAGTGTTAGCGAAATTGCCGACATTCGAGCGAAGGCGAGGAATTGGTGCATTGTTGCGCCAAGAGGATATCAAGATTCACCCAACACAATGTCGGCCTACTGGTCGCTTAGAACAACCAAAGCTTGAAAGTGCTAACCATAACAAACCGCGAACGTCGTTGAAGCGGTTTTATGTGAAGCGATCTCTGGTTGAGTGACGGCCATTCATTGGAATTAGTACTGAACCCTTTCCCGCCAGACAACAACCATCGTCACTTCACCTTCTTGGAACTATCGACCATTACCTTTGCCAGCGCCGATGCCGTTTCGATCAACTTGGGGTCAAAATCGGCAGATTGCTGTTCCGAGAATACTGAACCACTGTCGATGTTCCAGTGCTGGAATGCTTCTTTGAGTTCTGACCAATCGCTGTTTGCGCCAAACGATTTGAGGTAGAACTCACCGAAGGATATTGCATGGCTCCGGTCGGCATTCCGTAACGACTCCACCATGTACGACTTGCCCAAGGTGAATGAGAATTTTGCAATGGCGATTATCAGACCCATCGAAATTAGGCCGAGCAAACCAACTTCCAGCAGGCTGTAGACGTTCGACTGAGCTTTGTTGACTTCCCCAAGCCGCCATAGGCTCAGGGCTACCCCCACCAAAAGAACAACACAGGCAAAAACGTACCACGTGTGAGCATAATTCCGATTGCGAGTTTCCCGCTCCTTCAAGTTCTTTTGGCTCTTTTCGATAAATTCCGCTGCACTTGCCTCAACGGCCTGCCTGAGCTCACTTTTTTGTCTCTGGCGATCAGTTCTGAATCTGAGCGCATTTCCGATTACTGTTCCAACTTCATCAAGATCGTGGCCTTCGCACCTTCTTCTCTCGAAACTGCTAACAATCTCGATGTCACCGTTTTCGATAAGCCGTATTTCTACTATCTCTAGAAGTCCAAGCTGAGAAAAATAGTCTTTAACTCTCTTAAATTCGTTCTCGGTGGCTCTTAAATCGCTAAAATCCTTTGGCGCTACAACTACCAGCACATCAACTTGGGAAATTGATTGATATATATCCTCATGGAAGTTGTTTGTGCCTGTTTCTTTGTAAATCGAAGATTGCACTCTGTGATTATGTTCCGAGAGCACCGCTTGAAGGTCGTCGCCGAATTGGGCGTCGTGGTCAGAAAAAAGGATGTAGACACGGGCCATATTTGAACCTTTGGAACCTAACAATTTTGGCAAAGACTATCTGTCCTTCTAAACCAGAGCCAGGCTTGCTGGGCAACCAAACCACCGATTATTTGTGCTAGGGCTTGTTGACTGGCGCCCTTGCAAAATGGGACTATGGAAACATCAACTGCACAAAACCCAAACCGCCGGTCAGCTATCCTTTGTCAAACTTCTGGATCACCTCCGGTGGCAGCATATGCCGGAAACACGGAGGCGTGTTTTGCCACGCCTCCTCGTCAGAGAAGGGCTCAGTTCTGACCAGCATTCGGTCGATATCTTCGCCCTCGGGTGGGTTCAGGTTTACGCCAAGAATCTTTAGAATTTCTCGCAACCTCGCTTGCCCCGCTGGTATCGAAACTGCGCCGCTGCGCTCCAGCTCGTGAACCTCAGCTTTGAGCTCTCGCGCGCTGGTCATTGGCACTCTTTGCTGAGGCTGGTTCCTATCCATTGCGAAAAAATCTAGCACCTTTTCCAGTTGGAGGATTTCCGATCGTCAGCAACGCGACCACTCTGTCTTGACCAGCCAGCTTGCATGCACCCACGATACCACAGTTTTGCATTTTTGTTGGTGCTTCCCTAGTCAATAAAACCGTGCAGTCACTCCGCAGTACGATCCGCACTTTGGGTTTCTTTGCTTGTTGGAACAACAAGTCCGATCTTGCGCAATCGCGCTTCCAATCCACGCCTCTTGTAGAGCCGACTGACACCTGGCGGCTTATCCAGTGGGTAAATGCCCCGGGCTTCGAGGTGACACCCAAATGGCCCGGGCGTTCTTCGGTATCGAAATGCCATGAGCCCCAGAGTGTCGTATGTCCACAGAAACCTCTCAATACTAGCCTCAGAAATAGCGGTGACCGATTGTCGGGATTTTGGACTGCGCAAACGTGCGGACATCACCAAATTCTGATCAATCAGATAGTTGATCGTCTGGTGGGTCACCCGCAGCTTTGTCGCAGCATCGGAACGCGTGATGCCGGGCATCACCAATTTGGGCAAAGCACAGCGAACTTCGTCGAGATCAATCGCAATACCATCAAGACCGGTGCGATCGGTGTCAGCAGAGACAGCCTTGAGCTTACCAGCCAAGATGAGCGCCAGAATCTCTGCCGATCGGCATCTCAATCGCTGCGCCACGTTCGCCAGAGGCAGTAGATTTGCGACACTGCCGGAGGTGTTGGCAGCACGGTCTGCCACCGAATTCATCAATGCCTGAAGTTTTGCGCGATCGTATTTTGGCCGATGATCCAGAGCATCAAGCTCTTGAGTTACCAAACGCAGCTCGCACAAATCCTGAAGCATCTTTTGTTTTGTATGGAGCATCTTCAAAGCTTCGGTGGCCGTTATCCGCCCTTGAATTTCGTCGGACATCGTAGCCACGTCCTTATGTTCGATTGCGCGCTTCAAAGATATGCCATCAACGCTCCCACCACGTTCAGCCAAGCCGTTGAAGATAAGGTATCGACTGATACGTTTGCGTTCCATTCCAAGCGTTTTGCAGGCCGCCTCGACAGTATAAACAGACCGTTTCGAACACGCGCGACCAAGTACCTCGTAACCATCCGGTACCGGGTAGTGCTCAAAGATGTACTCTCGCACGATGCGGCGGACAGGCTCCACTTCCTCCGGAAACGGGGTCTGACGCATCCATTCATAGAATGCACCAAGATCTGACTTCTGACGTATCGTTGATAGTGCCTGATCAGAGATCAACGTTCCCAACGTATTCACCAACCCGTCCTGACCAGATTTCAAGGCATCATACCCCACCTTCCCTGCTCGATGCATTTCCGCTTCCGTGGCCTTGCTGAGTTTGGCTAGTGGCCCCAAGAGCATCACAAACCCGAGCGTTTCGCAGAGTTTCGTAGCCGCATGAAGTGACAGACCATCCAGAAACGGATGCTGCCTTACCCCTTCCAATCGATCGAAGACATATTGTTCAAACTCGGATGGTTCGCGCGGCTCCGGGCCCTCCGAAGCAGCCCAAATCAAATTCCTGTTCTTCTTTGCTTGCCCGACGAAATCATAGGCGTTGATCGAATATTGTTCGGTCGGAAGCTGCAATAACCCCACTGAGTGCTTTGCACAGCAACGAATGGATGTCAGTTGCCAGTAGTAGCGGCGGTAAGCACCATTTTCACCGTGCTGTTCAACATCCTCGCGAAGGCACTTCGGGCAGACTTGCACACGCGTCCTGTAAAGTGTCCCCTTGGCGCATCGGTGCCCCCGGATCATGTAACGCCCGTTTCCGATTGTTTTTATGGACCATCGCGACAACAAATCAGGGTCTGCACCTCCGACCGCCGAAATACGTGCCAGAAGCGTTTCATCTCCACGAACATAATCGTGCCATTTGAACCCAAGATCGACGCAAAGAGTGGTTGGAGAACTGAGACCACAGTAACGGGTCAATCGTGACAAATATGACGTGGGAGTCTCAAAAGGATTCAGCGGAAATGCAAGCTTATGCTCCATGTTTGCCTCCACTCTCTGTCAACATTACATTGAAACTCACTGTCCCCATGACGGCACGCGGATCGATTGCGAGATAGTCTGAAGCCAGGAAGGGATTGAGCGCAGGGATACAGCCGGATTTACGCTGAAACGCGGTCACGAAATGTCCGATGCCAAGCTCAGCGTGACCGGCGAGCAACGCGTCCTCGACGCCTGCCAAAACGGTTTCAATGATCAAGCCAAATTCATTGGCCCCCGCATGAACCAGGCGCGCTCGAAAGTCGTTACTTTGAAGGTCTTTGCCAATTGCCAGCTCAGCCACTTGGCAATACCGCTCCAGCATCGTCGCGATCTCATTACTATGGGACGACACCGACACCGCCTTCAACTGAACAATACTCATCCGCCTCTTGAGCTGGTCATCTACATTGATCATGTCGATCACCTTTGGCATGCCTGACAAGATCAAACCGACCGGCCAGTCCTTGTTGTTCATCAGTGATTTGAGCGTATTCACGACCGCGTCACGCGCCATCGGACTGGTATTGGAATAGAGGTCTTGCGCCTCATCAAGATGCACAAAAAGAGTTCGGCGTTCCCTGAGCAAATGGCGAACCTGATCCCAGATGAATGCGGCAGGTTTGTCTCGCTGCAAAGGATACCCCAAGGCATGCAGCATTGAAGATCCAACGTACTTAAGCGTCGCGGGTGACGGGATCTGTAAGCTGACAATCTCGGCAACTGCATTTCTGTCATGAGGGTCAGTTTGGCCTGAGTACCTGCTGATCAACCTGTTTACGGCAGTGGTTTTGCCACTCCCTGACGCGCCCACAACCGCAATGCCTTTTGCTTCAAGATACGTGCCGAGAGACAAGACTGCACGACGACGGCGCAACAATCGGTCAAACTGCTCCTGAAGGTCCCGGTAGGGCTGATGCGTGATAAAACGCGTCCTCAGTTTAGCCAGTTGAATATCGACACTCTGAATGTCGGAATGATCAATCATCTTCCCAGCTCCAATCTTGTTGATCGCGCGCTTGGCTTTCGTTCGAACGGTCATCAGTCGTCAGCTCCTCGAAATTTTCTTCACCTTCTTCTGAGAGTGGGATCAGTCGACCAAACAGGTCTTTCTCGGGGGGAAGATCAAAGCCACCTGGATGTTCGGCCTCAATGCTCAGGCCTAGGAACAAATCATCATGCGCGTGCTGTAATCCTTGCGGTGTCAGACGGCAAAGGTGGTTGCCGAACCGGTCTTGTTCTTGTGCATTGATTTGAGAGATCCGCTTCAGCGCGCCCGCGACGACATCTTCATAAAGCGCGGCTTCACTTCGGTGTTTCAGTCTGAGTTCCAGTGCCGCCGCGCGCCAGTCTTCCAGAGAGACACCCTCAAAACATCGCTGCAACGCGATGGCCGCAAACCAATCTTTTCTGATACGAACCATAATCCAGCCCAGATCGATTGGATCAACACGGATATCGACTTCAGTGTCATGATCATGCAGGAAGAAATGCCGAAGGGCGGCGCAGGTATAATCAATACCAAATGCCGACACACCTTTTCCGGTGACGGTTCGGGTTAATTTGAGACCAAATGCCCGCTTGCGTGTTCGATCGCAAATGTCGGGTGCAACACCTTTTTCCGCCGACAAACGCTGCCAGCAATTCCGCGGCGTTTCGCCCTTCAGCCCTTTGTGCGGCTGGTTGTGATACACATCCACCACATACAAAACGAGCATCTGCATGAGAGCGTCGTCTGAAATAGATGCTACATCCTCTGACGGATAATCACCTCGGCTTTTGGGATTGCCGAAGGTTCTCCCGATCAGGCGCGGCATGAGCGCCGTGCCAAATGTCCCGAAAACCCGTTCCACCTTCCCACGAAGCTTGGGCACACCCGCAGTGGGCGTCTCCACATGGCCGCCTGCATCGTGAACGGCTGTGTGAAACACATCGTTTGCAAACGCAGCGCCTTGATCGGTCACGACGGAGACGAGGCCGCCACTTTGGTCCCAGCTACTCGAACAGCCCGCAGCTATGGCGAGTTGGCTTTTGTCGCGTGTGATGTCAGCCAAAGTGGCGATAGCATCCGCTGTATTCGGCTGGACTGCCAGTCGCATGCCGACAATGCACCGCGTGGCGCAATCAATAGCGACATACAGCCAACGACGTCCCCGTTCGATTTGCGCCAGCTCTTCAGGTGACAGGGAATCCAGCGCGCCTCTATCGGCCAGAATACCGATGAGATCGACGTTCCATTCATCTATCTTCACACGCTCAAGCGGGTATGTTGCATCCAATCCGTTTTTCCAGATCACCAAGTCGCGATTGGTCTCCGCCGCGCCGCGCCTCTGAACCCGAGTAAAATATGGATCGAGTGCCTTAATCGCCCTCTCTATCTTGCGCTTCGACGGTAGTCTAAGTTCAGCCTGGCCCGCGTTCTGACGTCGCTGGTTCTCTTCTTTAAAGCGCCTTTTACACTCATCGTAGACGATCTTCGCCGACACTTGCTGCTGCGTCAGGAACTCATTCAAGGCCTCCGCGATGATGCGCCGACCAACACCACAAAAACGGTCTGATCTGTTCCCGCACCGATGGTAGCGCGGGATCAGATTGAGAGGCGATTGGCCACCTTCTTCGTATTTTTTCAGCCATTTCCGGAGCGATGTGGCGCAAGGTGGCTTTCGGCGTGTTATCTCTCGCCCCGCTCTGGGACGCTTCCATTGGTACTGATTGACGACATCTTGCCGGTCAACGATTGCCATCATCAGCGGCAAGGCTGCTTCGATAGAGGTGTCAGTGCGGTTCACGCGGCCCTCGGTTTCGAGGGCATGGAAAGCCTGGCAATAGGCCAGCTTCCAAAGCACTTGGCCCCGCATACTCTCCGGGAGATCGCCGATGGCGTCGACATTGGCGTTTCTTCTTTGTTTGACCGCCTCCGGTCTAAAGTAGTCCCGCTCGAACACTGTTGTCGGGAGCTTCAAGGTTTCCCTCAGCTCAGCGTTGGAAAATATCCGTGTCCCAAATGCTGAATCCGTTCGTTCAAATACAGCCTCGACATCAGATTGCGCTTTGAACTGATAGCTGATGCCGTCAACGACAAGCCGATCGAAGCGCGATAGCCGCATAAATGCAGTCATGCTGCACCTCCCACAGTCACCAGCGTGTCCATGCCAATAGGTCGGGTAAGGTCAGCCACCAGCAGGCCATCATAGATTGCCAGGAAGACCGCTCGGAATCCCTTCCCACCTTTGGCAAGCTGACCACAAAGCGCACCTATCCGCGCTGGCAGCTCGACCGATGTCAAAAGCTCGCGAAGCTCAATTTCCGTCTGCCTACATCGATGCCACGAAAACTCGCAATACCGTTGGGCATTGATCGCTTCTCCGCGTTGAAAGTCTTGATCCGTAATCAGCACGACATCATCGGCAAATGTTTTGCGCATAGACCGCCGAACGTGCCGAAGTTCTCTCGCAAAGTTTCGCTTGAGTGCACGTTTGGCGGGCTTAACTGCAACCGCGAGCCGTCGCCCAGATCTGAGCTGAACCCAGAAATCAAAGACATGAGATCTGCGACGCCCTAGATGATCCGTATAGAAAACAGGAACCGGCTGCTCTCTGATATCCATAACATCCTTGTTGGCCAGGAACAGCCAAAGCACCCGCTGTTCGAGTTTGCTTTCATATTGGATGACGCGTGCATGATTGTCGGATGGCAGTCGCGCAAGGATTGCGCCCCGTGAACTGGCACGGGATCGTTTGGGTATGTCTCGCGTTGCGCGGCTTGGTAGTGGGGCACGGTCCCCGCCCTCAAAGTTATCGTCGATGTTGCTCATGTTACTTTTGGGGCGGTTTGCCATGCGTTGTGCAGCCCAAACCGCCGCCACCTTCTTCTGAGTGTCGAATTGCAAAACCAATCCATGTCCATCGCCCGTTCGAGCGATGAAGCGGTTGACTTTTGGGGTCACAAGAGGGAAGAAGATGTATCGGTTCGTTATCGATACTGATTGCAAAGGCCCTAGAGAGTTGCCGCTCTCGGGGCCTTACTCTTTTCCCTGACAGCTTGTGTTGCTGCTTAGGTTTTCACGGCTACGTCATTCTCAATCCTCCTCTGTTTGATACCGTTCAGGCCAAAGCTCCTCGGGTGACTTTCCGAGCTGTTCCGCGATAGCTTTCTGGATACGTCGCGATCTTCGTTATCCCTGAGACACGGTAGATACCGAACTGATGGAGAGCCCCAGCTCCCGGCTCAGTATGGCCAACGAGCTTCCAGAAATGCGCAGAGCGCATTTGATGCGTTCGTGTTTTTCAAGATCCACAACCAATGGAAGTGCCAAGCCAAGTCCTCCGACCGAGCCTTTCGTCCAATTGGTACTGCGAAACTCACCCAAAGCGCAATATTATTGTTTTTTTACAATATTTTACACTAAACTGCCTTGTTTCACCTGTTTTGGAAATCGCCTATTTTCTGAAAAAAGCGCCGTGATTGCGAAAAGCTGTTGCTGGCAACATCATCTTCCTCACGTTACAGTCACGACAACTTATTGATTTGGGGGAGATACCAGCATGTACAGCAAGGTTTTTCCCGTGAAAATGCGCTCCGGGCATGTCATTGCGGTGGCCACAGGCGACTGCGAGTGTGAAGTATACCGACCCGCGCAGATCAAACGGCTATATCGAAGAGACACCAACTTGCGTGAATTGGCCGAACGCTTTGGAGTTAGCCGGGTTCTTGTCCGCAAGTTGCTGAGACTCGCCAAGATCGACTACGTACTAGATCTCTATGGCCAGTATGAAACTGGCAAAACTTGCACAGAAATTGCTCGCGAAAACGGGATGAAAGTGGCGACGCTTACGGCCTTGTTCGCCGCAAGAAACCTAAGTGTGTCTCGAGGTCGAAAACGCCCGAATATTAAGATGACGGCAGCAGCTAGAATTTGGGCCGTTTGCCGTACAATCAACGAGTTTTCTCAGGCGCTCGATACGCACTGGACTACCGGCCGCAGGATTTTAGAGAATTTCGGGTTGATCGAAACGGTAAAGTCCGCTTCCTTCCGCCTGCGCAACAAGGCCCTCGAAGGCCCCACTTAGTGGACGTTAATAGAAATTCACGGCATCTCCCCAAAAAAACAGGCCGTGAGCCCCTTTAGGTCATCCCCAAGGCCTATCTGTGCACTGCGAACGCAGTTGGCAGGTCGCAGTCCAAACTAGACTACGCTCTACCACAACCGGCACGCCCTTCGAAACTACCTTAAATTGTGCCTTGCATTAGGAGATCGCCTAGTGAATTGATTGTGTTTAGGTACAAGATATTGATTTGAGGTTTAACATGGGCAGCACAGGATCAGGAAGTTTTTCAGACTACTCGGGAACCGGCAGCAAAGGCGGGGCCGGCGGCGGTGGATCAAGTGGCGAAGATCGCTGCAACAGAGCGTTTACCTGTGTTTTGGAAGAGGTCGAGCAGTGCGAGTATTTTGGTGCGAACCAGGATGTGCCTCCAGCCAATACTCCACTAGCATTGGAACTTCGCGGGCGGTTAATGGCTGTGGATGCAAATGGTTTAAGCGTTGGCGCGCTTCCAACACGTTTAAATTTTCTTGCTGATTGCATGAATGCTGGATTTGCCTACGACGGAAGGGTCGTTGCCTCAAATACAGGTGCCGTAGCTTCGGTGAACGTGGACTTCCTACCGCGTCAACCATGACTGTAGAGGATCATCTGCTCCTCATTGGGGAGATTTTCGTCGACTTCACTCTGCCCAAGGCGAACGCAGATAGCAAATTACGGCTGGGCGGCGTAGTTCACGCCGCACGTGGCTTATGGGCGGCGGAGCAGAGTTTCTCCGTTGCCGCAGTATGTCCTGCCTACTTGGTAGAAAACGCCCAAAAGTATCTAGAACATCTAGGATGCGCTGAATTCATTTGGTTAGCTGACGTAAAAGGCTCGCCCAATGTCATGGCGATAGGCGATCCGACTGAGATTTCCCATCAAGGGTACGAAGACATTCTCAGAGACGAAAAGTATGTTGAATTTCAGGCACAAAACGGAAGCTTGGCGCGATTCAACAAGTGCTTAGTTTTTCCCGGTAAGTTTGATTTACCTTTTTTGGCCGAACTACTCTCCGACGAAGCGGAGATCAGTTTTGATATCGCATACGACCTGTCGAACCCGAAAGCGTTGACTGCATTTAAAGGCCGTATCCTTGCGCTAATAACCTCCACGTCGTCCGATCTTTTTTTGGAGAATGCCGCAGACGACGTTACACGGCTAATAGATGACCTCCGGCCACTTTCTCCCAATTGTGTTTTGTTGAAAGAAAACCGAGGTGGCAGCCGTTTGTTCGATCTTGAGAGCAATACTATAGATGAGATTCCTGCATTGCTCGGGGAGACAGTCAACTCAGTTGGCGTTGGGGACGTGTACTCTGCAGTTTTCGTGTCGCTAGTCGGTCCCGATATTCGAGATGCGGCATGGAAAGCTGCGCGCGTTGCAACATGCTATGCCCAAACCACTTATCCAGATGACCTGAGAAGGGATACGGGGCGTAGCCTCGGGCTTTCTATCGATCAAATGCGTGGACTCGGTGGGACTGTTGTGCCTTGGCATGATCGCCAAAAGTTCCAAATCTACTTTGCAGCTCCGGACTTCACTTACGTTGACCGAACTTTCATAGATCAGGCTCTTGAGGCGCTTACCTATCATAACTTTAAAGTCAGGCGCCCTGTATTTGAGAATGGCGAACTCAAAAAGGGCAGCACTTTTGAGCAAATGCACCAAATGTTCACCTCTGACGTCACGATGCTCAAGGAGTGTAGTCTCGTATTTGCGCTGCCAGAGAAGCGTGACCCAGGCACCTTAGTTGAAATGGGATGGGCGATGGCCGCGGGCATCCCCGTCATTACATACGATCCGTTGAGGGAGAACACGAACACGATGGTGGTAGCGGGTAGTAACGCGTACTCGGACAACCTCGACATCTGCCTCAATGGGCTTTTCGATGCCATGTCCAACCTTAGAGCGTCCGACCAATGAAGCGCGCAATCGCTATGGTTTCAGGCGGGCTGGACTCGACCACTGTTTGTCACTTGCTCGTTAATCAGGGCACTGAAGTTCATCCCATGTTCTTCGACTACGGTCAGCATTGCGCAGAGACGGAATGGGAAAAAGTCAATGAAGTACTTCCGCCAGAAGTAATGGAACCCGAGAGAATCGATCTCTCAGACGTTTTCAAGGGTTCAACGTCGCGAATGATTGTCGAGGCAGACCTATGGGCCGAAGAGGTGGCGGATGATGATCTATATATCCCATACCGAACGATGTTATTTTTTGCTTCCGCTGCGGCCCGCGCACAAACCCTTGGAATACTCGACGTCTATTCTGGTTTCATAAACAGCAATCACGCCAAAGAAATCGATTGCAGCACAGAGTTTATGAATGGCCTCGACGAACTGTCCGCTGGCGTTGGCGCGGTTAGATTTCACGCACCTTTCGGAACCAGTTCAAAGAGTGACGTCGTGCGCAAAGCCGTAGAGCTAGGCGTGCCGATTGGGCGTACATTCTCTTGCCAGGCATCAAGCTCATTTCCTTGTGGGGCTTGCCCGAACTGCGTAGAGAGGCTTAAAGCTCTCAACGAGGCTGGGGTTATGTGAATAGGGGACGCACATGCAACAACAGGGTGAGCACTACGGAGCCTTGCATGCCGCAAGGTGCATTGCGGATCACGCTGTCGGCGAGGGTATTCTGAAAGCCAGTGTCCCAATGCGCCCGGTATACCACCATATGGGAGCCGTTCTTGCAGACTCTGTCCTCCAAGCAGGTCTAAATTATTCTACAATTGTGCGGCCGCGTGTGCAGGCGATAATCGAAGTTTTCCCGCACGCGACGACCTTGGATGCGGTAACCAAGATTATTGAAGCGCAAGGAAGCAGTAGATTTCTTCAGTGGCAACACGAAGAGAAAGTATCGCGATTTGATGAGTTGGTGCGGTTCTTGGTTAGCACTCGCATCGAAGACACCACAGACTTGTGTGAAGCACTGCTGGATAACGCCTTTCGCTCGGATCTTCGTGAAATTAAGGGCATCGGCCCCAAAACCGTGGACTATATGGCATGTTTAGTCGGAGTCGATTGCATTGCCGTTGACCGACACATACGAGGATTTGCTGAGTTGGCCGGAGTAACAGACGACGGCTACGATTATCTACGCGACGTCTTTAACTTTGCCGCAGACCTCTTGAGTATCTCCCGTCGTCAATTCGATGCTTCAATATGGCACTATCAAGCCTCAAAAAATGCTCGCCAAATGATGCTCGACTTCGGTTGTGACACCAGTTTTGCAAATTGAGTATCCTACGTACTGCGCGGCCCCGTTTTTCCCTGGTGGCGCTGAACACGTAGTTGTTGCGTTTTGCTGCTTATGACATCAATGACTGGGTGCAACCCTTAGGGGACTTGCACGATCAGCAGCTTGAGTGAGTTGCAGTTGTTATCATCTGCCTCTTTGACAAAGAAGTCTGGCGATAAGACGGCTTATGCAGGCACAATATCAGATTTCGATCATCACTCTCGCGGATGGAACAACTGGGAGATTGGCAAACGGAAAAAACCCAGCCATCGTCTAAGTCATGGCGTTCGGTGTTTTCATCCATCGTACTGATTCAATCTACGACGATATTCCGTCAGAGCAGTATCAGTTTCCGAAGCAGTACCTGTCACGTGCTCAGCAATGTGAAGGAGACTGGATTGTCTATCTGGAGCCCAGCAAGGTCAAACTTTCAAAAGGCTATTTCGCGATAGCAAAGGTCCAAGAAATCATCGTCGATCCAAGACGCAATGATATGTACTTCGCCATCATTGAGCCTGGAACTTATCTCGACTTCGGTGACCCGGTGCCATTCCGAGACGAGTCAAGCATTGTAGAGACCGGTCTGCTGAATGACCAAGGCAAGATGTCTGGAAGGGCACAGTCGGCAGTCCGCACGGTATCCACAGCCGACTTCTCTAGAATCGTGGATCTTGGGCTGGTCGATGAAGATCACATACTTCCTCGGACAGAAAGATCTGCGTCGGACGGGTTCCACGAACAACCGATTGGTTTCGAACACCTTAGCTCCCGAGATCGTGTCACTCGCTTAACCAACCGGGTAGTTCGGGATCGTAATTTCAGAAAGAATGTCCTTAGATCATATGGTGAAAGATGTGCAATTACGGGCCTTCGCCTCATAAATGGCGGCGGTAGAGCAGAAGTGGAGGCAGCTCACATTAGGCCTGTAGAGTATGGCGGGCCCGATATTATCAGCAACGGTGTCGCATTGTCGGGGACTGCTCATTGGATGTTCGACAGAGGACTTATTGGGTTAGCCGATGATCTTACGATCATCGTGTCTAGGCATTCAAATGACCCCGAAGCAATTCAAAAGATGATCAACGAAGATGGGCGCCTAATCGCACCAACGCGAGCATCAGAAAGACCAAGAGCTGAATTTGTTTCTTGGCACCGGGAGCACTGCTTCAAGAACTGAGACCTATTCTTTGAAAACTCAATTGAAAGGCAATCTATGGCACGAAAACCAGAGGGGGCACTCACAGATGACGAGAAGCGAATTGTAAAAGGGTTTCTGGAAAGAGGTGATCGAAATCAGGACATCCAAGCTTTGGTCAATCTTGGACGCAAGGCGACGATCAACGGTGCCCGAGTCACTGAAGTCAAGCAGGACGACGCAATCGTTCCGGCATCTGACGCGGACTTGGATTTTTTTGAAAAGAAAAAGAAGTGCTACGACCCTCAAACTGGCTTGAACCTATACGACGATGAGCGATTGATCCGAGCACGAGAGGCCATGCTTCTGGCCGTTCAGGTATTCAACAGTCCGACACTTAGGTTCAAAGCAGAGGTATTTGCTGTTCAAGCCAACATCGCTTGGACTTACTTGCTGCACGAGTTCTACTTGCGCGAGGGCACACAAATAATCCAGGAAGACGGAAGATCACTTCTGTTGAGCCAGATGATCGTCCGGGAAGACTGCCCGCTATCGCAGGGGATCAAAGATAATTTAGAAAGCCTCAAACAAATCAGAGATGCCGTTGAGCACACGCTCTTTCGAAGAGCAGACAACCGGTTTCTTTCGATTTTTCAAGCGTGTTGTCTAAACTTCGAAAAGACGATTTGCATGCTTTTCGGACCCGATGTAGCGCTGAGCAATGATCTATCCTTTTCACTTCAGTTTGCGAAGATGGATTTTGATCAACTGGTCCAAGTGCAGGACTTTGATGTGCCTGAACACATTCGGACATTGGAGAAGCAACTCGATGAAGAATTGGGTGAAGAACGGTTGTCCGATATCGAATACCGATTTCGAGTTGTCTACACATTCGAAAACTCAACAAAATCGAAGTCACACATCAAATTCGTCCATCCTGATGACGAAGGCGCAGATGAAGTAAGGAACGTGCTGATCAAGCGGGAGATATCTGACAAACTTTTTCCCCATAAGGCTGCGGTTGTTGCAGGCTTGGTGCAAGAGCGGTCAGGACGGCAGTTCAACACACACAACCACACGCAAGCATGGAGAAAGTTTGACGTTAGGCCCCGTGCAAATGTCGGCCAACCGGAAAACACCAATAAGGACTATTGCATCTACCACTTAGCTCACGGCGATTACACATACTCAGAAAAGTGGGTAGATTTCTTGGTTTCGTACCTAGCGGCTGACGCAAACTACAAGGAGTTGAAGAAGTTCAAACTCTAGCGGTTTAATTCCCAAACTGAGGGTATGGAATGTTGGACCGCCAAAACAAATTGGGAAATAAGTGCTTGGACCAGACGGTCCACCTAAGTCTGCAAAGTCCGCTTCCTGCGCTAAGCCGCCGTCCAAAGTGTTCAATGAGGCAAGTGTGGCGAATAGCCACTAAGTAGTGATCGAGAAAATTTCGTTAGTTGTGACGAAATTCAACCAGCCAAGTTCAGTCAAAAAATTTCGGCAGATCGTCGTTACGCGCCCGTACCTTATGTGACCAGACCCGAGGTTGTAAAAATGAGACCAGACCCAACCACCTCTGTCTAATCGGATTCCGGTGCAAGCCTTCACCGACTGGCACAAAGCGAAACAACGAAAAAATGATAGGTCTATAACCAGTGGAACGACTTTGGGTGCCAAATGGCAAAACTATGTGTCGTCCCACATGAGCACCTGTGGAACGTCACTGATATTTGACTCAATCGACAGCCAAAACCTCAAGAAAAGTTCAAATCGCGTCATTCAATTCTGACCCAAACGTCAAGCATTTCTGACCCAATGTGATTAATGGCATTTCATCGATGCTGAAGTTGATGTCTCATTTCTTGCCTGCTCCACCCAGCGACTGACAAACGCGGATTTGACCATCATGGAGTTGAGAAGGTTACTAAGCTCGAGGAAACTACGTCACGACTGAACGCGCGTTGGAAGTCTTATCCTGAGCCTCCAAGCCTTGCCGATGTATCCTCCTTGGCATTGCCCTCAGCCATTCTGCCAAAAGCTTGTCGCCAACCTTCAGCAAGTTCTTTCATCTGAGACAAAACCTCGGCATCTTCTGGCGATATGCGACGAGTCAGCCGTGCGCGTGTAACAGCCAATACAGACCAATTCGGATTTGGCCTTTCAGCAAAGGTGATCCGATCACCGGCCTCAACTTCGCCAGGTTCGAGCACACGATAGTACCATCCGGTTCGGCCCGTCTTCTGAAACTGGTAGGGCATTCCCTTGCGCCCTGTATGTAGCCCAAGTTTCCAGCACGGCTGCCGTCCCTGGCTAATTTGAACTACCGCCGTCCCGAGTAACAGGATGTCGCCGATGCAGAGGTTTTCCTCGGTCAGTCCCGTCGTAGAAATGTTCTCGCCAAATGCCGCTGGCATCGTGCCAGGTGCCATTAGGTCCTCTGCTTGCCAAGCCGAATAGTGACCAAAATCATAGTGATGGATGGCTTTGTCTTCGCCACCATGCACGGTCAGGTCCGCCTGAGCGTCCCCGGAAAATCCAAGCGAGGTAATGGCTTGCCGCCCGTCCACCCAGTCTTTCTGAATGGCAGACGGTGGTTTACCCTCCCAGCGATCTTTGACCGCTCCGATGAATATGCCGTCAATGGTCGCCGACAGGTCTGGATAGTTCATCTAGCTTCCTCGTGCTCGATGCAGATCTTTTCTCTTTCGCCGGCCTCCAAGGAGACGCCCAATAATTTGCAAAAACCGCTGTTCGTCGTGCCGTCATGATGAGTGCAGGATTTGCATTGGCCGAATGATCGCCCTCCATTAGCCAGCAACGCCAAGTTGAGGCCTTGCGTCAGGCCCTGTTCAAGCATGGCTTTGTTTTCTTTGGACATTTCTCCAATTGCCCGAGCAACAGGGTTTGGCTGACGTACGATCTCGGCCCCTTCTTTTGTGAGATCGTAGGAAATCGACCGCTGATCATGTTCTTTACGGTGCTCTTCTACATAGCCCTTGCGCGCCAAAGCTTTGAGCGTCTGTGACATCGTTCCACGGGTTGTACCGATGTACTCTGCGACGTGCGACGGCGAGCGCGAATACATGTTGGCCTCTGCCAGATACTCCAACGCCATCTTCTGGGTCGGATTCAAATCACCTGCCCATCCTTCGGACGCATCAATCCGGGCCAGGCGGTTGATCAATGTGCGTATGCGATGATCTGTGTTCATAACACTTTTAGTAGCGACTCGATATTATAGTTGCAATGCATTTCTCATTATAGTAGCGACTCGCTATCTTATTAATTGGAGGCACCCATGAAACTCACCACGTTCACTTCAACACTTGCGTTGATACTTGGCAGCACCGCCCTTGCAGGGGGAGATCATGCCATTCATCAGGAGGGCGCGATCATGTCTTCTGCTGACGTAAGTAAAGTCGCGGATTTTGACATTCTGGCCGCACACGCGCACCGCAATGGAAACACGGTCACTTTTCACATGACAACGAATGGATCGGCTGGCGCCTCGGTTCCGGTGGCAACCGGAGAGGTCGGTGGATCAGACGTCTGGTCATATGTCTGGCCTACGTCTTTGGACCCTTCGGCCGTTGGGTTCGAAGGCGGCACAGGTATCCTTGCAATGGCCGCAACCAGTCATCCGGATTTTGATGACACACCGCTTTTTGACGAAAACGGCGACGGAGACCCGACCAATGACGGCATCGAATGGCACAGCCACTGGGTTGTGTTGACCCCGACCGAAGCGTGCGGACCCGACGCGCTTGCCGTACGTGACATCCCCGAAGGTTCCACACCCAAGCTACCTGCGACATGGCCAGGGTTTCCGATCTTTCTGGACAGCCCAGGGTTTACACCGCTGTTCGACGGGCCCGAAATTGTGGTGAACGCAGGCTTCGCCAGCGACGTTGAACTGGATGGTGTCGCTTATGACGGCGTCACATCCGCCTTGAGGGTTAACGCGAATATCCATGCGCCCTTGCTTTGCGTCACAGATGTTTTCGACGTCGCATCAGGGGATCTGAGCCTACCTGGCAAGCTTCACTAGCATTCGAATGCGCGGCCGCCGGACCCACGGCGGCTGCCTGCTACTGAGGACAAAGAAAATGCAAGCACCAGAGTTAGACGTCGCGGAATGGTTCAACACAGACACTCCCCTAACCCTAGATAACCTAAAAGGACGGGTTGTCGTCATTGAGGCCTTTCAAATGCTTTGCCCAGGATGTGTCCTGCACGGTATTCCCTTAGCACAGTCGATTCAGAGGACGTTTCCTGAAGAGAAGGTAGCCGTAATTGGCCTGCACACCGTGTTCGAGCATCACAACGCTATGACACCGGTGTCTTTGCAAGCTTTCCTGCATGAATATCGCATCACGTTCCCTGTCGGCGTGGACAAACAGGGCGCAGGACCGTTGCCAAACACGATGTCTCGCTTTGGCATGCGCGGTACACCAAGCCTTGTTCTATTGGATCAGGCAGGGCGGATTGTTGCGCATCACCTTGGACAGGTTTCTGAACTGCAATTGGGGTCCGAGATTGGCAGTCTTCTGACACAGGATGTCGTGTCGACCAAAGGCGGCACCGTCACTGTCGGTCAATCGCTGGATAGCAGTCATTGATCCTGCAAGCGGAGAACTGCTGTTTCGAGTCCATTCTGACGGGTTCTGCGGGAGCGGTGAATTCCCCGACTTTGAAACACTCCTCTAACAGTTGGTATACACTGGTTTTGGATTACCGGCTCATTTCAGATTAATATCGGACATCGGTTCGCAGAGTGTAGATACCTAAACTTTATTCGCATCTGTTTTGCACTCAAGCCAACTACGATCCAATGTACCTTCAGGTGGGCGGCGTCACACAGGGCGGCTGCTTAACCGCACTGTACTGCGGCCAATCCAACCTTGCTTGACGCCACCCATCAACAAATCACTTCAGCGCTAGTTCAACATCAATGTTGTTCCTAACCGCGGCTGAATAGGGGCAAATCTTGTGGGCGCCATCGACAATTTTCTGCCCGGTTTCTTTGTTTATGTCTGGTAGGTCTATTTCAAGGCGGACACCGAGTTTGAACGCCGCGCCATTTGATCCAGGTTTGAGCGCGACGCTTGAAGCAACAGAGGCCTTTGAAGCATCAACTCCCATGCTAAGTGCGGTATACCGAAGTGCAGATATGAAGCAGCCAGCGTAACCTGCCGCAAAGAGCATTTCAGGGTCGACACGCGCGCGGTCAGATGTGGCGGGTGCTTCCTGCATCTCCTCGGGCAACATGTCATAGACTGCCGATGGCATGACTAGATCGAGGTCGAGTGTACCGTCAGCGGTGGACACGCGTCCTGCACGCCCTCCTGATGCGGTAGCAGTTGTGATGTAAATTGCTGGTTCCAAGGCCGACATATCTCTCTCCCATTTAGAACTCTCGTTGATTAACCGAGTCTCACGATTTATAATGTTAAAAAATGTAACGTGTCAATATGTGCTGTTAGGAAGCAAATGCATTCCAGATTCAACGAACTTCGGAAGACCAAGCTCGGCGAGGGTTTAGAGAGCCTTTTGAGTAGCCAAAAAAAGTATGTGGAATATGCGGCGCTATCTCGTGCTGGCCTACCGGCAATCACAGCTGCGGTGCATGAGCTTGAAGAGCTATTTCCGATAGTAAAATCGGATCAGGCGGCCAGACAGTTTTGTGGCGCTGTTGTTGGAGAGGTTATGAGGGACGCTGGTCATGAGATACTGAGGCCCAGAGGCCGTGTCCCCGGAAACCTCTTTACGTACGGAACGGTGTGGAAACCATTTCCGGTCGAAAAGGACTTTGCCCAAATTGTCCAAAGCATGAGCGGTTTGCCCACGAAAGTATCTGCAATGTTAGATAGTATCCCCACCCGCTTCCTACAAATCGATTTACAAGACGGGCGCATGCCCATTGCCAACCGTGTTGTTGAGATGATTAGCAAAGATTTCGAGCTTTACGGTAGGATTGAAGGCACATCTACGACTGCATCACGCGACAGCACGCTTGAAGCGCAACTTGTGGCCCTGACTTCTCAAGACGGCGCGCTCAAAGTAGACAAATTCGTCACCAAGTTTGAGAGCGGTCGGGTACGTTTGTGTCAAAGCCTAGCCCGTAGTCTTGAAAGTCCTTCAAAAACCGAAGGGCCGGTAAATCTAAATCCTGACGCTTTGCGCGGCGCGATACGCATGGCACACGACGCTGATCAAGTCTTGCTCAACGATCTTCAGGAATTTGTTCTGGAAATCTCCTTTGGATCGTAAGCCATTATAGAAATGGCCTGTTACCCTGCACGGCCATCATGATTGCCTTGATCGCTGAAGTAGCACCCAAAACATACTATGGATGCGGTCGGGGCAAGTCAAAACGCTTGATCAGATAGGCGAGAATGTCGTCAACATTTTCGATCCGACGCATCGGGGAAACTCCTGATCTGCTAAGTCCGTTTGAATGATGGTCATCCCCATCGGGGAATACGAGCTGCGGGCAGGACTGGTTCTCGCCTACATAGCTGAACATGTCACCTCTGGGCCTATCAAAGTCAACGTACCGAATATCGAGGTTCTGGCGGACTTGTGGGAAGACAGCAAGAAGCCCTTCGACCAGAAGGCATTGGGGACAATAGAACGCTGTGTTGCCCGCTTGGGTGTCTATAAAATCGGATCTCAGAAGATAGAGGATGGTGCTCGTCATGGTTCCGTCATTTCAAGATTGTATGCGCAGGAGTTTCTACGCCTGAGCTGTCCGATGGAATATCAGAGTTCAGCACGGCCGCCATCGATGACCATCTCTGTGCCCAGCATGTAATTGGACGCATCACCTGCCAGAAACAATACCGCCGAAGCGATGTTTTCTGGTTTTCCCATGCGACCCACCGGCACTTGCTGTCCAACGCGATCGACATAGGCACGGAAATGCTCATCGGTTTCATCCGGTCCACGATGGATCGGTGTCTCGATAGTGCCTGGGCTTACGCAGTTCACACGAATGCCCCGATCTACAAGCTCGGCCGACATGACGCGGGCAAATGATCGTACAGCGGCTTTGGATGCCGACAGCAGCGCCTTATTGGGAGTTCCGATCTGGTTGAGCCACGACGTATTCAAGATGATAGACGCCCCTTTCGGCATCAGCGGGAGCACGGACTGGACCGAGAAGAACGTGCCTTTCACGTTCACATCCATCATCCGATAGTACATCGTTTCATCGGTCTTCCCGAGCGGCGTGTTAAAGGCGACGCCAGCATTGGCAAAGAGGATATCCAGTTTGCCAAAAGAGTGCTGCAATTCAGATCGCATTTGGTCCAGATCATCCAGTTTGCTGATGTCTGCCTGGATCGCGATAGCGTCGTAACCGAGCTTGTCGCGAGCAAGCTTCAGCTTGTCCGCGTTTGTTCCCGTGATTGCGACACGTGCGCCATTGTCTTGCAGCATCTTGGCAGCCGCAAAACCAATCCCGCTTGAGCCACCAGTTATAAGTGCGAATTTATTGGTCAACATTTTGCATGTTCTCATTTGGTTTGTTCCTATCAGTCTTCCCGGCCAGTTTGCGGTCTCGTGCTTCTCGATATGCTTCGCCGAGCAGACGTGATGAAATGAGAACTCAGCAACAACCATTCGAAGCAGAGGGCTCTGTGGTTCCGCGGGTTTTTCCACCCGCATCAAGCGCAACCTTGAACCGGCGAAAGGCTTCCTGGATGTCTTTGCGCGGGGCCGCGATGTTGATGCGAATGAACTGGGTCGCGTCCTGGTCAAACCACGTGCCCGGGGTCGCGCCAAAGCCTGCCTCGCCCAGCTTGGCTTTCAGCTCATCTTCCGCCAATCCTGTTGCCGAGCAATCGAACCAAATCTGGTAGGTGCCTTCGACCGGGGTCATTTTCAGTGCCGGTAGTTCAGTCGCAACGAAGTCTGCGATCCAGTCGACCGTGCCTTGCAAATAAACCAAAAACTCATCCAACCATGCATCGCCCTTTTCATATGCTGCGATGGTGGCGTAGGTGGTGAAGGCATTCCCATGGCCGAGATACATGCCATCTTCCAAAGCTTTCATGCGCTTCAGGATGTCTTCATTCTTCGTGTAGACGTAACCATTGGAAATGCTCTGCATCCCGAATGTCTTGGCTGGAGAGCCGATGACAGAAACATGTCTGTCACCATCCAGAGTGCTTAGACTGGTGAACTTGTGGCCCTTGTAGATGATGTCGGCATGGATTTCATCGCTGATAATGGTCACGTTGTGCCGGTCGGCGATTTCAACAACTTTTCTTAGCTCTTCCGCGCGCCAGACGCGACCAACCGGGTTGTGAGGATTGCACAGCAGCATGGCGGTCACGTCGGACGCTCTCAGTTTCGCGTCCAGATCCGCGAAGTCTATTTCATAGGCACCGTCAGAATTGATCAACCGGGATTTGAGCACAGACCGACCTGCCGAGGTAATGACCTTGCCAAACTGGTGGTAGGCCGGTGTCTGCATCAAAACGGTATCGCCTTCATCGGTCAGCTCGCGAATGAGAAGTGAAATGGCGGTCAGCACACCGGGAAAGGGGACGAAGTTGTCAGGATTTAAGGACAGGTCGTTTCGGCGTATGTGCCAATCTGAGATCGCCTTGAATATACCTTCTGAGTTGAACTCGTAAGCAAACTGACCGCGGCCTGCGATATATTGCAAAGCCTCCGTGATCGGTGTGGCTATTGGCAGATCGATGTCTGCCACCCACATGGGCATGACATCATCTGTCCCATAAAACATGTTCAGATATTTGGGATCGTGACGCACAAAGTGGTCGCCGATTTTGGCGGGTGCTTGGTCAAATTTGCTCATGTGAGGTGTCCTTTACGCAGCCAGTTGCGCAGCCGCGCGACCAAGATGGGTTTGGTCAGACAGGTAGAATGCCTTGAAATCTTCCTCGAACCCGTCTGCAACAGACTTTTCCGCCAAGCCGGACTCCATCAGATTTTGTTGCCAGGCTTTCAGTTTCGGGCGGTCGCCAATGAAGTCGAAGCCACTGTATTTCTGGATGATGGCCGCGCGCTGCAACAAGACCAGCCAGGAGACATCCACGGTGCTGATCGTATCTCCGGAAAAGAACGGCGTGTCGCCCAGCTGCTGTTCGATGCGATCAAAGGCCTGGTCCAGTTTGGCGCGCCGTTCTGTCAACACGTCTTTATCGGCGCTACGTTGCGACGCGCACTGAACCAGATAATTCTTCGTCGCCAGATAACTCCAAGCGCGGTTATGGGCTTTCCGTTCCAGAGAAAGGTCAGGCTGAAGAGCGGGATACGCCTCCTCAATGTATTCGAAAATCGCGTCACTTTCGAAAAGAGCGAATCCATTTTCTGTGATCAACACAGGCACCTGCCCATTGGGCGAGACATCCAGAAACCACTGCGGTTTGTCGCTCAAGCTGATGAATTCCAGCTCATAGGGAATGTTCTTGGCTTCCAGCAGCGCTGTCACGCGATGAACAAATGGACAGATTTTGAAGCTCACGATTTTCATAACTTTGCCTTTCGATGCATCGACCCTCTAAGTATGGGGTCAAAATTTTTCCTATTTAATTGCCAAGCAGGAACAGTCCTGCAAGCAACGGGTGATTTTCATCCACTCTGCCAATGCCACCTGAAACGCCCTCCGGCCCTTTTCAGTGACAGCGTAGATCTTCCGCTCACGACCAGAGACAACCTCAGTTTCGAATGTGGCGTAGCCGCCATCTATGAACTGCTTTAGAACCGGATAGATCGTGCCTTCTTTTGGCGTGCAGCACCCTTCGGTGCGGCGTTCGACCTCTTTGGCGATGTCATAGCCGTGCAGTTCCTTGTCCTGCAAAACGCACAGGATGAAGAACTTGGACAGGCTCATCTTGATTGTATTGTTCCAATACTCGGAACTGGTCAGGTCAGGGGTATCTGCTTTTTTGCTCATGGCGCGCATCTATACATCGACCTTCGATGTGTCAAGCGAAGATGCAAACCGTGGGATTGCGAGTTTCGTGGGGCGATTAGTCTCGCATAGGGCCTTTTCCGCAAGATACGGGTCGCGGTATCAGGCCGCCCAAGTTAGTCCGTTACTGAGACTTTAGTGACGGAAAAGTAAAACATGACACCGCTACCTGGACCAACATTGGATTTGAGAGCCAGCATCATGCTGCTTCTGCTCGCCGCTGTTTGGGGCGGGTCCTTCTTCTTTGGCGAGGTTGCACTCTCCGAGGTGCCACCACTTACAATTACATTGCACAGGGTTATTTGGGCGGTTCCTATTCTTGCGCTAATCGTCATGTTCAAAGGATTGAGCGTTCCACGCACCCCTCGGGTATGGGGCGCTTATCTCGTTATGGGTGCACTCAACAACGCAATCCCGTTTTCGTTGATCTTCTGGGGGCAAACGCAAATAGACAGCGGGCTGGCCTCAATCCTAAATGCAACGACAGCAATGTTCGCAGCAGTCGTGGCGGGTTTGCTTCTGAAGGACGAGCCGTTGACTCCTAAGAAGATAGCAGGTGCGGCCCTGGGTATTTTAGGGGTGGCCTTCATTATGGGGCCAAGCGCATTGACCGAGTTCAACCCGAGCAATCTGGCACAGCTGGCTATCCTTGGGGCGACGCTCTCTTATGCTTTTGCCGGTGTCTGGGGCAGAACTGCTCTTTCGGGCGAACCACCGCTCGTGAATGCGCTTGGTATGCTGATCGGCAGCACAGTGCTTATGATCCCAATTGTTCTCGTGATCGATGGGCCCCCAAGCTTCACTTTGTCTGCTGGAGTATGGGCGGCGCTCATCGGGATGGCCGCACTATCAACCGCACTGGCCTATGTTCTCTATTTCGCAATCCTTGCGCGCGCCGGTGCCGCCAATCTGCTTTTGGTTACGCTGCTGATCCCACCGTTCGCCATCGGTCTTGGTGTTACATTCCTGGGTGAAAAGATGGAGCCGAATGCGTGGATTGGATTTGCCATCATTGCTTTGGGCTTTGCCGTAACTGACGGACGGCTTTTTTCCCGCTTCTCTAAACGAAAGCCCCAACAAGCTGAGTGAGATGCATTTGGGAATTTCTCAGATCACCACATTTGGGAGCGACGATCCCCGTCGTCACCAATTGACCCGGCCAAGCGTCGGGTCTTTTTTCGATTTGCGAACTTTCAGTGTGGACACCCAAATGGCGGCAAAGTCTCGCAGAGTCGCAGTAGCTTTCCTCGAGAACGGGCATTCGCAGTTTCTATACCCGCCATTTGTGCAGCATGCGGAGAACGGCGGGAGAGAGCCCTAATTGACCGATGCTGCAAATTAAACGAACAGTAGGTTCGATTTGACATGCAACAAAATTGTTGCATAAAGAGGCATGAGTGTTCAATTCGACCCGCAGTTAAGTATTCTTTTCAGTGCCCTTGCTGACACAACGCGGTTGTTGATCCTTGAAGAGCTGAGAAAGCGTCACGACCAGACGCTTTTTGAACTTTGCGCCCGTCTGTTCGATGAGCATTCAGTCACAATTTCCCGACAAGGCATCACAAGACATCTGAATACGCTGGAACATGCAGGCTTGATCTCCACGACCTGGCGGGGGCGCACAAAAATTCACACTCTGGTGGCCGCGCCGATCGCGGATGCGATCAATCCCTGGGTGGACCTATATTCTCAAGGAGACGCACAATGAAAATGTACATGAAGAGCATTTCTGTGGACGATCAGTCCAAGGCTCTGGATTTCTACACCAACAAACTTGGGTTTGTAGTGAAGCACGATATTCCACTCGGCGAGCACCGCTGGTTAACTCTGGTGTCTGCGGAGGAGGCCGAAGGTGTGGAATTGGGTTTAGAACCGAACGCGCATCCAGCAACTCGCGCCTATCAGGAAGCACTTATGGCTGATGGCATTCCCGTTTCGGCATTCCGTGTTGACGACATTGAGGCTGAGGTCGCCAAACTTGAGGCGGCAGGCGTTGAGTTTACACAACCTCCAGTGAAGGCAGGTGGCGCGACAATGGCAGTCTTTGAAGACACCTGCGGAAATCTCATCCAGTTAGTTGAACTGCATGTTTGATTGCCTTCTATAGAAATTTTGCCTGTACTTTGAAGTTGCCATTCGCGGCAACGCCCGAAGTATCAACAACCTCCACCAAATCCATCGTCAGTTTGCTGGGTTGCGGAGGTCCGTTTTCTTCGCGCCGCATTGCTAGTTTGCGGTATTCCGGTTGACGTTTCTAAAATCGAAGACTAGGTACGGCGAACGCTTGAGGTGAGTCGCCTCTCGCAATGGAGATTTTATGAAAGAGACCCGGGCCTAACGCCCGTTCCCAGCGAAGCAAATTCGGGAACACCAACATTGATAGGCACACTCACGCGCGACGCTGAGTGTCCTGTTTCTGTACTTTCTTAAAATCGAGACATCCCAATGAACATCTCAAAGCACGAGCAACGTGTTTTGCATGAACTCGCCTTAGGTGGTGAGATACAATACGTGCGCGCCGACAATGGCAAGGTGCGATCCGTCGAATGCTATACACGTGACGGCTTCGCCTTCCCTGCGTGCACGATGGACGTATTCACACGCCTCAAAGACAAGCGCTTCATCAAATCAAAAAATGGCCGCCCGTATCGGATTACCCACTTAGGGAACCAATCCGTGCGCGCGCAAATGAACCAAAGATAATCAAATCAAGAAGGAGAGTTTTCTATGAAAACGCCTCACCAAATCCAATACGAGGCTTTCGCTGCTGCCGGAGGCCTGTACGATGAGCGACATGCCAAACTGTATGCCGATTTTGCGGATGACCTGATCGCAGATGGCAGCTTTTCCATCGTCTATGAGGGGGTTGCGCATGCCTGCTATACCCCGCTCACAATCGATGAGGCACCACACCTGAAGTGCTTTGTTCTCGCTCCTCTGGCTGTGTTGCCCGAGTATCAGAGACAAGGCTATGCCACGCGCCTGATGGAGGAGGCGGAACAGCAACTTGATGCAGATGTGATCTTCGTCATGGGGGAACCTTTCCACTATGGGAACAGATACAACACGCCCCACAAAGTCCTGCCGCCTGTAAGAACTCAGGCGCCGCTTGAGTGTTGGTTTGCACGCGAACTGACTCCGGGCGCTTTGGATGGCATCGGAGAATCCACATCAAGCGTGACCGGCCCATATGCAGCCCCGCTTATGTGGGGGCACCCAAGCGAGCAAGTTTAGCCGAGTTTTTAAAACACAGACAATGAATCGTTGTTTCGCGCACGGGAGTACGAGCCTCCGACTTTAGGGTCATCTGCTGCGCGGACAAGTTTACCAAAGATAGGAATGAACTATGAACCAATCAGAAATCGACGCGGTCTTGGAAGTCCACAGACTGGCGTTTGGGGAAGCAGAAGGTGAAGAAACCGCTGAACTTGCCAAAGATTTCCTTGATCACCCGGACACGATCTCGATCAGTGTGAACCGTGATGGGCGGATCGCAGGCAACGTGCTGTTCACCCCGTTTGTCTTCGAAGATCACAGAGACGCAAAATGCTACCTTCTCGCGCCCTGTGGAGTGTCGCCGGAGTATCAAGGTCGTGGCGTCGGTAAGGAGTTGATGGAAAACAGCATTGAGCATCTAAAGTCGATTGGAACAGACGCTGTGTTTGTTCTGGGCGTCCCGACCTTCTATCCTCGGTATGGTTTTGTCCCGACAGACAAACAAACGCCTTACCCGGATCTGCTGACCGCGCATGAAGCGTGGATGGCACTTGAGCTGACGGCCGGAACGATCAACAGTCTGAACGGCAAAACAAAGGCGATACCACAGTTCATGCACACGCATTGGTGGGACACCTCCGGACGCGGGTAACACCTCCTGTCCTGAACCAGCCATTCGGCGTTGCAGGTCGAATGGTTGGTTTGTCCGCACTGCGGTCATCTTCGAACTACGTCTCAAATGGCAGGTTTTCGCAACCAACGGATGATTGGCAACGTCACAACAAACCGCGAACATCGTTGAACGGGTGTTATGTGAAGCGATCTCTGGTTGTATCGTCACCCAACTCGGCCTTCATCATTCGGGTCTCCTGGCTCATAAAACCCCAGCCTTTTCAGACGCCTAATGGTTAAAATTTGATTTATGACCTTATCGATCTTAACCGCGTTTCCTGTGGCAAAAGCGGCCGCAATCAGTTTAAACTGCTTTTCAACGTCTTCGGCGAGTTCCGCGTCACTAGAACCCAGGCTGCCTCTGCGCTCCCCCGATGCGTCGGACTGCGCATAGTCTTCTCCCCACATCTCATCGAGAAAGGCCTTCGTATCAAAATCGGGATCTACCCCACCCAATTTTTCCGCAGCTTCCCATAGCGGTTTCAGCCTCTCGAAAAGACTTTTTTCACCATCAGTCATTACTCCATGCCTCCCATTTGAGCATCCATCTGTGCTCGGCCCAAACTATTACGAATGAACTTGCCAGCCCTCAATCAGGCATTGCTCAGAGTGGAACTCGCATCATTCGTTTGTCGTCGCTGGTGCAGTGAACACCTGACACTCTACTTGCACCTGTCCCGCTCATAAGCCTCAACGTCCTCAACGGGCACAAGCATTCCTGTCACGCGACTTTGGTTGTGCTTCATCCGCCTCTGACGAAGGACGCCAGTTTCGATCAATCGATTAAGAGTCAGCCGGCTCATGGACCATCTTCGAACAAGCTCTTGCTTTGTAAATCCGTTTCGAGAGGGCTTCGACAAAGCTTTGGAAATCTCAGCTTGGGAAACCAGTAAGTTCTTGAGCGCAAAATCCTGGCCAATACGCCCGGTCACCTTCACTTGGCCTGACAGGATCAACTCCACGATGTCTGCAACATTGCATTGGGCACGTCGTGTCGCGTCCGGTAGTGTACAGGAGCCATCAGGAGCATTTCGAAACACGCGCGTCCCCTCGAAAATACTGTCCAGCATCTCTTGCAGGTACTCGGCATCATATCCTTTGCGCTCCCATTGATCCTGACCGGTTCTAGGTCGCAAGATTCTGCGTTTTTGAAGCTCTTTGACCACCTTTTCCGAAATACCAAGAAATCCTGCGACGTCTTTCTTGGAGAGAAACTTGGACGTTACCTCTTTCAAACCTTCGACAATCTCAACAGTCAGGATGCCATCAAGCACTAGCGTACCGTTCCCATCCCGATGACCGAGACTGCTATCGATCAGAATCTCTTCGAATAAGTCCCGACGAACGTGCAGGTATTTTCTCGCGGATGTGAGAGTGTGAACCCGACGCTTTTTTACTTTTATTCCGAAGACCACCGTACCCGGCCAAATGGGGTACCGATCTACGACGTAGCGGTGCATCAATTCTCGAAAGGCATCCAGACCTTCGCAGTAACTCAGGTCTCTATATAGAAAGTTGCGTAATGCGCCGAAATGTGGCCAGCTGTAGCGATTTGAATTTCGCGCTGTTTTTTCAGCGAATTCCGTCAAGGCACCAAATATAGCATTTTCTCCTTCCATCAGGAGCTCAAATCCTTTCAAAAGAGCCTGCCGTTTTGCATGGGAATCGAGATCGCCCCGACGTTGCAACCTGCCATAGGCCAGAGTGATGCCAAGGGCCTCCGCAATTCTGCAAAGCAGCGGAATACTCATTTGGTCACACAAAGACCGGCCGCGTCTTCTGATCAACCGCTCGGAAAGATAGCGATCAAAGCTATCCGCGATCGTGGGATTGTCCGCAGATTGAATTTCATTCCACGTTTTTTTGATTGCCAGGCTGGTATCAAAGCGCCTCAAACGCAAAGATTTGCGCGATATGGTAAGCAGCCTCTCATTGTGCAGATAACAGCATTCAATTTGGCGTATCTGCCAGTGAAACTGATGTGTCTTTTCCCAGATTTCTGGCAACAGCTGATGCGGCTCTAAAAGGCATTTTGGACAGACCCTAACCTGAGCCCAATTGAAAGTCAGGGGTTCAAACGTCTCTTGTCCGATCCGACACCCATTCCTCGCCGTTTTGATTACGGCCGTCTTGATAAATGAATCTTTCGGCAAACCAGCAAGGAGATACAGATTCTTTAGAGCATCCCCCTCTCCGTTCGATATTGCAAGCAGATCCAACCCGACATCAGCGCAAAAGGACACTACATCTGGGCAACCGTTTCGCGCAGCCAATCGTGACAGAAAGGATGTGGGAGTTTCCAGCGCTTCGGGACGCAGAGAAAGCGCAAGCTTGCTCATTGGTCTTCTTCCGGCGCCCGCCGATCAACTGCGGAATTGGAAAGCCAATTTCCATCCGGCAATACGGCCTCCCTGTCATAGACACGCACCAGACTCCCATTACAAGAAATGGGCAAAACCTCTTCGCGATCGAGTTGCCGTGCGAGGTGGATCGGGGCTACATTGCGATGCATCGCTATCTGGCCCAACGTGGCATACTGAGCCTGGAAGACGCTAATACTGTCGCACGAGATGTAAGTCTTGATGTGGTTGGTATCCGGGTTGAGCTTGTTGACAACAGCCAAATAGCCTGCATCGCGAAGTTTGCGGATTGAGATGACACTGATCTTGAGGAACTTTGCCGCCTCAGCGAGGGTCAAATCGCGTTCTAGGCCGATGGTATCCTTTGAAGCGAAAGCCCGCTCAGCAACCTCAATCGCATGAACACCGGCGCCCGTCCCTTGCCGCAAGTGCCCCTCCAATTCACCCGACCCAAAAGCCGCAACAACCCGGGCCAGAGGAATGCCCCTTGAACGGCAAAACGCTCTAAGTGGTAGGTAACCGACCTCGTTGGAAACATGAGGCAGGCTCTCAATGCGCCGCAGAAGACACTGGATTTCCTGACGCCGCGCATATCGCAAGGCTGACGTTATTTGGACCTCAGTAAGAACCCCCAAACACATGAGAGCTTTGACTTGCTCAGTCCGAATCGACAAAAGACTTGCGGCTTGTGACAGGTTGACGAGATCCGCCCAAAACGCTTGAACTTTGGCAAGCTCTGATACGCGCACATCCGTGCGTTTCAAGGCCTCATCTGGGTTGATGCCATCGAGATGCCCCAACAACTTTTTCAAAAAGACTGCGCCAAAACCCGAACGCTTGCGGGCCTCTTCCATCGTGAGCCAGATTTCACGTTGTGGTTTCTGCCCCAGAACCTCCTTGTCCAAAGGAACTGGATAAGTCTCAAAGATGTGCTCGCGCGTTTTCGTCCGCACATCGTGCAGCGTTGGTTCGTCCTGGGCGTGATGAAGCCACTCATAAAACGGCCCCAGATCGGAACTGAAATACGGGCGCTCACTCCGGCGGTTTTTATGCAGCAGGTCGAGCGCTCGTGACAATCCTTCTGGCCCATCTGACAGGTAGGAATGCCCCAGCTCAGCCAGTCGAGGCATATCTGACCCACCAAGGTTCTTTGCAATTTTCGTAACGCCACCCCGTTCCAACGCTGCTCCAAGAGAAACGCAAGCCGCATGCAGGCTGGTTAGATCCAACGTGTGGAGCCAGTCTGCTTGAGGGCCAGTTCGGATGCGTTCGCGGACATAGTTTTCGAACTTGGTCGGCAGCAGAATGGTTGCTTCGGTAGCGGCCTTCGCAATCACGTCCCAGTGCCTGATCGCCTGTGTTGCAAAATCATAGGCTTCGTGGGAGTGACCCGCAGCGGGCAGTGTTCGCAGCCCTATCCCGTGCTTTTCGCAGCGATGCAGGCTTAGGACCTTCCATTCCAACAGCTCATAAATGCCGTGTTCGCCTGTCTGTGTCCGCGCTTCCGACACGCAGAGAGGACAAAACCGAGAAGCCGTCCTGCGAAATACGCCAGTTGAGGAATGTGTATGCCCCACGCGATATCGGCCAGCCGCGAGCTTTGTCGCTGACCACAGTTTCAACGCCGAATAATCCTGTCCTGACAGCCATGCAAGATGCTCCAATTGATCCTCATGCCCGGAGCAGAGAAATGGCCACCGCATTCCAAGATCAGAGCACAGGTCTCGCGGCGTGGTTCGATAGAGCCGCGCCACTCGACTGACGTAACCTGAGGGTGTCTCCCCCTCGATAAGGGGGAGAATGGGGTTCAGGGCGGATCTCATGCATCTTCTCCGTCGTCAGGGTCTTCCCCATCGTCCAGGAGCTTTCTGGGGTTGAGGCGCCCATAGTCTTCGGCAACGAAGACGTTCATCCACGCTTCAGCTCCGTTACGCTCGCTATAGACCTCAGCAAAATGCCGGATACTTAGATTGGCTTCGAACCCTTGGGTAAACAGCGCATGCGACACCGCCAGGACCACGATCTCGGCCATCAGTCCAAACTGATAGTCCGCTGCATGCATCAGCCTCATGGCAAAGGCTTCATTCTTCACCGAGGCATCAACATCAATCTGCGCCCGATCAGCATACCTTTGAACGATCTTGATGACCTGCTCGACATCGCGCACCGCGTGCAGCCGCCCGATTTCAATCGGATCAACTCGACGTGCCAGCTGCGCGTCCTGATTTACAATCTTCTTGAGGTCAGGCATTCCGGACAGCAACAGCCCCACTGGCCAGACGGAGTTTTCCATCAGAGATTTTAGGGTGTTGACCACTGATTGCCGTTCCTTGTCAGTTTGGAAACGAGCCAAATCCTGCGCCTCGTCGAAGCCAAGAAAGAGCGTTCGACGCAGCCGGAGTTGCTCTTTGACCTGATCCCAGATTGCCGGGCCCTGTTTATTACCAGAATACGGGTATCCCAGCGCCCGCAGCGTAGCCGCACCAACAAACTTCATCGTGGCCGGGCTGGGCACCTGAAGCCCAATAAACTCGCAGATTTCCTCCTCTGGGTTCGTCGCCATTGCGTGCCTGTACTTTTGCTTGAGATGCCGCACGGCAGTGGTTTTCCCGCTCCCCGACGGCCCCACCAGCATGATGCTTCTGGCCGTGAACATCACACCGTCCGCATCGTCTGCGCGGCGCTGCTCAAGGAGGGAGCCAAAGCGCGCATCAAGTTTGTTAAATTCTGGCCGCGGGATGTAAAGCTTCCTCAGACTCTGCACCATTTTGCGGATGTCCTTGTCAGTCCAAAACTTCTTGGCGTGCTTATTCATCGTCCGTCTCCTCGGTTTCGTCAGATCTGCTCTGATCGCCGTCGTCCAACTCGTCACTGAAGAGCCACTCGCTTTCGCTCTCCTCTGGCAGTATTGGTTCTTCTTCGGGCAGCGGGCCGGGAAGGTAGGGAATTTCATCCGAAAGGAATCCCATGTCCTGATCCGGGTTCGGAGCGTTTGTGTCGGTGGTACTGTCCGGATCGGACCCGAGAGAAAGGCCCCAGAACGTTTCTTTCTGTGCACGTTTGATCTGATCGCTGGTAAGTTTGATCGGGCCAAGCTGTCGCGCCGCGCGTTGCTCAGCGTCAATTTCCTTAATCCGACGAATTGCACGGTCTACGACACCCTGCGTCAGGCTGGCGGCCGCACGATTGTTCTGGCGCAGTTCAAAGACCGACCGCTCCCAGGAGGCGAACGATACCCCTTCGAGCCCTTCGACCTTTGCCTCCAGCGTTGACCACCCGCTGTTATTTCCACGTTCCAACCAAACTGAGATATGACCCATATCTTCGGGATCGATACTGACTTCGACAGTCTGCTGACCGTATTTCTGAAAGTGCCTGGCGAGGCGTTTGGAATGATAGTTTACACCGTTCATCACCACGCCATGCGGGCCCGTCTGGCGTTTGAATTTCAGTCCCAGGATGTGACGCAGCTTGTGCGCACTCATTGGAGGAGACCAACCAAACTCGGAGACGAGCTTGTCCCACATGTTGTTGGGTGTCGCGTATTCCAGGCCGCGATGCTTGCGATTATGGTAAACGTCAACTGTGAACCGGACCAGCAGCTCCAAGATGCTCTCTGCGGTATGCACCGCATATTTTTCCGACGGATAGTCGCCTCTTTGCTGCGGGTTAGAAAACGTACGACCTGTCAGATAGGGCATCAACAAGGTCGCTATCGTGCGGAATACGCGCTCGATGATCCCTCTCAATCTGGGAACACCGGCGGGCAAAACCGAATAGTCAATCGCCAGATCGGACAGAACAGCCTTGAAGTCAGCGTTGACAAAAGCCGGGCCGTTATCGACCACAACATGATAGACATGCCCGTGTTGCGACCAGGGCGTTTCACATCCCAGCTCGGATGCAAGCGCAGTCTTGTTCCGCATTGCCATCCAGATAACTGCTTTCGCATCTTCTGCACTTGGCGCAGTCGAAAGCTTGAGACCCAAAATTGAACGGCTGGCGGTGTCCATTGCCACGCATACCCAGTACCGCCCAAGTTCAAGATCACGCAGGCTAGTATGCGTGATGTCGATCCCTGCGCTCTTCAGGATCGAAATGAGGTCGATTTCCCATTCGTCCATTTCCACGCGAAACAAAGGGGCTTGGAGCCTAATGCCTCCGACATGGGCACCTAGCTTGTTCTTGGCATATGCGACACCCTTGCGCGCAGCCAACACCTCAAACCGATCCAGCTCATTGATGCGGCGCTCGATCGTGCTCAGCGAGACTTCCGGAAGAAGATCCTCACCAGCGATCCCAAGGGTAATGTTCTTTCGGCGCACCTCGCTGTTTACGGCATCCAATACTTGCGAGGGGTAAATCTCGTTGGGATGTAGATAGTTCGCAAGTTCGATCTGAATGATCGCTTCGACATGCGGATGTACCCTCTTGCCGTTCTGACCGTTGAAAATAGATCTTTTGACAAAGATCATTGGGTCCCGGGTCTCTACCCAGATCCGGTACTTTTGCATGATTGTGCTGCGTCCGGGAACATGTGAAAGGAGGTCTGGGGGAACCAGCTCACCATTCATGGCTTTGAGAACCCCATCCTGAAGTTTCTGCTTCACGCGCTCATGCAGTTGCGGCAGAAATTCAAACCACCGCTTTGAAGATCGATTGAACCACCCTTCTTCTTCCCCTTCGCGCATCGCGTCACACCAGGCTTCGCCTTGGAAAGCCAGTAGCTGGGTTTTGAGAGATAAGCGCGAGAGCAACGCCCGCCCTGCCCGCGCACGACGCGCGGCCTGACGATCCGAGAAATAGCCATACTCGATCGAGAAATGCCCGCCTTCGAGCAGTATGGCGAGTTCTTCATGGGTGAACGTCAGGGGAACAGCGCCAGCCTGTTTTGCGAGCAGTGCAACCGTGTCTTCCGTGACCTTTTGAACAAAGTGTATCTCACCTTTCCCAATCACCGCATCTTCGAGGCTGATGTTGAGCTGAAACTGGATATCTTTCATGACCTGTCCTTTCGGGGGGCGACGATTGTGTTGGTGGAAATGCGTTCACGCGTGTTGGCTTGCAGAAGCCCCGCGTAAATAGCTCTGAAGGCAGCGCGGAAGCCGCGCGCACCCAAGCCCAGAGGTTTGATAAGATCACCGATGGAAAACTCGTCTGTGAGACCTGCGATGGATTCAACAACGAGAAGATCGGCCTCTTCGTCCGGGCAGCGTCGAAAGAAATTCAAAAGCTCTGCGTTTTGCACTTCTTTCGGGTGGTGGTTGCGCTCTGTGATAAGGCAGACTTTGTCGGCAAATCCTTTGGGCAGATCACGTCGAATTGCCGCGAGTGTGCTCCGGAAGTTCAGCCGCTCGACCCGTTCGCCAGGTTTGACGGCCATCGCAACACGTGATCCATCTCGGTACTCCGCCAGCCAATCAAAGCGATGCGTGCGCTGACGCCCCGAGGCATCAATATAGCTAACGGGACGCGGCTGATCGTGCAGGTTCCAAAGATTTGGATCCGCGAGAGCGAGTAGGCAGGTTACCCGTTCAAGCTGACTGGCTGAAATGAACTGCCGCCAGTTCATTTCGGCGGGCGTCATGGCCAAGGTAAATCCGCGCACTGTGAATTTTGAGCGCGCAGGAAACATCAGCCCCGCCGTGGTGGGTGCGGGGGGACGATAGAAATCGTCGTCGTCATCATCTTTAGACATATCTCTAGCCGTGGCTGCGGTTGTTGCCCGCGCCGTTCGGCTCCTCTTCATTGATCAAGGCAAAAGGTGACCCGCCCGCTAAAGTGATCAGCGCGGTTGACGGGTCGCCAGAATTGGGTCATGAATGAGGTGCAAACAGGTTCAAATCATTTGCACGAAGCCCTTTGAGAGCTGCAACTCTCGGGGGCTTTGCCTATTCTACGGGCTCATTTAATGCTCTCCTCTGTTTGAGTTGTTTCGAACAGCTCGGAGACAGGCACACCAATGGCATCCGCCAGAGCCTGCTCGATCCGCGCATTTTTCAGTTTGCGGAGACCGACAAGAGACAGCGTCGTGCGGGAAACATTGAGCTTGCGGGCTTCGGCCGCCAAGCTCGTTCCGTTCAGCCTAAGTGACATTTTAAGGCGCTCGTGGGCTTCTAGCCTCTTTCGTTCTTCTTCTGTCACTCACATGCCCTCTCATCATCGTTCGCTTTTGGATGCGAACTTTATCGGACTTTGCATGTAAACCGAGCGACCTCGCAAGCCTCTGAGAAGTATGCCTTATTGCCGAGCTTCAACATCCCTGGAAATTTGGGAGGAAAGCTCTTTCCGGTTAGGGGTAATTATTCGTTTGGATTCAATGACGCAAATTTGTCGCCACGTTCGTGCCGCCGTCCGAAATCTTTTTTTGTGAGAACCTGTATCTTAATGCACGATGAGCGGGTTCCACCTACCGGCATAGAAATCAGGGCTTACATGACAGACAACGACGATTCGAAAGCGCGCACAAAGGACGGCGAACGACTGTTCAATGTAAGAACTGTCATGGGCCTTAAACAAACCGAATTGGCGAGCATTATTGGATGTACTGACAGAACTATACGAAACAACGAGAACGGGGTTACGAAGGTGTCGTTGCAGGGGCGTAGAGTAATTGGAAAGATGACCGGCGTTGATATTCAACCACTTGATCCGGAAGAAGACCCTTACTTAGTTTTGGTCCAATACCGCGAAATGCAAAAGGCGAAAAAGCCGACTGAGACCCCCGATCAAACTCCGGCGCAAGAAAACCTGCTGGCTAGAATAAAGCGCTTTCGAGTTTCCAGCCGAAACAGGCTAAAGAATGAGCTTACGCCTGCACGGCGAGCAGTTGAGAACACGATCTTTACCGCCTATTTAACCGCAGCAGCTGTGATCGCAATCGAACTGTTTCAACGCTCAATCGGTGGGTGGCACACGCACCAATTGTACCACGACTTGTTGCTTGCAGGTTCTCTGATAACCGCATTTCTCCTGGTGATACCCGCCTGGTTGACAACTTCTTGGGGTACAAAACCAAAACGCCTTGAGATGTAGGGCGGAAAGCGGAAGTTCGCTGCTTGGGCAGCGTGGCAAATTCATTGTCGCGAAAGCAGACATTCCAAGGACGCAACTGTCGGGACATAGTGTTGGAAGCACGCAGTTTTAGCTAATACTAGAATCGTGTGATGCAGTGTATTTGCAGCTCACTTGGAAGAGCGCACATTTTTGGGTTTTAGTACAATATTTGGAGTTAGATCGATATGATTGAACCCGAAACAGCGGAGCATTATCGTCATAGTGACGCGCTGCGCGACATCCTCATATGGTCCGAGAGCCGCAATGTATGGCAACGCGACGCGCTGCGTCAGTTGATGCAAGGCACACCAATAGCTGAGATTGACCTTGATCGACTGGAGGCACTTTGCGCGGGAGAACAGACAGACGCGCAGCCGCTTACTAGTGACCACCTTGGCGTCGAAACGACAATTGAACAGGCCGTCTCGCTTTCAAGTGTCAGCGATATCACAGGAGTAAATGCTCTTGTCGGCGATCAAGAACTTACCTTTGGTGCGAGTGGCATCACAATCATCTACGGAGACAATGGGTCCGGAAAGTCTGGCTATTGCCGGGTTCTAAAACACGCCTGCCGGTCACGAGATGAAAAGTTCCTGATCCATCGGGACATCAACGAACCTTCCGATGCGCCACAATCGGCAGTGATCTCTTATTTGTCGGGTGGTAAAAACCGGTCCGCGACATGGTCACCAGATGGTTCGGACGACGACAATCTGGGTCTTGTGAGCATCTTCGATTCTAGAAGCGCAAATACCCACGTCCAATCTGAAAACGCGGTTGCCTACACACCATTGCCAATGCGGATTTTGGAGGGCTTGGGCGACCTGTGTGATCAATTGAAACTGCGTTTGGAAGCAAAGTCGCAGGCAATAGAAGCACAAACCCCGCAGATCATTTCCAATCATTCGTTGAGTGCAGAAACTGCAGCAGGTAAGTATTTGGGCGGTCTGACAGCAAAGTCTGACATAAGCATTCTCGATATGCTCTCCACGTTGTCAGAAGATGAGACGCGGCGTTTGGAAACCCTTCGAGCGGATCTATCGGAAAATCCAGATCAGGTCATTCGCAGACTTCGCGCTCAGCAAGAACGCGTTGAAAAGATCATCGCGTCGCTTACCAAGATGGATGACGTAGGTTCGGAGATATCGCTGAACGAGCTATCGAGGTTGAAGGCAGAGTGGACTGCTGCACAGGAGGCTTCCAGATCGGCATCGCAAGAACTGTTTAAAGCATCTCCGCTGCCCGACATTGGGTCTGATGCTTGGAAAATTCTGTGGGAGGCTGCAAGAGCCTACTCAGACGAGCGGGTGTACAGGGATAAGACCTTCCCAGATCTATCCAGTCAGACCGATTTATGCGTCCTATGTCAGCAACCGTTGAGTGCAGAAGCTGTCGAACGCCAAAAAACCTTTGAAGCCTTCGTCCAAGGTACGACCAAAACCACGGAAGCTGCCTGCAAGCGTCGCTTCGACGACAGAGTGCAGACAGTGGAGAGCGTGAAGTTCACCGATGAAACCCATGCCGCCGCGGTTGCTTTTCTAAAGGAAGAGCTTGCTCTGGAGGAAGTTGCAACAGCAGTAAGTACGTGGATCGAGCAGATGCGGAACCGCCTGTCTGCTGCGCTAGAGACAAGTTCAATTATTGCAGTTGATGCTCCGTCACCATCAAAGGCCCTTAGTGACCTAAAAACAGAATTCCAAATTCGCATCGAACAGCTAATCGCGATGAAGGATCCCGAAGGGCGAGCAAAACTTGTACATGAAAAACTCGAGCTGGATGAACGCCTGAAACTTGCTGACATCAAGGAAGATGTCGTAGCTCAGATCGAGCGATTGAAAACTCTCGCGGCACTCAAAAAAGTTATCAAGACGACAGCGCGCCGGCCGTCGACCAATAAGAACAAAGAGTTGTCAGAGAAGCTGGTCACTGGCGCGCTACGGGATCGATTTGCGCGGGAAATCCAAAAGCTGCGGCTGAACTCAAATCCGCTCGAGTTGCGCAAAACACGCGACAGCAGGGGTCAGTCCTATTTTCAGGTCGAGTTTGTCAAATTCCCTGGGGAACCTTTGGGCGACATCTTGAGCGAAGGCGAACACCGTTGTGTGGCCCTTGCTGCGTTTCTCGCGGAGTTGGTTACCTCAAAAGAGTATTCCGGAATTGTCTTTGACGATCCGATGTCTTCACTCGATCACATGTATCGGGTCCGGGTCGCCAGGCGATTGGCCGAAGAGGCGGAGCACCGTCAGGTCGTCATCTTTACCCACGATATTGGGTTTCTGTTTGAGGTGAAGCGCGAGGCTGAAGCCCGCAATGTGCCGCTTCACTATCAGCATGTTCGCAAGAGAGGAGAGAAGCCCGGTCATATCGAACCTGATTTGCCGTTGAAGGCCAAACTGGCACCTGCACGTGTTCATGCGCTTCGTGGCGAGCTTAAAGCGTTCAAAGGGCAATTCGATACAGTTTCGGAGATGCGGCGTGTGGCATGGACCAAAGGGATCATTGAGCAGCTGCGAGAAGCTTGGGATCAGGTCATTGCAGATTTCATCGAGCCGGTGCTTGGCCGCTTCGACAACAAGATCAAAGGCAATAGCATGTTCAAGTTGTTAGCCCTGACTGAAGCCGACGTTGAGATCATGAACGCAGCGCGAGGACGTTTGTCGGAAGACCTCCACAACGTTGCAGGTGCCTTGAACCCTGAAGAAGTCACTCATATCCAACTGAGTAAGGAAGTCGATTGCATTCATGAATTTATTCAAGATCTCACATCTCGCCCTAAACCAGCACAGCCAAAGATAAGGCTACCGCTGGAATGAGGTGCTGTTCATCGAAGTTCTTTGCAACAGTTCAGCTCAAGCGCCTTACCCCATTGCTTTCGAAGTAATTGTCTCCTCCGGCAGATTGCGATGCATCGTCGGAGTATACTGCAGTGTCCTATCGAGGCAGCTTCTCTCGCCTATCGCGAGAAAATCGGACTGTTTTTCGCGCTCGGCGCGCGGCAAACCGGTGAAACAACCATTTGCCAGGTTGAAAGCAGAATCTACATGCGGTAGCCTTCCAGAAGCCAAATTTCTGGGGCGGGCGCGCTGTTTTTGACAGGTCGGCGTAGCGGGCGGGAGCCAACCCAAAATCACCTGATCCGAGCCCACTGGATCTTGGTGATGCAGGCTGTTCCGATCCAATAATTGCTCTCTGACTTGCGCATGCTGGATTCGCCAAAGGGCTCACGGCTAACACTGAATCCTTGCGAGGCGCGCCAGGAAAGAGATCAATGACGTACGACCGTGATAGTTCACATAAACACCCCGTCACTACAACGCTCGAGTCCCTGTCCAAGGGGATCGACAGAATTCTGAAGCGTTGGCCGGAACCCAATAAACCGTCCAAACTATCGTTACTCAACGACCTCGCTCAGGTCATTCGCCCGGGCGCGAATTGGGGTGCCTTGAAATCGCAACAACGCGAAGTTCAGCCGGCGAGACAGAACAACATGGCCTTTATACCAAGGCCTGGACGGGAGGCGCGGACGCTTCCGGCTCGGATGTTCCCTATTGATGCAATGGACTACGGTTCAAGCATCTTTGAGTTGTCCGAAGATGTTAAACCTCTTTTCGAGATGACACACAGAGGGCATCCAATCGTGGGTCTCGTGCTAAGCGCATGGGATGGAAATGGAAGTTGTGACATTTCTATCTTCACGCGATTTGTGTTGGTGAAAGACGGGGAAATTGTAGTTGAGACCGCCCATGCTTGGGAGATGTCTGCTAATGTTGGACATCTGGTTCTTCAAGCGGTTCAGAACCTGCAATGGACCAACCTGTATCCCACTTATGCGCAATTGGATTGTACTCATCTTTGCATTTTGGTTGGCCCGTTCTATGGGGCCGCAGCTCTCCCCGGTAGTGGATATCGCCGTGCGAGCGTAGATTTAGAGTCGCAAGGCCTGCGTCTGCTATTCGATCCAAATGAGCTACCCAGCCTCGAAGATATAGACACGTGCCTGAGATTAGCGTCCTCCAGCTTGCCAGGACTTGAACTCGAGGCATTTTCCTCGGCCGATCCAATCCAATTCCGGATATCACAACCAAGAATGAATGTGTGGACGGCTGCAGATTTTCCGACCCCAGAACTGCTGGACGGGAGAGATTTGTTCAGGCCAAACTCTCGGAGTGATTGGTCTCATGGCGGTGACTTCATGTGGAAGAGGCGTGTCAGTGAGTACGGGAAGCTTGGCGAGGCATTGGATCTGGCGCTCACGCTCATCGACGTGGATGATCCAGAGGTTTATTTGCATGTTCATCTCACGTCAGAGCCTAAGCGCGCAAAAAACGCCCGGATTGAGCCAGGTTGGAGAGGCGGGATGGTGAAGGGGTGGCGTGTCCTAAAAATGGAACCGGGGTTAGCTCCAATGATATTGTCGCTGGACGAAGAAACTGAAAAACGGTTTGCGGCTGGACTGCATGGTTGGGCGAAAAACTCAGGATACTCTGTTGAAACGGAAAGGCCTAAGCAGGCAGTTGAGGCTTTGATTTTGCGAGATGCAAGGCGGGCTTCCCATCATTTGGATGAAGTACGAGCAATCATGGACAGCATCACCTAGTTGGGCTCGGCAGGACAGCTCCTCGCATGGAATGCGGTTCGCTAGGTCCTGTCACCGGTGTATGAAGCCAACTTGCTAGAGATTGCCCCGCACCATATCGCGGGGCACGATACTGAAGCAAGTTGGACAAATGTGTAATGAATAAAAAGAGCGGGCGGACGGCCTCATGGCGGGCAAACCAAAACGAATAGTTGAGGCGGCAATAATCGATGGCATTGGTATCGCGACCGCTTCGGATCTTTTAGCTATGGCTGAAGATCGCTGGGGGATGTTGCGAGACAGGATAACCGATGCTCGTGGTGGAGCCGAGGGACTGTCGGCTCATTGTATGGCGTGCAACAGCAGTGTTTTTATTCGCAGTGCGCGGCGCGGCGGCGTTCCCCAACCCTTGTTCCAACACTACAGTGACAGCGATCCCAATTGCCCTTGGTACAATGGCAAAAACTCAGATCCTGATATGGTTAGAGCTTCTCAGTACCAAGGTAGACAAGAATCTCGGTTCCATCGGCTTATGTGTGAACAGATCGCGGAGCTTGTTCAGCTGGACTCACGGTACATTGGCCACACGATCGCGGAATACCTAGCGCCAACCGAGAGCCAGCACGGACGGTTTCCGGACATATACGTTGAATGGGAGGACTTTGGGCCTTTTGCTGTAGAGTTTCAGATGTCAGGAACATTTCAGACCGAAGTTTCTGCGAGATGCAAACACTATGAAAGAGAGGGTATCCCGCTAATTTGGGTGCTGTTCGGGTTGGATACCGCCTCATCACTGCCACAGAGCTTTAGGGATGTAATTCGTAGGCATCGCGGAAACGCATTTGTAGTGGATGTTCCGGCCATTGAAGCGTCGCGAGAGCAAGGCACATTTGTCTTGAGCTGCCACATATCAGAGGGCGCTGATCTTTCTGGTCCCGAGCTAGTTCGGTTCGATGAGTTGATCTTTCCGCGGTCCAAGCTGCCCTATTTTAAAGACCAATTGGTGGGGCCACGTCTTCGGGACATTGAACAGCTGCGCCGACCTTGGTTTCTCGCGCTGAATGACTGGGAACGGTACTCGCCTTTGAACGGATTGGACCGGGACGCAAGCGTTCTTGTTGCGGCGGCTTTCTCAATCGTCGCTCATGCAAACGGCCGCGAAGAAAACTACCTAAAGACCCGCCAAAACCTTGTGGCAATGCTAAATAGCCAACTTAATGAGGGCCCTAGTGGACGTGGTGGCGTCATTTCGCAATACGCTGATCTCCTATCGCACCTTCTAAGAAACACAGCGATGCATACTCTTCTAGATACAGCAGTTGGTCAGCATTTACGTCGCGCGACGGCGGAGCAAAAGGACGAGTCCTCTCCCGAATGGCAGTTGCTAAGAAAGCTATTGCCTGAGGCTCTAGATCCATTGCTGAGAGATGAATTGCTTTACTTAGACGCTCTGCCGTCATGGGCGGTCGTACATTGCGCCATTTCAGACTGACACGTCGACGGTTGTCTGGCTTTGGGTCCGAGATCTCTATTGTTTAGTTACGTCAAAGGCTGCTTGTCTCGCTTGTTCGACGAATGGCCGATTCAGTTAACCCCATTGCGGTGTGCTAGAGCGTGATCAATGGCCGGTTGCCGATCTGAGTGCGCTGGCGAACGATAAGATCACGAGCGCGATGAAGGAACAGGACGCTTTGTTGTTCTTCCGTTTTGGTTGCAACAAACCGCATGGTCGGGCGTGTCACGGCTTCGCAGATCGCTTCGGCATCGGCGGCATCAGATTTGCCACGCTTGACGTAAGGCTTCACGTAATTGGCCGGGATCAAACGGACATCATGTCCGAGAGCGCTCAATTGGCGCGCCCAGTAGTGGCTCGAACTGCAAGCTTCCATTCCGACCAAGCAAGCTGGAAGGTCTTCAAAGAAAGCCAAAAGCTGCGCCCACCTTATCGCGCGATTGAAAACAACATCGCCGTTTTCAGCGATGCCATGGACTTGCAAGATGTTCTTGGCGAGATCTATGCCAATTGTTGTGACCTGCATTGGGTGGCTCCTCTCATAGCAGTCATGGCAACTGCACTATGGCGCATTGCGACGCCGGTTGGAGCAGAAGCCATCCACCCCATCAGGCTTGGCGGGCTGCGTCGCAGCGTAACCATTTGTCAGCCAGCGGTAGCCTAGGGCCGTGCGCTGGGAATAGCGGCTGCTTGATCAGGGTAATTCAAGAAGCCGATTCCAATGCTCGTCTGGGTCAAAGCCGATAGGGTCGTCGACAGTAGACACAAAAGCACCGAAAAAATCTTCAATTCCCCCTTCGCCTATCATCCAAACAAACGGCAATGGCCGACTGAGATTGCTAGCCATTCGTTCAACCCTGTACTTATCTTCCTTGTCTACATGGATGTAGTCGTCATCCCCGAGTACTCCTTGCAAAACATGTTTCCAAAGCTGCGACAGCTGCCGCTTGTCTGCTCGGAAACCCGGCCATTCGTCAATTGAGCCAAACTTCTTCTCGATCGCAGCGCTGAGGCAAAATGAGTTAAACAAAGCAAGCTCTGCCGCGACCCGCGCGAAGCGTTCGGCTTGATCTCGGTAGACAAAGAAGCCACCTCGCCCAGGCGCTCCCTCACTTGGAAACCTATAAGAAAAAAGCTCCCTACCTCGCTTAGCTTCCACAAACAGATCAATTTCGCTTTCAACTTCATCAGCCGAGAGCAAGAGTTCAATCTCTGTTTTGTACTGTTCAATTGCCTTCTCGTGGCCAATAGTTAGACTTTTCTTGCCCCAACCCGATCGAGGGGACGTGAGTAAGTTGGCGCGCACTGCGTTGAACATTCCATAGTATGAAAGGTATGGGACAACCATTTGAAGATTTTGATCATAGGCGTGATCCGCGGATCCAAATTGCAAAGTTGCACCCATGATGAGCTTGAGAGCGATATACTGACGCTGGAGCCACTCAGCATGCAATTCTGGTGACCAGCGTTCAGACAGCTTCGCGAACAAAGGCTTAGTTCTTTCGGCATATCCAGGTAAACCGGGACGGCTGATTGCAGTATTTCGATCTATGCTGGGTAGTTCATGGAAATCGTAACTCCAGCTTGTTCCGGCTAAAGAGTTAATATCTAACAAAATCTCGCTCCCAATGAGGCGCTAATCTGACGCTCAGCACAGCCAGAAAACATGTACGGTACACTCGGTCCAGCCCAAAGGTAGTTCAGGGCAGGCATTGTTGAATTGTAGAGATGCTGCAAGAAACGTGAATGGCAGCAACGCGAGAGCTGCACCGCAGCGCCTGGTGAATGTACAGACGTCTCCTTTGGGCCGCCCAGTTAGGCAGCGCAGCTTGACTAACTCTCAGAGAACTCACCCTTCATTCTTGGGCCCACGACGCGCGTAGGCATATCCCTACTTGCTGGTTGTCCACGCTTGTGCGCCCGAACCCGTACTACTTTCCCGTTGGAGTACCGCCTTTCATGTTCGGCCACCCAATGCTCAGTTGGCGTGGCTCGGCTTGCGGTCTGTGTTCGCTCAAAGCGAAGCCTTGCCCGTTGCTCAGTCAAATGTCGCTCACCTGCCGGTCCAATTCGAATGGTAACGTGAGACTTGAGCACTTCGGTCATCCAAGTCTTGCCAAACTTCCGCGCTGTTTTGGCCTGAGATGTCGATAGGCTTGCAACCTCTTGCGACATTAAATCATCCTCACGCGCTGCGAGAGCAGCGAAGAGCATGAAACCGATCACCATCTCGTAAGTTAGGTGACCTCTATGTTCCTCGAAGTGTTCCCTCAATGAAGTTTCATTGGGCAATAGTCCTGCCCTCATAAGCCCAGCAAGTACGACCCGCTGAGGTTGCCAACTGACACCGCTAAAATCAGTTCGACCTTCGGGTGATTTGGATATCTCCAATACAAATGGCGCATCAAAGAAAATGGTGTCCGTCACTGCTGAAAAAAGGCGCACGCTCAGTTTGTCGGGAGAACGATTGTCAAAGAGGAACCCCCGCTGGTGCCGATTGCTCAGATCTTCTTCATCCAGAGTCGTTATTCCTCGCGCACAACGATCTTCCCACAGGTTGCGGTCGTCGTATTCGATCCAAATGAGGTCACGCGGGAGCTCGACATCGCGCACATAGGCTTGAATGTCAGACTCAGGACGATCCTCCCATGGCATTCCTTGGACATCCATTCTCAACGAGTCGAGATAAATCGCCGCATTGTGGTCCAGCAAATAGATCCTTGCCGCGGAGAGATCGCTAAGAACTCTTTGCCAGTGCTGACGGATTTCCTCGGACGAGACCCATTTCCCATCAGGGCCGCGTATGTCCAAAGGTTTCTCGTTTTCGAGATGGTGACCGAACTTAAGTGCGATCGTTTTGTATAGGATCATTGTATTTTCTCGAATTCTAAGAGGCTTATCTAGGATGGATCAAATAACTGCCGCAGTCGTGCGTAAGACATTCGAAGCGAGATGTTGGCGCACTGGCTATCCTAGCTTCCCCTGTTTTTGACCTCCTACACAAGCGGGAAAACAGAAGTAAGAAATCTCGAAGATCGGTTGACCGTACCTTCCGAATATTGGCTTTAACCGCGTTCAAGGACGTCTGCTTCGGGGATGACGCGTTGCAGCAACTCCAAACGTGGCGAACTTCCGGTATGGGCCGTCCTCGAAACCTTCAGCACGACCTAATCCGTCAATGCTGCATGGGCTCCGAGGGCAGCAGTGAGGCCAAGATAACATGAGCGTCTTTGCCTCTTCGGGAACCGAAGAGGGTGCTATGTAGTGCTGACAGACTTGCCTGGGGTCTGGTTTTCAAAGTTCTGATGAGCTTGTAGTCTTTCCGAAGGTTGAGACTGGGTGGATACGAAACATGGCAACAACTTTTGACTTTCACGGCAAGACGGCGGTTGTAACCGGTGGAGCGAAAGGTATCGGCCATGGAATTTCTTTGAGCCTGCAAAGTGCCGGAGCAAGTGTCCATGTCCTTGATATCGAGGCGTTAGAAGTAGACGGCATTCAGTCACATGTTTGCGACGTGACAGATACCCAATCGATTACCCGTGCCATTCAAGCCGTTGTTTCATCAGACCAAAATGTTGACGTGCTCATCAACAACGCCGGGTCGGGGGCAGGCAGCAAGTCCGTGCTCGAGACGGATCCTGATCAATGGAGAAAACTGATCGATATCAATCTGGTGAGTGTTTTTGAAGTAACACGACAGATCTTACCATTTATGATCAACCAGGATTTCGGCCGCATTGTGAACATGGCATCTTTGGCTGGCAAAGAAGGCACACCCAACCTCTCCGCCTATTCAGCCGCAAAAGCCGGGGTAATTGCTTTGACAAAATCACTCGGGAAAGAACTTGCCCTGACCGGCATCCGTGTTAACTGCATCGCACCGGGCCCGATCGAGACCGAGCTTTTGAAGCAATTGGACAGCAAAGACCTCGAAGTGATGCTCGCCAAGTCGCCGATGAAAAGGGCCGGGACTGTCGAGGAACTTGTGCGCATCGTCCTTTTTCTCGCGGCGGATGACAATACACTCAACACCGGTGCGGTCTTCGATGCATCTGGCGGACGCGCGGTCTATTAAGTGGTACTAAGTAGATCGCATAGAGCTTGAACCGCGGCTTTGTCTGTGGTGCAGACTTGCCAGATTGCTCAATGCTGACGCGTGCGTTTTGGTAATTTAAATGGATTTGAGCCTTTTGAGGCGCTACCTTGCCGCTGAACTAGGGGGTGAGAAAAAAGACAGATGAAGTCAATTCGCGCCCACAAGTTTGGCGGCCCAGAGCAGTTGAAAGAGGAAGTGATCGACGACCCCATCGCGGGCCGCGGAGAAGTCGTAGTTGATGTCAAAGCCGCAGGCGTAAATCCGTCAGACGTCTATATGCTGAGTGGCAACTACGTACTGGTTCCGAATTTACCCTATGTGCCAGGCTACGACGCCGCCGGGGTCGTCTCGGAGGTGGGGGGCGGCGTGGATGACTTTGCTGTTGGCGACCGAGTGTTGACGTGCCCAGCTCTTGGCCAACAGGACGACCTGCCCGACCTTGGTATCACAGGGTGTTTTGCCGAAAAAGTCGCACGAAAAGCCGCCGACATCCGACGGCTGCCAGATAATGCTAGTTTTGGACAAGGCGCTTCGATTGGCGTGCCTTACACGACTGCCCACCAAGCACTATTTCTGCGTGGCGGTGGAAAGGCTGGTGAAACCGTATTCATACATGGAGCCTCGGGTGCCGTCGGCACGGCAGGAGTTCAACTTGCTAAGAGAGCTGGTTTGAAGGTGATCGGCTCTGCTGGAAGCGAGAAGGGCATTGCACTTGTGCGAGAGCTCGGTGCAGATCTCGTGGTCAATCATAGCGTTGCGGGGTATGTCGACCAAGTGCGCGAAGCAAGCAACGGCGGTCCACAGCTGATAATTGAGGTGCTGGCCAACGTGAATCTCGCAACTGATCTGGAGTTGGTTGCGAAATATGGGCGCGTCGTCATCATTGGTGCGCGCGAAGAGGTGTCGATAAACCCCCGCGTCATGATGATAAAAGAGCTGGACGTTCGGGGGCTTGCGTTGTTCAACTTGAGTCGTCCGCAGTCAGAAGCAATCATGGACGATCTTATTGCAGGGCTTGCGGACGGGTCACTCAATCCGACTATTGGCGCCGAAATGCCTCTCGCCGAAGCTGCCGCGGCCTATGTGCGAGTTATGGAGCCTGGAGCTTATGGCAAGCTTGTTTTAACGGTCTGACGCACGGCATCAAAACGTGTCGTGGTGGCCGCGTCTGTCGCATCCCGGCCCTTTCTTCGCCGTCGCCATCGAGCAAGTCGTTCCGAGGCTGAAAGACGTCAAAGTCCGCGTGATGACCAGCGTGGGCTGGTATTCAATGACTGGTTTGGGTTGGCCCCGCCCATCCGACCAACCAGTCGGACGTCAGTAGCGAACCCAGAGCGGTTAACGAAATTGCTAAAACGTGTCCTATTCCCAAACCTCACTGCCTTCGTATTTCAGAGGCCCTACGAACAGCAAGAACCGCTGCAGCGTAGTCTCCCAATGAAATCCCTCTGAAAGCAAAGGCAGCCGGCGTTTTGCGTACCGCAGTGTCGACTTTCCCCGAGACAAGTTCCATCAAATCACCGGCGACTTGCTGATACGGCAGCATCGGCTTGTCGCTTTCAAACTCCTGTTTTCGATCGTCAACAATAACAGTTTTGAAAGCGGTCATGCTCTCTGGAACCCACGGAATGCAGGCATCTGTAATTGTGGCAAAGGCGGTCGGTTTAAGCCATCGGGCATCCAGGAAGGGTTTGATCGAGTAGTCCAGTGTCACTGATGTCACCACCAGATCGGCATCGCGCAAGGTATCTCTGGCATTGGCGGCCGTTTCGGCCTCGAGACCCATATCCCGTGCGTGGAGACAGAGCTTATCGGCATTCTTCTTGCCACGTCCAAATACACGGATTCTTTTCAGCGGAAACAACTCTGATAACGCATTCAAATGGGAGTGAGCCTGCACACCCGCACCCACAAATGCCACCGTCTCAGCATTAGGTTCAGCAAGTCGACGCGCTGCCACCATTGATAAAGCCGCTGTTCTGATTGCCGTTATCCAGTTCGCCCCCAAGACAGCTCTGAGAAGCCCGGTTTGAGCGTCCATAACCATAATCGCGCCGTTAATCGCGGGGAGTCCTCTTGCGGGGTTTTCAGGACACACAGTCACCTGTTTCGTCACGATGAATCCATCATCGCCCACTGCCAAAGTTGACATCGCATACCGTCCATCCCCAGGCAGGATGGCCGTCTTGGGTGACGTATGAAGCTTCCCCCTTGCCTTGGCGATCAGGGCAGCCTCAATGGCTTCGGTAACTTCGGAAGTTTGGATGCCTAAAGCTTCCAAATCTCTGTCGGATAGATAAATTGGTTTGCTTTCAGAAGTCATGATTGCGTCCTGCCGGGTTACCCTCTCCAATTTAGCACAACTGAAACACTAAACCCCTCGATCCAATGCGAGGCAAAGAAGTATGGCTCCGCAATCTTGGACACGCGACTTGAACTTAGTGACCGCGTTGTCCCGCGACGCAAACCTTAGAGGCGAGCGAAACGTATGGCCAGGGAGAGAAGTTCAATCACGGATACCCATCATATGCGTTATCCGTGTCGAGCTGAGGACACCACGTTGGTCGATACTGGTTTTGCACCGTGTTTGAAACCTTGAACGCCGAAGGATCGTCGAGGCACCCGAGGGAGACAAGACGTATCCCCGGGAACGCCTTGGGGTTCACCCAATGCACGTTCGAATAGCACTTGGTGCAAACGTATCGCTTGAGCCCTGGCCAATTCTCCATCTCCGGGTCGAGTTCGTGCGTATCTGTCATTGCCACCACGTCATCTTCTCGAAAGAGGGCGACAGCATTTCCAACTGAACCGGTCATCCGCTGACAGTAGTCGCAGTGGCACACAAAACATTGGATCGGCTCGTTGGCCAGATCTATCGATACATCTTTGCAAGCGCATTGTGCTCGGAATGGCAAATTTTCGTTCCAGCTCTGACAATTGAAAGGTCGCTTCTTTGTCCCAGACAAACATCATGAGGGACCTTTGTCTATCCGATGAGCCTTTTGGATGGATTGGCCCAACTACCTGAGTTTGGCTCTAAGCGGAAATTGATGCGAGTACTAGGAATGTCCGTTTAGTCCCGCAGAGTGTAAGTCTACGCGCAATCGAATTTTGCGTCAGCAGCGAACGGCAGCAATGCGGGCTGCGGCTGCAGCATCTTGATGATAGGGCGAAATTCCGGTTTGGGCCGCGAGTAACAGCTAACCAATACCCAAGAAATTGGAACTAATTTCTAGCTCCAGCAACTGCTCTGCAGCTCAAGCTCTGTTTTCGTTTTCAACAGGAAAATTTTTGGGGTGCCTTCCAGTGTCGAACATTCACCTTGTTTCTGGTCCAACTGTGACGGTTGGGTCAGGTTCGTGTGACGTTCATCAGCACCAAGTGGCGGACCGAGGAGCCGCCATCGTGTGTTCGCCAACATCCGCAGGAGTCCTAAAACTCATAATTTTTCAAATACTTTGTGGAAAGCACTGGCTCTTTCGTCCGCTCACGTCCGCTGTTTTCCGTTGACTGCCCCTAAAATTTAGGGGCACACAAGGGGCGCGATTAGGGGCCGCACTCATTGCCCCGGACAAATAGAGAGAACCCAAATGAAACGCACCAATCGAACCAAGCTTCACAACAACCCAGCCATGATCGGTACCGATGGCGTCCAATTGTCTAGGGCTGTAGTAGAGATGTATAGCCTTTCAGACGATGAATACTTCAAACGCCCAGAACCGCTCCGCAACTTGGCTTCTCTCATGGTTACGCTCTTGGAAGATGAGAAGCTGACTGATCTAGAAGCCGCCAATATCGCGGACGTACCGTGCTGTGTTGCAACGCGCTGCCGCGCGGCAATCCAAGCTTAAGGAGAACAGACATGGCGCGGGGTATGCACCGACTAACAGTCAAACAAGTTGAAAACGCCGCGCCCGGCACCGCCCTCAATGATGGGGGCGGTTTGTCTTTGCGCTGTACAACCAACGGGACAAAGCGTTGGGTGTTTCGCTTCACCCTCAAGGGGCAGAAACAGCGGGAAATGGGTTTGGGCGGCTTCCCGGGCACCACCCTCGCGCAGGCACGCCAGAAAGCCACGGCAGCGCGCGACTTGATTGCAAGCGGACTTGACCCGATTGTTGAAGCTGACAAAGAAGCCTCAGCCAAACGCATCGCTGCTGAGGAAGCCGAAGCTGCGACCGTTACTTTCTCTGACTATGTCGAGATATTTCTACCTCGGAAGATCAAAGCAAAGCGGTTCTCAAATCCAAAGCACATAGCTCAATGGGGTATGTCGCTGCGGAAATACGCCGCACCACTTGCTGACAAGCCGTTGGTCGAAATTACGCGGCAAGATATCTATGACGTACTAAATCAGCCTGTCTCCACTAAACAGCCTGACGGCACAACGGTAGACGAACCAATGTGGGAGGCGTTGCATGTTTCAGCTACACGCTTGCGGGCACGGATTGAAGACTTGTTCGATCACGCAATACAAAACGATGCGTACCACCGGGACAACCCTGCCCGCTGGGAACTGTTTAACGCCACCCTGTCAGCGCCCCGAAAACTGACCGGCGGGCACCGCCCTGCAATGCCAAGAAAAGACGTCCCGTCGTTCGTCCAACAGCTTCGGAAAAACAAGTCCGTGGGTGCGCTTGCTTTGGAATTTCTAATCCTCACCGCGTCGCGTTCAGGTGAGGTGCGTCTGGCGCTTTGGAGTGAAGTTGACGAGGAAAATGCACTCTGGGTCATTCCGGCGGAACGCATGAAGGCACGAAGAATTCATGTGGTACCCTTGTGCCCAAGAGCATTGGCAATTCTTTCGGAAGTTAAGGCCATGCGGATCACGGACGTAATGCCGGGCGACTATGTGTTTGAAGGTGCCAAACCCGGCAGACCGATGTCCGACATGACCATTCGTGCGGTAATGCGTCGGATGAATTTGGGCGAGTATGTCCCACACGGGTTCCGTAGTGCGTTCAAGGACTGGGCTGCCAACGACACCGAGTTCCCGCGCGAATTGGCCGAGGAGGCTTTGGCGCACCAGTTGAACGACGTCGAAAGAGCCTACCGGCGCGAACAAGCTGTAGAACGTCGCCGCGCCTTAATGCTGGCGTGGCAAGACTTTGTGGACGGCAAAGCCCAAGACGACACCCACGTCATTCCGTTTCGTGATCGGGCTTAGGAGAGCCACTTGATTCGAAATATTAGCAAGCGCGGCCATTTTGGCCGGGCTTTCACGTCAGCAAGCCTCAACAACCTTTGACATACCAGACAAAGATAGACCTCTACTCTGACAAGGCAGTCAGAAAATGTATATTTATCAGTATATTAGGCAAATTCTTCCGTAGCATTTCGCTCAATACCGCCATAGTTCTTATTTGACGAGTTTCTATGGAGGCACTTATGCAAAACACCCCCGAACCGAACCAGATTGGTGACGACAAGCCCGCAGGAGAACGACTGCTGGCCTACCCCGAAGTCGTGAAAGTTGTGGGTTTCAAACGAACCAAAATCTACGAAATGATGAACAACGGTGAATTTCCCAAACCCATTAAGATTGGTCGGGCCTCGCGATGGAGCCAAACAGAGTTAGCCGAGTGGATTGAAGAACGCAAAGCCGTTCGCAAAGCTGCTTAACTCACACCCCTAAAATAAAACCCCGCGCCAAGATAGAGCGCGACAACAGGGCCAATTGAGGAACTTTATCTTGCAGAAAACGTCTACCGAACGCACCACCGGGGGGCAAGAATTGCCTTCGCCAGAAGAAGTCACACGTATGTTGGTAAGCGCGAAGAAGCTGAACCTTTTGCATAGTCGTGATACCGCGCTTGATCGGTTGGCCGCGCAATTCGCTTTCGGCGGGCTTACTTATGACGACGCACTCTCGACGGCCCGCGACGCATTGATTGCTGGCGGCATCGCGAAGCGCGCACTCGATGCGGTTGCCTTACTATTCGTAGCGGGGGACGTGATCGAACTCTGCGCAATCGGCACAGACGGCGGCGTTGTCGCGCTCTGTGAAAAGCTGGATAACGCCAAGGGCTACGACGCTCTGCTTGAATTCATCAACGCACAGTTCGGGTTCCGTAACCTGTACTTGGGCGTCTGCCCGCGCAAAGAACACATGGCCGGTGAGCGCCGTCGCGCAAAAGCGGAGGACGTAGCTCGCCGCCGCCATCTGGTTGCGGACTTGGACATTAAGGACGCCCCGGAAGTGGACCCGACTTGGACTCGGACTGTTTCTGCGCTGGGCGATTTGAACCCCGATTTGACTGTCCACAGCGGCAACGGCTACCAAGTCTGGTTGCGGATAAATGAACAAACGGGTGCGGCCCTGCGCGCATCGTCAGCCGGTCCATTAGCCGATGCGCTTGCCGCGCTTGGTTCGGACGCGGTTGCTGACCCGGCCCGGATTATGCGGCTGCCTTACACCCTCAATATTCCAAACGAACGCAAGCGGCGACGGGGGGCCATTCTGCGCCTTGCAATGCCCGTAGAGCAACCCGCCAACCAACAGGAACTTGCCGCATGATCCACACACCGGCACCAACCCCCGAAGAACTCCGAAACTCTCTGATAGGAATTGCCGACCAGCTGGGATTGCCCGGACACAGCCGCGCGTCCACGTCCGCAGACGCGTCGCCTAGCGCGGACGCAGCGCCGGATAAGGTTGCTTTCCTTGAACCGTTCAAGTTGCTCATGGAAGGTTTGCCGAACACAGACCGCATTGGCCGGGACGAACAAGTTTCCGTTGCCCATGCTGTCCACGGCGCAGTTGACGGCACGGGGTTTGAGGCCGAAGGTCGCGCCCTGTTTCTTGATTGGTCTGCGCGCTGGGCTTGGGGCGGCGATGCAGCGCACGACGCGCAGCTTTACGATACAATCCGCGATACCCGGACGGGTTGGACTTGGTTGCGCGGCTTCGCAGGGCGATTGGACCCGGGCCTAGGCGAGCGCGTAGCCCACGCCGAAGCACAAGCCGTTTTCGGTGCAAGCCCTGTGAAATCGGCGGACGTGGACTCTCTTTCGGCACACGTCGCTGCAGGTAGCGCGATTGCACGGGCTTTGGCTGCGTTTTCTCTGACACCTGTAAATGCACCAGCACCGGGATAAATCCCGCCGCGCCGCTGGCTGTATGGGCGCAGCGTAATCGCTGGCTTCGTGTCCGTACTGGTCGCACCCGGCGGTACGGGCAAAAGCGCGCTGACCACGGCTGAAACGCTGGCTATGGCGACCGGCAAAACACTGTTCAAGGGTGACGAACCGATCCGCCCGTTGAATGTATGGAGCCACAACGCCGAAGACCCGCAGGATGAGCAATTGCGACGTCTTGCAGCCGCCCAAGCGCACTACAGCATCACGGGCGCAGATATTGGCGGACGGCTGTTCATGACTTCTGGACGCGACTTGCAACTGTGTCTGGCGCGGATGGGGCGCGATGGGCCAGAAGTCGTGCCGGGCGTCGTGGACGCTTTAGTAAACATGATGCTGGGCGCGAACGTTGACGTGCTGGTTTTGGACCCTCTGGGCGCTATCCACAGCCTGCCGGAGAATGACAATCAGGCAATCAACACGTTGATGAGTGCATTGCGCCAAGTCGCGGACCGCACGGGCGCTGCTATCGTTTTGGTTCACCACGTAGGGAAAGCAGCGGGCGCTGATATGGGTTCGGCAGGAGCAAGTGCTGCGCGCGGGGCATCTGCCATCGTCGACGGTGCGCGCGTTGTTCGCCAGTTGATGCGTATGACCGAGGCCGAAGGCCGCAAACTCGGTATCGCAGACGATGAACGCTACCAATACGTCCGCATTGCCAACGGTAAGGGTAATTTGGCCCCAGCCATGAAAGCGCGCTGGGGGCGTTTGGTCTCGGTAAAGCTGCACAACGGGACGTCGGAGTACCCGGCAGGGGATACGGTCGCGGTCGTGGAAGATTGGATGCCCCCCGGCCCTACGGTCGGAACACCCAGCGACCTTCACCGCGTCCAAGCCGCCATTCATTCTGCCGTAGCTAAACCCCGCGCGGACAAGCGGTCGCCGTCTTGGGTGGGTTATCTGGTGGCGGATGCGCTGGGCATGGACGTCGGTGCGCCCGGCACCAAAGCAGCGGATCGAACGCCGGAACAGGCACGGGCTTACAGCGCGGTTTCCGACATGCTGGAAGGGTGGCTAGCGGACGGTGGTCTGCGGGCAGAGGCAGAACGCGACCAGCGCACTGGTCGCGATGTAAACTGCATCGCCGCAGGCGAACCGGCAGTGGTTCGAAATGACGCCGAAGGCACTACGTAATGAGCACGTTGAACCCCTCTTTGACTGCACAGACGGTGGGCTTCCACAGTTCCACAGTTGGACTGTGGGGAACTGTGGGACTGTGCGTAAAACTGCACGAGGTAGTGGGGCGCGCTTTCAAGAAGCGCCCCACCACCACAGTTGTTTTACTTAGGGAACAACTACTGTGGTGGAAGAATTCACCCGTGCTGGGTGAACCACACAAAGCCTCTGCCGAACTGTGGAAATGACTTCGATTTTTTGCCCCTGATGGGACCACTGTTGAAAGGTGAAACACAGAACCGTCATTCAATCTGACTGCAAACGTTACGAACAGTCAGACCGTATCGCAGCGATAAGCACGCGGGGGCCGCTGTCCCGCAGGAACGACAATTCGCAAAAGTGCGCACGACGCGCACCCTCAGACGACGTTCCGGTCTGTGGATGAGGAAATGAGATATGGAAAAGGAAATCAAATGTCTCATACCCGCACAGCGCCCAGCGCACGAAACAAACAAGCACGCGCCCGCAAATTCCTGAAATATTGCGGCGAACTACCCCGCGAAATCCCTGCCAAAACTAAAGCACCGGCGAATTACGCGTGGTGTTCACCGGACCTAGCTCGTCGGATCGACCTCGACGCCGAACAAGAATGGTTGGAGAAAAACACAAAGTTCGCCGCCCACTTGCTTCGCCTGCCGGTGCGGTGGCGTGGTTTCACAGTAGACGGCCATGCGGCTGTCATTCGCGTCACTGACCATAAGAAGAAAGGGGCATGGCGTGTTGGGATCGTGGAATTCCACAAAGGCGAACCCGCATCGTTTCAAACTACCGCAGTCGGCTGGCCCGACAAGAAAGGCATGAAAAGCGCCCGCTGGGTGAATGACTGTGCTTTGGGCTTGCTTTGGTGCGAGGCAGAAATCCATTCGCAGGTCGGCGTTCTGCTGAAAAAGCTGGTTGTCCCCGAAACCTGCACGCTGACCGAAGAACTCAGCCTTGATTTCGCCTAGCTGAAGCGGACAACAAACACGTCAGCGGCGCTCGCAGCGCCGCTGATACACCATTAGGTCTGTGCGCCGTGGACTAGCGCCAGCCAACATTTGCACGCCTCTGCGTCCGTAGGACGGGCCAGATAGCCCCGCAGAGTCCGTAGCACCGCCAGTTGCTTCGTTTCGTTTTGTGCCGCCGCCATGATCGGTTCCAGAACGGCTGCATTCTCACGATACACCCGCGACAACTGTGCCAGTTCATCCTCACCGGCAGGCTGCGTCCTTGGACGTCCTCGACGTCCGAAACCTTTCCCGCGCGAGGCTTTTGGGGCCTTGGGTTTGTCCGGCATGGTGCGCTTTGAGTGTGGAGTGTCTTGCCCATGATCCACTTTCCACGTCCGGGGCGTAGCATCGGGTTTTGAGTCACGTCCGCGAACCTCTACCGGACGTGGGCCAGCCGTAGAAACCCGACGGGGCAAGTCTTGTGTTAACGCTTGGTGCCAAGCCGCCCCGTTCTGCCGGTCGATTTGTGTCCGCCGATACCGCCACCGAAGCCAATCCGCGACCGCAGGAGGCAAAGCGTCTGCGTCCACCTCGCCCAGCGCACCACGAAACACGCATTCATGTTCGCCCAGATCAATCGTGCTTCCCGGCAACCACGGGTTTTTCTTCCACTGATCCCCTAGCCGGTTCGCCGCGCGGCGGGCCTCGGCGCGGTTCCATTCCTCGGCAGACAAACTGCCCGATTCAAACCGGCGTTTCTGGCGCGCACGATAGGCCTGCGCGGCATGGGGTCCGCAATGGCTAAGGCATCGGCCTTGTTTGCTTTCCTTGATCGGTGCGTGCAGGCAGGACGCACCTGATCGGCTCTTGGCACCGCAAATCCGGGCCGCAGGCGACCCACGCTGAAAGGTTTGCGCCTTTTCTAGGAATTCAATCCTATGTTCGGACGAAACGAACCCGGTGTGTTTCTGCTTGGGCATGGACGATTGCTCTGACTGCACGCATGGGATGTTACCTTATAACACTCTATCGGGTATTGCAGCCTCAAGAGCTCGCTAAATTGCGTTGCCCTCGTCGCAATCAACTTATAGCTGATGCATCAAAGAAATTTGAGGCATGAACATGATTGCAGATTTAGACGAACTCGCCCTCGGATGCACAGATGAAAGCGCACGCGCCAACATAAATGAAGCGATCAAATGCTATCAAAGCGGCGCGTATCGTTCAGCAATCGTTAACGCGTATGTTGCTGTTTGCTTCGACCTTATCGAAAAACTAAGAATTCTGGCTGCGGCTGGGGACGGCGCAGCAAAATCAGCAGAGGATGAATTAAACCGACTACAAAAACAAAACGATGAAGGGAATTCAGGCGCGATCACAGGTTTACTTAAGTTTGAGCGAAACCTTTTGGAGCTTTTTCGTACCGAGTTCGAATTCTTCGGAATAAATGAGTTTGATGAATTGAACCGATTGAAAGAAGATCGTAACCGGTGCGCACACCCAACCTTCTCCAAATCATCCCTACCCTTTGCTCCTTCGGCTGAGTTGGCGCGTTTGCACCTACGAAACGCACTTGTGCACGTACTGACCCAACATCCAAGACAGGGAAAAGCCGCGCTTAATAGTCTCGAAACACTAATAACTTCAAAGCACTTTCCTTCGGAGACTAGCGAAGCCATAAAACGGTTGAACGGTTCCGAGTTCAAGAACGCTCGTCCAGCCTTGATACACGCATATATGGACCGGTTTTGTTTTGGCGCGGCAACAAAAGGTGATCCACTGTTTAGGAAACGTTCTGCCCAAATTGCAGTCGAAGCAGCCGTGGACATGTACAGAGCAATTGCTTTGCCGAGACTAGCAAAAAATGTAGGGAAGCTATTAAAAACCAGTGAACCCGATGCGATTTACGTGGCATGCGTGTTTGCCTTCCGAACTACCGAAGTTGCTGAAAAACTAGATGAATCGGAACGAGCAGTCGTCAAGGCGTGGGTGAAGTCCTCACCTGACACCAATATCGGGAACATGATTTGTCGCGGTTTTTCGGTAAGCTGGCTCAGCGAGACATTGCAAAATGTTCTTTCGAAACTTGATCCAAAAGAACTTGGTAAGATTTCTGTCCCTGAAATTCCACCTCAAGTTTTGACCCACGCGGCTACAACATTCGCGTCAGCAAAGAACTGGGCGCAAGCCAACCAATTTGCCGAACAATTCGCTGTAAAACTCGCACTAAGCCTTTCGGAAGACGACCTAAAAACGGTTTTCTTGGCGGCAGACAGTCGTGATGCAGACCTTCAAGGCAGTATCGGGTTTGAAGAATTCTTAGAAGCATTGTTCGATAGTGACCCGGGAAAAAGAGCACGAGTTATTGAGCTAATGAACGAACACAATTTGGAGCACTACGTGCCGCTCGAAGAAAATGACGGCTAGGCGAAGTTTGCAGTTTCTACCTAGCTTGAAATCAGTTCGCTTCGCGAATGAACTCTACCAACTCGCTCATTCGCTCTTTGAGATCAAGCACGCCCAGGTTGGCTGGTGATTTACACACCAGCCGCGCAACTTTTACCTTGTCCGCGTCCTTGAAGATAAGCTCATTATCCGCCTTGCCTGTGTCGCCTCTTGTACGTTTGCGTAGGAAATGCAGAGCATGGTCGAACTTCCCACCTCTGTGAGGTTTAGAGTACCGAGTTGCGTGAACTTGCTGAACGGCTGCCTGCAAAACTTCATGATCAACGTAGTTTTCAATCTCTCGCCCGTCCGACACCCACGCCAAACCCTCTGCGTCCGCGAATTCTTCCACAAGACGCTGTTTGGTTTCCCGGATTGTTCCTGCGGAATTCGCTAGATCGCTGTCGATCACAACAGCGCTGTGCCTGTTCAGCGCGCGCAAATCTATCAAACCCTCAACGCCTTCCTCATCCGCGCTTAGATGGCTTAGTAGGCGTCCACCATAGAACATGATGGAATAGTGCGTGCCTTCCTTCAAAGAGCTATCGACCGCGCTTATCCAATGGCGCAGATAGATGCGATCTGACGGCCCCTCCACCCAGATCACAGCATTCGCCTGCACTATGTCCGACGCCTTGTAACCGAGGTCGCTGCAAAGCTGACGTCTTTCCTTTTTCAGGCTGACGTTTCGCACACGGGTTTGGCTGCCGTCATTGGCAACGTAGAACACTGAGGCGTCTGCGCTGTCGATAAACGCAGCAGAATGCGTGGCTATGAAATACTGGTTCTCAGTGTTTTCTTTTAGGTATTCGATCAACTTTCTTTGCAGCAGTGGATGTAGGTGGATTTCTGGTTCTTCAATACAAACAATCGCGTTTTCTTGAAGCGTGCAGTACGAAGCAATCAGAACGACCTCATGGATGCCGGTACCCAGTGACGACAGAGGCAAGATTTTGTCGTCCATATGAACATGCACGTGTTCTTTGTCGTGCGGGATTTCTATCTGTGCATCTGGCTTATCCGTCACATCGCGCAGGAAGTCGTTGATTTTCCTAAAGCGTTTTCTGTCGTCCAACTTGTGCAAGCTGGGGTTTTGAAGTTCAGCTAGACGATTGATCAGCCCTTTGCCTCCAAAGCCTTCAAATTCATCTGTCTTGGGGCCTAGCACTCTCTTTGCCGGGATTAGGCTGATGGTCGCATCGACAGGTTCTGACATCGCGTGGAAGTGATACGCGAGCGCATATACCATATCATCGGGGTTAGATCGGCGAGCTTTTGTCAAAGCCCAGCCGACCCGCTGCAACGACCCCGTGTGAAGTCCTTTGTACTTTTCTTCTGGGATTTTTGTGCGCAACGGTTTGGCATCTCTATCAGCCGAAGTGGGCGGCACAAACCAAAAAGCCTCACTCTCGGAAAGCGCATCCACAACCTGTCGGATCACCTTTATGCCACCGGACCCAACCGATTCACTCTCGCAGGTCGCAATCGCAGCCTCTACAACTTTCTTTTTCGGAATGCCCAGAGCGAACGCCAAGTTCCCGCTAGGTTTGCCTTGATAAGCTTCAACAGGAGACAGCTTTGAGCTATACCTCCCGCCATGATCGCGTGAAACTAGCTGCTCAGCGATAAAGTTCAATACAGTTGACTTACCTGCGTTGTTAGCTCCAACAAAGATGTTCATATCGCTGAAAGGCGCGATGTATTGCATTTCGGGGCCAATGCCCCGGTAATACTGTAGCGCTAAGCCGTGAAGAAAAACGGGCATCAAAACCTCAAGTACAATTTGTGCTTCGCCCTATCCGCTCGCCAACATAGCTTAACAGGACCATCAGTGCGTCGTGGGCTATCACCACACACCAACTCAATTCCTAGCGTCAGTCAAATGCTATTCCACAACAATCAGTTGCGCGGCTTTCGCTTGACGGCGAACTCCTCATCAAGCGCACCCAAATCACACTTTAACTTGGCGTTGATTTGGTCTGATGCAGCGTACTTTTTGGGGTCTCGTCAGCCCGATCGAGTGCCTCAATCACCCGCAGGTTTCACGTTAGGTTCGCTTGTTCGTCCGGCGAACCGAAAGCAGGGTTGTTAAGTCGATGTTCAAGCAAGCGTTTTGTAGCAGCGTGAGGTAGCAGAAGCGATGTATGGCGTTCCATCCGATCCAAAGCAGTCGCACGGCGGTCGTTCGTTAATTTCATCTCCAACCAGTTCATGCGGTCTTCAATCAGCATTGTATCAGGCACCGGCGCGCGCATTGCGGCCTGCAACTCGTTCAATACCTCTTGCATCCGCTTGGTGCTGGTTCGTCGTTCATGCGTTCTCAACTGAGGGTGAGACACCCGCTTTAACACGTCAGTCTGTACATCGTTGAACCATTGTTGATGCAACGCTAAACGGTCTGCTGGATCACTCACCGAATTGATCCGCTCACGCAAAGGCAACCGACCTTCATGCCCCAAGCGTGCAGTTGCTGGTTGCGAAGCGTCGGCCTCAAACGTAGTTTGTCAAAGCCGGGTGGTGTCAGGAACTTTCGTTGACGCTTCAAGAGGCTGCACGTCAGACGTCCGCAGTTGCCCGGCGCTTAGATTCCCTTAAATACCGGCCCCATGCCTCATAGTTTGCGCTGGACGGGTTGCGTCAGGAAACCCCGTTGGTGCACTTACAGGTTCGTCGTTCGAACTCCCAACCTGACCGGCACTTTCGCCGTCCAAAACATAGACCGGCGGCAATGCAGGGATTTGATTAGCTTGCCGTGCGTTCTTCCGCGATTGATAGACGGTAGCGCCGACTTCGACGGGCGTTCCGACGCCCTCAGCCAACGCCTCGGTTACGATTTCGCGGGCGGACATTTCTTGGCCGGTGGCCGCTCGGGCTGTAGCTTCGCCACCAGCACCCGCCGCCATTTGCGCGGTCACGTCTTTGCCCGCTTCCTTGACCGGGCCTTTGAACAGCTGGGTTGCAGCTGCACCTTGCCCGGCCATTTCCGCAAGCGCGATCACGACGCCACGTCCGAGGCCGCGCCGGGATGCAGCCGCCATGAATTCCGGATTGCGGATCAGGGCTTCGGCTTCCTCTGGCGTCCGGGGCGACACGCCTTGTTCAGCAAAGAATTCGTTCACGCTGGACCCGAATTCCTGCGCCAGTGTGCCGCCGCCAAGCACAGCCGCACCAGCTGCGGACGTCGCCGTATTCAGCACAGGTCTATTTCTGGCGGTCTACTAGAACAAAGGTTGTATTTACCGAAATCGACCCATAGCGGGAAAGCTAAAAGCGAGCCCAATCCAACGGCATAGGTGCACACAAATATCATACATCAATTATGTTTTCGGACGAAGCAACAAGCTGGCCCAAGGTTCGCTGAGCAGATTTTTCTGCCGCTTGTTTTTCCCTTTTCAATGTCGGCTGCAAGCCTAAATTGGGCATTCAACGGGCGGTCGATCAGACAGCCACTTCAACCATTTTCGGGCGGCTTTGTTCGCTGCGCTTGCATGGGACGCCACGACACATAAATGGTCTCGCCGCAGCCGTCACAATCGAAGTGAATGTGTTGATCAGTCCTGAGCTTTTCAACCACCCGCTTAGGAATGTCGCAGGATGTTCCACAGGTGCGACAGACAATCTCAAAGGTTCTGCGCCCGAAAGACATGTCAGACTGCACGAAGCTATAGCTTTCATCACAATCAGGATTTATGCAATTGATGGTCTGCCCGTCAGTCAACAACTCAAGCCGTCGTTTGTTCTTTGAACCACAGCGACATTGAAAAGAAACTGTCTCGCCCATGCCAGAAGACATCAATGTGCCTTCGGAAACTCGGTTTATTTCCGCAAGTGCCTGTTTGACCTTGGACGCAATCGCTTGAATGTCGCCGTATTGTCTAACGGTCGCATCTTTCGAGGTTGGGGTTTTGACATGCAGCGCGAGTTTTGCAAGTCCGTTCCATAGCTTTCCAAGTTTGTTGGGTGCAAAGCCGACTTGGGTGCCGACGGGAAGCCACTCCATCGCCTTGTAATCCTCGAGAGTTGGCGGAGGGGAACCTTCTGGCATGGGTTCCCGCGCGATAGATAACGTAAAGGTCTCGGCGGCATTGGCGTCAACCTCTTGAATGAGCGTCTTCACAATATCACTCGGCTGCCATTTCTTCAGATCATCGTGTGAAATGTAGTCATGCGCTAAACGGAGACGTTCATAGCAAATTCTTTCGATAGCCAGACGGCACTCAAGGGCGGCATAAGTCACACTCGCTTCAGTATTTTCTTCGAGGAGTTTCTCAATCTGTAAAATTGTTGGTTTCAAATTGATCATCTAGTCCCCACGCGAGCGTTCATGGGTATCGATATTGACCAAGAATAGCTTTCAATTGAAGGCATGTTTCAGCGTTAGTTTCCGAGGACTGCGGATTTTCGGTCTGGCAATAGTCTGTTCGGACGTGCCGGGGCACTGCGTCCAGAGCTATTGGTAGACTTCGGCTCTTAACCATACCTCATTTGAGTAAGATGCAGAATTCGCCACCTTTGCCTGTTTGCCGTGCTATCTTACACACGTCCAAATAGCCTCGCAGAACATCTGCCCTCGTTTCGTCTGACACACTAGTCAAAAAGTCCAAATACCCCGCGCTTGGTAAGCATGGGGTATAAACAAAACTGCGCTGCGTCCGGGTGAGGCCGTGGGGTGGGGTGCGACATTCCGACTCAATCGGGTATCGGGCCGCAGAACCGGCAAGCGATTTGATTTTAGTGGCAGATCAGGGGCAGGAATACACTGATGGGAATTTATTCAATGTTTTCAGCACCAAGTGGCGGACCGAGGAGGATTCGAACCCCCGACCCCTTGATTCGTAGTCAAGTACTCTATCCAGCTGAGCTATCGGTCCGCGTTGGTGAGGCGCTATGTAGACCCGGCTTTCCGCGCGTGCAAGCGGATTCTGCAAAATTTTCTCAAAAAGTCCCGTCGCCGCGTGGCAGCCTTATTTCAAAGGTGGTTCCCTTGGGACCGGTGTCTTTCAGCAGCAGATCCCCACCATGGCCGCGCACCAGTTCCTGAGAGATTGCGAGCCCAAGACCCGAACCCCCTTTGCGGACGCCGCCCTGAAACGGAGTGAACAGATTCTCGCGCGCCTTGGGGGGCAGACCCGGACCAGTATCGCTGATCTCGATCCGCCAGTCCGCCTCGTGTTCTGAGGCCGACACGGTGATCTGGCCGGGCTTTCCCGATGTAACGAGCGCCTGTCGCGCGTTTCGCACAAGGTTCATGATCACGCGGAACAACTGTTCAGGGTCCGCCCGCGCCACAAGGCCCTCAGGGACTTCGTTAACAATCTCGAAACAGGCATCAGCAATCGCCAGTCGTTCGCTTGCCACCACGTCGGACACCACATCGCGAACCAGAACCATGGTAAGCGTCGGTGCGGGTTCTTCTGCCCGGCCGAAGGCCAGAGTGCTTTCGCATAAAGACACGGCGCGGGTAATTGAATTGACAAGCTTCGGGGCCATCCTGCGCACCAGTGGATCGTCGCTTGCTTCAATTCGATCGGTAAACAGTTGGGCTGAGGTCAGGATATTGCGCAAGTCGTGGCTGACCTTTGCGACCGCACCGCCAAGTTGCGCCAATCGCTCTCGTTGTTTCAAGGCTTGCGTCAGATCGGTCTGTAGCATCTGCAGCGCCTCTTCCGCTTCGCGCAATTCGGTCACCTTCGAGTTGGGCGAAATAATGCCGCGCGCGTCTTCCGGTGCGCTTGCATAGCGCTGCATGTAGCCAACGACACCTTTGATCGGACGCACCAGCACAACCCGAACCGCCAGAAACAGGAATGAAGCAGTGATAATCGAAATGACAAAGGACAGGCCGAGAATGCGAAGGCCATAGTCGGTCATCGCCATGCGCAACGGGTCACTGTCTGTGGTAACTTCGATCAGCAATCCAGCCTCCTTGACCGGAGCGCCAATGACGCGAATGATCTCATTTCCCGGTGTAAAGAGGCGGATCGTGGCATCGCGGATCAGAACCCAGGCGCTGGCCTCCCTCAGATCGTAGGTTTTGGTAATCTGATCGGGAATGGGCGACGACAGCATCAGCTGACGGACCTCATCGCGGCGCAGCACGACGTTGTAGACACCCGCGTTGGCCAGCAGCTCGGCCTCAAGATCATCGGCCAGCATATCATCAGCCAGCAGCGCCAGAGAGGCGATCTGCGCCCGTTCCAGTCGGTTCAGAAGAAAATCCTCGCGAAACCGCGCGATCGAGGGGACAAAGATCAAAATCTCGGCCAACATGACGAAGACCGTGGTCAGGATCAGAAATCGGCCCGACAGCGAGTTCACGTTGCGCTCCTCCTCAGGTCAGGGAATCCACCGTTGGACAAACCCAACCACCCGTTTAACCGTTTGATTCTCAAACAGCCTTGGCGAGAAATAAGCGCCCGCCACCCGTTTGTTAAGCTCTCCGATCGTCGGATAGGGGGAAACCATCGCGGCGATCTGTCCCATCTTCAGGTTATTGGCCAGCGCAAGCGACCACAAGTTGATCAGTTCTCCGGCCTGATGGCCTACGATTGTGGCACCGACCGGACGGCCCTTGACCACCATGACCTTGATAAAGCCTTTGGTCTTCCGCTCGGCGATGGCGCGGTCGTTGTGGTGGTAGTCAAACCGAGCGACCTCCATCTTGTCGCCATGTTGGGTGCGCGCTTGCGCCTCGGTCAGACCGACCTGAGCCAATTCGGGGTCGGTATATGTCGCCCAGGGGATATGCGCGGTTTTTGCCTTGGACGGCAGACCAAACAGGGCGGATCGAATGATGATCCCTGCGTGATACCCCGCGACATGGGTAAATTGCATTCCACCCGCGACATCACCGATGGCATAGACTTTCTTGTTGGTCGTGCGCAGAGCATCATCGACCTTGATCCCGGTGCGCGTGGGTTCGATCCCCGCGGCCTCAAGGTTCAGCCGGTCGGTATTGGCCTTGCGCCCCGCTGCAAGCAGCAGATGCGAGCCCGAGAAAATCTCTCCGGTTTCAGTCACAACCTCGACCTTGCCTTCAACCCCGCGGATCTGGGCCACCATGGCTTGTTCGTGGATATCCACGCCTTCTGCCTTCAGGCTGTCCAGCACAATCGCAGCCGCCTCGGGGTCGTCCTTGCCCAGCGCCTGCATACCTTCGATCACGGTGACTTTGCTGCCCAGACGGATATGGGCCTGTGCCATCTCCATCCCGATGGGGCCACCGCCGATGATCAGCAAATGTTCGGGCTTGTCCCGCAGGTCAAAGATCGTTTCGTTGGTGTAATATGGCACCTGATCCAAACCTGGGATCGGCGGAACCAACGGGGATGAGCCTGTCGCGATCACGACGCGCCGCGCGGTGATAAGGGTGTCGCCCGCCTGTACCTGAGTGGGCGAAACGAAGTGACCAAATTCGCGGATGACTTTGACGCCGAACCCTTCGAACCGCTCTTGGCTGTCCATTGGCTCAATTTGCGCGATTACGTCGCGGACGTGGTCCTTGGCGGCGGCGTAGTCAACCTGAGGCACCACATCTGCCACACCCAGCGCGGATGAATGCGCCTGCCCATACGCTGCTTTGCCGCTGGCGATCAGAGCCTTCGACGGCACGCAGCCAAAGTTCAGGCAATCGCCACCCATCTTGTGGCCTTCCAGCAGGATCACATCTGCGCCCATCTGGCTGGCACCGGCTGCAACAGACAGGCCACCCGACCCGGCCCCGATCACCAGGATATCTGTTTTCACGTTTTGCATGAGATCAGGCGTCCTTTTTACCGCGCACGGCTTTGATGACTATCGGCAACGCCGCCAGCACACACAAGCCAATGATCGGGCCGATCACAAACGGCTCCCACAGCAGCGAGACGTCTGGGGTTTCGCCCCGGTCGAACACGCCGCCCAATCCAACCCCGATCCAGGTGTAGACGATGCCGCCAGGGATGATGCCAAGCGCGGTTGTAAACAGGAAGTTGCGGAATTTCACGCCCACAAGCGCGGGTACAAGGTTGGCCACAAAGAACGGCACGACGGGCACGAGCCGCAGCAGGAAGAGGACCGAGATTTCATTCTCACGCAGCCCGTCCTTGAGCTTCTTAACCGTGCCTTCGGATGATTCCAGCTTGGCCGTCAACGACTCACCCAAACCCCAACGGGCCGCCAGAAAGATTGCCGAGGCACCAATAGTAGCTGCGACGACGTTGAATACCGTGCCTGCGAACAGACCGAACAGAAACCCTCCGGTCATCGAGGCGACGGCGGCGCCGGGCAGCGAGAATGCCACGATGACGATATAGATCGCCACAAACGCACCCGCCATGGCCCAGTAATTCGCATCACGCCAAGCCAGCAGCGACTCGCGATTGTCGCGCAAGGTCTCAAACGTCAGGTAATCACCCAGCGTAAAGAACCCTGCCGCAGCGACGGTGAGGATCACCAGCAAAGGAATATGTCGCGCAAACCCGCTGCGCGGGGCCTGAGTTGTATCGCTCATGGGGCTGTCCGGTTTTCTTTGTTTCATTCTGCCCATAACATGCGCTGCCAGACGCTCCGGCAACAGGGTCATCACGCTGCGTTGATATTTACGGCAGGTAATGTGAGGGTTCGGGGCCGGAATGCCGCCTTTTTGAAACCTTTTGCGAGATGCTGCTACAGAATTGTTGCAAAAGGCGGCAAAACACCCACCTAGGGGTTTGACTTAGGCCCGACGACCCAGTAGAGGACGGGCTTCGAACACTAGGGCTAGGCGAATCCGCGCCGCACCCGACCGCAATAGATTGGAGACGGAGCGATGAAACGCACCTATCAGCCTTCGAACCTGGTTCGCAAACGCCGCCACGGTTTCCGCGCGCGCATGGCCACCAAGGCCGGCCGCAAAATCCTGAACGCGCGCCGCGCTCGTGGCCGCAAATCGTTGAGCGCGTAAACCGCTCGACCAGTCAGGTTATGAACATGACGCCGCCGGAGGCCCCTGAGGATGGTAAGAACCACCCCCGGGGAACGCCCCCGGCGGTTTCTGTTTGTGCGACCGGTACTCTGAACGTCCTCAAAAAGCGATCCGATTTTCTGAAAGCCGCCCGCGCCCGCAGGCAAGGCACACCGTCCGTGATGGTTCAGGCCCGCAAACGCGCGCCTGACGAAGCGCCGGGCATCAGGGTTGGCTTCACCTGCTCGAAAAAGGTCGGCAACGCCGTTGCGCGCAATCGGGCCAAGCGCAGGCTGCGCGAGGCCGCGCGCGCCGTATTGCCCCAGATGGGACGTGCAGGTTGGGATTATGTGCTGATTGGACGCGCCAATGTGACCGCAGAGCGTCCGTTCGAGGCGCTGCTGGACGATCTGCGCCATGCGTTGCGCAAACTGCATGGTGAGCGGACATGACCCTGCTGTCTCACGTGTTTGCCCTGCCCGTGCGGGCATATCGCCTGATCTTCAGCCCCTGGGTTGGGTTCAATTGCCGGTATCAACCCACCTGTTCGGCCTACGCGTTGGAAGCTTTGGAAAAACACGGAGCCATCAAAGGGGCGTGGCTGGCAGCGCGCCGAATTGGTCGCTGCCATCCCTGGGGCGGAGACGGGTATGATCCCGTACCAGGCGAGTCGCCTAAGTCAAAAACCGGTTCCGATGCCTAAGAGCGACTCAGCCGGGCCGTAAGGCTAGGTTGCCCTGCGTCGTGTGCGTTCTGGTAGGGATTTCTTCTCGATCCAGTTTTCCGGAAATGGTGTGAAACACGTCTTCAAGGAACAACGGATCGTCGAAATAGAACGTGTGACCAGAGTTGATACCGTCATCGAACCCACCCTGCTTGAACCGCGCTCCGCAATAGACATTTGCGCCCTTGCTGTGAAACGGCTTGTTCATCCCGTTCCGCCCGACGCGTGGCGCGACCCCGATCCGTTTCACCGCCGAGATCGACAGCACGTCATCCATGGTGTTGTAGTAGTTCGTCAATCGCACACAGTGCCGGTACAGCGAAGACGATTTTGAGCTATCCGGGTCAAGCGAGCCCACAGACAAATCCCCCGCAACCAGCATGACCTGACTGACCGACCAGCTTTTGCTGGCGATCCGGGCCCGGTCATCGGCGTCATCAAAGGCTTCGCGTACGACGTAACTGCCCATCGAATGCGCTAGAACGTGCAGGTCAACCCGGCACTCGGGCCTTTGCATCTCGGAAAACATCGCGACACCATCCTTAACAAGACGAAAGGCGGATTGCTTGGCGTCCATCCGGTCTTCCAGATAATTCAGCGCCGAATCCGCGCTGGGCCAGTCAAAACTGACAACAACCCCATTGAACCCGTGCGCCTGCAATCCCGATTTGATCTTGCGGTGCCGCGACAGAACCTCGGCCTGTGAGTTGTTGAACCCGTGCACGTAGAACACGATGTCCCCTTCGGTATTGGGATTTGGCGTTCCACCCTGCGCGGCCAGCATGACCTTGTCGCGCCACTCTCGCTTTGTGATCTTGTGCGACAATTTCATATCGTCGTCGCCTACCGGGATTTCCAGGAAGTGGCTGGCCGCCGGTTCGTTCGAAAATCCGTCTCCGCTTTTGCCGCGGGCAACAAAGGCATAGTCCATAATACTCTCCTCGATGAATGACGTCCTTTTAGCACAGGACATCGCAGCCCCAAAATCCGCCTCAACGCGCTTGCCCGGCTTCCCGATCGGCTGTAACCACGGCGCATGTTTGATGAAGCCAACGATATCCACCCGCTTTTTGCTGGCGCGCCTTCGACCACCGAGTTCAAGAAGCTGCGCAAACGCATCGTGCGCCAGGCCCGCGAAGCGATCGAGCAATACGGGATGGTGGACCCTTCTGCCCATGCCAAGGATGGCACCCCCCCGCGCTGGCTTATCTGCTTGTCGGGTGGCAAGGACAGCTACACGCTGTTGGCTGTGCTGTACGAATTGAAGTGGCGCGGCCTGTTGCCCGTCGACCTTCTGGCCTGCAATCTGGATCAGGGACAGCCGGGCTTTCCCGCAACGGTTCTGCCTGAGTTTCTGCAGCGCATGGAGGTGCCCCACCGCATCGAATATCAGGACACCTATTCCGTCGTCATGGACAAGGTGCCTCAGGGCCGGACGTATTGCGCGCTGTGTTCGCGGCTGCGGCGGGGGAACCTGTACCGAATAGCCCGCGAAGAAGGCTGTTCGGCCGTGGTTCTGGGCCATCACCGCGACGATATCCTCGAAACCTTCTTCATGAACCTGTTCCACGGCGGACGTCTGGCGACGATGCCGCCGAAACTGGTAAACGAAGAAGGCGATCTGTTCGTCTTCCGCCCGCTGGCTCATGTGGCCGAAGCAGATTGCGAGAAATTTGCCAAGGCGATGAACTATCCGATCATCCCGTGCGATCTGTGTGGCAGTCAGGACGGGCTGCAACGCCAACAGGTCAAGCAAATTCTGGACCAGTGGGAAAAGAACGCGCCGGGCCGGCGGCAGGTCATGTTCCGGGCTTTGACCAATGCAAGGCCTTCACATCTGCTGGATCCGAAATTGTTCGATTTCGCTGGATTGGCGTTAAAGCCGAGTCAAATAGATGAAAATTCAGACGAAATTCCGCAGTTGCGTTAACGACTGACTCAGAATGGTTCCCTAGGGTCGGGTTGAGCGATCCCCGCCCAAGTCAAAGGCCGTAGGAACCGATGCGGAAACACTTTTCTGTCGAACGTATTCTCAACACGTCACGCACTGCTTTGACCGGCCCTCAGGCATTGGCATTTGTACCGGCGGTCTGCCTGGCTTCGTTTTGGCTGGGTGGAGAAACTGCGTTGGCTGGCGCCGCGCTAGGCCTTCCGCATGCCTTTGCGGCCACCGGTCTTCTGGGCAGCCGGTCCTATACAGCAACAAGCAAAGGGGTCAGACCCAGCGGGGCAGTGCCCAACGATGTCTTCAAAACGGAATTGCAAGCGCTGCAGGACGCGGCGCGCCGGTCCGGCGAACACGCGGCCTGCATCGCGGTATCGCTGGATGATTTTATTGGCATGCTGGATCTGCACGGGCAGGTGGCCGCCAGTCACCTCTCGATTCAATTCAGCGAACGCATCCTGGGGATCATCCGCAGCCAGGACCTTTTTACCCAATTGGGCCAGAACAGATTTTTGATCGGGATGGCACCCTCGGCCAATCTGGATCTTGAGGCCTGCATTCAGATGTCCGGTCGCATTCAAGGCGCGATTGAGGAGCCGATCACGCTGAACGGGGCAAGCGTCTATCTGTCTTGCTCGGTCGGGTTCTGCCAGTTGTCAAACCTGCCGGATGCTGATGCTCCGGACTGGATCGAAGCGGCCACAGCCGCTTTGGCAGAGGCGCAAAGAACCGGACCTTCGACGATCCGCGCCTTTTCTTCCGACACAAGGCGCAGATCGCTGGTCCGCGCCAATCTGCGCAAGGATTTTGAGGCTGCGCTGGAGAATGGTGAAATTCGCCCCTGGTTTCAGCCACAGCAATCCACGGATACGGGGGAGATCACAGGTTTCGAGGCGCTAGCCCGGTGGGAGCATCCGACCAAGGGCGTCCTTGGCCCCCAGATCTTCCTGCCCTTCGCGGAACAGGCAGAGCTTATGGAACGGCTGGGCCAAACCATGCGGCACCGCGCATTTGAGGCGATGCGCGCGTGGGATCGCGCCGGGCTCGTGGTTCCTCGGGTTGGGGTGAATTTCTCGCCGGATGAGCTGCGCAACCCCGGCCTGACGGATCGACTGAAATGGGAACTGGATCAGTTCGACCTTACACCAGATCGGCTTGCCATCGAAATTCTGGAGACTGTTTTTGCCCGTGGGCCGGAAGATGTCGTCACCCGCAATGTCACAACCATGGCCGAAATGGGATGCTGCATTGATCTGGATGATTTCGGCACCGGGCATGCGTCAATTGCCTCGATCAAGCGGTTTAACGTGTCTCGGATTAAAATCGACAGGACCTTTGTCGCGAAGGCGGATAAGGACCCAAGCCAACAACAGTTGGTCAGCGCCATCCTGACCATGGCTGAACGGCTGAATGTTGAAACACTGGCCGAAGGCGTTGAAACCCCCGGCGAACATGCGCTGATGGCACAGTTGGGCAGCAACCATGTTCAAGGTTTCGGTATTGGCAAACCAATGCCCTTCGAAAAGACGTCCGCCTGGATCGCATCGCATCGCGCGAAGATGAAGGGTGCCCCTAAAATCGGAGGCAAAGCGGGATAAACTGTGGTTTCAGCATGCCTGTCGCAGTGTCGAGGTTAATTCTGGGCGAATCCACTTGACCTTTGGGGCTGCACTCTGTTGAACCCAGCGGGTGTGTTTCACTGCTCAAGGTAGCTGTCCCAGATGGACGATCAGAACAAGAACCTCATCCTCGCAACCGCGCTCAGCTTTTTGGTGATCCTCGTGTGGTTCGTTTTGTTCCCTCCGCCGGAGCAAACAACCGTGTCGGAACAAGCCGAAATTGCAGCCGCCGAAGGCGAAGCGCTGCAAACGCCAAGCGCCGCTGATTCCGGCACCGTGGGTGAGGCAACGGTGGCCGCCGACGAGGTTCAGACCGAAGCAGAAGCACCGCGCGTGCCGATCGACACGCCGCGCCTGTCCGGCAGCCTGTCATTGTCCGGAGGCCGCATCGATGAGCTGTTCCTGAAAGACTACAAGGTATCGATCGATGAAGGCGCGCCCATTGTGGAATTGCTGTCGCCGGTCGGGTCCGATTCTGCCTACTATGCCTTGTACGGCTGGGCCCCCGGTGCGGGTGTCGCGGGTGAGGATGTTCCCGGACCAAACACCATCTGGTCGCTGCAACAGGGTGAAACGCTCGGGGTGGACACCCCTGTGACCCTGGCCTGGGACAATGGCAAAGGCCTGACTTTCCGCCGCACCATCGCCATTGACGCCGATTACATGTTCACGGTCACGCAATCGGTCGAAAACACCACCGGGTCCGAAGTCAGCATGGCCCCCTATGGCATCCTTGCCCGCCACGGTATCGGCGAAGATGGGGACCTGCCCGGACTGAAGAACTTTTTCATCCTGCACGAAGGTGTCATCGGCATGGCCGACGGCACTCTGGCCGAGGTCGACTATGGCGATGTGCGCGATTTCGACATCGACCCGAATGAGCGCGCCCAGGCCGAGGTCTATCAGGTCAAGCAGGACGGCTGGATCGGGTTCACCGACCACTATTGGATGACCACGCTGATCCCCGAGCCGGGGTCCGCGTTCAAGGCTGCCGCGAAATACGACGCGCGTCGCAAAATCTATCAGACCGAGACCGTTCTGCCGACGCTGACCGTAGCGCCGGGGGCGACCGAACAGGTCACAACACGACTGTTTGCTGGTGCGAAAGAATGGGAGGCCATTCGCGAGTACCAGGCCGAGGGTGTTCAGAAATTCATCGACAGCATCGATTGGGGCTGGTTCTTCTTCCTGACCAAGCCGATTTTCTGGCTGCTGCATAACATCAACGTTCTGATCGGCAACATGGGCTGGTCGATCATCGGCCTGACCCTGATCATCAAGGCAATCCTGTTCCCGTTGGCCTTCAAATCCTACGTCTCGATGGCGAAGATGAAAGAGCTTCAACCGCAGATGGAGGCCCTGAAAGAGGCTGCGGGCGACGACCGTCAGAAGATGCAGCAAGGCATGATGGAGCTGTACAAGAAAGAAAAGGTGAACCCCGCTGCGGGCTGTTTGCCAATCTTGATGCAGATTCCGATCTTCTTCTCGCTGTATAAGGTGATTTTCGTCACAATCGAACTGCGACAGGCCCCTTGGTTTGGCCCGTTCCAGGACCTCAGCGCGCCGGATCCGACCTCGATCCTGAACTTTTTTGGCTGGTTACCATGGGCCGGTCCGCAACCGGATACGCTGCTGGCGTTGGTCTTTATCGGAATCCTGCCGCTGCTGCTTGGGATTTCGATGTGGCTGCAACAAAAGTTGAACCCAGCCCCAACCGACGCCACGCAAGCGATGATCTTTGCCTGGATGCCATGGGTCTTCATGTTCATGCTGGGTGGGTTTGCAAGTGGTCTGGTCGTCTACTGGATCGCGAACAACACAATCACGTTCACGCAGCAATATCTGATCATGCGCAGCCAGGGGTATAAGCCTGACGTGTTCGGCAACATAAAATCCGGGTTCAAGCGCACGCCCAAGACGGATGACAAATGACCGGTGAAGTCATCAGCCTGTGTCGGCACCCGATCAAGAGCCATGGTCGCGAGATCGTGCAGACCATCATGTTAAACCCCGGGCAGACCATGCCCGGGGATCGCGTATGGGCGGTCGCGCACGAAGCCTCCAAGGCTGATGGCTCGGAATGGGTGCCCTGTGCCAATTTCAGCCGTGTTGCCAAAGCCCCGAAGCTGATGGCAATTTCGGCGCAATCGGCCGGCGAAACGCTGACACTGTCGCATCCGGAGAGGCCGGACCTGACCTTTGCCCCTGACAGCGAACAGCAGGCATTTCTGGACTGGGTCAAACCGCTGATGCCCACGGATCGGGCGGCCTCGGCCCGGATCGTTCGGGTGCCGGGGCGCGGCATGACCGACAGCGATTTTCCATCGATCAGCCTGAACAACATGGCGTCGCATCGCGCGGTAGAACAAAGGCTTGGTCAGGACCTTTCAACCTATCGCTGGCGCGGCAACATCTGGTTCGATGGCCTTCCGCTGTGGGAAGAGTTCGAATGGCTTGGGCGCGACGTCCAGATCGGTGAGGCAATTCTGCACGTACGTGAACGGATCACACGCTGTCTGGCTACGACAGCGAACCCCGATACTGGCATCCGCGACGCAGATACGCTGGGGGCGTTGAGCCATTGGGGTCACCAGGATTTCGGTGTCTATGCCGAAGTCATCCGCGCGGGCGAAGTCAAGCCCGGTGACAAGGTCCAAGTGCTATGACGGCCCTGCCCTTTCCCTTGGTGCCAGATCCCGATGATTTGTCGGCGGAAACCGGTCGAAAACTCTTTGCCGGGCAGTCCGAATTCGTCAAAGGCGTTGTCGCCATGGATGGCCTGCCACCCCCCGACCGGCTTGAGGTCTGCTTTGCGGGCCGTTCGAACGTTGGCAAATCAAGCCTGATCAATGCTCTGACCGGCACCAAGGGGCTGGCGCGCGCCTCGAACACACCGGGCCGCACACAAGAAATCAACTTCTTCACCCAAGGCCCGGACCTCTATCTGGTCGACCTGCCCGGCTATGGCTATGCCAATGCACCGGTCAAGGTCGTCGAGAAGTGGCAGCGGCTGCTGAAACAGTATCTGAGCGGTCGTCAAACCCTGCGCCGAGCTTTCGTGCTGATCGACGCGCGCCACGGGGTCAAGCCGGTGGATGCCGAGATCATGAAGCTGTTGGACACCAGCGCCGTGACGTTCCAATGCGTGCTGACCAAGGCCGACAAGGTCAAAGCCAACGAGCGCGAAAAGGTTCTGGATCAGGTGCGCGGCGCTTTGTCCAAGCACCCCGCCGCCTTCCCGGAAATCGTGCTGACTTCGTCCGAAAAGGGCGACGGTATTCCGACCCTGCGCTCGATCATTGCGCATCTGGAATAGCTTCACCCTTGGCAGCACCACGCAAAGGCCCTAACACGGAACGTCAGAGGGACCTAAGCCATGAAGACACGAGACATGAACCGGGACTGGATCGCCACCGCCGCCACACTGAACAGCGCACTGCCCTACCTGCAGCGGTATGACGGCGCAATCGTCGTCATCAAGCTGGGCGGGCACGCCATGGGCAGCGACGAAGCGATGGAGAGCTTTGCGCGCGATGTCGTGTTGATGCGCCAGGTTGGCGTGAACCCGGTAGTTGTGCATGGCGGCGGGCCGATGATCAACGCGATGCTGGACAAGCTGGATATTCAATCCGATTTTGTCGGCGGCAAGCGTGTCACCGACAAAGCCACCGTCGAAGTGGTCGAGATGGTATTGTCTGGCGTGGTCAACAAGCGCATCGTGCAGGCCATCAATGGTCAGGGCGGCTCGGCCGTGGGCTTGTCTGGCAAGGACGCGAACCTGATGATTTGCGATCAGACGGATGCGTCATTGGGATTTGTGGGATCGCCCTCAAAAATGAACCCAAAAATCCTGCACGATCTGTTTGCGCATGACGTGATTCCGGTGATTGCTCCTTTGGGGGCGGGCCGCGAAGGCGAGACCTTCAACGTCAACGGCGACACGGCAGCCGGCGCGATTGCCTCGGCGCTGAAAGCCGATCGCCTGCTGCTGCTGACCGATGTCTCAGGCGTCAAGAATGCCGCCGGAGAGGTGGTGACCGAGTTGAAAGCCGGTCAGATCCGCGAGATGACGTTGGAAGGCACGATTGCGGGCGGTATGATCCCCAAAACCGAAACAGCGCTGGACGCTTTGCACAGCGGCGTGCGGGCGGTCGTGATCCTGGACGGGCGCGCGCCCAACGCAGTATTGCTAGAGCTGTTCACCGAACACGGGGCCGGGTCCCTGATCCGCCCAGATTGACCCAAGACCCGAGGAGACATGACCGGACACACCCTGCCCTCCTCTTGTGACACCTATGACATCGTCGAACGCGCGGCGCATGATGCCGGGCTTATTGTCATGGGAGCGCTGCATCCTCGCGTGGTGGAGGCGCAGCAACTGGACGGCGGTACGTTGATCCTTTTGGGTGCAGGTCCGGGGTTCTGGCCAGTATTGAAGGCCTCAACAGAATGGTCGGGCGCTGACCCTGTGGACCGTTGGTCCAGCCGGGTTGTCGGGCAATTGGCGCAAGACCTCGGTGCGCAGGCGCACTTCCCGTTCGGCGGGCCGCCCTATGCGCCCTTTATAGACTGGGCCTTAAAGTCTGGGCGCACATTCAGCAGCCCGGTCGGCGCGTTGGTACATGACACCGTTGGTATGATGATCTCACTCCGCGGCGCGCTACATTTCTGCGAAGAGTTCACCATCCCGGAAGCAACGGCTCTGTCTCCCTGTACGAGCTGCCCTGCCCCATGCACGACGGCTTGTCCGGTCGGCGCGCTGAACAGTCAGAGTTTCTACGACGTCGCGATCTGCCATGACCACCTGTCGACCGAGCAAGGACAAACCTGCATGACCGGTGGCTGCCTCGCCCGCCTATCCTGTCCGCTTAGCGCGGGCGCTGGTCGCGACCCAGAGCAATCCGCCCATCATATGAAAGCCTTTCACCCTTCATGAGCCTGACCCTGATCCTGACCCGCCACGCCAAATCCAGTTGGGACGATCCGATGCTCGAGGATCACGACCGCCCCCTGACCAAACGCGGGCGCAGATCGGCACAGGCGATTTCCGGTTGGCTGCAGGACAACGGCTGGCTACCGGATGAGGTGCTGAGTTCAACCTCGGCCCGGACCCGTGAGACTTGGGACCGTATGGGGCTGAAGGCCGAGAAAATCTGCTTTCATCGCTGCCTGTATCATGCGGCACCCGAAGACATGCTGATCGAGCTGTCGGGGGCCACGGAACCCACTGTGCTTATGCTGGGCCACAATCCCGGCATTGCCGGGTTTGCCAACCGCATCCTACGCGACACCCCCAACCACGCCCGTTTTCACGACTACCCCACTTGCGCAACAACGGTGATCCGGTTTCCGATCACCGATTGGGCCGATATTCAATGGGGCAGTGGCGAGGTTTTGGGCTTCGCCATTCCACGCGAGTTGACGCCATAGAAAAAGGCGAGGCCACAGCCCCGCCTTTCCAAAATCGTACCGAAATCAGTGCCCCAGAATCTGGCTGAGGAACAGCTTGGTCCGCTCGCTTTTTGGGTTGTTGAAGAACTCTTCGGGTTCGTTCTGTTCCACAATCTGACCGGCATCCATAAAGATCACGCGGTTGGCGACCTGACGGGCAAAGCCCATCTCGTGGGTCACGCACAGCATGGTCATGCCTTCCTCGGCCAGTTCGATCATGGTGTCGAGCACCTCTTTGATCATCTCGGGGTCCAGCGCCGAGGTCGGTTCATCGAACAACATGATCCGCGGCATCATGCACAAGGATCGCGCAATCGCCACACGCTGCTGCTGACCGCCTGAAAGTTGACCGGGGTACTTGTCCGCCTGCTCGGGGATCTTCACCTTTTCCAGGAAATGCATCGCGCGCTCTTCGGCCTCTTTCTTGGGCGTCTTACGCACCCAGATCGGGGCCAGCGTGCAGTTCTCCAGAATGGTCAGATGCGGGAACAGGTTGAAGTGCTGGAACACCATGCCAACCTCGGACCGGATTTTGTCGATGTTTTTCAGGTCATTCGACAGTTCAATCCCGTCCACCACGATCTTGCCCTGCTGGTGTTCTTCCAGCGCGTTCAGGCAGCGGATCAGGGTGGACTTGCCCGAGCCCGATGGGCCGGCAATAACAATCCGCTCGCCCTGATTGACGGTCAGATTGATGTCACGCAGCACGTGGAAGGACCCGTACCACTTGTTCATTGCGTTGATGTCGATGGCGACCTCGTCGCTCACCTGCATCTTCGAGCGGTCGATTTCGCGTTCGATTGCAAGTTCAGACATGTGTTGAACTCCTTAATGATGATCGGTGGCAAGGCGACGCTCGAGCCACTGAGAATATTGAGAGATGCCGTAGCAGACGACGAAGAACAGAAGCGCGGCAAAGCCCAGAAGCTCCCAATAGACGCCGTTCCATTCGGTCGACGCCAGGATGGGCCCCCGGATCATGCCCACCAGATCGAACATCGAAATGACCGAAACCAGTGTGGTGTCCTTGAACAGGCCAACGGCCACGTTCACGATACCGGGGATCGAGATCTTCAGAGCCTGCGGCAGGATGATCAGACGCATCGCCTGCGGGTAATCCAGACCAAGGCTGTCTGCCGCTTCGTACTGTCCACGTGGAAGCGCTGCCAGACCGCCGCGGATCACCTCGGCGATATAGGCGGCTGAGAACATGGTGATCATGATCACAACGCGCAGGAACAGGTCGACCGTGCTTTCAGGCGGGAAGAAATACGACAGCATCACCGAAGCCACGAACAGCAGCGTGATCAGAGGCACGCCACGGATGAATTCGATGAAGATGACACAGACCCATTTGATCAGCGGCATGGTCGATTGACGACCCAAGGCCAACGCGATCCCCAGAGGGACCGACAAAGACACACAGGTTAGCCCAAGCATCATGTTCAGCATGAAACCACCCAGATCACGGCTGGGAACGGCAGAGAGCATTGCATTCTCTGACGCCCCTTCCGGGATCAGCGCGCCACCAACCTTCCAAACGACCAGCGCAACGATGATGGCGCCGAAGAAGCCAGCCGCAAAGCTGTTCTTGCCGAATTTCTGGAATACGGCACCGCCGGCCACGCAGCCAACCAGCGCCACGATCGGAACCAGAATGGTGCCACCCCAGATCAGCCAAAAGGCAATGAAAGGGTAAAGCGCTGTGAACACCAGCAGTTTGCGCGGCAGGTCAAAGAACAGAACCGGCGCCAACGCCACCAGCATCAGTACAAAGGCCAGATTCGGGCGCCAGTAGGCTTCATCCGGGTATTTGAAGCCATAGATCAGCTGGGGCCAGCGTTCCGTCAGAACCGCGAAACAGGCGCCCGTCTTGCCAGCAAGAATCTCACGGCATTCCGCCAGAGAGTTCGCGTTCCAGACCCCGTTCAAAATCCACGGCAACGTGTTCTGAAGGATCAGGTAGATCAGCACCAGCGAGACAAGTGTCAGGATCGTGTTTGTCACGCCCGAGAACAGATTCTGGCGCAGCCATTTGACGACACCCGTTTCATTTGCGGGTGGCGGAGACGGCGGGATGGTGCCCTCGGCCACGAAGGCGATCGGATTGGTTGTTTGATCAGCCATGGCTTAGCGCTCCTTCAACTTGACGGACGCGTTATAGACGTTCATCACCATCGAGATCAGTAGCGAGGCTGTCAGATAGAACAGCATCAGCAACAGAACACATTCGATTGCACGTCCGGTCTGGTTCAGCGTGATGCCACCTAGCGTTGCGGTGATATCCGCATAGCCGACCGCGATTGCCAGAGACGAGTTCTTGGTGATGTTCAGATATTGCGAGATCAACGGCGGGATGATCACCCGCAGGGCCTGAGGCAGGATCACAAGGTTCATGATCCGACCGGGACGAAGGCCCAGCGCTGCGGCGGCCTCGGTCTGACCCTTGCTGATCGCCTGAATACCCGCCCGCACGTTTTCCGCGATAAACGCGCCGGTATAGATCGACAACGCAAACCACAGTGCAATCAGCGGACCACCAACCTTGATACCACCGCTAAAGTTAAAGCCCTTCAGTTCGGGGACATTCCAAGTCAGCCCCATAAGGAACATCAGGATGACAAGAGGACCTAGCCAAACCGCCAGTTTGGGCAGCAAGGTCTTCGGACGTTCACCCGTTTCCTCCTGCCTATGCGTGGCTCGTTTTTCGATCTCTTTCGAGACGAACCAGGACCCGGCAAGAACTGCAAGTACCACGATCCAGTTCAGGAATGTCGAACTGAACAACCCGTTGGAGAAGTCCGGGCGCGGGACGTAAACGCCACGGTTGGTAAACGCGAAGAGATCCAGAACCATGCTTGAGGTTGGATTATCCCCCCGGAACTCACGCGGGCCCGGCAGCACGGCCGTCATGATGGTGAAAATGATAATGATCCAGATCAGGACCGGAATATTCCGGAAAATCTCGACATAGACCGCCATCAGTTTTGAAACGAGCCAGTTGTTCGACAGGCGCAAAACCCCGGCGATTACACCAAAGACTGTTGCGGTAATGCAGGCCAGAAACGCAACCAGCAAGGTGTTGAGGATGCCTACAACCGCCGCCCGACCATGCGAGGACTGGCTGTCATAGTCAATCAAACGCTGGTTGATATCGTACCCCGACGGGTCGCCAAGGAAGGAATAAGAAATATTGAGGCCAGCGGCCCGGAGGTTCTGGATCAGGTTGTTACCCAGATACCAGATTGAAAGCGCAATAACGACGGCCGCGATCACCTGAAACGTCAGTGAGCGATAGCGGGTATCGTTTATGAGCATAGACAACCGAAAGTCAGCTTTCGGCGGGTCAGTCATAGTCGACATATTTTGGAATCCCCGTGCATTTCAGGCGCTTCGTAAACCGGCAGGGTTTTCCCCACTCTCGAGCCGCCCTTAGCATTTTGATGGAAAAAAGGGCGCAGGTTATCCTGCGCCCTTTTCCGTGATTTTAGCGGAACGGCGGTGAGTACAGCAGACCACCTTCGGTCCACTGTGCGTTCAGACCGCGCGCCAGACCGATCGGAGTTTCCTCACCGATGTTCTTGGCAAAGACTTCGCCATAGTTACCACCGGCCTTGATCGCCTTCATGGCCCAGTCAGCATCCAGACCCAGCATCTCACCCAGAGTACCTTCGGTACCCAGCAGGCGGTTGACTTCTGGGTTGTTGGTGCCAGCGGACATCTCGTCGATATTCGCCGAGGTCACGCCCAGCTCTTCAGCTGAAACCAGTGCGTTCAGAGTCCAACGGACAACGTCGCCCCACTCGTGATCGCCATGACGGACCAGCGGGCCCAGCGGCTCTTTCGAGATGATTTCGGGCAGCAGGACGTGTGCCGACGGATCTTCGAACGTGGCGCGCGTTGCGGCCAGGCCCGATGCGTCGGTGGTATAAACGTCACATGCGCCAGCCAGATACTGCTGCTGCGCTTCGGCGTTGGTTTCGATCGGAACCGGCTCGTAGCTGATGTTGTTCGAGCGGAAGAAATCCGCCAGGTTCAGCTCGGTGGTGGTTCCGGTTTGGATGCAGACAGTCGCGCCGTCCAGTTCCTTGGCCGAGCTTACGCCCAGTGCCTTGGGAACCATAAAGCCTTGACCGTCATAGTAGTTCACGCCGACAAATTCGAATTTCAGGTCGACGTCGCGGCTGAAGGTCCAGGTGGTGTTCCGGGCCAGCATGTCGATCTCGCCCGAGGCCAGCGCGGTAAAGCGTGTCTTACCGGTGGTCGGAACAAATTCAACAGCGCTTGCATCGCCCAGAACGGCGGCAGCGACAGCACGGCACAGCGAGACATCAAAGCCTTGCCATTCGCCATTCGCGTCGGGTGCGGCAAAGCCAACCAGACCGGTAGTCACACCGCAGTTCAGCTTACCGCGGGCTTTGACGTCGTCCACTGTGCCCGCCATGGCAGCACCTGCGGCCAGAGCGGCAACTGTAGCCGCGCCGAAGATTACGGATTTTTTCATTTTTACCTCTTCCTGTTTTTCCGCCCCGCTCATGGGACGGCTCTGTCCGGCACCTTTGGCACCAGAAAGGTTTCCCCAAAGGTGTCTCCCCTTTAGTGGGCTTGAGTTTGGTCGCATTCATAAACAAACGTCAAGGGTCGGATCAGGGAAATCGATAGGTCCGTTTTGGCAATTTTTGCCCGGCAATCCGAATTTCTGGCTGCAAAGGCTCAAACGGAGAGATCAAAGAACCTCTTTGCGTGCAGAAACGCCGCTTTTTTGGTTTCGGCTGCAGCGTGGGCCTCGTCGTCGTGCCCCCATTGCTCGATCTGCCAAAGCTCATCAAGTCTGGAAAAAGTCCAAATTTCATCGGCTTTGCGCCAGTTTTGGGCAGCGGCGAAACCCAGGATCAATGATCCTGAAAGGCTGACCAGATCGTGAAAGGCAGCCATCTGAAAGTCGTTGAACGCATGCACACGTTTTCTGAGCGCGTCCAGCGATGGGGCGGGTTGCGGTTGATGCGACACCCCTGCAATCGGCAACAGTCTGGCCGACAGCGCCTCAGCCGCCCAGTCAAGGGCCGGATCCCATTGTTCGGCCTGCCTTTGCTGCAACGCTTGGGGGTGCGTCGCCCGATAACACAGCAAATCCGAATCGCCATAGTCGGCCAACATGTCAGCAACCTCGGCGTGCTGGTGGCGCACTTTGTCGATCGCTGCATTTGCTGAGCGAGTGAACGGCATTACGCTCGGGTCGACCTCTTTTTCTTGTCCGTCCCATTCAGCGGCAACTTCCTGGGCCATGGCGCGGGTTGGCAGGATCAAAGCGGCCTTGGCCGGAGTCTTGACCCGCCGTCCGTCCAATTCGACCGTATAGCCTCCGTCGGCTTCAACAACCGCGCAGTCGGTCCAGAATCTTTTCGGTTTCCAGTCGCTCATGTTTTTAAGCCCAGATATGATCCAGTGCTCCGGGCAACTGGTCGAATGTTTCGATAATTGTCGTCGCGGATTGCAACGCAGGTCGGGCGTGATAGCCCCATGTCACCCCGACGCTCGGAACCCCCGCAGCGGCAGCCATCTCCATGTCAAACCGCGTGTCTCCGATCATCACGGTGTTGGCTGCGTCAACGCCTGTCTCGCCCCGCGCTGTGTCGATCATCGACGGATGCGGCTTTGACGGATGATGGTCCGCGACCTGACGCGTCACAAAAAACCCGTCCAACCCATGCCCTTCGATCAGAGCATCCAAACCGCGCTGAGATTTTCCGGTCGCGACGCCCAACAGAATTTCAGGAATGGCGTGCAGACGCTCGATAATCTCACGCGCACCCGGATAAAGCGGAGAGTTGGTAACGCCCTGCGAAAGCCTGTTGGCGTGATACGCCTGTTTGTACCCCTCGACCAATCGGCCTTGATCCCTTTCCGAGTGCTCAGGAGCCAATTGTGCCAAAGCCTTCGGCAAGGACAAACCCACGATGGACAGGATTGCTTTACGATCAGGCACCGGCAGGGACAGGGCCTGGAAACTGGCGGTCATGGCCGCAACGATGCTGCCCTGACTGTCAACCAGAGTTCCATCCACGTCGAACAACACCAGCCGCAATGGCGCGCTCATTGCAATTCCTCAAACGGGTCGTCTGCGGCCAAGTCTTCGGTCCAGCCGAACGTGTCCCAACTGTGTTTCATGTGATCGGGCAAGGGCGCGGTGATTGTCACGGTCTTGCGCGTCACTGGGTGTTGAAACGAAGCTTGCCGTGCATGAAGGTGCAGCTTCTTGCTGATGACACCGCCCAGCTGCGCACCCCAGCCATCGCCAAGGTTCTCTTGCCCTGATCCACCATATTTGCCATCGCCAATGATCGGATGCCCAATCGCCGCCATATGCGCCCGCAATTGATGGGTTCGGCCGGTGATCGGCTCCATCGCCACCCAGGCCGCGCGCCCGGCCACACGGTAGAGCGTGGCATAGAGCGTATGCGCCCGTTTCGCGCCGGGTGTGTCGTTGATCTCGTTCAGGTGGACGGGGATCATCTTTTCGCCCTCACCGTGCTTGCCGTGACCTGTAGCCTTGACCAGCCCGGTCTTGATCTCGCCCAAATAGGGTGTCGGAACACCGGCCACCAAAGCCCAGTAGATCTTTCGTGTATCCCGATGCCGGAATGCAGCGGTCAAACCCTTGGCGGCTTCACGGGTGCGAGCCATGAGCAATACGCCCGAGGTATCTTTGTCGAGCCGGTGCACCAACCGAGGGTTTTCCTCGTAGCCAAAGCGCAGCGCCTCGGACAGGCTGTCCACGTGCCGTGTCTGACCGCTGCCACCCTGAACTGGCAACCCATGAGGTTTGTTCAGCGCCAAAACGTGATCGTCGCGGTAGATCACGCAGGACTGGATCATCTTTGCATCGGCATCCGAGACCCGCCGCGTGACCTCGACCGGTTTGTGATCGGCGTCGGGCAATGGCGGTACGCGCACGACCTGACCGACTTCAAGCCTGGTCGAAGCTTTGACCCGTCCGCCCTCGACCCTCAGCTCGCCCTTGCGGCACATCTTTTCGATGCGCCCCTGACTGACATGCGGGAACAAACGGCGCAGCCATCGGTCGACCCTTTGGTCGCCGTCACCTTCTGCCACGGTGATCATTTGTACGCCGCTCATAGCGATACCCTCTGCGCCGCGCAGGTGATCCGCACGGATTGCGTGTCTGTCAGTGCCTTAGAAAACATGCGCGTCTGTGGCGTGCCGCACTGCAAGAGTCAAGACAGCTAAGCGTTCCGTTGCGCGCGCAGCTTGGCGAAGTAATCCAGCCGCTTTTTCAACTCGCGTTCGAACCCGCGTTCGACCGGTTGATAAAGCTCGGGCCTTTCCATTCCGTCCGGGAAGTAGTTCTGACCTGAAAAGCCATCCTCGGCATCGTGGTCATAGGCATAGCCCGCGCCATAGCCATGATCTTTCATCAACGAGGTCGGCGCGTTCAGGATATGCTTGGGCGGCGGTTCACTGCCCGATTGCTTGGCCAACCGCATCGCCGCTTTGTAGCCCATATAGGCCCCGTTGGATTTGGGCGCCAAAGCCAAATAGACCAATGCCTGCGCCAGCGCCAATTCGCCCTCGGGGCTGCCAAGCCGTTCATAGGTTTGCCAGGATTGCAGGCAGATCGCCTGTGCCTGCGGGTCGGCCAGACCGATATCCTCAACCGCCATCCGGGTGATCCGGCGGGCCAGATACCTTGGGTCTTCGCCACCATTCAACATCCGGGCGAACCAATACAGCGCCGCGTCCGGGTCCGACCCGCGCACTGATTTGTGCAGGGCCGAAATCAGGTTGTAATGCTCGTCCCCCGATTTGTCGTACTTTGCCGCACGGCGCATCAACCGCGTCGACAGAGCGTCGGGGTCCAAGGGCGCATCGACCTTCCAAGCCGCAACCTGTTCGATCAGATTCAACAGCGCTCGACCGTCCCCATCCGCCATCTCTTGCAAGGCTTCCCGCGCCGCTCCGGTCAACGGCAACGCCAGATTCAGTTCCTTCTCGGCACGTTGGGTCAACCGCTCCAGATCAGACAGGCTGAGCCGTTCCAACACCAAAACCTGCGCCCGGCTAAGAACAGCCGCGTTCAGTTCGAACGAGGGGTTTTCGGTCGTGGCGCCCACCAACAGGATCGTCCCGTCCTCCATATGCGGCAGGAACCCGTCTTGCTGGGCCTTGTTAAAGCGGTGAATCTCATCGACGAACAGCAGCGTCCCCTGCCCGTTCTGGCGTCGGATCTTGGCCGCTTCGAACACTTTCTTCAGGTCCGGCACACCGGTGAAAATTGCGCTGATCTGTACGAAATGCAAATCCGTCTCTTGCGCCAACAGCCGAGCGATCGTTGTCTTGCCCACCCCCGGCGGGCCCCAGAAAACCAGACTGGACAAGCTGCCAGACGCCAGCATTACACCCAAGGGCGCGTCCGGTCCCAAGACCTGTTCTTGTCCGATGACCTCAGACAAGGACTGCGGTCGCAATCGATCCGCCAATGGACGGTGCGCCGAAGATTCAGGCGGTGGAGCCCCGGTGTCGAAAAGGTCGCTCACAGACGGAACCGCAGCGATACAGACCGCCCTCCGCGCAAGATATCAAAGGTCAGCCTGCGGCCCGGATCAGTCAGCGCTTCAACAACATCGGTAGGATGTGCAATGCTCTCGCCATTAATGCTGCTGAGCACATCGCCCGCGCGCAGCCCCGACCGCCCGCCATACCGACCAGCATCAACCACGACCACACCGGTTTGCGACAGCAACAACCCTAGGCGCGAAATCACCGCTGGGTTCACACGCGAGACAATCAGTCCTGGCATAACCGTGCCCTCGTCGAGGGTTGTTTCCTCTGCAGCCGGGGTCTCGGGTGCGCGGACAAGGGCGATTTCGACATCCGTTTGATCTCCGCCGCGCAGGCGAGTGACTACGGATGTACCGCCAACACCAGCCACGGACATGCGGAATTTCATCTCGGCAGGAGAATTCACCTCATCCCCATCCACATGGGTCACAACATCGCCCACACGCAACCCGGCCTCAGCCAAAGGGCTAAGTGGGTGCAGGTCAGAAATCACGACACCCAGCGGGATTACCATCCCCAACGACTCGGCGATGTCGGCGCTCATGTGCTGGCCCGCCATTCCGGCCCACGGACTGACGAAACTTTCGTTGCCCGCCTGCGCCTGACGCAGGAATTCGGCCACCAAGTTGGCGGGAATGGCAAAACCAATCCCGTTAGACCCGCCCGACCGCGTCAGGATTGACGTATTGATCCCTATCAGGTTCCCGTTCACATCGATCAACGCTCCGCCCGAGTTGCCGGGGTTGATCGCAGCGTCTGTTTGAATGAAGTAACCCCGCGCATTGCCGGTGGCCGTTCCGGTACGCGCCAAGCCCGAGACAATGCCCGAAGACACCGTTTGCCCCACCCCGAACGGGTTACCAATGGCAAGGGTCAGTTCCCCGACCTCAACGTGATCAGAGTCGCGCATTTGCAGGTAAGGTAGGTCCTCGGCCTCTTGCAGCCGCAGAATTGCGATATCGCTTTCCTTGTCGCCGAGTACGACCTCAGCCGAAAACTCGCGCCGATCTGTGGTCACCACACGTATTTCCGTTGCCGTTCCGACCACGTGGTAATTCGAGACTACGTAGCCATCCGCCGACAGGATCACCCCTGATCCCAGCGAGTTTTGAACCCTTTGACGCGGCTCGCCAAATCCGCGGCCAAAGAAGTCCTGAAAGAACGGGTCCGAGAAAAACGGGTTCGCCCGACCCTGACGCACGATCTTGGCATAGATATTAACGACCGCTGGTGAGGCCTCTTTGACCACCGGTGCAAAACCCAGCGAAATCTCGGCCTGGGATTGCGGCACCTTTGTCTGGGCCATTGCGGGCCCGTTCAGACATACAATGGACAAGCAAAGCAGAAGCGTGCGGAACATGAGACCCTCGTTTATGTTCACCGACTGATATGTCCGCAAGAAGGACCGTTTGCAAGATCGCTGTCGGTTGGCGATCCACGATCGTAAGCTTGGGAATAGGTCAGAATGTAAATGGGCAAAATCGGATGCCAAAAAAGAAAAACCCCCGCTTCTGAAAAGCGAGGGTTTCTGATCAGGTATCGATGACGCTTATTCGTCGTCGGCAGCCTCTTCGGCAGCAACGCGGGCCTTGTCAGCCGCGCCTTTGGCGTCGACGTCACGATCCACGAATTCGATGATCGCCATCGGGGCCATGTCGCCATAGCGGAAGCCAGCTTTCAGGATGCGGACATAACCGCCCTGACGCTCGGCGTAGCGGGGGCCCAGAACTTCGAACAGCTTGGCGACGTCTTTGTCTTCTTTCAGCTGCGATGCGGCCTGACGGCGGGCGTGCAGGTCGCCGCGCTTGCCCAGAGTGACCAGCTTTTCGATGATCGGGCGCAGTTCTTTTGCCTTGGGCAGAGTTGTTTTGATTTGCTCATGCTCGATGAGCGAGCCAGCCATGTTCGCAAACAGAGCCTTACGGTGCTCATGAGTACGGTTCAGGCGGCGGTAACCACGTGCGTGACGCATTTTCTAGTTCCTTCTTTCGCGTTTTGCTTTGTCTGGCCGGCGATGCGTGTCACCGGCTCTCCTTGGGGCGGAAGTGCCCATTTTGTCCCCGGACGCCCGGGCATTTGGGAAGACGCGTTTAGAACGCGTCTTCGAATTTCTTCGCCAGATCTTCGATGTTGTCGGGCGGCCAGTCCTCGACATCCATGCCGAGGTGCAGACCCATGCCGGACAGCACTTCTTTGATCTCGTTCAGCGACTTGCGGCCGAAGTTCGGGGTGCGCAGCATCTCGGCTTCGGTCTTCTGGATCAGGTCGCCGATGTAAACGATGTTGTCGTTCTTCAGGCAGTTTGCCGAACGGACCGACAGCTCCAGCTCGTCTACTTTCTTCAGCAGCAGCGGGTTGAACTCCAGACCATCGTCTTCGTCCTGACGGCCAGCCGATTCCGGCTCGTCGAAGTTGACGAAGATCGACAACTGATCCTGCAGGATACGAGCGGCATAGGCCAGCGCGTCTTCCGGCGTGATCGAACCATCAGTTTCGATCTTCAGGGTCAGCTTGTCATAGTCCAGAACCTGACCTTCACGGGTCGGCTGAACGTCATAGGCAACCTTTTTGACCGGCGAATAGATCGCGTCGATCGGGATCAGGCCAATGGGTGCGTCTTCGGGCTTGTTCTTTTCAGCCGAGACATAACCTTTGCCGGTGTTGACGGTCAGTTCCATGAACAGGTCGGCGCCATCATCCAGGTGGCAGATGACGTGATCGCGGTTCAGAACCTCGATACCGGCGCTTTCGCTGATGTCGCCAGCGGTGACAACGGCGGGGCCTTTGGCATTGATCGACAGGCGTTTGGGCCCTTCGACTTCCATGCGCAGCGACACGCCTTTGAGGTTCAGGATGATGTCGGTGACGTCTTCACGCACGCCCGCCACGCTAGAGAACTCGTGCAGGACGTTGTCGATCTGAACGCTGGTGATGGCCGCGCCTTGCAGCGAGCTCATCAGAACGCGGCGCAGGGCGTTGCCCAGGGTTAGACCAAAGCCACGCTCCAGCGGTTCAGCAACCAGGGTTGCCTGACGTGCAGGGTCGTTGCCCGGCTTGCCGTCAAGCTGGGTCGGCTTGATCAATTCTGCCCAATTCTTGTGGATCATGTAATCCCTCCATTCCTGTCCGCGCCCCATGACCAACAAGGTGCAGACGCCCGAGGTTCAAAATGACGTGCTGGGGCCGCGCAAAAACGCAGCCCCAGCTGAATTCAAAATCGCTTAGACGCGGCGGCGCTTCGGCGGGCGGCAACCGTTGTGAGCGATCGGAGTCACGTCGCGGATCGACGTGATGTTGAAGCCCACGGCAGCCAGCGCACGCAGAGCCGATTCACGACCCGAACCGGGGCCCTGAACTTCGACTTCCAGCGTCTTGACGCCATGTTCCTGCGCCTTTTTGCCTGCGTCTTCTGCAGCCATCTGAGCGGCGTAAGGTGTCGATTTACGCGACCCTTTGAAGCCCATGGTACCGGCAGACGACCACGAGATGGCGTTGCCTTGTACGTCCGAGATCAGGATCTTGGTGTTGTTGAAGGTCGAGTTCACATGGGCGACGCCCGATGCGATGTTCTTACGCTCTTTGCGCTTAACGCGAGTCTTGTCACGTGCCATCGGTCAGACCCTCCCTTATTTCTTCTTACCGGCAATGGCCTTTGCGGGGCCTTTGCGGGTACGAGCATTGGTGTGGGTGCGCTGACCGCGAACCGGCAGGTTGCGGCGGTGACGCAGACCGCGGTAGCAGCCCAGGTCCATCAGGCGCTTGACGTTCATCTGAACTTCACGACGCAGGTCACCTTCGACGGTGAAGTTTGCGTCGATGTGCTCGCGGATGGCCAGAACTTCGGCGTCGGACAGTTCGTTGACGCGACGGTGCGCTTCAATGCCCACGGCTTCGCAGATCGCTTTGGCCGAGGTGTTGCCGATACCGGTGATATATGTGAGGGCGATTGGTACCCGCTTTGCAGTCGGGATGTTTACGCCGGCAATACGTGCCACGTGTCACTTTCCTTTTTGTTGCGGTTCCGTAGCTCCGGAACCTTTTTTCACAACACCTGACCGTGGCAGTGACGCCAGAGGGTCCAGTATTATTCGAGGTGGTCGGGGCGGTTGGGACGAATCCCGCGCGCGGTCTTGATTCCCTTTGGGGATGGGGGTCGATATGGGCTTTTGAACGTGTCGTCAAGCCCATATTCAAATGCCGATTGCTCAGGCGTCCAGAACAGCCGCAATCGCGCCCTGAACCTCTTCGATTTCGCCCAGACCATCGACCCAGGACAGGTTGCCCTTGGCATGGTAATAGCCGATCAGCATCGAGGTTTTCTTGTAGTATTCCATCAGACGGGTCTTGAGGCTTTCCTCATTGTCGTCCGCGCGACGTTTGAAGTCGTTCTCTTTGCCGCAATTGGTGCACTTGCCGTCTGCAGGAATAGGCTTGGTGATGTCATTATAGACCTCGCCGCAGCCGCCACAGGTCGACCGGGCCGTGATCCGCGCGACCAGAGCATCGTCGTTGACCTCCATCGCGATGACAGCATCCAGCGTCTCGCCGGTGCTGTTCAGCAATTCGCCCAGCGCATCAGCCTGGGCCAGAGTGCGCGGAAAGCCGTCGAAGATGAAACCACCCTCGGCACCCGCTTCCAGCTTTTCGCGGATCAGGCCGATTACGATCTCGTCCGTGACCAACTCACCCCTGGCCATCACTTCGGCCACGCGGTTGCCCATTTCGGTGCCGCTGTCCTTGGCTTCACGCAGCATGTCTCCGGTGCTCAGTTGCACCATGCCCCGAGTTTCCACCAAATGACGCGCCTGCGTCCCTTTACCGGCGCCTGGGGGGCCCAAAAGAATGATATTCATCGACGAGCGGATCCCTTCCTGCCGCGTTTCTTACCTTTGCCGCGCAATTGGGACTTTTCGATCAGCCCTTCGTATTGGTGCGCCAGCAAGTGACTCTGAACCTGTTGGATCGTGTCCATGGTCACAGAGACGATAATCAGAACCGAGGTGCCGCCGAAATAGAACGGAATGGCAAATTGGCCCCGCAGAATTTCAGGCAGCAGACAGACCGCCGCCAGATAGGCCGAGCCCAGAACCAACACGCGGTTGACCACGTATTCCAGATATTCAGCGGTTTTCTTGCCCGGACGGATACCCGGCACAAAGCCGTTCTGCTTTTTCAGGTTGTCCGCCACATCGTCCGGCTTGAATGACACATTGAACGTATAGAAATAGGCAAAGAATACGATCATCGACGCGAAGAACAGCAGGTACAGAGGCTGTCCGGGTCCGAAGTTGGCCAGCAGCCACGACATAACCGGACCGTTTGTGGCACCTGATGAGAAGGTCGAGATCGTCACCGGCAGCAACAGCAGCGAGCTCGCAAAGATTGCCGGGATAACGCCGGCCGGGTTCACTTTGACCGGCAGGTGGCTGGAGCCGCCTTCATAGATCTTCATACCGGCCTGACGGCGCGGATACTGAATGTGGATCTTGCGCAGGGCGCGCTCCATGAAGACCACAAAGGTAATCACGGCGATGACCATCACGATCACACCGACGATCACGGCCGGGCTGATCGCACCCGAACGACCCGACGCGAAGAACTGCGCCAGCGCAGCCGGAACCTCGGCAATGATGCCAACGAAGATGATCAGAGAGATACCGTTGCCGATGCCGCGCGCGGTGATCTGTTCACCCAGCCACATCAGGAACATGGTTCCGCCAACCAGCGTAATCATGGTCGACATGCGGAAGAACAGGCCCGGATCGGTGGCCAGATCACCCGATTCCAGCGAAACGGCCAGACCATAGGCTTGAACGGTGGCCAGTGCCACGGTGCCGAAACGGGTGTATTGGTTGATCTTCTTGCGGCCCTGCTCGCCCTCTTTCTTGAGTTGCTCAAGCGCTGGAACCATCGATGTCAGCAGCTGCACGATGATCGAGGCCGAGATGTAGGGCATGATGCCGAGGGCAAAGATACCCATCCGTCCCAGCGCCCCGCCGGTGAACATCGAAACCATGCCGCCGATGCCTTGCCCCGCCTGTTCCATGAACTCGCGCAGGGCCTGCCCGTCGATCCCTGGCACCGGAATAAAGGTGCCCAGGCGATAGACGATCAACAAACCCAGCGTGAACAGGATGCGGTTGCGCAGATCGGTGGCTTTGCCCAAAGCAGCCCAGCTTGTGTTGGCTGCCATTTGTTCTGCTGCTGATACCATAAATCGGTCTCTCTTATGCAAACACCGCCCGGAACCGTTTTCCGGCTCGGGCGGCGTCTTGGAAAACTCTGAGGTCTATGTAAGCGGGTCTTGGCCCGCTCACAAGCGCTTACTCTGCCGCAGCAGGTTTTGTGACCGTCAATGAACCGCCCGCTTTCTCAACTGCCTCAACGGCAGCTTTCGAAGCACCTGTCACTTCCAGGTTCACTTTGGCGCTGATCTCGCCTTTGGCCAGTACGCGGATACCATCCAGCTTGCGACGGACCAGACCGGATGCAACCAGCGCATCTTCGGTGATCGCAGCCTTGGCGTCCAGCTTGCCGGCGTCGACGAATTTCTGGATCAGGCCCAGGTTGATAACGGCGAATGCCTTGCGGTTCGGCTTGTTGAAGCCACGCTTGGGCAGGCGTTGGTACAGCGGCATCTGGCCGCCTTCGTAGCCATTGATGGCCACACCCGAACGGGATTTCTGGCCTTTGATACCACGGCCACCCATTTTACCTTTGCCGGAACCGGGACCACGGCCAACGCGAGTGCGTTTCGGTGCGGCGCCAGGATTGTCGCGCAATTCGTGCAGTTTCATTTCGCTTCTCCTAAGCCGGATGTGACCCCCGAAGCGTGATGGGCCAACCACGGCATTTCTTGGTTTTGATTCTCGTGGCCACAATGCCACCGGGGCGACGTACAGCGTTGACGAGCTGTTTGCAAGCAATGATCGCGTTTCTATTGCTCAGCCCCAAAACCCAAAAGAGGCACCGTTTGGTGCCTCACACGGGAAGTTCCGATGACCAGAACTTACGAGCAGTAAACGTGATCGCGGGCAATATCGGCGATGTCACACCGACGTACTCCGATGTCGTTCAGTTCACGATCACTCAGACCCTGCAGTTCCGAATAGGTCCGGTTGTAATCTGCGCGCAGGGCGTATGCCTCTTTGGCGCGAGCGAACAGGGTTGCGATGCGGTCGCTCAGGCCAAGACCTTCGCGGGAAAATGTAGCTGTGTTTGCCATGGTTCTATTCCTTTCTGAGCCCGAGGCGCATTCCTCGGGTATTGATTGCGTTCCTTTTTGGGACAGGGCTCAGATAAGGGTGGTGGGTACCGCTAACAACGGAAGTTTCGGTCTAGCCGGTATGCGTTAGCGGAATGGCGAATGGGACGCTATGGCTTCTTACCGCGCCGCCCCATCCATAAGCCAATCCTTGCGTCGCCGTTAAGATGAAGAATCGTTCAAGTCTTGCTATGCTTTACCCTTGTATTGAGGGGAGTATTTGCTTTGTCTGATCCTTATTCCGACCTCGGCACGCAAGATACGGCCTTGCAGGAGCGCATCGCTGACGCAATGGAGGCACGGTGTCTGGACGCTTCGCAGACGGCGATCAGACGGGCCTATCTGGAACCACTCGACCTGCCCGATGGTGCCAAGGCGCTGGAACTGGGGTCGGGAACGGGTCACGTGACCAATGATCTGCTCGCAATGGCCGGGGCAGCGACAGCCCATGGCATTGAGCCGTCCCCCGTAATGGTCGAACGTGCTCGGATGCGTTTTTCCGATGATCCTCGGCTGACCTTTGAAGTCGGCGATGCGCGGGACACAGGATGGGATGCCAACTCGGTCGATCTGGTTTTGCTACATACGTTGCTTTGCCACGTCCCCGGACCAGAGGATGTGGTGCGGGAAGCGTTCCGAATTCTGAAACGGGGTGGCATCCTGGCGATATGCGATGGGGATTACGATACTGCGACGACGCAAATCGCCGACTATGACCCGCTCGATCAACTCGTGCGGTTCATGGTAAACCAAAACACCACAAACCTTTGGGTCATGCGTCAGATTTCGGGCATCCTGACCAACGAGGGGTTCGTATTGGGACCACGAAAAGGGCATGGCTATGTCGCCGAAGGCGATGCGGCCTATTTTCTGACGGTGATCGAAAGAGGTGCGGATAGGATGGTCGAAACAGGGGTCTTGTTTCCCGATACCGCAGAAGCTTTGAAAGCCGAAGCGAAGTCACGTATCGCTGCCAATACTTTCTTTGGCTACATGTCATATGTCAGTCAAATCGCCTATAAATCCTAACGCTTGGTTTCAATCTTTTCAGGCCCAATGACATAAAAATAACGCCCCCGACCAAGGTCGGAGGCGTTTCTAAGCCTTCACAGAAGCTACGCTTAGCCGCGCTCTTCGATGATCTCAACCAGATGCGGGATCTTGTTGACCATGCCGCGGACCGAAGGGGTATCTTCCAGTTCGCGGGTCTTGTGCATCTTGTTCAGGCCCAGACCGATCAGGGTTGCGCGCTGTTCGGCGGGGCGGCGGATCGGGGAACCGATCTGCTTGACGACGATGGTTTTTGCCATGGTTCGCTCTCCTTACGCTTCTGCTTCAGCAGCAGCTGGTGCTTCGTCCCGCTTGGGCAGGATGTCAGCAACCTTTTTGCCACGACGCTGTGCGACCGAACGCGGGCTCTGCTCTTTCTGCAGGCCGTTGATGGTGGCGCGGATCATGTTGTACGGGTTCTGCGAGCCCAGCGACTTGGACACAACGTCCTTAACACCCAGCATTTCGAACACGGCACGCATCGGACCACCGGCGATGATACCAGTACCTTCAGGTGCGGTACGCATAACCACTTTACCAGCGCCGTGACGGCCTTCGATGTCGTGGTGCAGAGTACGACCTTCGCGCAGTTGCACGCGGATCATCTGGCGCTTGGCTTGCTCAGTCGCCTTACGGATGGCTTCAGGTACTTCTTTCGCTTTCCCTTTACCAAAGCCGACGCGGCCTTTCTGATCGCCGACAACCACCAGAGCGGCGAAGCCAAAGCGCTTACCACCTTTTACGGTTTTCGACACACGGTTGATCGCAACCAGACGATCTGCAAATTCCGGTGCTTCTTCACGGTCGCGGCCACGGCCCCGACGGTTTTCACGTTCTGCCATTTGGCATCCCTTTTCTCATGTGGCGCTTCTCGGCGCCGTTTGTTCAATCCAAGTGAGCCCCGACTAGTGCCGAGGCCCCCGGATCATCGGGGCAGCCGCAAAGCTGCCCGCAAGTCTTATATCTTCAGACCACCTTCACGCGCAGCGTCGGCCAGAGCCTTCACTTTGCCGTGGAACAGGAAGCCGCCACGATCGAAATAGGCCTCTTCGACGCCTGCCTTCTTGGCACGCTCGGCGATGGCCGCGCCCACTTTGGTGGCCGCTTCGACGTTGTTCTTGCCAACAACACCCAGATCTTTTTCCAGGGTCGAGGCCGAAGCCAGGGTCACGCCACGAACGTCGTCGATCAGCTGAACGCTGATGTTCTTGTTCGAACGGTGAACCGACAGGCGTACACGGCCGGCGTTGACTTTGCGAAGTTTGTTCCGAACGCGCAGGCGGCGCTTCAGAAACAGGGTTCTTTTGCTGTTTGCCATTGTCTGCGTCCTTACTTCTTCTTGCCTTCCTTGCGGAAGATGAACTCGCCCTTGTAGCGGATGCCCTTGCCCTTGTACGGCTCGGGACGGCGCCATTCGCGGATTTTCGCCGCGACTTCGCCAACCTGCTGCTGGTCGTTACCTTCCACAATGATCACGGTCTGCTTCGGTGCAGTGATGGTGACACCTTCCGGAGCCGTGAAATCAACATCGTGGCTGTAGCCCAGGTTCAGCTTCAGGGTGTTGCCCTGCATCTGCGCCCGGTAACCAACACCCTGGATCTCCAGCTCTTTTTTGAAGCCTTCGGTCACGCCGGTAACCAGGTTGGCAACCATGGTGCGGCTCATGCCCCACTGCTGGCGGGCACGCTTGGACATGCCACGGGGGTCGATCTTGACCACGTTGTCTTCAACCGACAGCGTCACGTCGTCGGTGGCGGTGAAGCTGCGGGTGCCTTTCGGACCTTTGACTTCGATGGTCTGACCCGACACAGAGGCGGAAACGCCGCTGGGCAGCTCGACCGGTTTTTTACCAATACGAGACATTGCAGACCTCCTTAGAAGACGGTGCAGAGCACTTCGCCGCCAACATTGTTGGAGCGAGCGTTTGCGTCCGACATCACACCTTTCGGAGTGCTGACAATCGACACACCCAGACCCTGACGGACCTGTGGGATGTCATTGACGCCCATGTAGACGCGACGACCAGGCTTGGAAACCCGCTTCAGTTCGCGAATGACAGGGGTGCCTTCGTAGTATTTCAGGCTGATTTCGATGGCCGGATGACCGTTTTCACCGGTCGTCGCCTCGTAGCCACGGATGTAACCTTCGTCCGCCAGCACGTCCAGAACCCAACCGCGCAGCTTGGAAGCCGGGGTGGAAACGGTGGACTTGCCGCGCATTTGCGCGTTGCGGATACGGGTGAGCATATCGCCGATAGGATCATTCATATCTATGTCTCCCTTACCAGCTCGATTTCACCATGCCGGGGATCTGACCAGCAGAACCCAGCTCGCGCAGCGCGATACGGCTGACCTTCAGCTTACGGTAGTAAGCGTGGGGACGACCGGTCAGCTGACAGCGGTTGTGCAAACGAGTAGCCGAGCTGTTGCGCGGCAGTTTCGCCAGTTTCAGACGCGCTTTGAAACGCTCTTCCATCGGCTTGCTCTCGTCATTCGCGATTTCTTTCAGCTCGGCACGCTTTGCGGCATATTTGGCCACCAGGCGTTCGCGCTTCTTCTCGCGTTCGATCATTGCTTTTTTAGCCATGTCTCAATCCTCCCGGCGCTTATGCGTTGAACGGCATGTTGAACGCTTTCAACAGTGCCTTTGCTTCAGCGTCGGTTTTCGCTGTGGTGGCAATTACGATATCCAGGCCCCAGACTTCGTCGACCTTGTCGAAGTCGATTTCCGGGAACACGATGTGCTCTTTCATGCCCATGGCAAAGTTGCCCTGACCATCGAAAGACGGCTTCACACCGCGGAAGTCACGAACACGCGGCATCGCGATTGTGATCAGACGATCCAGGAATTCGTACATCCGGTCACCGCGCAGGGTCACTTTCGCACCCAGCGGCATGTCTTCACGGACGCGGAAACCCGCGATCGACTTCTTCGCCTTGGTTGCAACAGCCTGTTGACCAGCAATCGCTGTCAGATCCTCGACAGCAGCTTTCGCTTTCTTCGAGTCTTTGACAGCCTCAGAACCACAACCGATGTTCAGAACGATTTTGTCCAGCTTGGGCAGCTGCATGTCGTTCTTATAGCCGAACTCTTCTTTCAGAGCGGCCCGGATGGTTTCAGCGTACTGAGCTTTCAGACGCGGGGTGTAGTTTGCAGTATCAAGCATCGATCACGTCCCCCGTGGTCTTGGCGAAGCGAACCTTCTTGTCACCTTCCATGCGGAAGCCAACACGAGTTGCTTTGCCATTCTTGTCCAGCAGCGCCAGGTTCGACAGCTCAACGGGGTTTGCCTGAGGCAAACGGCCACCTTGGCTGTTCTGGGTCTGGCGGGTGTGACGGATGGCGATGTTGATGCCATCAACAACAGCTTTACCGGCTTTCGGGTCAACCGAGGTGATAGTCCCCTCTTTGCCCTTGTCCTTGCCGGCCAGCACGACGACCTTGTCGCCTTTGCGGAGTTTAGCAGCCATGATTACAGCACCTCCGGGGCCAGCGAGATGATTTTCATGAAGTTCTTGCCGCGCAGTTCGCGAACAACGGGGCCAAAGATACGGGTACCGATCGGCTCGTTGTTGTTGTTCAGGATGACGGCGGCGTTGCGATCGAAGCGGATCGCGGTGCCGTCTTCGCGACGGACTTCCTTGGCGGTGCGTACGACGACGGCCTTGCGGACGTCCCCTTTCTTTACGCGGCCGCGCGGGATGGCTTCCTTCACCGAGACGACAATGATGTCGCCAACGGAGGCGTATTTACGCTTGGAACCACCCAGGACCTTGATGCACTGAACTCGGCGGGCGCCGGAGTTGTCAGCGACATCCAGATTGGTCTGCATCTGGATCATGTGGTTTCTCCCGACCTGTGGGGGCTGGTCTCGTTAGATCCCCCAGGGTTTCGACAAATGGGAAAATCCCGGAGGCTTACGCCTCCAGAACCTCCCAACGTTTCGTCTTCGATTTCGGTGCGCATTCGATGATGCGAACGGTGTCACCGACCTTGAAGGCGTTCTTTTCATCGTGAGCCCGGTATTTCTTGGACTTACGGATGGTTTTCTTCAGAACCGGATGCGTAAAGCGGCGCTCGACGGAAACGGTTACGGTCTGTTCGTTGGCATCGCTTGTTACGGTGCCGGACAGGATACGCTTGGGCATAGGATTACTCCTCCGATGCCGCAGCAGCGGCCTTTTCGTTCAGAATGGTTTTTACACGAGCGGCATTGCGGCGGGCCGCTTTGATACCAGCAGTGCTTTCCAGCTGACCGGTTGCCTGTTGAAAGCGAAGGTTAAAGCTTTCTTTCTTCAGGTTGGCCAGTTCCTCGCGGAGCTGGTCCGGGGTCTTGTCACGCAGTTCTTGGGCGTTCATCGCCTTTTTCCTTTGCTCAAAACACCAGAAGGCCCCCTTAGCAGGGTCACCTTTGACCTGGTGGATGAATGATAGACATACGAATCGCCCGACAACGCCGGGAGATCGCAGGATGCCGCCGTATAAGGGTTTGGGATGTAGGTGGCAAGCGAAAGTTTTAGAGCTCGTTTAGCCTATTGATTGGCGCGCGCGTCAAGGGATCACGGTGCTTGCCCTGCATCCATTGCTTACGTCCTTTTGACGATTTCGCAAGGAAAATTACGAAAAGAACAAGTTTTGTAAAAATAGTTTTTAGAATTGATCTAAATCAACATATCTCCTGCCAAGTTGCCTATGTGGTACAACGGGGAGCGAACAGCTATTGGAGCCAACGATGAAACTGAAATCCAGTCTCGCCCACGCAGCGATGATCGCGGTCCTGGCCGCAGGTGCTCAGGCCAATGAATTGCGTGAAGAAGCCCTAGATATATTCGAACCCCTGCCCTCGACTGTCCCGGCCGTGAACGACAACCCGATCACGCCCGAAAAGATCGAATTGGGCAAAGCCTTGTTCTTTGATCCGCGCATGTCGGCATCCGGTGTGTTCTCGTGCAACTCTTGCCACAACCTGGCAACCGGCGGGGACGACAACCTGGAAACCTCAATCGGTCACGGCTGGCAGCGCGGCCCGCGCAACGCGCCGACCGCTTTAAACTCGGTCTTCAATGAGGCCCAGTTCTGGGATGGCCGCGCTGAGGATCTGGCGGAACAGGCCAAAGGCCCGGTACAAGCAGGTGTCGAAATGGCCAACACGCAGGATAACCTGCTGCAGACCCTGAATTCGATGCCGCAATACGTCGAATGGTTCGGTCAGTCGTTTGAAGGTGAAGAAGATCCCGTGACCTTCGACAATTTCGCCAAAGCCATCGAGGCATTCGAAGCGACTCTGATCACCCCCGCCCCGTTCGACGCATGGTTGAACGGTGACGACAATGCCATGACCGAAGAGCAACTGGCCGGTATGTCGCAATTCATCGACCTGGGCTGCGCCGCGTGCCACTCGGGCGTCAATGTCGGTGGTAGCGGGTATTATCCCTTCGGCCTGATCGAAAAGCCCGGCGCCGACATCCTGCCGGTCGGTGATAAGGGCCGCTTTGCGGTTACAGAGACCGTGGATGATGAATACGTCTTCCGTGCAGCGCCTCTGCGGAACGTGGCTGTCACAGCACCATATTTCCACTCGGGCAAGGTCTGGGACCTGAAGGTTGCCGTTCAGATCATGGCTGAATCGCAGTTGGGTGAAGAACTCGGCGATGATGAGGCCAATCAGATCGTGGCTTTCCTCGACAGCCTGACCGGCACTTTGCCAGAAGTCACCTATCCGATTCTGCCCGCCGAAACCGCGAGCACACCGCGGCCCTCGGGTGAGATCATCGCCGAATAAGTGCGAAACACGAAGGCGGGTCATTGAGCCCGCCTTTCCTTATTCCCACTTGTAGTTGAAACTCACCGAAATCCGCTCATCTTCGGCCATGTTCATTGGCACCTCATGGCGCAGCCAGCTTTCCCACAACAGAACATCCCCGACCTGCGGTTTCACATAGATGAATGGCTGCAGGTCCCGCCGCCCGCCTTTCAGGCGCGTCGGCGCGGCCATCATGCGGCCGGAACGCGGGTCTTCCAGCTTCAATGCGCTCGCGCCTTCGGGCATCGCCACATATGTGGTGCCTGAGATCACGCTGTGCGGGTGCAGGTGGCTGGAGTGCATCCCGCCTTCGGGCAAAATGTTGATCCACAGATCCTCAAGCTTCAACTCCCCCTCGCCCAGATCGAACTCCAGATCCTTGGCGAAGGCAGCGACGTGCTGGTCGAGCGCCGAGACCAGATCGGCAAAGATCGGAAACCGCCACGGCAGATCGGTTAGCGAGGCATAGCTGGTATAGCCGGGATATCCGTTCTCTTCACACCATTCTTGCCCGGCCTCATCATCCTCGGCGATGACAAGGCAGGAGCTTTCCAGTTCCTCCGCGTCGATCTTGGGATCGAACTCGGACAGGGACGCGCGATAAAGACGGGTTACGAAGAGTGATTCAATCTGTGCCATGGGCCGGGCATAGCCCAAGCGCAGAGCCTTAGCCAGACCCTGTTCACCTCAGCTTTTGATCAATCTCTTGCTCAGCGAAAGAGCGGACGACCAGAGCCAGCATAGGCAAGACCGACGATAATTTGACCGGGTTTTCCGAGGGTGTGGGGCATATCACGCTCGGGCACAGGATTGCGGTAGCGTCCGTTCCCCCTTGCCGCAGGCGATCCCGCGGACAAGAACGCAAGCCGCGCCAGCGACTGCCCGTGGGATGACGCCGCGACGCCTGATCAGCGCGTTTTATGGTGCCAGATACATCCGAACTCATGCCGAGGCGCAAACGTCCCCAAAGCGCCAGCCCGCCGGGACGGGCAGTCGCTGGCGCGGCGGCCTTCGGCCTTGTCCCGCGCTTAAGCGAACAAGCGAAAAGACCTCAAAAAGCATATGTGACCCCGGATGAGGGGACCCCCATTGACGTATCCACCGGCCTCTAATCGAGCCCGTCATTAAAGAGAGATAAAGGCCCCCGCGAAAGCGGGTTTTTTTGTTCGTTTTTACCAGATGACCAATGGCACTGGGCAGGAAGGCGCTCGGTACTCGGGGTCATTCTTAAGTGCATAAAGCACACCTAGAACATTGGTGTTGTTTAGCCGTTTGCCTTGTTCAAGCCATTCCCCGGCGTCGCCGATCATATCAGAATACAAAGCCGGGTTCCCGGCGCGGGTAACGAGACCGACATTCGGTTGGAAGACTAGGCCGGTCGCTGAGCCCTGACGTTCGTCGATATCGACCCAAAAAGCCGTTGTCTGTGAAAAAAGGAGTCTCTCATCGTTGCCGACGGACAAAATTTGAAAGTCCGGGTCCCGGACGACCGGAACCGGAGTTCCAAAGGGCTGAGAGAGGTCAAACAGAGCTTGATAGGAAACAATCACGCCGTTAGGCAAGCGCACACAAGTTCCAAATTCTCCAATTCGGTGACGCAGAAACAGAACCGAATAAGCCAACACCAAAAAGATGAAAAGCGCACTGATCGTTAGAAGGAGGTACCTTGCACCCGTAGCCATCCGTGAAATGACTATACTCATATTAGCCATCGAAACGAATCCAGCTTTTGTTTCTGTCCGCGACGATTGTGCCTGACATGCGCGCCGACCAGTTGTCTAGAATTGGATATGGGGCACCTCCCGGCAGTTCAATTCCTATATCCAACGGATCGGCAAATTCGTCGACAAGTGCAAATTCGCAGTCGCCGCTTATGCGCAGGGTCCCGTCCTTCTGGAAGGTGACGCTACCCTTTGCTTCCCCTTCGATTGTCGTGTGTCCAATACTGAATACAATATGCTGCATCTGGTAGATATTTGTGAACGGGTAAGAGAATTGACCAGATGTCTGTATTCGAGCGGCATCTGCGATTTGGCCAAGCAGTCGGTTAGAGACGGTGCTCCAATACTCGTCAACAATTTTTCGGAGGTGGCCAATATCTCGCACCCTTACGGGCGCACCGTTGCCGCGCCGATAGTGATTGATGAAGTCGCGGTTGGTCCATGGTCTGCCAGTGTCGGTCACACTTATCATTTGCACGTTCAGGGATTCACTTATTGCTGGAACATATGGTTCAGCTTTGCACCGACATCCAAATCCTTCACCAGGATGACCTGTAGAGGGCCGGTTGTCCCAAGCAAAAACCTTACCATCGTGGGCGGCATGAGATGATCGTACTTTGTTGTCGCCGCGGGTTCGCCAGATATAGAACCCCGTCGATTGGTTTTGTTTAATCGAAAGCTCAATTGGTGTGCCTTTTCTCAGGTAGGCATCGAAGGCTTTCCGGTAGGTGTTTTGGTCGATGATCATTGCATATGTCCCGGCGAAAGTTTGCCAAGAAGTTGTGAGTGGTTGGTTAAGAAATCTGAAACGGTGCGGGCGATGCGCTTTTTGCTCGGTTGATCAAAATAGGTGCTCCACCCTATAGACACCCACCCCCAACACTGCTAAACGCACCCAATCTTGCGGCCTCGGATTCGTTCCGGGGCCTCTGATATTTGTAACCGGGGACCTTCGGGGCCCTATACCCTTGGCACCTACGGGGGCCTATCACATAGCGGGGAAATCCCCGCACTTGCTAAACGGAAGACAGAAAGCATGGCACTCAAGTCGTACAAGCCGACGACGCCGGGCCAGCGCGGGCTGGTGCTGATCGACCGTTCGGAGCTTTGGAAAGGACGTCCGGTCAAGTCTCTCACTGAGGGTTTGACCAAATCGGGCGGCCGGAACAACACCGGACGGATCACTTCACGCCGCCGCGGCGGTGGCGCAAAGCGTCTCTACCGGATCGTTGACTTCAAACGAAACAAATTTGATGTCGCGGCAACCGTCGAGCGGATCGAATATGACCCGAACCGGACCGCATTCATCGCACTGGTAAAATACGAAGACGGCGAACAGGCATATATCCTGGCTCCGCAGCGTCTGGCTGTTGGTGACAAAGTCGTGGCATCCGCCAAGGCCGACATCAAGCCGGGCAACGCAATGCCGTTCTCGGGCATGCCCATTGGTACCATCGTCCACAACATCGAAATGAAGCCTGGCAAAGGCGGTCAGATCGCACGTGCGGCCGGTACTTACGCTCAGTTCGTTGGTCGCGATGGCGGCTACGCTCAGATCCGTCTGAGCTCGGGCGAGCTGCGCATGGTCCGTCAGGAATGCATGGCCACCGTTGGTGCCGTGTCCAACCCCGACAACTCGAACCAGAACCTCGGTAAAGCCGGTCGTATGCGCCACAAAGGCGTTCGTCCGTCGGTTCGTGGTGTTGCAATGAACCCGATCGATCACCCGCACGGTGGTGGTGAAGGTCGTACCTCGGGTGGCCGTACGCCGGTTACTCCGTGGGGTAAGGACACCAAGGGTAAGCGTACCCGCAACAAGAACAAAGCGTCCCAGAAGCTGATCATCCGCTCGCGGCACGCCAAGAAGAAGGGACGTTAATCCATGTCTCGCTCTGTTTGGAAGGGGCCTTTCGTCGATGCTTACGTGCTGAAAAAAGCCGAAGCAGCGCGCGAGTCGGGCCGCAACGAAGTCATCAAAATCTGGTCGCGTCGTTCCACCATTCTGCCCCAGTTCGTGGGTCTGACCTTTGGTGTGTATAACGGCCAGAAACACATCCCCGTAAACGTCTCGGAAGACATGATTGGTCAGAAGTTCGGTGAATACTCGCCGACCCGTACCTATTATGGCCACGCCGCAGACAAAAAAGCGAAGCGGAAGTAAGTCATGGGCAAGGAAAAGAACCCCCGCCGCGTGGCTGAAAACGAAGCAATGGCGAAAACCCGCATGCTTCGCACCAGCCCGCAGAAACTGAACCTGGTTGCGCAAATGATCCGCGGCAAGAAAGTTGAGAAGGCTCTGATCGACCTGACTTTCAGCAACAAGCGTGTCGCGCAGGACGTCAAAAAGTGCCTGCAGTCCGCAATCGCGAATGCCGAAAACAACCACAACCTGGACGTTGACGAGCTGATCGTCGCCGAAGCATGGGTTGGCAAGAACCTGGTCATGAAGCGCGGTCGTCCGCGTGCCCGTGGCCGTTTCGGCAAGATCATGAAGCCGTTCTCGGAGATCACCATCAAGGTGCGTCAAGTTGAGGAGCAAGCCTAATGGGTCATAAAGTAAATCCGATCGGCATGCGCCTGCAGGTCAACCGCACCTGGGACAGCCGCTGGTACGCCGACACCAAGGACTACGGTGATCTTCTGCTGGAAGACCTCAAAATCCGTGAGTTCATCAACAAAGAGTGCAAGCAGGCCGGTATCGCCCGTGTGATCATCGAACGTCCGCACAAAAAGTGCCGCGTTACGATCCACACGGCTCGCCCGGGTGTCATCATCGGCAAGAAAGGCGCGGACATTGAAGTTCTGCGCAAGAAGATCGCCCTGATGACAGACAGCGAACTGCACCTGAACATCGTCGAAGTGCGCAAGCCCGAGCTTGACGCGCAGCTGGTTGCCGAGTCCATCGCTCAGCAGCTGGAACGTCGTGTTTCGTTCCGTCGCGCAATGAAGCGCTCGGTTCAGAACGCCATGCGCATGGGCGCTCTGGGTATCCGGGTGAACGTCGCGGGTCGTCTGGGCGGCGCCGAAATCGCACGGACCGAGTGGTACCGCGAAGGCCGCGTGCCTCTGCACACCCTGCGTGCCGACATCGATTACGCACATGCCGAAGCGATGACCCCCTACGGGATCATCGGGATCAAGGTCTGGATCTTCAAAGGTGAGATCATGGAGCACGATCCGCAGGCACGTGACCGTAAAGCACAGGAACTCCAGGACGGCCCTGCACCTCGTGGTGCTGGTGGCGGTCGTCGCTAAGGAGGGAAAGATATGCTTCAACCAAAGCGTACTAAATTCCGCAAGATGCACAAAGGCCGGATCAAGGGTCTCGCCAAGGGCGGCTCTGATCTGAACTTTGGCACCTACGGCCTGAAAGCTCTTGAGCCTGAGCGTGTAACTGCACGCCAGATCGAAGCTGCACGTCGTGCCATGACGCGTCACATGAAGCGTCAGGGCCGTGTCTGGATCCGCATCTTCCCCGACACTCCGGTCACTGCCAAGCCGATCGAAGTTCGTATGGGTAAAGGTAAAGGTTCGGTCGACCGCTGGGCCTGCAAAGTCAAGCCTGGCCGCGTGATGTTCGAGATCGACGGCGTCAATGACGACATCGCCCGCGAGGCCCTGCGCCTGGCCGCGATGAAGCTGCCGATCAAGACCCGCGTCGTGGTTCGCGAAGACTGGTAAGAAAGCGACTTTCTTCCAGGTCGAAAAATCAGCCCTCCACCAGATGTCTGGTGGAGGGCTTTCTTTTGCGAATTCGCGATGTCCGCCACGTCCATTGGCCGTCTGCCCAGCGACACGCTGACGAGAATGTTTACCTTCAGGTATTGAATTTTTTCCGCGCGCAAAGAAAATGTAAAGAATGACAAGATCACGATCTGAGGGCCTGTCAGGCAAAAAGACATGACCAAAATTAGGAACATGGAGGAGTTTGCTGCGGTCAGCGGAATTTCCCGCCCGACTGTCTCAAAATACTTTCACAACCCTAACAGCGTCCGTGCCAGCACGCGCGCACGGATTGAGGAAGCACTGGAGCGTTTTGATTATCGCCCAAACATCTACGCCATCAATCAGAACCGAAAGCTGACCAAGAATATCGGTATCGTTGTCCCGTATCTGGCCGATCCATTCTTTGCCGAAATCGCAAGATATCTTGAACAAAGCTGCATCGCAGCTGGCTATCGCCCGTCTCTGTTCAGTTCGCACGGCGAACAAAAGCTGGAGAATGAAATCCTGGATAGCCTGCGCTCCTTGAAACCGGCGGGTGTTTTGCTTGCGCCTTTGGGTCGCGCCTCTGATCAGTCGCAAATCGAAGCGTTCTGCAAAAATGTCCCGACCGTCTTGTTCGACAGTAACCTGGACGGTTTGGGCGCAGCTTTCATTGGTTCGGACAATTTCAGCTTTGTTTCGCAAACGGTCGAGTATTTGACGCGCACCGGAGAACCGCCCGCGTTTTTTGAGATGCGAACCCCGGCCAACCCAAACGCCAACAAGAGGCGCAATGCCTACATTTCCGTGATGGAACGATTGGGTTTTGAGCCTCATGTGATCAAGATCGACGGTGAGGGTTGGGCTTTTGAAGAAATCGGCCATCGCGGCGCTCTCAAGGTTCTTGAACAGAAAAAACTGAAAACGGACACGGTGCTGTGCAGCAACGACAGGCTGGCGATTGGCTTTCTGGCCGCCTGTTACGAGATGGAGATTCGCGTTGGACGCAGGGATGATTGCAGCTTGCGAGTCGCCTCGAACGACGATCATCCGTTCTCAAAATTCACATGTCCTGCTTTGACGACTGCTGCGCATGACTATGACAACGTGGCAGGTCGCAGTGTCGAGACTCTGTTTGAACTCATTGAAAGCGGAGGGGAATTCGGCACAAGGTCGGAAACGCTTTTCCCTGCGCGGCTGGTGCTTCGTGAATCTGCATGACTTCTTAATTTTGCGCGCGTAAAGTTTTTATTGACGTCGCGACAAGTTTCCAACTACGCTCTCTGTACGACATCCAAGCTCAGGGAGGACAGGGATGTATCTGAAACACGCACTTCGTGCGGCGACTGCTTTGACATTCGTCGCCACGGCAGCGGCCCAAGCGGACACCATAACGATCGCTACCGTGAACAACGGCGACATGATCCGTATGCAGGGCTATACTGACACATTCACTGAAGCGACCGGCATCGAGGTTGAATGGGTGACGCTGGAAGAAAACGTGCTACGCCAGCGCGTGACCACCGATATCACTACCAAGGGTGGTCAGTTCGACATCATGACCATCGGCATGTACGAGACGCCGATCTGGGGCGCAAACGGCTGGTTGGTTCCGCTGGACGGTATGTCGGCCGACTATGACGTTGGCGATATTCTGCCTGCGATGGCTGGCGGCCTGAGCCATGACGGAACGCTGTACGCGGCACCGTTCTACGGCGAAAGCTCGATGATTATGTACCGCACGGACTTGATGGAAAAAGCGGGCATGGAAATGCCCGAGGCGCCAAGCTGGCAATTCATCAAGGAAGCGGCGGCTGCAATGACTGACCGCGATGCCGACATCAACGGAATCTGCCTGCGCGGCAAGGCCGGCTGGGGTGAGGGCGGAGCATTCATCACAGCAATGTCCAACTCGTTCGGCGCGCGCTGGTTCGATGAAGACTGGAAGCCTCAGTTCGATCAGCCTGAATGGGCAGATACGCTGAATTTCTACGTCGAAATGATGAACGAGTCCGGTCCGGCAGGGTATGCCACCAACGGCTTCAACGAAAACTTGTCGCTGTTCCAACAAGGCAAATGCGGCATGTGGATCGACGCGACCGTTGCTGCGTCTTTTGTGACCAATCCCAACGACTCGACAGTAGCTGATCAGGTCGGTTTTGCTCTGGCTCCAGATACTGGGCTGGGCAAACGGTCTAACTGGCTTTGGGCCTGGGCTCTGGCTGTTCCAGCGGGCACACAGCAGGAAGCTGCTGCCAAACAGTTCATTGAATGGGCAACATCCAAGGACTACATCGAATTGGTCGCCGAGAACGAAGGCTGGGCAAATGTTCCGCCGGGTGCGCGAACGTCACTGTATGAGAACCCCGAATATCAGAAGGTTCCGTTCGCCAAGATGACGTTGGACTCGATCCTGTCTGCTGATCCGAACAATCCGACCGTGAAGCCGGTGCCCTATGTCGGCATCCAGTTCGCCGCGATCCCGGAATTCGCGGGTATCGCTACCCAGGTGAGCCAGGAGTTCTCGGCGGTCTATGCCGGGCAACAAACCGTGGAAGAGGCACTTGCCAAAGCGCAAGCTTTCACCGCAGAAGAAATGGAAGCCGCAGGGTACTGAGGCATCCTTCCTGGTGGGGGACAGGCAACTGTCCCCCGCTCCCCACTTCCACAATCTTCGTTTTTCTCGCAGGCTAGAATTGTCTGAACAGAGAAGGTTTGCGTCATGGCCACCCAACATTCCCGTTCCGTTGCCCGCATGATGATGGCTCCTGCAGTTGTCCTGCTGCTTGGCTGGATGCTGGTGCCCCTGACCATGACACTGTATTTTTCCTTCAAGAAATACCTGCCCTTGCGTGGCGGTGATCTGGGCTGGGTCGGGTTCGACAACTACGTGCGGTTCGTTTCCTCCAGCTCATTCTGGCCTGCTGTTCAGGCGACTCTTGTGATCGTCGGAGGCGTTCTTGTCATCACGGTCATTCTGGGTGTTGTGCTGGCAATGCTGTTGGATCAACCGATGTGGGGCCAGGGCGTGGTCCGCATCCTGGTGATCGCACCCTTCTTCGTCATGCCTACTGTATCCGCACTGGTCTGGAAGAACATGTTCATGGACCCGGTCAACGGTCTGCTGGCCCATCTGTGGCGCTTTTTCGGCGCCGAGCCGATCTCGTGGCTGTCCGAGGCGTCGATGACCTCGATCATCATGATCGTCTCATGGCAGTGGCTGCCTTTTGCGACCCTCATCCTTCTGACCGCAATCCAATCGCTGGACAGTGAACAGTTGGAAGCCGCCGAGATGGACGGCGCGCCTGTTCTGAAGCGCTTCTACCACATCGTCCTGCCGCATCTGAGCCGCGCGATCACCATCGTGATCCTGATCCAGACGATCTTCCTTTTGTCAATCTTCGCCGAGATTTTCGTGACCACCGGCGGTGCGTTCGGAACCCGTACACTCACCTACCTGATCTTCCAGCGCGTGCTGGAAAGCCAGAATGTTGGCCTGGGATCGGCCGGAGGTGTCTACGCCATCATCCTTGCCAATATCGTTGCGATCTTTCTGATGCGCATCGTCGGCAAGAATCTGGACGCGTGAGGAGGTAAGACCATGGCCCGCGCTGTCACACCCCGCCGCAAATCGCTGAACACCGCCCTTGCCTGGGCCGTTGGGTTGCTGATCTTTTTCCCGATCCTCTGGACCATCCTGACCAGCTTCAAAACCGAAGCGCAGGCAATCGCCAGCCCGCCTTTGTTCCTGAACTTCGACTGGACGCTGGAAAACTACGCCATCGTGCAGGAACGGTCCGACTATATGCGGTTCCTTTGGAACTCGGTCATCATCGCCGGTGGCTCAACCATTCTGGGCGTCATCATCGCCGTCCCTGCTGCCTGGGCCATGGCTTTCGTTCCGTCCAAACGCACTAAGGACATTCTTCTTTGGATGCTGTCCACAAAGATGTTGCCAGCGGTCGGCGTGCTCTACCCGATCTATCTGCTGTTCATTCGGCTGGGCCTGCTGGACACGCGCGGAGGGTTGGTCGTCGTCCTGATGCTGATCAACCTGCCGATCATTGTCTGGATGCTCTACACCTATTTCCGCGAAATTCCCGGTGAGATCCTGGAAGCCGCACGGATGGATGGCGCTACGTTGAAAGAGGAAATTCTATATGTCCTCACCCCTATGGCCATCCCAGGCATCGCCTCGACCGTGCTGCTGAACTTTATCCTTGCGTGGAACGAGGCGTTCTGGACGCTCAACCTCACGGCCGTCGACGCGGCACCGCTAACGGCGTTCATCGCCAGCTATTCCAGCCCGGAAGGTTTGTTCTTTGCCAAGCTCAGCGCGGCCTCGACCATGGCGATTGCGCCAATCCTGATCCTTGGCTGGTTCAGCCAGAAACAACTTGTCCGCGGCCTCACCTTCGGCGCTGTGAAATAAGGAAGACCATTCATGGGACGCATCCAACTCAAGTCCGTGACCAAAAGCTTTGGCGATGTGCAGGTCATTCCCCCGCTGGACCTGACCATAGAAGATGGCGAGTTCACCGTCTTTGTCGGCCCATCGGGCTGCGGAAAATCCACGCTGTTGCGGTTGATCGCCGGATTGGAAGACATCACAGGCGGTCATATCGAGATCGACGGGGCGGATGCCACCGATGTGCCACCCGCAAAACGCGGGCTGGCGATGGTGTTCCAATCATATGCGCTGTACCCGCACATGACAGTGCGCAAGAACATCGCCTTTCCGTTGCGCATGGCCAAGCTGGATCGGGCCGAGATCGACAAACGGGTGGAAGGCGCGGCCAGCGTTTTGAACCTGACCGACTATCTGGATCGCCGCCCTGGCCAACTGTCAGGTGGTCAACGCCAGCGGGTCGCCATTGGCCGTGCCATTGTCCGAGAGCCAGCGGCGTTTCTGTTCGATGAACCACTGTCCAATCTTGATGCCGCCCTGCGGGTCGGTATGCGACTGGAAATCAGTGAACTGCATGAACGTCTGGCGACCACAATGATTTACGTGACCCACGATCAGGTCGAGGCCATGACCATGGCCGATAAAATCGTGGTCCTTCAAGCCGGTATGATCGAACAGGTCGGTACCCCGCTGGACCTCTACCGCACACCAAGCAACTTGTTTGTTGCCGGGTTCATTGGTTCGCCCAAAATGAACTTAATTGGCGGCGAAGAGGCCGCAAAACATGGCGCTCATACAATTGGGATACGCCCAGAGCATATTTCCGTTTCAGAATCCGAAGGCCACTGGTCCGGTGTTGTCAGCGTGTCCGAGCATCTGGGGTCAGACACATTCTTTCATGTGCAGCAAACCGGGCTAGCCGAAACCATAACGGTCCGCGCGGACGGAGAGGTGGGCTTTCGCCACGGCGATCGCATTCACCTGACACCCCGCGCTGACGTCATTCATCGTTTCAATGAAAAGGGGCTGCGGATCGAATGAAGCGGTTGGCCGGCAAAACGGCTCTGATCACCGGAGCCGCCCGAGGCATTGGACTGGCCTTTGCCAAAGCATATGTCGCCGAAGGTGCCCGTGTTGCCATCGCTGACATTGACGTCCCCCGAGCGCGAGAAGCCGCAGCGGAACTCGGCGATGCCGCCATGGCCGTTTCGATGGACGTGACCGATCAGCAGAGCATCAACGACGCCGTTACCCAAATCGCGGCGCAGTTCGGGCCCATCGATATCCTGATCAACAATGCCGCCATCTTTACCGCCGCGCCGATCACCGAAATTGAGCGCGCCGACTATGAACGGGTTTTCAACATCAATGTCGGGGGTACTTTATTCACTCTGCAGGCCGTCGCGCAGCATATGATCAAACAGGGGACCAAGGGCCGCATCATCAACATGGCTTCGCAGGCTGGGCGGCGCGGTGAGCCGCTGGTGGCCGTCTATTGTGCCAGCAAGGCCGCAATCATTTCAATCACGCAATCTGCCGGGCTGAACCTGATCGAACACGGCATCAACGTGAACGCGATTGCCCCAGGTGTCGTGGACGGCGAGCATTGGGACGGTGTCGACGCCTTTTTCGCAAAATATGAAGGCAAAGAACCCGGGCAGAAAAAGCGCGAAGTGGCGGCATCCGTCCCGTTCGGGCGCATGGGTCGTGCCGAAGACCTGACCGGCATGGCAGTTTTCCTTGCATCCGACGAAGCCGCTTATGTCGTGGCGCAGACATATAATGTTGACGGCGGAAACTGGATGAGCTGATGGAACCTCTGGCGAACGCACCGATCAGGCTCAGGCACGCGAACCTTGCCGGCTTGCCCCGCGATATCAAGCGCCCGAACTACCGGTCAGAGTCTCTGAGCCCTGGGATCGTCCACATCGGATTGGGTAATTTTCACCGGGCCCATCAAGCCTGGTATATTCATCGATTGATGCAACAAGGCAAGGCGTTGGACTGGGCAATCATTGGTGCAGGTGTGCGCCCCTATGACGCCAAGATGCGCACAAAGCTGCTGGATCAGGACTGCCTCACAACCCTGATCGAACTCGACCCGTCAGGTGCGTCCGGGGAAATCACCGGTGCCATGGTCGACTACCTGCCCATTGAACCGGACAATGCCTCGCTGATTCGCCAAATGGCACAGCCCGGAATTCGCATTGTCTCGCTTACGGTTACCGAAGGCGGCTATTTCCTTGATGCAAACAGCGGCGAATTTGACCTGGATCACGAGGACATCCGCCATGACGCACAAAACCCCGAAACCCCGCGTACAGTATTCGGAGCCATCGTTGCGGCCTTGAAGATCCGCCGCGCAACCGGGACAAAGCCCTTTACCGCTCTGAGTTGCGACAACCTGCAAGGCAATGGATCCATCTTGCGGCGTTGCGTCGTTGAATTGGCACAGTTGTCAGACCGAGATCTGGCTGGTTGGATCGGCCAAAACGGTGCATTTCCGAATTCCATGGTCGATTGCATCGTTCCTGCGACCACGCAAGAGGTGTTCGCGCGCGCCCACGCATTGGGGATCGAAGATCAAGTCCCCGTGACACATGAAAATTTCCGCCAATGGGTGATCGAAGACGATTTCTGCGACGGGCGCCCATCATTGGAAGACGTGGGCGTCACATTTACAAACGACGTCCATTCTTACGAAATGATGAAGCTGCGCATCCTGAACGGAGGTCACCAGCTGCTGGCAAATGCCGGCGAGATTTTGAGCGTTCCATCCATTTCGGATTGCATGCAAGATCCTGACATATCAGCGTTTTTTAGACGTGTTCAGATTGACGAAATCATCCCGCTTGTTGCTGCAGTGCCCGGAACCAGCCCAACGCAATACCTTGAGCTGGTCGAGCGACGCTTTGCCAACACCGCAATACACGACACGACACGCCGTGTTGCCTTCGACGGCTCGTCTCGACACCCAGGCTTCCTGTTACCGACACTGCAGGATGCACTTCAGTCGGGCTCTGCCATTGACGGCCTTGCACTTGCCGAAGCCCTTTGGGCCCGAATGTGCGCCGGTATTCGCGAAGACGGGACAGAGATCGAACCCAATGATCCGATTTGGAACGAGCTACACGCCACTGCGCTTGTCGCCAAAGAAAACCCAGAGGCGTGGATCAGGAACAAGGGCATTTACGGGCGACTGTCCGGTTCCCCTCACTTTGCCGAGAAGTTCTCAAATTGGTTCGATTTCATCTGGAGCCAAGGAACCCGAGCCGCGATCGCACGTTTCACCCAACAATAAAAATGGTCTGCATCGCGACACCAAGTCATTCGGACAGTATGCAAAATCTCATAAATGGCAAAACACTGTAGGCGTGTGGTTCATTAGAAAATGACGTAGGAGACAGAGCGCCCCCAAAATGCAAGGTGCAAAGGAAGCCGTTTCTATATTGGCGCGTAGCGCCAATATGGGGTGTTTCGTTCTCGGAGGATAGGCATGTCTGCGGGGGTCAGTTGCAACGCTTTCAGTGTAGCACCAACCGCTTGGGCTTAGAACGCATGAAGCGCCCCAATGGGCGCTATGCGTTTGGTATCCGATTTAGAAGTTTGGTTGCGGGGAGAGGATTTGAACCTACGGTCCGGCGCGTTGCGCGTTTGTCGGGCGATTGATCCAGTGGATCAATTGTAGTCTGAACGGGCTGCTTTGAAGGTTTCCGACCTGGT
>NZ_JBQFXE010000005.1:0-215230 GCF_056540685.1 Ruegeria sp. AM2 | reverse complement strand
CCCAGTCTCTCCCGAGCGTCCCACCGTCTCTCCGATGCGTCCGCGCCGTTCCCAGCGCCCCAACAACAACCTCAGCTGCGCCGGTGAAGGGGTATTTACGGTTTGGGTCCGGGACCTGCAACCCCCATTTTGAAAAAACTTCACATTTTCCGCCACATTTCGCATGAAATTAATAAAAACAATAAGTTACCTTTAAATTTCCGCCATCCTAGCATCCCAATCATCCCTTTCAAGCGCCTCAAACCAGGTGAAATCCAGGAATCGCCACGGTCCTCAGCTTCGGGCACCTAGACTCGGCAAAAGAAAACGCCGCCCGGGTTTCCCTGGGCGGCGTGGTTTTGTGAGTGGCCGAGTGTTTACTTGAGGTCGAACCGGTCTGCGTTCATGACCTTGTTCCAGGCCGAGACAAAGTCGCAGACAAATTTGTCACCCGCGTCCGACTGACCATAGACTTCGGCCAGAGCGCGCAGTTGCGAATTTGAGCCAAAAACCAGATCGACTCGGGTACCGGTCCACTTGACCTCTCCGCTGACGCGGTCGCGGCCTTCATAGACCCCCTTGCCTGCGGGTTTCCATTCGGTGCTCATGTCCAACAGGTTGGTAAAAAAGTCTGTGCTGAGCGTCCCGACCCGATCCGTCAGAACACCGTGCTTGCTGTCACCGAAATTGGCACCCATCACACGCAGGCCACCGACAAGCGCCGTCATCTCGGGCGCGGACAGGGTCAGCAGTTGTGCGCGGTCAACCAGCAGTTCCTCGGGGGAAACGGTGTAGTCGGTCTTTTGGTAGTTGCGGAAACCATCGGCTATGGGCTCCATAACGGCAAAGCTGTCCACATCCGTCTGGTCCTGCGACGCATCGGTACGGCCCGGAGCAAACGGAACCTCGACATCCTGACCACCAGCCTTGGCCGCCTGCTCGATGCCTACGGCACCGGCCAGAACGATCACATCCGCCAGCGAGACCTTTTTGCCGCCCGACTGCGCATCGTTGAACGCCTTTTGAACGCTTTCCAGAGCGGCCAGCGTCTTGGACAGTTTCATCGGCTCATTCACATCCCAGTCTTTCTGGGGCGCAAGACGGATACGCGCGCCATTGGCGCCACCGCGTTTGTCCGAACCACGGAATGTCGAAGCCGACGCCCAGGCGGTCGAGACCAGCTCACCAACCGAAAGTCCGGTGGCCGATATCTTGGCCTTCAGATCAGCCACATCCGCGTCGTCGACCAGATCGTGATCCACGGCGGGAACGTTGTCCTGCCAGATCAGCTCCTCAGTGGGGGCTTCTTCACCGATATAGTTCGAGCGTGGACCCATGTCGCGGTGGGTCAGTTTGAACCAGGCGCGCGCGAAGGCATCGGCGAACTCGTCCGGGTTCTCATGGAAGCGCTTCGAGATCGGACCATAGATCGGGTCCATGCGCATCGCCATGTCGGCGGTGGTCATCATGGTTTTGACCTTTTTGGACGGATCATGCGCCGCCGGAGCCATGTCTTCTTCTTTGACATTCGCCGGCTCCCAGATCCACGCGCCCGAGGGGCTTTTGGTCAGGTTCCAGTCATAGCCGAACAGGAGGTCAAAGTACCCGTTGTCCCATTTGGTTGGGTTCGCGGTCCACGCACCCTCGATACCCGAGGTTGTGGTATCGTCACCTTTGCCGGACCCGAACTTGTTGATCCAGCCAAAGCCCATTTCTTCGATCGGTGCAGCTTCGGGTTCGGGGCCGACCAGCGCCGGATCGCCTGCGCCGTGCGCTTTACCAAAAGTGTGGCCACCCGCGACGAGTGCCACAGTCTCTTCGTCATTCATCGCCATGCGCGCGAAAGTCTCGCGAATATCGCGACCCGAGGCCAGAACGTTCGGTTCCCCATCCGGACCTTCGGGGTTCACATAGATCAGGCCCATCTGCACGGCGGCCAGCGGGTTTTCCAGATCACGCTCGCCCGAATAACGGCTGTGCGGTTGGTCGGAAGTGGCCAACCACTCGGTCTCAGCACCCCAATAGATGTCTTCCTCGGGCGCCCAGATGTCTTCGCGGCCACCGGCAAAACCAAAGGTCGTGCCGCCCATGGATTCGATCGCACAGTTCCCGGCGAGAATATAGAGGTCAGCCCACGAAATCTGGTTGCCGTATTTCTGCTTGATCGGCCACAGAAGACGACGCGCCTTGTCCAGGTTGCCATTGTCCGGCCAGCTGTTCAGCGGTGCAAAACGCTGGTTTCCGGTCGACGCCCCGCCACGACCGTCCGCCGTACGGTAGGTGCCAGCGCTATGCCAAGCCATTCGGATGAACAGACCGCCGTAATGTCCGTAATCTGCAGGCCACCAGTCCTGCGAATCCGTCATCAGCGCATACAGGTCTTCCTTCAGCGCTTTCATGTCCAGCTTTTTGAACTCTTCAGCATAGTTGAAATCAGCGCCCAGAGGATTCGAGGCCGGTGCATTCTGATGCAGCACCGAAATGTTCAGCTGGTTGGGCCACCAGTCGCGGTTCGACCGGGTCCCTGCGCCATGCATTACCGGGCATCCACCTGTGTTAGGGTTGTCACTTCCGTCCATTTCGATCTCCAATCCTGGCTGAGGCTAAGCGAAGTCTTGTTAAGCGCGATGCGGTGAGGATGACCAAGGATGGCCATTTCTCTGATCCCATACCTGTGGTCTGCGCGCGATTGCGCAAGGCGGCATGGTGCATCCTTTTGAAAAAAGCATCGACGACTCAATCTTGCTGTCTGATGCGGGTTCTAACAAATGAAAGCCATGCAAAAAAGTTTTCTTTTTTGATGGTAATCATAGCTTATTATTATCGATATACTGAAGCGCGATCATACCAGTCGCACTGCTATTTCCAGTCAAACACGCGTTGAGATGCGGCGGATGAACGTCTAAACCCTGTGCTGTACAGGGAGGACACGATGCCAGCACCAAAAAACACGTTCAAACAGGCCCTCAAGGAAAAGCGCCCACAGCTTGGGTGCTGGGTCGGAATGGCCGATCCTTACGCCGCCGAGATCACCTCAACAGCCGGGTTCGACTGGTTGCTGATCGACGGAGAACATGCGCCCAACGATTTGCGCTCAATTCTCGCGCAGCTCCAGGTCGTTCAGGCGTCACCGTCTCACGCCGTGGTGCGTCTGCCTGTGGGCGAGACATGGATGATCAAACAGGTTCTGGACGCGGGCGTGCAGTCAGTCCTTATCCCAATCGTCGAAAGCGCCGATCAGGCGCGCGAACTTGTGCGCGCGGTGACGTACCCACCCAACGGCATCCGTGGCGTCGGCGCGTCCCTAGCCCGAGCCTCGAAGTTCGGAGAGGTATCGGATTACACCCAGACCGCCGACGCGGAAATATGCTTGCTGGTGCAGGTCGAGAACCGGGCGGGTCTGGCTGCGCTGGATGAAATTCTCACGGTTGACGGCGTTGACGGTGTCTTTATCGGCCCCGCAGATCTGGCCGCAGATCTAGGGTATCCGGGCAATGCCGGTCACCCCGAGGTTCTGGATGCGATCTACGACGCTCTGACCCGAATCGTCGCCGCAGGCAAGGCCGCAGGTATCCTGACGCTTGATCCGGTGATGCAGCAGAAATGCGCTGATCTGGGTGTGACCTTTCTTGCGACCAATATCGATGTCAGCCTGTTTGCCAAGTCGGTTCGTCAGGCGGCGAAAGACGGTATGAAAATACTGCGCCGTTGACAGCCAAAGGCCCGGTCAATGGCCGCTGACTTTTTTATAAAGCGCTGATTTGTAACCAAAAGGGATACCCAAGACGCCGACCAACCATCCACTCGTGCGGGCGATCTGGATCAGGCGTTTGTCGGGCTGGAAGGGAAACAACAAGACCGCGCCCAGCAAGGCCACCACTCTGAAAGGTGCGGTCAGAATACCCACCACTGCGCTGGCCGGGCGTTTGTCCAACTTGCGGCGCATATGGGTGTTCGCCTGATCGCGGCCGCGCGCGGCCTGATACCAGAAGGACAGCCGCTCGGGCGGGATCGTTTCATAGACGAAGGCATCCGGCACCCAACCGACCGTTTTACCGGCGGCCACGGCCTCGGCGTAGAACTTCGCATCTGTCCCGCCGGTCATGCGCATGGTTTCATCAAACCAGAGGCCCGTTTCGCTGAACAGCCGCGTTTCCCCCAGCCAGTTATTGGTGACGATGGTGACTCCGCCGGTATCGTTGAGGCTGGATTTGCGCGCCGCGGCCTGTTCCTTATCCAGATACCGATTGCTGATGTTGCGCAGCATCAGCCGCTGCATCGGGGTTTCCTGCCCGGAAGGCTCAGCCGCGCGCAACGGTGCGCCCAGCAGAACAGCCGAGCTGGCGCGATACCCGGCGACCAGCTTATCCAGCCAATCCAGCGCGACGACCTCATCGTCATCCACAAAACACAACAGGTCAGAGCCAGCGGCCAAAGCTTCACGCGCAGCGCGGTTACGCCCAAATGGGATACCAAGTTCCGCTTCCAACACGTAATGAAGGTTGCCACCGTTGGGCAGGACTTCTCCAAACCCTTCAACGGTAGCCCGGCTGACCTCGGACGTATCATTCTCCACCACCAAAAAGCGGATTGTGCAGTCAGATGGAATCGTCAGCGCGCCCCAGCTTTGAATCAACGCCTCCAGCATTTCGGGGCGCTGCCGGGTCAGCGTGGATACAGTGATTTTCAAAGGCGCGGATCGCTTGTCCATCGGACCCCAATACTATTTGCGCCAAGTTGGTGACAAGCCTGAAAGCACGCTGCAATCAGGCCCGATCCTCCTGATGGTTGTGCAGTGCTTCCAGCCCGACCCGATAGTTTGGGTAAAGCAGAGTGACTCCCAACTCATCCTTAATGCGGTTATTTCGAACCCGCTTGTTCTCGTTGTAGAAACTGCGCGCCATCGGGGTCAGGTCCGCTTCATCAAACGGCACAGAAGGCGGCAAAGGCAATCCCTGCAACTCAGCCGCATAGCCGATCACGTCCTGAGGCGGAACCGGTTCGTCATCGCAAACATTGTATATCGCGCCCGGATTGGGGTGCTTCATCGAAGCCGCCAGAACCTGCGCGATGTCATCCACATGAATGCGCGAGAAAACCTGCCCCGGCTTGATGATCCGCCGCAACCCGCCGCGCTTGAGCTTTGAGAACGGGCCGCGCCCAGGGCCGTAAATTCCTGCCAACCGGAAGACATGCAAGGGCAGGTTCGGAATATCAGCCCATTGGGCCTCGGCCCTCACCCGCCAGCGGCCGCGCTCGGCGGTCGGGGTTGCGGGGGTTGCCTCATCAACCCAGTCCCCTCCGTGATCACCGTACACCGCCGTTGTCGACAAATATCCAACCCAAGCAAACTGCGCGGCACGCGCGGCGATCTCCTCCCGCAATTGCGCCAGCACCGGATCGCCATCCGCAGTAGGCGCGGTCGAGATCAACAGATGCGTCACCCCGTCCAACTTGGGGGCATGACCGGGCCAGACCATTGCCTCGGCCCCGGATGCGCGGATCGCGTCAAGCTGCGCTGCGTCGCGGGTTGTTCCGATGACGCGCCAACCCTCAGGCACCAGAGTGCGTGATAATGCGCGGGCGGAATAACCATGGCCGAAGGAGAACAGAGTTTGTGTCATACCCCTTTGATGTGCCGCCCCAACTTGGGATGCAAGCGCCGGATCGCCGCACTTGATTCGAATCCCCCCTTGGGCGTTCAATGAAGGATGAGCGACAAAACACCTGACCTGAAGGCAGCCTACGCCCTGAAAACGCCCGAGGATAACCGGCGTCTCTATGCGGAATGGGCCGGCGATTACGATGACGGTTTTGCATCGCGCGAGGATTACCAGTTGCACATCCAGACCGCTCGCGCTTTTGTCGGCGCAGGCGGTCAGGGACCGGTTCTGGATGTGGGCGCGGGCACGGGGCTTTGTGGCGCGGTGCTCGCCGGGTTGGGCGTCGGACCGATTGATGCAACCGATATCAGCGCCGAAATGCTGCAACAGGCCATGCGCAAGGATGTCTACCGCGATGCGGTTGAAGCGGATCTGAACGATGGCCTGCCGATACCGCGCGACAGCTATGCGGGAATTGTGTCCTCGGGCACATTCACGCACGGGCATCTTGGACCAGAAGTTTTGCCCGCCCTGCTACGCGTGTCCCGGCCCGGTGCGCAATTCGCTTTGTCGATCAACGCCAAACATTATCAGGCGCTTGGGTTTGCGGATGCGCTGCACAAATTGGCCGGTGATCAGATCGACAACCTGTCTCTGCCCGAGGTCCGGATCTACGGCGACCTGGCGGTAGGCCCTAACAAGGATGATCTTGCCCTGATCGCGATTTTTGAGAAGACCTGACCGCGAACTTACCCGCAGATCAGGCTACTTCGTATACATCTGCTTCTTGAATGCCCGCGTCCGCGTGGTCGCCTCGGCAGAGCCGTCATGATAAGTGCCGAACCACTTGTCGAACGGGATTTCAGAGGTGCCATAGTTGCACTCGAAATACCGGTGATGCAGCTGGTGGAAGAAGTCACCGGCGCGGGCGGCATCTGTCTCATTGGCCTTCAGTGTTTCAAAACCCGAATGCGACAGAATTGGGCTGACCTGCTGGAAATAGCTGTGAAACAGCAGGTGCAACGGGTGGGAAGGCACAATCAGGTGGATGAAATAGGTCGTGAAATACAACAGGTTTTCATACCAATGGTTCGAAATCCCCGACCACGGCCCGATATTGACATTGCGGTGATGCACGGCGTGGACGTGTTTATAGAGCTTGGGATGATGCTCTAACCGGTGCACCCAATAGAAATGCAGACCCGACCACATGGGGATGAACAGCATCCAGATCACAAACCAGACCGGCGCGCTGGCCCAGGTGATCGTCTGGACATAGCCATTGGCCATCGCCCAATAGATTCCCCATTGATAGATGGTTGCGACGGTCATCGCGCTGCCCAGAGTCCACCAGATATTGTCCCAGACCTGATTGCGGAAAGTGAAGGTACCGTTGTCGCGCGTCAGGTCACGGCGGTCGAACTTTTTATACATGCCCTGCCCTTTGCGCATGTACAGCCACCAGTGCAGGATGCCCGCAACCATGATCTGAGGCACCATATTCAATAGCCAGATGCGGAACATCCAACCCGGCGCGAAGCTTTGCATCGACTCTAATGCAGGGAAAAACAGCGCATACGCGGCGATCGCCAGAGCTAGACAAAGCGTCAGCGAGGTGATCGGCAACCATGCGCCCCGATACCAGTCGAAGACGGCTGTAGGGCGCGGGGGCCATGCGAACAAAGGGTTCAGACTCACCGGTCCTTCGGGATGGTAGTTCCAGCGGGCGGCTTCGGGATCCTGCGTGGCGTCGGTCATGGCGGTAACCTTCTATGTCGCGTAATCAGGGTCTTCGGCATCCAGGACGGCTTTGATCTCACGCAGATGTGCCTGTGCCTGATCGGGGTAGTCGTCCAGCTCTTGCGCGGTCTTCTCAGCGATCTCATCCGAGAGAACACGCAGCGGCTGACCCGTCTGCAATGCGCGGATATAGGTCTCGGCCGCGCGTTCAAAATAATAGAGCCTGTTAAAGGTATCCGCAGGGTCGCTGCCGATCACCAGAACGCCGTGGTTGCCCATGATCATGACCTTTTTTTGCGGGTCCGACAGCATCGACGCGCAGCGCTCACCTTCGCTTTCAAAGGCCAGTCCGCCGAACTCCTGATCGACCACATAGCGGTTGTAGAACGTCGCTGTATTCTGGTCGATCGGCAGCAAAGAGCTGTCGGCCAGTGAAGCCAAAACCGTCGCAAAGATCGAATGGACGTGCATGACACAGCGCGCATGCGGGCAGCGGCGGTGGATCGAACCGTGCAAACCCCAAGCCGTCGGGTCCGGCGCACCGGGCTGTTCCATAACGTCGGGGTCATTGGCATCCAGCAGCAGCAGGTTCGACGCCGTGATCCGTGCAAAATGCATCTGGTTGGCGTTCATCAGGAACTGCGTGCCGTCTTCGTTCACAGCAAGACTGAAGTGGTTCGCCACCGCTTCGTGCATATTCAGGCGCTCGGTCCAGCGGAAGGTCGCGGCAAGATCAACACGCTGGGGCCAGTGATCGATATTAGGACGCAGATTGGCGACGCTCATGGGTAGCTCCTGTTTCGGCTTGGCAAAAGCGTGCCCGCAGCACACGGGTTTGACCAACGAAAAAAACGCAACTATCTCATTAGTGAAACTTATGGGAAGGTTATGCTCATGCAGAAACAACTGCCTCCGCTGGGTTGGTTGCGCACATTCGAAGCCGCCGCCCGGCATCTGTCCTTCACCGGAGCGGCCCGCGACCTAAATATGACGCAAAGCGCGGTCAGCCAGCAAATCAAGTCGCTGGAAGGATATCTCGGCCAACCGCTTTTTTTGCGCCGCCCGCGTGCCTTGGAACTGACCGAGGCCGGAATCACCTATCTTCCAGTCGTGCGCGAGGCGTTTCGAACGCTGGTACGCGGCACGCAGGCGGTGACAGGTGCGCAGCAGAATGCGGTTCACGTGCAAAGCAACATCACCTTTGCAGTCAACTGGCTTGCGCCGCGCCTGCCGCAATTCCGAGCGGAACATCCTGATGTGCATCTAAATATCTTCACCGAACTTTGGGAACCGCGCGAAATGGCCGAAGGGGCCGCGGTCGAAATCCGCTATTCCCTGCGGCCATCGGATACGGTCCGGACCGAGTTGCTGCGGACCGATCACTATTATCCCGTCTGCGCACCGGACTACGGCGTCACTTTGGATGGTCTGCAGCGGTGCCCCTTGTTTGACTGCTCGAATCTTCTGTCGAATTGGCAGAGCTGGATCGAAGATCAGGGTCTAATATGGGAAAACCCGCCGATCACGTATGCTACGACCTATCTTGTCAGCCTTTCGGTCGCGATGGCCGGAGGTGGGCTGTGCCTGACCCATGATACAATCGCACGCGATCTGATCAGACAGGGTCGGTTGGTCGCTCCGTTCGAACATCGCGCAGCGATGCCCGAAGCCTATTATCTGCTGCTGTCACCGCAGGCCGAGGAAACGCCGGGCGCTGTGGCCTTCGCGGATTGGGTGCGGCGCGAGATTGCGGCGGATGTGTCGGAATAAGCAGGGGTGCTCCCGCCCATCGTCAATGCCCCCTGCGGGGCATCTCCTCTGGTTGGGCCTGGCAGCGCTGACGCGCTGCGTGACGGTTTGATGATAGCTGTTCGGCAGGGGTTGCACCTTTCTCGCCATTCATGAAAGTTGAGCCATGGAATACACTCCTTTCCCAAGTTGGCCCGATGTTGCCCCCCGTTTGATCTCAGTCGCTGCTGGCCGCGAGGCCGCTGATCTGGTGGTTCGGGGCGGTATCTGGGTGAATGTGCACAGCCGCGAGGCTTTGCCGGATCATGACATTGCCATTGCAGAAGGGCGCGTTGCCTATGTCGGGCCGGATGCGTCCCATTGCATTGGCCCCGAGACGCAGATCATCGAAGCGCAGGGGCGCTACATGTTGCCCGGGCTTTGCGACGGGCATATGCATATCGAATCCGGCATGCTGACCCCGGCAGAATTCGCGCGCGCCGTGATCCCTCATGGCACCACCAGCATGTTCACCGACCCGCACGAAATTGCCAACGTGCTGGGGCTGGAGGGCGTGCGGATGATGCATGACGAGGCTCTGATGCAGCCGGTGAATATCTTCACCCAGATGCCATCCTGTGCGCCCTCGGCACCGGGGCTGGAAACCACCGGCTATGAAATCACACCCGAGGATGTGGCTGAGGCGATGTCATGGCCCGGCATCATCGGACTAGGTGAGATGATGAATTTCCCCGGCGTGATTCACGGCGACCCCAAGATGCTGGCCGAAATGGCCGCTACCCAGCGCGCAGGAAAAACTGTAGGCGGACACTACGCTTCACCCAATTTAGGGCCTGATTTTGCGGCTTATGTAGCCGGCGGCCCGGCGGATGACCATGAAGGCACCTGCGAAGCCGACGCCATCGCGCGTGTTCGGCAGGGCATGCGATCGATGATGCGGTTGGGCTCGGCGTGGTACGACATTGAAAGCCAGATCACCGCCGTGACGGAAAAGGGTCTGGACCCGCGCAACTTCATCCTGTGCACCGATGATTGCCATTCGGGCACGCTGGTCAAGGACGGGCATATGAACCGCGTGGTGCGTCACGCGATTGCCTGCGGCTGTGAACCGCTGGTCGCGTTGCAAATGGCGACGATCAATACGGCGACACATTTCGGGCTGGAACGTGAGATTGGCTCGATCACTCCAGGACGGCGTGCGGACATCATTCTCAGTTCGAACCTGACTGAGTTGCCCATCGAAATGGTCATCGCACGCGGTCAGGTCGTGGCCGAGAATGGCGAGATCAAAGTGGAGTGCCCGCACCTGAACTGGCCCGCGACGGCGCGAAACACGGTGCATCTGGGCCACGCTCTGACCGATACGGACTTTGAGATCAAAGCGCCGCCCGGTGCGAACCGCGTACAGGCCAATGTGATTGGTGTGGTGGAAAATCAGGCTCCAACAAAGGCTTTGAAGTCCGAGTTGCCCATTATCGGCGGGTTGGTCGAAGGTGAAGGAGATGTCTGCCAGATCGCCCTGGTCGAACGCCACCGCGCGACGGGCGGTGTGACGAACGCCTTTGTCTCGGGCTTTGGCTATGAGGGGCGGATGGCGATGGCCTCGACCGTGGCCCATGACAGCCATCACATGATCGTCGTCGGAACCGACCGCGATCAGATGGCCCTGGCCGCGAACCGGTTGGCCGAGGTGGGCGGCGGCATCACCATCTTCCGCGACGGTCAGGAACTGGCGCTGGTGGAACTGCCCATTGCAGGCCTGATGTCCGACAGCCCGGCCGCTGACGTGGCCGCCAAAGCCGAACAGATGGTTGAGGCGATGCAGGCCTGCGGCTGTCAACTGAACAACGCGTACATGCAGCACTCATTACTGGCTTTGGTCGTGATCCCGGAACTGCGGATTTCCGACCTTGGGCTGGTGGACGTGCGCACATTTGAAAAGATCGACCTTCTGGAACCGCTTGCATGACAATAATAAGAACACCCGACGTCCCGAACCCCGAGAAATTCACCGACCCGGCCGCGGCCGTCACCCGGTTGGAAGAGCTTTACGAAGTGGCGACCCGCTTTCTGTGCGACAGCTTTGGCAAAGCGATGGAGCAAGGTACACCAACCGAACGATTCAGGGCCTATTACCCGGAGATTCGGATCAAAACCTCCTCCTACGCGCAGGTGGACAGTCGCCTGAGCTTTGGGCATGTCTCGGAACCCGGCACGCACGCGACCACCGTGACGCGACCCGATTTGTTCCGGTCGTATCTGACGCAACAGATTGCTCTTCTGATCAGAAATCACGACCAACCGGTAACGATCGGGGCCTCGGACACGCCGATCCCGGTCCATTTCGCCGTAGCCAATAACCCAGACCTGGTGGTTCCGCATCAGGGCGCGGCGGGGTTCACGCTGCGCGATGTCTTCGATGTCCCCGATTTGACCACCACCAATGACGACATCGTCAATGGCGTGCATGATCACGAGGACGGAGACGGCCCGCTGTCGCTGTTCACGGCCCAGCGCGTGGATTATTCGCTGGCTCGGCTGGCGCATTACACGGCGACCGATCCCAGCCATTTCCAGAACCATGTTCTGTTCACCAACTACCAGTTCTACGTCTCGGAATTTGAAAACTATGCCCGCGAGCAACTGGCCGATCCGGACAGTGGATATACCAGTTTCGTCTCGACCGGAAATGCCGAGATCACCACTGCGGACGGCGCGTTGGAGCAGCCGCTAAAATTGCCTCAGATGCCAACGTATCACCTGAAGCGCGAAGATGGCTCGGGGATCACGCTGGTCAATATCGGCGTCGGCCCGTCGAATGCCAAAACCGCCACTGACCACATCGCCGTGCTGCGCCCGCATGCCTGGCTGATGGTTGGTCACTGCGCAGGGCTGCGGAACACGCAGGCTCTGGGCGATTTCGTGCTGGCCCATGCCTATCTGCGCGAGGACAAGGTGCTGGATGACGACCTGCCCGTCTGGGTGCCGATCCCGCCGCTGGCCGAGGTGCAGGTGGCGCTGGAACTGGCGGTGGAAGAGGTCACCAAGCTTGAAGGCTATGAGTTGAAGCGGATCATGCGCACCGGCACCGTCGCCTCGGTCGACAACCGCAACTGGGAATTGCGCGACCAGTCCGGCCCGGTTCAACGGCTCAGCCAATCCCGCGCCATCGCGCTGGACATGGAAAGCGCGACGATTGCGGCCAATGGCTATCGGTTCCGGGTTCCATATGGCACTTTGCTCTGCGTATCCGACAAGCCGCTGCATGGGGAATTGAAGTTGCCAGGAATGGCATCCGAGTTCTATACAACGCAGGTCAGCCGCCATCTGGCCATCGGAATTCGGGCAATGGAGCACCTGCGCGGCATGCCGTTAGAGCGTCTGCACAGCCGGAAATTGCGTTCTTTCGACGAAACGGCCTTTCTCTGAAGCAAAAAAGCAACGAATTCCCCCTATTTTTGGGGTTTTTGGCGCTACTATTCGTTGTGTTCGATCACAATATCCCGTTACAGTTACGCGGTGAGGCCCTATGTATCGGGCACGTTAAGGAGACCAAGAAATGGCAAAGCCTATGACAAAGACTCAGCTGGTGGCTGCTCTCGCTGAGGAAATGGGAACTGACAAAAAAGCCGCCAACGCGGCGCTTGAGGCCGTAACCGGCCTGATCACCCGCGAAGTATCCGCTGGCGGCGCGGTGACCCTGCCGGGCGTCGGCAAAATCTACTGCCGTGAACGCCCCGAGCGTATGGTGCGCAACCCTGCCACCGGCGAACAGTTCAAGAAAGAAGCTGACAAGGTGGTCAAGATGACCATCGCCAAAGCGCTGAAAGACAGCGTCAACGGCTGATCTTTCCGGCCACGGCCAAACGACATCAGGGGTCGCCTCGGGCGGCCCTTTTCTGTTTCCCACACAGATTGATTACTTGCGAAGGCAAGAAATTTCGGAAACAGTCGCCTCGATTTCACGAGGGGATTGGATATGGACCTGCGCGCCATTGGCATGGGGCTGATCTTCGCCCTGATCTGGTCATCGGCCTTTACCTCGGCACGGATCATTGTCGCGGATGCATCGCCACTGTTTTCGTTGGCGCTGCGCTTTCTCATCTCGGGTCTGCTGGGGGTCGCGATTGCTCGCGCAATGGGGCAAAGTTGGCGGCTGACACAAGGCCAGTGGTACGCGACCATTCTGTTCGGCGTCTGCCAGAATGCCCTGTATTTGGGTCTTAATTTCTACGCGATGCAGACGGTCGAGGCTTCGGTCGCGGCCATCATCGCCTCGACCATGCCGCTGCTGGTCGCGCTGGCAGGCTGGGTATTGCTGGGCGAGCGGCTACGATTTTTTGGGATAATCGGGTTGCTGGCAGGTTTTGTCGGGGTCGCATTGATCATGAGCAGCCGGATCAGCGCCGGCGTGGACCTGTTCGGCGTCATCCTCTGCGGGGTCGGCGCGCTGGCGCTGACCTTTGCCACGCTCGCCGTGCGTGGTGCGACATCGGGCGGCAACTTCATGATGGTGGTTGGTTTGCAGATGCTGATCGGGTCCGCCGTCCTGTTCATCGCGGCGCCCGTGTTTGAGACAATTCATATTCACCTGACGGTACCTCTGGCGCTCGCCTTCACCTATACAACGCTGTTTCCGGGTTTGCTGGCGACGCTCATCTGGTTTCATTTGCTGGACCGGATCGGACCCATTCGCGCGGCCACGTTCCACTTTCTCAACCCGGTTTTCGGCGTGGCGATCGCAGCCATACTGCTCGGCGAGAAACTCGGTCCGCTGGATGCCATTGGTGTGCTGATCACTACTCTTGGAATTCTGGCCGTCCAAATGTCGCGGCAACCTGCAACAAAACCAGCCTGATCGTTGCACGTCTGCGCGAGGCCGCTTTAGCGACCTTGGCATTCCCTGCGAGAATACCATTTAATGTAGGCAAAGACCCAGATTCGGAACGCGCCATGACCCGTTATACCAAAAACCCCGAAGCCATCGCCGCCCTGTCCCCGGAAGAATTCCACGTCACGCAACGCAGTGGTACAGAACGTCCGGGCACCGGCAAGCTTTTGAACAACAAAGAGCCGGGCATCTACGTGGATATCGTATCCGGCGAGCCCTTGTTCGCATCGACGCATAAATACGAATCCGGTTGCGGGTGGCCCAGCTTCACCAAGCCCATCATTCACGAGCATGTCGAAGAGTTTCGAGACAGCACATTGGGAATGATCCGCACCGAAGTCCGCTCGAAACACGGCGACAGCCATCTGGGGCATGTTTTCCCCGACGGGCCGCGCGAACATGGTGGCCTGCGATACTGCATCAACTCAGCCGCCTTGCGGTTCATCCATCGGGATGACATGGAGGCCGAAGGCTATGCTGAATACCTGACTCATGTGGAGGATATCTGATGACCGATGAACGCGCTGTTCTGGCCGGGGGCTGCTTTTGGGGCATGCAGGACTTGATCCGCAAACTGCCCGGCGTATCCCGCACCCGCGTCGGATATACTGGTGGCGACGTGCCCAACGCGACCTACCGCAACCACGGCACCCATGCTGAAGGGATTGAGATCTTCTTCGATCCCACCAAGATAAGCTATCGCGAGCTTATGGAGTTTTTCTTCCAAATTCATGACCCGACCACGGTGAACCGCCAAGGAAATGACCGCGGTATGAGCTATCGATCGGCGATCTATTACGTCGATGAGGCGCAAAGGCAGGTGGCGTTGGACACCATCGCTGATGTAAACGCCAGCGGCATTTGGCCGGGCGCGGTTGTGACCGAGGTCGAACCCGTCGGTGATTTCTGGGAGGCCGAGCCCGAGCATCAGGACTACCTTGAGCGTATTCCAAACGGCTATACCTGCCATTTCCCACGCCCGGATTGGGTCCTGCCCAAACGCGACGCGGCTGAATAGCCGAGAATAGGCGGCGCGAAAGTTCTGCGCCGCCTAAGTTTCTACTCATAAACGGGTGCGTTACCCGATCCTTTTACCAACCTGATTCCGTTCAGAGCGTCAGATTTATTCCGGTATCCTTCGCTTGAATCCGCGATGGTCAGGTGATTGGCGGCTTTGAGTGTCCAACGCCAATCATCGGAGCGATCACGATAGATTCTAAAGTACATAGCAGTACTCCTTACGTTGCGCGGTGAAGTGCCGCGCGATTAAAGAATGCTGCTTTGCGCTTGACCGATCACACTTGATCATGTGAATCTAGCAGTGTGTTTAGCGACACGGTCCGTTGCAATGCAGCGGCTAGCGCTCGGGAATCCCCGAGCGCTTTTATTTTATCCACAGTCCCCCTACGAGTCGAATCTAAATTTAGTGGCGTCCGCTACGAGTGGTATGTCAGTGTGCAACTCCGGCAACTTGTAGTATCTAACCGGTCGCCATCCTCGGTCGGCCGCTGGCCTCGACCGTTAGCATCGCTTCGACGAAAACCTCTTGCGCCTCAATGCGGGCGGTTCGGATATCCCGGTCTACGACAACCCGGATATCTGCGGCGCCCGCCCGTCGTACCGCGCCTTCAGCCTCGGCGCGCAGTACGGATTCCAGCAACGCCAGTGCCTCATCCGAGTTGCCAAAATCCTGCGGTCCATCCTCAAGGTGAACCCGATAACGGCCTTCGGACGGCGATGTTACGGTACCGGAGCGACGGAGGGTCAGACGACCAACCATAGCCCCGATCGCATTGGCCACGCCCGTATGCTCTGGCAGGATCATCTGGCAACGCAGCCGTTCTCCAACCGCCGGATAGTAGCTGGGGGCCGAAGCTCCAAGTCCGATCACATCCACATTCAGCGCCGTATCCAAAGCCAGCAGCCCGCGATGCTGGCCCAACCCCTTTTGGGTCAGGACATGGCGCGCCAATTCTTCTGGCAACAGGCCAAAATCAGTGGCTTCTTCGGCAAATGCAGTCTCTAACAGGGTCAAAGCGGTTTGTTCGGTCAACTGATCAATGATCATTTGCGCCAGTGCCTCGGCCGACGCGGCCAGCACATCCCCCGTTCCAACACGTTTGCGCGCCACCAGTTCCAACGCTTTGCGCGCGGCATCCGCGTCCCAGGCGTCCAGACGTCCCAATACGTGGCTGGCATCCGAAGGTGTGACGCCCGAGACCTGTACGATCCCGCGATCCACAAGCCGGGTCAGGGCCCCATGTTCCATGCGCGTGCGCAGCAAATCGGCCAGTGGCATGACCCGATCACCCAACCGTTCCAACAGGCTGTCTTCCCGCGCGCCCAAACCCTCGGCATGAATGCCCGGTACACGACGTGCGAACCGCGTGTCATGCTCTCCGACCGTCGTGGCACGCAGTTGCGCATCCAATGCGGCATGAACAACATCCGGAGCTTCAGCGGCGATCAGCGACACCGGCAAGACACGCCTTGGACCAAGAAAGACCCCGCCGCTTAGCCCCTGGGTGACCACATGTACCTGACTGTCGCCGCCCAAGCCGTGGGTGCGCATTGCCACCGCCTCGACCATTGTCCGGAAACCGCCAACCCGTGCTCCCGCCGGGTCAATCGCAGGCTTGCCGTCGCGGATCAGTGCGACGTCCGTGGTTGTACCACCAATATCCGACACCAGTGCATTCTCGGCACCGGTCAGCCAGCTGGCCCCGACGATCGATGCGGCCGGACCGCTCAGGATCGTTTCAATTGGTCTTTCCCTTGCCTGCTCGGCGCTCATCAACGCGCCATCGCCGCGAACAACCATCATGGGGGCCGTAATGCCCAGCGCAACCAGTTGATCCTGCGCGCGCCCGATCAAACCATCAATCATCCCGATCAAACGCGCATTCAGCACCGCGGTCACAGCCCGTTTCGGGCCGTTCAGCCGGGCCGACAAATGATGTGAACATGTCACCGGAGCACCGGTTGATTCCGTTATGATACGCGCCACTTCCAGTTCGTGGCTCGGATTCCGCGTGGCGAACTGCGCAGCAACGGCAAAGCCCGAAATGCCCTTGTGAGAGTCTAAAAACGTCCGCAGTGACTCTGTGTCCAAAGCCATAGCCTCACCACCGGAATGCGTGTGACCACCCGCAATCACCAGCGTCGGATCACCTTTCAAAGCCGCTTTCAATCCATGCTTTTCCAGATCGGATTCCTTGAAACCGATATAGATCAACGCGACGCGCCCACCCTGCCCCTCAACCAGCGCATTGGTCGCCAAAGTCGTCGAGAGGGATGCCATTGAGATACGGTCTGCAGACACCTGCGCCTGTTCCAAAACAGCCGAAACAGCCTTGCCTACTCCGATCGCCAGATCTGAGCGCGTGGTCAGCGACTTGGCCGAGGCGATCACTTCTTTCTCATCCTGGATCAGAACAGCGTCCGTGTAGGTTCCGCCCGTATCCACGCCCAAAGCCAGCGCCATCTGGTACTCCTGTTTCCTTCGTTGGACATGGGTGTAGCGGTCTGAACCGGCACGTCCAGCCTGTTTGCGGCACCTAAGACAGTTGATTCACCGCCCAGCGCGCTGCGTCCGCGACAGCCGGGTCCGTATCATCGGTCAAACCTTGCGCCACTGATCGCAAGGAAGCCAGCCCCGAGTTTCCGATGGCATAGAGCACATTGCGCACGAACCGGTCCCGACCGATCCGTTTTATAGGCGAGCCCGAAAATCGCGCCCGGAATGCCGCGTCATCCAGCCCTGCAAGCTCTGCCAGTGCCGGGGCCTTCAGGTCCTCTCGGGCAGCGTAACGCATATCACTTGCGGCCACGGCGAACTTATTCCACGGACAGGCCGCAAGACAATCATCGCACCCGTATATCCGGTTGCCCATTTTGCGGCGCAGTTCCTCGTTGACGGGACCTTTGTGTTCGATGGTCAAATAGGAAATGCAGCGCCGCGCATCCAATTGGTAGGGCGCGGGAAACGCGTCGGTCGGGCAGGCCTCCAGACACGCGCGACACGATCCGCAATGATCGACCTCTGCCATATCCGACGGCAGATCCAATGTGGTAAAAACAGACCCTATAAAGGCCCAATTGCCCCAATCCCGGCTGACCAGATTGGTGTGCTTACCCTGCCAACCCAGCCCGGAAGCCTGACCCAGTGCCTTTTCCGGAACAGGGGCTGTATCGACAAACACCTTCACCTCTCCGCCCGCCTCGGCGATCAGCCACCGGGCCAGCCGTTTGAGGCGTTTCTTCACCAGATCATGGTAGTCCTTGTTCTGGGCATAAACAGAAATCGCGCCACACTTAGAATGCTTCAAAATCTCGGTCGGATCGTGCTCGGGTGCATAACTTTCCGCCAGCATGATCACCGACCGGGCTTCGGGCCACAGCGCCGCCGGATTGCCCCGCCAATGGCTCCGTTCGGCCATCCACCCCATCTGCCCATGATATCCGGCCTGCAAAAACGCCCGAAGCCGCGCAGGAACCTCGGGCACGTCCCAGGGGCGGCACACCCGACAAGACACAAACCCCTCGCTCAGAGCCTGCGCCACCAGCTTTTCCTTCAAACCCGATCCGCTCTTCATCTGGCCAAAAATATCCTCGGGGGGATCGCGCCCCGGCGCGATGGGGGGCAGACAGCCCCCCGGGCCACCCTATCAGAAATCCAGATCAGCGTAATGGGCGGGCGGACGAAACCCAGGGACCTGATCCGCGAGTATTGACCGGAATGCAGGCCGCGACTTGATCTTCGCATACCAGTCTTTAACGGCCTGAGACCGATTCCAATCCACATCCGAGATGTAATCCAGCGCCGACAAATGCGCTGCTGCCGCAAAATCCGCCAGTGTCATTTGATCCCCTGCCAACCAGCGCCGTTGATCCAACAACCACGACATGTAATCCAGGTGATACTTGATCGCTCGCGCACCTTCTTTGACGTTTTTGCTGTCCGGATAACCCTGCCCCGTGACTTTCTTGTTCACGCGCTCATACAAAAGCTTGGATGTGACTTCGTGATGGAATTTGTCGTCAAACCATCCGACCAACCGCCGCACCTCGTATCTGGCTTCGGGCTTTTTCGGCATCAAAGACGGCTCGGGACGCGTTTCTTCGATATACTCGCAAATGGCCGCGCTTTCGGACATGATCTGCCCGTCCAATCTCAGAACCGGGACCTTTCCGGCCGGGTTGCGACGCAGGAAATCTGGATCCTGTTCCCAGTATCTTTCTTCGACCAGTTCAACCTCGATCTTCTTTTCGGCCAAAGACAGGCGAACCTTGCGACAGTAGGGGGACAGGGGGACGTGAAACAGACGCGCCATGGGCTTCCAATCGAACCAGAGAATACCCTTCAGCAATAGCCCTGTAGGGGCTTTGGTTTCAATCCTCGAAACAGTCTGCGCGACCATCTGCGCGGATGGTGGCCGCTCCGTCCAGGATTGAGGCCGCGCGGCGACGCGTTCGAGTCGTCGGATCTGTGACAGATCTGTTGCGCGGCGACGGTAGGATCGCAGCAAGCCGTGCAGCCTGGACCGGGGTCAGATTGGCAGCCTCGACCCCGTAATACTTGCGGGCCGCCGCCTGTACCCCGAACACACCCTGCCCGGTCTCAGCGACGTTCAGATAAACCTCAAGAATCCGCTTCTTGCTCCAGACGATCTCAACCACAGGGGTCATCGTTGTCTCCAATGCCTTGCGCACCCAACTGCGCCCCTGCCAAAGAAACACATTCTTGACCACCTGTTGCGAAATGGTCGAAGCACCCCGGCTGCCCCCATCCTCAAGCGCGTCCCGGATGGCCTCAACGTCAAAGCCCCAATGCAGGCAGTAATTCGCATCTTCTGCCGCAACGACCGAGCGTGCCATAATCGGGGCGATGGATTCGATCTGCACCCATTCCCGGTCAACCTTGCCCAACCGCCGCCATTCCGACCAGATCGTATGCGTGATCGGTGGATTGACAACCGAATACAACAAAACCAAAGCGACAAACAAAGCGACACAGGCCAGCACACCCCGAACGGCCCATCGTCTGATCCAGACGAACGGCGCGGACAATGGGTTTGACTTGGTTGCCTTCTTCTTTTTACCGCGCGATCTGCGCGCTGCTTTCTGAGCCATGCCTTGCTATACGCCGCGACCCGGCATTTTGAAACGCATTAATGGGCGATAAGCCTGCCTTCGCGCGGACGCACGACGGGACGGGCCATTTTCACAGCATCTACACCTTTTTCCGCCAATTCCGGGAACAACGCCAGAATCTCGGCCTGAGTTCGCCGCTCTGATTGGGAAACCGCATGTCCGGGATAATAGCTTTCGCTTTTGGCCCCGTTCGCGATCACGATCTCATGTCGCTTGAACAGCAGGTGGATATATTCAACCTCGCCGCCTTCGACCCGTGTCACGGTTTTTCCGTTCACAAGGCAATGGGCGGCGATCAAGACTTCGGCGTGCCCATAGAGATAGGGCGCGCGCCAATCGTCGATCAGCATTCGGTGCTGCGGAGAAACGACCAGCGGCTGCGTCAGCCCAAACATTCCGGCCTCAAATCGGATCGGTGCGAACTTGCCTTCTGCGTTGACCTTGGTTCTGCCGATCCAAAGCAGGGGTTTTGCGCCGCTATCCGCAGTGCTCACCAGATCGCCGGGTTGCAAATCTTCCACCAAACGGGGCCCGTCCGGTGTGTCGATCAGGGTTCCGGGTGTAAAGCATGGCGGACCGAGGTCGCCATTGGCAATATCCACCGAGCCAAAGGATGCGCCATTGTCGCTGAAATCGGTGACGGATGAGGACACGAACGTGCCCTGCTGCAGCACCTGACCATCTGTTGGCGTAAACACCTCACGCCCATCGGCCAGATAAAATGTGACGCCGGTATACGTGACCTGTGTCCCGTCAGGCAGTTCGATCGTGACGATGTCGTCGAAATACGAGGCCGTGATGTCCTGTCCGTCAACGGAGTCATTGTTCAGCCGGTTGATGAGATCGTCATCGTTCTGGTCGACAATGTCAAAGACTTGGACGTTTAGAGTCGTGCCAACCGTCGTCCCATTGGCGCCCGGGTTGGCCGGGTCCAGCACAAAGAACTGGTCCGTATAGGTCGTTGGCATCCTGTAACTCCACTGCACTCAAACCGAACGAAAGGGCAGTTTAGACGCCCTTTCCGAACAAACTGTGACCAAAACTAGGTATTTTCGGCGATTGCGCAACTATTGGGCGCGTCTGACCCTGGGAATAGAATCGCCCGCGTGCCGCAAAAGACACGCGGGGCTTTGTTTTCCCAAGTTCCAGCCCCTATTCGGCAGGAACAGCCGCCACTTCGGTGGTCAGAGGATGGCTTAGCTTGTTTAGCATCTCTTTCGGACAGACTTGCAGGAAGTGGGCTTTCTCCACCTCCCAGTGCTGCAGGATATCAGCGGCCTTGCGGCTGTAGGTCTCGGCCTGATGCGTTTCGATCAGTGTCTTGAGTTGGTCAACCCAATGGTCAACGGTCACAGGGCAGGTCACCAGCGTTTCCATATTCATCAGAGCCTCGGCCTTGCCGTCCGGATCGTACAGATAGGCCATGCCGCCCGTCATGCCCGCGCCAAAGTTGGCACCAATGTCGCCGAGGATCACGGCCACGCCGCCAGTCATATATTCACAACCGTTCGATCCACATCCCTCGATCACCACCGTCGCGCCCGAGTTGCGAACCGCGAACCGTTCGCCTGCGCGCCCTGCAGCAAACAAGTGCCCGTCGGTCGCCCCGTACAGAACGGTGTTCCCGATGATGGTATTGTCATCCGCCTTCAGCGGGCTGACCTGCGGCGGGCGCACGACGATCATGCCGCCCGACAGGCCCTTGCCGACATAATCATTGGCATCACCTGACACTTCCAGTTTCAGACCGGGCGCAGCAAACGCCCCCAGCGACTGTCCGGCTGAGCCTTGCAGTTTCACATGCAGGTGGTCGTCCTGGAACGTGTTCCGCATCCCGAAATTCTGCACGATATGGCTGGAGACGCGGGTGCCCACCGTCCGGTGGGTGTTCTGGATGGCGTAAGACAGCTGCATCTTCTCGCCGTCTTTCAGGAACCGCGCCGCGTCGCGCACGATCTCGGCGTCCAGCGTATCGGGTACCGCGTTGCGGTCCTTGTCGCGGTTGTAGACGATGTCATGCGCGCCATCGACAGTGATCAGCAGCGGGTTCAGGTCCAGATCGTCCAGATGCGCCGAGCCGCGGCTGACCTGCGCCAGCAGATCGGCCCGCCCGATGATCTCATCCACCGACCGCGCGCCAAGGCTGGCCAGCAGTTCGCGCACTTCCTGCGCATAGAAGGTGATCAGGTTGACGACCTTGTCGGCATTGCCGGTGAATTTGGCGCGCAGGCTTTCGTCCTGCGTACAGACACCAACCGGGCAGGTGTTCGACTGGCACTGGCGCACCATGATACAGCCCATCGCGATCAGGGCGGCAGTGCCGATGCCGTATTCCTCGGCCCCCATCATCGCTGCCATGACAATGTCTCGACCGGTGCGCAGGCCACCATCGGTCCGCAGGGTCACACGGTCGCGCAGGTTGTTCATTGCCAGAACCTGATGCGCCTCGGTCAGGCCCATCTCCCACGGAAGACCGGCATATTTGATGCTGGTCGCGGGCGAGGCGCCCGTGCCGCCATTGTGACCCGAAATCAGAATGACGTCCGCTTTCGCCTTGGCCACACCGGCAGCAATCGTGCCCACGCCCGAGGACGCCACCAGTTTCACCGTCACTTTGCAGCGCGGGTTGATCTGCTTGAGATCATAGATCAGCTGCGCCAGATCCTCGATCGAGTAGATGTCGTGGTGCGGCGGCGGCGAGATCAGCGTCACGCCCTTGGTCGAGTGCCGCAGACGCGCGATCAAGTCGGTCACTTTCATGCCCGGCAGCTGGCCACCCTCACCGGGTTTCGCGCCCTGGGCGACCTTGATCTCAAGCTCTTCACACTGATTCAGGTATTCGGCAGTCACGCCAAACCGGCCCGAAGCCACCTGTTTGATCTTGGCCGATGGGTTATCGCCATTGGGTTCCGGCACGAAATGCGCCGGATCTTCGCCGCCTTCACCCGAGTCAGATTTCGCGCCAATCCGGTTCATCGCCACGTTCAGCGTTTTGTGCGCTTCGGGGCTCAATGCGCCCAGCGACATGCCCGGTGTGACAAAGCGTTTGCGGATCGAGGTGATCGATTCGACCTCTTCAATCGGCACCGGTTTGCCCAGCGGTTTGAAATCCATCAGGTCACGCAGATGGATCGGCGGGTTCGATTGCATCTTGGCCGAATACTGCTTCCACAGCTCATATGAGGCTCTGTTACAGGCCATCTGCATCATATGCATCGAGGTCGCTTCCCACGCGTGGGTCTCACCTGATTTGCGCGCCTTGTAGAAGCCACCAATGGGCAGCACGTCCAGCCCGCTGTTCCATGCCTTGGCATGGATTTCCTCAGCCTTGGTCTGAATACCGGTAACACCGATGCCGGAAATCCGGCTGGTCATGCCGGGGAAATACTCGGCCACCATGGCACGGCTGAGGCCCACGGCCTCAAAGTTCAGACCGCCACGGTACGAGGAAATCACCGAAATTCCCATCTTGGCCATAATCTTCAGCAGACCCTGATCAATCGCCTCGCGATAGCGCGCGACGTTTTCAGTCAGCGTGCCATCCAGTAGCCCGCGATCAATGCGGTCGGCCAGTGAATCCTCGGCCAGATAGGCGTTCACAACGGTCGCGCCGCAGCCGATCAACACGGCAAAGTAATGCGGGTCGACACATTCGGCCGAACGGACATTCAGAGAACAGAACGTCCGCAACCCCTGGCGGGTCAGATGCGAATGCACCGCGCTTGTGGCCAGGATCATCGGCATCGCCACGCGACCCTCGCCCGAGTTCATATCCGACAACACCAGATGCCCCGCGCCCGAGCGAACAGCCTCTTCAGCTTCGGCTCTAATACGGGCCAAAGCCGCATTCAGCGCGCCCCGGCCGGGCTCAAAGCTACAGTCGATTTCCGCTAGCGGTGAACCGAAGACCTCGACCAGCTTGTCCCACTGCGCGTTACCCACAAAGGGGCTGCCCAAGACAACGATCTCGGTTTGGCTGCTGTCTTCATCCAGCACGTTTTTAAGGTTCCCGAACCGGGTTTTCAGCGACATCACCCGGTATTCGCGCAGGCTGTCGATGGGCGGGTTGGTGACCTGACTGAAGTTCTGGCGGAAGAAGTGGCTCAGTGGGCGGTACCGTTTGGACAGAACGGCCGAAGGCGTATCATCGCCCATCGAGGCGATGGATTCCTTGCCGTCCTCGGCCATTGGCGCAAGGATTTGTTCCAGCTCTTCAACCGAATACCCAGCAGCAATCTGGCGTTTGCGCAACTCCTCGCCGCTGAATTTGGGGCTTTCGGTCACTCCCGCCAGCGCATCATCCAAATCGTGTATCTTGCCCACCCACTCACCGAACGGCAGGGCGCGGGCCAATTTGTCCTTGATCTGCTTGTCGCGGTAAAGCTTGCCGCGCTTCATATCCACGGCCAGCATTTGCCCCGGACCCAGAGCGCCTTTTTCTGTCACGGATGCCTCATCAATCGGCACCATCCCTGCCTCTGACCCGGCGATCACCAGACCGTCGCCCGTCACCACATAGCGCATCGGGCGCAGACCGTTGCGGTCCAGACCGGCACAGACCCATCGGCCATCTGTCATCGCCAACGCGGCAGGACCGTCCCACGGCTCCATCACCGAGTTGCAGTAAGAATACATGTCGCGCCACGCCTGCGGCAGCTCAACCGCCTGCTTGGACCAGCTTTCCGGCACCAGCATGGTTTTCGCCATCGGTGCGGAACGGCCTGCACGAACCAGAACCTCAAAAACCGAGTCTAAAGCGGCGGAATCCGACGATCCGCCCGCGATGATCGGCTTGATGTCTTCGGCATAGTCGCCAAAGGTTCCAGATGCCATGCGGATTTCATGGCTCTTCATCCAATTCACGTTGCCCTTGAGCGTGTTGATCTCGCCATTATGGGCCAACATGCGGAACGGTTGCGCCAGCCACCATTGGGGGAAAGTATTGGTCGAATAGCGCTGATGATAGATCGCAAAAGCGGATTCGAACCGTTTATCCATGAGGTCGGGGTAAAAAACAGCCACTTGTTCCGCCAGCATCATGCCTTTGTATATGATCGAACGGCAGCTGAGAGATGCCAGGTACAGACCCGAGATACCTGCGGCCAAAGCCGCCTTTTCGATGCGGCGGCGGATTACGTATAGCTCGCGTTCAAATGTCTCTTCGTCCACACCCTTGGAGTTCGAAATCAGAATCTGCTCGATCTCGGGACGGGTTGCGTTGGCTTTGTCGCCCAGACAGGTGACATCAACCGGTACATGACGCCAGCCATAGATGTAGTAGCCCATGCGCAGAACTTCGGTTTCCACGATGGTCCGGCAGCTTTCCTGCGCACCGAAATCAGTGCGGGGCAGGAACACCTGACCCACGGCGATCAGCTCGTTCAGGTTGGGCTCATGACCCGTGCGACGAATTTGGTCATAAAAGAACGGAACCGGGATTTGCACGTGGATACCCGCGCCGTCGCCGGTTTTGCCATCAGCATCCACCGCGCCGCGGTGCCAGATCGCCTTGAGCGCGTCGATCCCCGCGTCAACAACCTTGCGCGACGGCTTGCCGTCAATGGACACAACCAGGCCCACACCACAGGAGGAATGCTCTTCATCCTCGGAATAGAGACCATTTTCGGTCATCCACTGACGTTTGGCTTCTTCGGCCCGCGCCCAATCGGCATCATATTTGGTCATTGGCTGTCTCCTTCTTCCGGCAGGGTGTACATGGCTTCGACTTGCGTCTTGGTCATCTGTTTGCGTTCGCCGTCGAACGCATACCCTTCGGGCTTTTTGTCGATATAAAGTTCCAGTTGCAGCGGGTGGCCTGTGTCTTCGAACAGACCTGCTGCTATTTGAGTGTGTCCGTGCATCTCGCCCGGCAGAGTGATCCGATACCAAAGCGCGGAACCACAGTCGGCGCAAAAGGCCCGCTCGGCCCAGTCGGACGAAGTAAAGGTCTTGACCGGACCCAATGCGGCGTAGCCCGGCGCGGCCGGGAATGACACCAGCATCGAACTGGTCCAGCGGCGGCATTGGTCGCAATGGCACGCACCCAGCGAATCTTTCGCCGGGGTGGCGGTCACGGTGACCGCGCCGCACATGCATTGGCCTTGCAATTCGGGCATCAGGCCCTCCTGTCGCTGGGCATTGGGTTACTCGGCTGCGATAGCCGCCTTGGCGTTGAACTTATCTATGATCGCATCGGCGCAGTCGCGGCCGTCGCGGATCGCCCACACGACCAGAGAGGCGCCGCGCACGATGTCCCCGATGGCATAAACGCCATCCATCTCGGTCTCGCCTGTCTGGAAGGCGGCCTTGACAGTGCCCCAGCGGGTCACGGGCAGGTCTGGCTGACCAAACAGAGTGGGCAGGTCTTCGGGCTCAAAGCCCAGAGCCTTGATCACCAGATCAGCCTCTTCCACGTAGTCTGCGCCTTCAATCACTTCGGGGGCCTGACGCCCGGTTGCATCGGGCTGACCCAGCCGCATTTTCTGAACCATGACCCCGGCCACAGTGTCGTCACCAGTGAAACCTTTGGGCGCGCTGAGCCATTCGAAAATCACGCCTTCTTCTTCAGCGTTCTGGGTTTCGCGCTGCGAACCGGGCATATTGGCGCGGTCGCGGCGGTACAGGCATTTGACCGAGGTTGCGCCCTGACGGATCGACGTGCGCACGCAGTCCATCGCCGTATCACCACCACCGATTACGACCACTTTTTTGCCTTCGGCATTCAAGCGGCCATTGTCGAAATCTTCGACAGCATCGCCAAAACTCTTACGGTTTGAGGCGGTCAGGAAATCGATGGCTTTTTCAATCCCGGCCAGACCGCTGCCCGGCATGGACAGGTCACGCGATTTGTACACGCCAGTGGCGATGATCACGGCGTCGTGCTTGCCACGAATTTCTTCGAATTTCGTGGCGTCGACGTCGCAATTTAGCTCAAACGTCACGCCGCCATCTGCCAAAAGGTTGTTGCGTCGCTGAACGATGTCCTTTTCCAGCTTGAACCCGGGAATGCCATACATCAGCAGACCACCTGCGCGGTCATAACGATCATAGATAGTCACTTGTATGCCTGCGCGGCGCAGCATGTCTGCAGCAGCCAGACCGCCGGGGCCCGCCCCGATGATGCCGACACTTTCGCCACGCTCAGCCCCGGGTTGAACCGGTTTGACCCAGCCTTTGTCCCAGGCTGTGTCGGTGATGTATTTCTCGATCGAACCTATCGTGACTGTGCCGTGACCTGATTGTTCAATGACGCAATTGCCCTCGCACAGGCGATCCTGCGGGCAGATGCGTCCACAAATCTCGGGGAAAGTGTTGGTGGCCTGACTGGTGTGATACGCCTCTTCCAAACGTCCAGTGGCCGTTAGGTTCAGCCAATCAGGGATATTATTGTGCAGTGGACAATGCGACTGGCAATACGGCACCCCGCATTGGCTGCAACGGCTGGCCTGTTCGGCCGCCTTTTCAGCGGCGTATTCGGCATAGATCTCGTCGAAATCCTCTCGGCGCGCATCAGCGGCACGCTTTTCCGGCATAACGCGGTCGATCTGTACAAATTTCAGCATCGGTTGCTTGGCCACGGGTCAGACTCCATGAATTGGCTTGGTCGCGCCTCTTTAAAAGATGCGCACAGGGATGAAAAGTCAATTGTGCTGACCTAATTGGTGAAAAATCAAAGCTCGGCAAAATTATTCCATAGTTTTTCGGTGTTTTTAGTTCCGATTCGGACCTATTTGCACGCTTTCCTTTTTGGCACCGCACTTATACCCATTTAAAGCAAAGAAAGCGTGACGGCAGCACGGCGGGGCAGATGAGTTTTTTCCAGTTGATTCTTGTGGCGGTTATTCAAGGAATCACAGAGTTTTTGCCGATTTCATCGTCTGGGCATCTGATCCTGCTTCCCAGTATGACCGGCATGGATGACCAGGGGCTGGCGATCGACGTAGCAGTCCATGTCGGCACACTTGGCGCCGTTGTTTTGTATTTCTGGTCGGACGTCAAACAGGCCATCTTAGGGCTGCCCCAAGCGGTGACGGGACGCCTTGAGACACCTCAGGCCAAACTCGCACTATGCCTGATCATCGCCACGCTGCCTGCCGTCATCGTGGGGGCGATTTTGTATAAAACCGGCCTCAGCGCCGCCATGCGATCCATGGAACTGATCGGTTGGACGATGCTTGGGTTTGGGCTGCTTTTATACTGGATGGATCAAAAGGGTGCGCAAACGCGGCGCGCGGACGATTGGGGGCCACGAGATGCGTTTATCATGGGATTGTGGCAAGTATTGGCGCTGATCCCCGGCACTTCACGTTCCGGCATTACGATCACGGGTGCTCGGCAGTTGGGATACACACGCGAAGACGGCGCACGGATCGCCATGCTCATGTCCATTCCGACAATTCTGGCGTCCGGCGTTTTGCTGTCCACCGAAGTCATCCGGAGCGCGGACGCAGAATTGGCACGCGATGGCGCAATCGCCGCCGCTTTTGCTTTTGTCAGCGCATTACTGGCATTGGCGCTGATGATGCGACTGCTGCGCAGCGTCAGTTTTACGCCTTATGTGATTTACCGCGTGGCTCTTGGGCTTGTCTTGTTGGCTATCGTGTATAGCTGATCAGGTCCGAAGGTTATCAGCCGAATTCTGAATGTCATCATACTGGCCGGCCGGGCGGAACTTCCAAAGGTATTCGGGAAGAATCGATTCCAGGGTCGCGGGCTCAATACCCAATTCCGCAAATCCCATGGCACCTTCCGAGACCACATTATTCCGGCGCAGGTTCTTCAACTGATCACCCGTCAGAATATGGTTCGGAAAAAGCTGAAAGCTGACGAATTTGGCGACGTCCAGAACCCCCGCCATGATCCGGGCCGCCCAAAACGGCATCCCGATGATAACCCGGCGGCGGTGCACAACGTCCAACATCTGCTCCATCAACGCCCGGAAGGATTTGACCTCGGGCCCACCCAGTTCGTAAACGCCAGGTTTTACCTGCCCCAGAACACCCTGCACGGCGGCGTTGGCAACGTCTTCGACATAGACTGGCTGAAACTTTGTCTCGGCACCAACCAAAGGCAGGAACGGCCCCATTCGCGTCATCGCGGCAAAACGGTTAAAGAACTGATCCTCAGTTCCGAAAATCACCGAAGGCCTGAGTATTACGGCATCGGGCATATGCGTCAGAACCCCCGCCTCACCCGCGGCCTTGGTCTGCGAATACACGCTGTCCGAACGCGAATCCGCCCCGATGGCCGAGATGTGGACCATGCGCTTTATGTCGTGCTTGGCTGCAAGTCGAGCAATCCTTTCCGCGCCTTCAGCCTGAACAGGCTCAAAAGCGTTTTTGCCCAGCTCGTTCAGCACACCCACGCAGTTGACCACAGCGTCGGCCCCGTTCATCGCCGCAGCCACCGACGCATCGTCTCGGATGTTGCAAAAAACCGGTTCGACTTGTCCGACAACGCCATAGGGTCTGACAAACATCGCCTCATTTGGTCGCCGTACCGCGACGCGCACGCGCCACCCTTCGCTTGCCAACCGGCGAGTGACATAGCGGCCTACAAATCCCGATCCACCATAAATCGTGACCAGTTTGGACATAAGAGGGCTCCTGCAGCGTGGCTCGTGATCCGATCTACCTGCCAAAGCGCTGGCGAACAAGTCGCAATAACGCCGCGCGTTCCGAATCCACAGCCACTAACCTGTGGCATGGAAACGGGTCAGAAAAATTTTCAACGAACTCACCGAATCCGGTTGACCCTCTCTTCCAGTAGGCTTAAACGCCCCTCCACGACACCTGCCCAGGTGGCGGAATTGGTAGACGCGCTAGCTTCAGGTGCTAGTGTCCGTATGGACGTGGAGGTTCGAGTCCTCTCCTGGGCACCAAATTTCCGACAGAACAATGTTAGGAATCGGCCTTTGCGTCATAGGGCCTAGGGCTGAGGGATTGTTGGTGCTCTGTCACTTCATCAGACAACGGCGGCAATCGGCTTTGCAGGATTCCGCGGTCATGCGACGATCAACCAGGAATTGGCACCACGGCACTTGCAACAGACCGGGTCTCACCGGCTAACAACTTGCACTTTCGTGGTTTTCCCCGGCCGAGATTGACCGGCCACAACTGCTTCGCTACATGGGCGGAAGAGTATCATTTCCACTTGGAAAAACTGATGAAGCATCGGCGCAAGCTTGATTATCTGATGGAGTGGCCTCGCCACGCGAACCGCTTGGGTTACTATGTGCGGGGGCTGTCACATCAACTGACACCTTATGCGCAATGCAGACGGCACACCGAAAAGCTGTTGAAGGACGCACCATCGCGTCCCGATTTCGACGACATTCAAAAGCGTGCAGCCTACTACAACAAGCTGACCGACTCTTTCGACGCATCCGACGCGCCTCTGGTATCGGAAATGGACAGCGACCGAGGCCGGTTTTACTTTGATCTCATCGAGCACGCCAAGGGATTTGGTGCGGACCGTCATCTGGACTATCTGTTTGGCGACATCAGGCTGGTTCCTCCGGTGCCGAAAATCGTCAAGTCCAGGCCAATCTCGGACACCAATGCCAACTCTGTTGTCATCAATCTGAACAAGAACAGGCATTTTTCGTGGACTTCGGATCCTGTTCCATTTCGAGATAAAAAACCTGCTGCGGTGTGGCGCGGAACGGCCCGCACCAAAGCCCGCCGACTTCTGGTCGAGAAATTCTATGACCACCCCGAATTCGATATCGGCCACACCGGCAAGGCCGTGGACGGGCGTCAGACCAAAGGTGGGCTGACGCACAGTCAGCAAAAGCAGTTCAAGTACTTCCTGTCACTTGAAGGCAACGACGTCGCCACCAACCTCAAATGGGGAATGGCGTCAAACATGTTGGTCATGTCGCCCCGGCTGCATTTCGAAACATGGTACATGGAAGGTCGGCTAGAGCCCGACACGCACTTTGTCCTGCTGCGCGATGACTTCAGCGATCTGGAAGAAAAAGTTGCGTATTACAACGAAAACCCCGAGGCAGCAGAAGCAATCATAGCGCAGGCGCACCAGTGGTTGGAACAATTCGAGGACCCGGTGAAGGAAAGTATGATCGCCGCGCTGGTGCTCGAGAAATATTTCCGCCTGTCAGGCCAGCTATAGGCACGTATTCTCGCTCTGCCCCGTTTCACGCGCAGATGGCGACCGCCGGGCGAAGGCTTTTTCGCCCGAATGAGCCGGAGTTCGGAAGCCTGCCTAAGCAGCTTAGTCTTTGCCCGTTTGGGGTTCTGTCAGAACTTTTTGATTAGTCCGGTCTTCCTTTACGCAACCACTGCGCAAAATTCAGATAGCGAACGATAATTGCTCTGGTCGGTCTTCGGATATGTCGATTGACGTTACCCAAATGAGATCGGGCCAATAATCTAGGGACCACGGACAAACTTCGGCTAAACTGGTTTCTCAATTCCAACCTCAAATTGCAGAATCAGGAAAAAGCAATGTCGCGCAAATTGATCGTCTGCCTTGACGGCACAGGAAACGAAATTGAAGCCAACGAATCCAATATTTTACGTCTTTACAAATGCCTAAAGCGGACCGACGAGCAAATCGTATATTATAATGCAGGTGTGGGAACCCTGGACACCCACCCGTTTTCACGGACCTTTCTCAGCAAACCCAAGCTTTTGCTGGGCCTTATTTCCGGTTTGGGACTTGAGACCAACGTTTTGAAGGCGTTCAAATTTCTTTGCGACAATTATCAAGACGATGATCAGCTGTATTTCTTTGGATATTCGAGAGGCGCGTATACAGCCAGAGTTCTTGCCGGGTTCATCAACGACTTCGGACTGGTCGATCCACAGGAATTCCACCTTATTGCGCCGGTGTTTCGCGCCTGGCGCAGGATCTCGGACGATGATCCCCGTGAAATGCATGCCAAGCTGAGAATGCTCGAAAAGGCCTTTCAGGTGCGTCACCCATCGATCCGGTTTCTCGGGCTTTGGGATACGGTCAGCTCGTTAATTCGCATCAAACCTGGAAAGGGAACCATCGTAAAATATGGCTCACATTCCAGCGTGGATGAAAACCCTTCGGTTAAATCGGTACGCCATGTTCTGGCCATCGACGAAACGCGGCGGTTCTTCCGGCATCAGTTCTGGAAAGAGGGTCAGACCTATTATGGGAACCGGTTCAAGAGAAAGAAGGATCCTGTTCCGCAAGATGTTAAGCAAGTCTGGTTTGCTGGCACCCACACGGACGTTGCCGGAAGCCTGAAAGAGGCCAAAGCGGGTCTTTCCAAGATAACAATGCATTGGATGCGAGAAGAATTGGATGGGTTAGGCGATGACGGTCTTGCGTTCAGAGAGCCAACCTACAACCGCTATGTCCTTGGAAAAGAAGACAAGGTGACCAAAAGGATGAACCTTGTGATTTCGAAGCCGGACTATCGCGCGGACCTACACAGCCAAATGAAAAAGGGATGGTTTGTTTTGGAAGGGTTTCCAAGATTGCGGCGCCGATCACGGTGGCCGGACCAGCGCGGCCTGTTTGGATATTATTTGCCATTGGGCCAGAGACGCTTCATTCCACCTGGCTCCACTATTCACCCAACTGCGTTGGAGCGCAGGGATGACAATACGACAGGCTACTCACCGCCCAACCTCAATGGATTCTAGGGTCAGGACCTATTAAGTTTGTTGCCGGTAACTTGGCTGCCCAATTCAAGCCTCTGTGTTTCAGAGGTGTGTCATGCGGATTCTATTCTTTGGACCACTGAACAGATCGAGGCAGTCAGGCGCGAAGCATCTGTGCAAGTATGGCTACCATTTCAAGTGGCACTTCTTACATCTCAGCGAAAGAAGGACATCTTGGAAATGCAATGGTCGGCCTATGATGGGGACTCGCTACGGATTGTTCAGAGCAAAGGAAAGAAATCTGTTTGGGTCAAGGCGTCTCAGGAACTTCGTGAGATACTTGATTCATTGCCAAAGACCTCGCCGAACATCTTTCTGAACAGTAAAGGTCAACCATGGACGCTTTCCGGGTATGACAGTAGCTGGCAGTCAGCAAAGAAGGCGTCAGGTGTGTCAGGCGTCACATTTCACGATTCAAGAGGAACAGCCATCACCCTTGCGTACATTGGCGGGTCTTCGCTACGGGAAATCGCTTTGATGAGCGGTCAAGCATACGGGTTTGTTGATGACGTGGTCGGGTTCTTACCAGGTGACAGTGGCGCGCGTGGTGCATTCAAATCTCTGGCGATGGAAGCACAGCTTACCTTCACCGAGAAAACCAAAGGTGCAATCACGGACAGGGAAATGGGCATGTTCCGTGCAGCCGTTCCGAACCTGGGCCAACAGCAATGACTGAACAACGCGCCAGCGCGAACAGTGGAGTTGTGCCTAAGGCCAGAGACGAAATCGTAACCGACGCCTTGACCCTGAAAGGCCTGGCGAAAGCACTGGACGCACTGACATGGGAAGGCGTCCCGAAGGACTGGGGACCAACCGCAGCCTTGATCCGTACCATCAACCAGCAGGCGACAGAGCATTTTGAAGACCTTGCCCACCAACCAGAGACACCCTGAAAGGAGCCGACATGATTGACCGTCGATCCCTAATTCAATCCGCCCCTGTTGCCGCCCTGTCCATCGGCGCAACCGCCGCAGCCTCGGCCTCCACAGACCCGCATATTGCATGGGTCGCAGAACATAAGGCGGGGTACCGCACCTTGAACGCGGATGCGCTGCGCCTTCTGAACGCTTGAGATATGAAAGTGAATAGCATGCCAGACTTTCCAGCAAACCTAACCGAGATGCACGAGAAGCCCATCGCTGACAACTTGGTTGATGAAATCATAGAACGGATGAGCGAGCTTGATGTTGAAGATTTCGCGCTAATGGCGTTGAAAATCCATGCGCTGCGTAGAGATGATGAAAAGCTTAGCGCAGGCCTAGACAACTATGCGCTCACGCCTCGGCAAGACAAAGAAGATGCGTCATGCGAAATCGACCATGGCTTACTTGCACGTTTAAAGTCGGTATGCGGCGAGAATGAAGTATTGAACTGGGGCCGCGTGATTTGCCATAGCGCGTTGCGCGGCGACGAACGTAGGGTTGAAGCAATTCAGGGTTTGATGCGTTGCCGAGTGGCAAACTGAGGCTGCTCCACCAACGGGCGCGGGACTATGGGCGACAAGCGGAACGCAGATGGCACGTGTTTCAAGTGGTTCGACATCAGGTCGTTTCCGAAAGATCCGCCGCTGGTGGTTGCTCAGGGATAGTCGTATGAGTGCTGGGGTGCACGGCTGAAACTGAGACCGTACTATGGATATTCCACAGACTCTCGATTGGTATCAAACTAGAATGGCTGAAATCGAAGCCGAGCGCATTTCCAATTCCGGGAAACTGGCTCGGCATGAATGGTGGCGGCTTGAATACTATCGAAACCCGTATCTACTGCTTTGCAGCGAAGATGAGTTATTTCAAAGATTTATCGATATCTTCAGCAACACAGTGGGATTAAATGACGTAGGTCAAATTTCATTCGAAGCAGACGACATCCGCAGAGACAAGCAATTCTTCCGAGTTTTCACCCAAATTATGGAAGCGTGCAACTCTAGGGGTGGAATCCAACATGACCTTTTGAACAAGGCTCAATCCGAGATAGCCAAGTATTTCCGAAACGGCACTCCTCCGGGGGTCTCCATGTTCGAAGGCCTTCCGACACAAAAAGCCAACACTATAGTCAAGTTCTCGCGACGGGAACACTTGGAGCCAATGCTGAAGTTTGGGAGAATCCGACTGGCTCCAGCTTCCTTCTATTCCAAGGGAAGCCTCCTAAAATCGATGAGGGACCTGGAAACAGAAAAGGTTTTTCGGATACCGGCAATGAAAGAAGCTCTGGAAGGGCAAAGTCACATAAATGTCCGAGGCCAGAACCTGCCAATCTCAGGGGGTGCCGTATCTTTGAGACTAAGCGTTCCTGACTACTTTCTTTTCTCTACATGCCTGGAGATGGACAGGCGAATGCCAACAGACTTTGACGCAGACGCCGCACTCGTCATCGAGAACAAAGAATTGTTCGTCAGAAAGGTAAAAAAAGCCATCAAGAAAGCAGTGGGGCAGGCGGACATTCATGCTGGCCCCGTGGAGTACTTCGATCCTTTTCGATGGAGCGGCAAACCACCTGTCCCCGAAATGATGAAACACTTCGCTTACGCGTACCAGAAAGAACACAGGATTGCAGCTAGACCAATTGGTGGAATGTCATCCAGCGAGCCTGTGTTCATCGAAATTGGAGCGATGGACAGCTTTGCTAGGCTCGTTCCTGAGTCGAAACTCACGAATCTCGCTTAACACTTACTTCGGCTTGCACCGCAACGGTTGACTTGTTGTCCTTGGTGCTACTGGGCGAGTTATCCTTGGCCCTCTCAAGAACAGACGAATTTCAACCAGGTTTCTATTCTTTGAACTGATCAAAAACCGCTTTTTGAAGATAGTGAATGCGAAATCTCGCCACGAGTCCCCCAAGTGTCCCCCAACACGGCAAGCGGCTCTCGCGTTAGAGAAGTTCAACGCGATTTACTGCCCGGAAGTCGTTGATTTATATTAGAAAAAGTGGTGAGCCGTGCAGGATTCGAACCTGCGACCCACTGATTAAAAGTCAGTTGCTCTACCAACTGAGCTAACGGCCCACTCTTTTGTTAGGATCTTGGCGATCCGTGGCGCTCTCTAGGGCATTTACCCGATTGGGTTCAAGCCTTATTTTGCGCCTCGATCCACCGGCAATTTCTTGCGTTCGGCGTCCCGATAGGCGGCCTAATTAGGCAGGTGGAGCAAGGGGGTCAAGCCCTTTTTTCAGGAATCTGCGCCATGGGGTGGATTCATTCAATGCACACGGTTATATGCCCGCCATGCAACGAATACTGACCTCGGGTTTGCCCTTCATGAAGATGCACGGGCTGGGCAATGACTTTGTCATTGTAGATGCGCGCGCGCAATCTGTCGAAGTGTCTTCCGCGCTTGCGAAAGGAATCGGGCACAGGCAATTCGGCGTCGGGTTCGACCAGCTTGCGGTCATCGAAGACGGAAAGTCAGATGCGCATTTGGTGTTTTATAACGCGGATGGATCGACCTCGGCCGCATGCGGCAATGCCACCCGATGTATTGCGCGATTTCTGATGGACACAACCGGCAAGTCCGACCTGACCCTGACCACGGAACGCGGCACGCTCTATGCCTGCGATGCCGGCGATGGGCTGACGTCGGTGAACATGGGTCAGCCCCAGCTGGACTGGCGCGAAATTCCGCTGGCAGAAGACGTAGATACGCTCGAATTGCCGATCGAAGGCGCGCCGACGGCGACCGGGATGGGCAACCCGCATTGCACGTTCTTTGTCGATGATGCCGAAGCCATTCCTCTGACCGAATTTGGCGCACGCTACGAACACCACCCGCTCTATCCCGAACGGGCCAATGTGCAGGTGGCACAGGTCATCGGCCCGGATCACATCCGTATGCGCGTGTGGGAACGCGGCGTGGGCATTACCCTGGCTTCGGGCTCGTCATCCTGCGCGACGGCTGTGGCGGCCGCAAGGCGTGGCCTGACCGGGCGCAAGGTGAAGATCGACTTGGATGGCGGCACGATCTGGATCGACTGGTGCGAGGATGGTGTTTGGATGACCGGCCCCACCTGCCACGTGTTTTCAGGAACGCTAACCCCTGAGTTCCTGAGGTCGCTGGGATGAACGCCCCCAAATTCACCACGTTGGGTTGTCGCCTGAACGCCTACGAGACTGAGGCGATGAAAGAACTGTCGCAGCAGGCTGGCGTCAGCAATTCGGTCGTGGTGAACACCTGTGCCGTGACAGCCGAGGCCGTCCGTAAGGCCCGACAGGAGATCCGCAAGCTGCGCCGCGAAAACCCCAATGCGCGCCTGATTGTGACCGGGTGCGCGGCCCAAACCGAACCCGAAACCTTCGCCCGTATGGAAGAGGTCGACATCGTCATCGGCAACACCGAGAAAATGCAGCCCGAGACCTGGACAGGCATGGCCGCCGATTTCATCGGGCAAACCGAGGCCGTGCAGGTCGACGACATCATGTCGGTTACGGAAACCGCAGGCCACCTGATCGACGGCTTTGGAACCCGGTCCCGGGCCTATGTGCAGGTCCAGAACGGCTGTGACCACCGCTGTACGTTTTGCATCATCCCCTACGGTCGGGGCAACTCGCGCAGCGTCCCGGCGGGCGTTGTGGTGGATCAGATCAAACGGCTGGTGGACCGGGGTTACAACGAGGTCGTGCTGACCGGCGTCGACCTCACCTCATGGGGCGCGGACCTGCCCGCCCAGCCCAAACTGGGCGATCTGGTGATGCGGATCCTGAAACTGGTGCCGGACCTGCCGCGCCTGCGGATCAGTTCGATCGACTCGATCGAAGTGGATGAGAACCTGATGCAGGCCATCGCCACCGAGTCGCGCCTGATGCCCCACCTGCACCTGTCGCTGCAGCATGGCGACGACCTGATCCTGAAACGGATGAAACGTCGCCACCTGCGCGACGATGCGATCCGGTTCAGCGAAGAGGCCCGCAAGCTGAGACCCGATATGACCTTTGGCGCGGATATCATCGCGGGTTTCCCGACTGAGACCGAGGCCCATTTCGAAAACTCGCTGAAACTGGTCACGGATTGTGACCTGACCTGGCTGCATGTCTTCCCCTACTCCAAACGCGAAGGCACGCCCGCGGCCCGCATCCCGCAGCAGATCAACGGCACCATCATCAAAGCCCGCGCCGCGCGCCTGCGCGCTGCCGGAGACGCTCAGGTCGCGAAACACCTGACCGCACAATTGGGCAAAACCCATCACATCCTGATGGAAAACCCGCATATAGGTCGCACCGAACAATTCACCGAAGTCGCCTTCACCACCCCCCAACGCGAAGGCCAGATCGTCACCGCTACGATCACCGATCACACCGAAAGCCAACTCAAAGCCTGACCCGCCCTTCATCTGGCCAAAAATATCCCGGGGTTGAATTGGCCGCAGGCCAAGAAGGGGCTGGCCCCTTTACGCAGCCCATAACAAAAACCCCCGCCGCCATCTGGCGCGGGGGCTTTCAATCTCAGCGATGCAAAGACCTTAGTCCTGGCGCTTGCCCTTAACACCGGCCCACAGGCGCTTGTTTACCAGGTACAGCAGCACCGACAGAACCGACAGGAAGATCACGCCGACAAAGCCGGAATACTTCCGCTCCATCATCTTCGGCTCGGCCGTCCACATCAGGAAGGCGGCGATGTCTTCGGACATGGCCTCAACCGTGGCCGGGTGACCGTCCGCGAATTCAACCTGATCCTCGGACAGTGGCGGCGCCATCGAAATCCAGCCGCCGGGGAAGGCTTTGTTCTCATAAAGAACGGTGCCTGCCTCTTCCTTTTCCTCACCGGTGTACCCATCCAGCAACGAGGCGATATATTCCGCACCGCCCATGCCTTTGAAGAACTGATTGATCCCCAGACCATAAGGGCCGTGGAATCCGGCGCGGGCCTTGGCCATCAGGCTCAGGTCAGGCGCACCAACACCAGTGTTCGCTGGAAAGTGGTCGACGGGTTTGGCCGGGCGGAAATCGTCCAGCTCGGGGTCGAACACTTCGAAATTGGCCTCGGAATAGGCAATGACCTCTTCTTCCGAATAGCCCAAATCTTCAAGCGTCCGCAGCGGCACATATTGCAGGCCATGGCAGGCTGCGCAAACCTCGGTATAGATCTGAAGCCCGCGCTGAAGCTGGTGCTTGTCCCATGTGCCAAACGGCCCTTCGAACGAGAATTGGAAATCCTCGATATGCTGCTCGCCACCACCTGCCGCGAAAGACGCAGCAGGGGTGAGGGCCAGGGCAAACGCGGCACCGATTGCAAGTTTCTTGAACATGTTTCCGGTCCCTCTTCTTACTCGGCCGGCGTGGCGTCGGCGTCAGCCTTGCCATAATGCGCGTTGAAGTCTTCTTCGATGGTCTCAGGTTGCGCCTCGGGCTTCTCGATCACGCCAAGGATCGGCAGGATCACGAAGAAATAGGCGAACCAGTAGGCCGAAGCGATCAGCGAGAAGGTCGCATAGGGTTCCTCGGCAGGCATTGCACCCAGCCACATCAGGGCGAAGAAGTCGATGATCAGCAGGTAGAACCACCATTTGAACATTGGACGGTATTTGCCCGAACGTACGCTTGATGTGTCCAGCCACGGGGCCAGAGCCATCGCCAGGATCGCACCGAACATTGCGATCACACCAAAGAACTTGGCGTCGATGATGCCGCCAGTGATGAAGCTGGCGAATTGTACAACCCAGACCTCGCCTGTGAAGGCACGCAGGATCGCGTAGAAGGGCAGGAAGTACCATTCAGGCACGATGTGCGCAGGTGTGACCAGCGGGTTAGCCTCGATATAGTTATCGGGGTGGCCCAGATAGTTCGGCATGAAGCCCACAACCGCCCAGAACACAACCAGGATCACTGCAAGTGCGAACAGGTCTTTGATCACGAAGTAAGGCCAGAACGGCAGTGTGTCTTTCTCGGCCTCGGCTTTCGAGCCACGGCGCACTTCAACACCTGTCGGGTTGTTGTTGCCGGTGGTGTGGAAGGCCCAGATATGCACGATCACCAGCGCCGCAATGACGAAGGGCAGCAGATAGTGCAGCGAGAAGAAGCGGTTCAGCGTGGCGTTATCCACCGCGGGTCCGCCGAGCAGCCAGGTCTGGATCGCCTCACCCACAAACGGGATCGCGCCAAACAGGCCGGTGATCACGGTCGCACCCCAGAAGGACATCTGACCCCAGGGCAGAACGTAGCCCATGAAGGCGGTGCCCATCATCATCAGATAGATCAGCATCCCGATGATCCACGTGATCTCACGCGGGGCTTTGTACGAGCCGTAGAACAGGCCACGGAAGATGTGGATGTAAACCGCAACAAAGAACAGCGATGCGCCGTTCATGTGCAGATAGCGCAGCATATAGCCGCCATTCACGTTGCGCATGATGTGTTCGATGCTGGCAAAGGCCAGATCAACATGCGGGGTATAGTGCATCACCAGAACGATACCGGTGACGATTTGCAGCGCCAGGCAGAACGCCAGGACGATGCCCCAGATCCACCACCAGTTCAGGTTCTTGGGGGTCGGGATCATCAGGGTGTCATACAGAAGGCCGACAATCGGCAGGCGGCTGTTCAGCCACTTTTCGCCGTTTGTCTTCGGCTCGTAATGATCGTGGGGAATTCCGGACATCTGGGTCTCCCTTAGCCGAGTTTGATGGTGCTGTTGTCGACCCACTCAGCGGGCGGGACAGGCAGGTTTTCAGGCGCGGGGCCTTTCCGGATACGACCGGCAAGGTCGTAGTGCGAGCCGTGGCATGGGCAGAACCAGCCGCCAAAGTCGCCAGCGTCGCCCAGCGGTACGCAGCCAAGGTGGGTGCAGACACCCATCTGAACGATCCATGCACCCGGTGCTTCGCCCTCGGGCGACGGCATCACGCGGTTTTCGTCGGTTGCCGGAGCGTCGGCGTTCAGGTTGAAGTTCCGCGCCAGTGGGTCGGGCAAGGCGTCGACGCCTTCCGCGTCTTGATCCTTGGCTTCCTGAATCTCAGCACCGGTGCGGTGACGGATAAAGACGGGTTTACCCAGCCACTTCACGGTCAGCTGCGTACCCGGCTCAACGCCGCTTACGTCCACGCGGATCGAGGACAGCGCCTGCACGTCCGCCGAGGGGTTCATTTGGTTGATCAGGGGCCATACGGCTGCACCCGTCGCAACGACACCTGCGCCGCCAGCGACGTAGTAGAGGAAATCTCTGCGGGTGCCTTCGTGGTCTTCTGCGTGGGACACGAGGTTTTCTCCGATTCCGGCGCCCGCAGTTGCGGGCAAACATGCATAAGCACCGCATCAAAGCGGCGTCTCATCGCGGGTATCTAGCGGGGAGAAATCGGTTCGTCCAGCGGTCATAGGCGCGCACTACGCCGCATGTGGGGATTCATGTCACAACGTCATGACAATTTTTCAAGAAGTAGGCGGATCGCCAAACACAAATCTGCACAATACGCCGTTTCCACAGCCTAACTGATTCGTGTGTGCCGGGAAACGCGACGCCGCAGTGCGGATCGAACCTCAGGTCGGGTCTTGCGCCCGTCCCGCGACCAGGATTTCACCTGGTTTTTGCCATCAAAAACTCCACTTCCGGACGATGTCGGCCCAGCGGGATGTTGCATTCAAATTAGATGTTTCAAAAGCTCCTGCCGGGTTCTGATTTGAATTGCACTTTTAACGGGAATGCAGCAAGGCCCGCACAACGTTTGACCTCGGCAGGACTGTCCCCAATGAAAAAGCTTATCCAGATCACGATTCTTTTTTCGCTCTTCCTTTCACCCCAGGCCATCGCGGCCGGAGACCCCGCAAGGGGGGAAGAGCTTTATTACCGCTGCGCATCCTGTCACGCGATCATCAAGGAGGGGGACGTTCTGGTAAAAGGCGGCATCACCGGCCCGAACCTCTACGGCGTGGTCGGGCGTGTCGCCGGTACCGAGACCGACTATCTCAATGGCAGCGAACGCCTGCCCATCGGGCTGTTCACTGGCGACATGATCCGCGCCGGTCAAGAGGGGCTTGTCTGGACCGAGGATACTATCGCCGCCTATGCCAAGGACCCCATCGGGTTTATCAAGGACTACCTGAACGACGAAACCGCCCGCCCGAACATGAGCATAAAACTGAAATCAGGTGCCGAGGATATTGCGGCCTATCTCGCCACGTTCAGCAACTGATTCTAGCTCTGGTCGCACATCAGCGCGGCCAGCGCCTGCAGGTCGGTTCCGATCCCGCCGGCCACCCGTTCCGCCGCAGCCTGGCGCACGTCGTCTGGTTTGTTCTGATTCAGTTTCCATGTGCCCTGAATGTCATCCACCTGCATCCGGCAGGGCACGATCATCCGCATCATGCGATCCAACGCCTCGGGTGTCATCTTCTCCGCACGCCAGGGAGGCTTGGGTAGCAGGCGATTTTCGTAAGCTGAGGACTGGCGATCCAGCAGGTCGCGCAATTCGTCCCGCGGTTGCCGTTCGATCCGACCAGTCAGATGCACGGCCACATAGTTCCACGTCGGCACTTGATCTTCGATCCCGTACCAATCGGGCGAGACATAGCCGTCCGGCCCCGTCACCGCGACCCGCGCGATCTGCGGCTGTTTCAGCACGCGCACGATTGGGTTTGACCGTACCAGATGCAACTCGGCAACGGTGCCGTCCTCGTTCAATAGAAACGGTATATGACTTATCAGCGGCGCATCCTCGGTCGACAGCGCCAGCATGCCAAAGGCCCGGTCACGGGCAAAAGCGATGTGCCGGGCGCGATCCTCGGCGCGAAATGCGGGGTTTGGGTGCATCACAAGTCTCCTCATGGAACGCCTTGCAGATTCGGGTCGGCCTTGGCAAGGTTGTCCTCGTTCTCAGGGCGGGGCGAAATTCCCCACCGGCGGTATGCGGGCGATGACCCGTGAGCCCGCGAGCGGCTTCGGACTATCCGGGGTGACAAGCAGATCTGGTGAGAGGCCAGAGCCGACGGTTACAGTCCGGATGAAAGAGAACGCGTAGCGTGCCGCTCGGCGCGACTGCTCGTGATCGCCTTGGGTGAAGTGTCTGTTTTGCTAAGGAGATCATGATGACACACACCCGATATGCTTTTGTCAAAGCCAACTGGCATTCCGATATCGTCGACCGCGCGTTGGACGGGTTTTTGGAACTTATCCCCTCGGACCAGGTTGATGTATTTGACGTCCCCGGCGCGTTCGAAATGCCATTGCTCGCACGGGATTTGGCCCAAACTGGCGAATACGCGGCCGTGGCCTGCGCGGCCTTTGTGGTGGACGGCGGCATCTACCGCCATGACTTTGTGGCCCAAGCTGTGGTCGATGGCCTGATGCGTGCCGGGATGGATACCGGCATCCCCGTCCTTTCGGTTTCGCTGACCCCGCATCAGTACCAGGAAACCGACCACCACAACGCCATCTATCGCGACCACTTCATCCAAAAGGGACACGAGGCCGCGCAGGCCGCACTTGCGATCACGAACATCCGTCATTCCCTGACAGTGGAAACCTGATCGGCTTCATCTGGCTAAAAATATCCCGGGGGTGAATTGTGCCAAAGGCACAAGAGGGGGCTGGCCCCCTCCGCCACTTTGCCGAAATCCGCTTGAGGCCGTGGGCCTTGCCCGCTAATCACGTCCCTCAAAGGAGCACGCCCCATGTCGATGAACAGCTTTGGACACCTCTTCCGCGTCACCACTTGGGGTGAAAGCCACGGCCCTGCCTTGGGCGCGACTGTCGACGGTTGCCCTCCGGGCGTGCAGATAGACGAGGCAATGATCCAGCACTGGCTGGACAAGCGCAAACCGGGCCAGAACAAGTTCACCACCCAGCGACGCGAGCCCGATCAGGTCAAAATCCTGTCCGGCGTGTTCGAGGGGCAAACGACCGGCACGCCTGTGCAGTTGATGATCGAAAACACCGACCAACGCTCGAAGGACTACGGCGATATCATGGACAAGTTCCGTCCGGGTCACGCCGATATCACCTACTGGCAAAAATATGGCATCCGAGACTATCGCGGCGGCGGGCGCAGTTCGGCCCGTGAAACCGCATCCCGCGTGGCTGCGGGAGGGCTGGCGCGCGAGGCAATCAAGCAAATCGCTCCGAATGTGCAGATCACCGGCTATATGGTGCAGATGGGCCCACGTAAGATCGATCGCAATAATTTCGACTGGTCCCAGATCGAAGAAAACCCGTTCTGGACGCCTGATGCACAGGCCGCTGACGATTGGGCCGCGTATCTGGACGACCTGCGAAAATCTGGCAACTCGGTCGGCGCTGTGGTGGAGGTTGTGGCGCGTGGTGTCCCCGCAGGGCTGGGCGCGCCGATTTACGCCAAGTTAGACACTGATCTGGCCGCCGCGATGATGTCGATCAACGCCGTCAAAGGCGTTGAGATCGGCGAAGGCATGGCCGCCGCCGAACTCACCGGCGAGGCCAACGCGGATGAGATATTCATGGGTCAGAACGGCCCACAATACAGCTCGAACCACGCGGGCGGCATTCTGGGCGGCATCTCGACCGGACAAGACGTCGTGGTGCGCTTTGCGGTCAAGCCGACGTCGTCGATCCTGACCACCCGCAAGACCATCACCAAATCCGGTGAAGAAACCGAGATCATCACCAAGGGCCGCCACGACCCCTGTGTTGGCATCCGCGCGGTGCCGGTGGGTGAAGCAATGATGGCCTGCGTGATCCTCGACCACTTGCTGCTGCATCGCGGGCAAATCGGAGAAAACCGTGGACGGATCGGCTGATCTGCGGATCCGCCTGCGTGGCGTCGTTGCGCAGCGGATGGAGACAGACCCCGCCCACGATCTGGCGCATTTGGACCGGGTCTGGGTGAATGCGCAAGCCATCGCTGAAGCGCAAACGGATATGCGGGTTCTACTGGCGGCATCCTATCTGCATGATCTGGTGAATTTGTCGAAAGACGACCCGGATCGCCACCTGGCCTCGCGACGATCGGCTGAAGAATCAGAGCCTATTCTTCAGGGTTTGGGCTTTGAACCAACCCAAATCCGCGCCATTCAACACGCGATATTGGCGCACAGTTTCTCGGCCAACATCGCACCAGAAACGCAGGAAGCCTGCATCTTGCGTGATGCAGACCGATTGGATGCGCTGGGCGCAATCGGGATCGCACGGAATTTCTCGGTGTCAGGCGCTTTGGGCCGGACGCTCTATGATGCTGCGGACCCGTTTGCAGCGCATCGGGCGCTGGACGATCTGCACTATTCGCTCGACCATTGGAAAGTGAAACTGCTGAGCTTGTCCGACGACATGCTGACCGAAACCGGGCGTCAAATCGCGATCCGACGCACTGCCCGCATGATCCGATTTTTGGAAGAGTTCGCCGAGGAGATCGGCAATGATCTGCCTCAAACCTGGGTGAACAGCAACCACACCCGTTGATCTTTGCCCCTTAAAGGCGCAGGGTCGCGCCTATGGCGAAATCGTTAACATCGCATCGACCCATACTGGCCGTGGGTCTGAAACTGGGCGCTCTGTTCTTGTTCACTTCGATGGCCGCTCTGGTCAAGGCGCTGTCCGATGATTTCCCGCCGGGCGAGATGGTTTTTTTCCGTTCGCTCTTTGCAATCCCGGTCATCATTGCCTGGTTGATCTGGCGCCGAGAGCTGGCGCAAGGTTTTGTCGTCAAGAAACCCATGGGTCATTTTTGGCGCGGGGTTTTGGGCACCTCGGCCATGGGCCTTACCTTCACCGGCCTCAGCTTGCTGCCCCTGCCCGAAGTGACAGCGATTGGATACGCGACACCGATCTTTACGCTGATTCTGGCTGCCTTCATGCTGGGCGAGCGTATTCGCCTGATCCGCATCGGTGCAGTGGCCATTGGGCTGCTGGGCGTTCTGATCATGATCTGGCCGCGTCTTGGCGGCAACAATATGGACACGGCAGCCACGGTAGGGGCACTCTGCGTTCTGGCCGCAACCATGGCGCGCGGCTTTGTGCAGATCCACATCCGCCAACTTGTGCAGGTCGATCACCCGGCGGCGGTGGTGTTTTATTTCTCGATTACTGCAACCGTACTGTCGGCGCTGACAGCCTTTTGGGGGTGGACAATGCCCACATGGGAACAGGCACTAATCCTGATCGCTATGGGTCTTGTCGGCGGCATCGCCCAAATCCTGATCACCTCATCCTACCGGTTCGGACAGGCCTCGATGCTGGCCCCCTATGACTATACGACTATGCTGTTTGCGATTGTGATCGGCTATGTTTGGTTCGACGAATTGCCGACGCTTGTCATGCTTGGCGGGGCGGCTTTGGTGATTGCGGGCAATGTGCTGGTGATCCTGCGCGAACACCAATTGGGCTTGGAACGCGGCAAAGCGCGATCTGTAACGGACCCAAAAGCCTGATCTTTACCTTTGCCCAACTTCGCTTAGGTTGAGCGCAACATATCGAAAGGTTCCCTCACATGAGCGACGCGCAGGATCACAAGGAAAAGATGCAAAAGGTGCAGGCCCAGCACCGCAAGAAAGTGTCCGAGGCCGTCGACCCCGGCCGAGGCTTGGTGCTGATTAATACCGGAAAGGGCAAAGGCAAATCATCGGCCGCGTTCGGTGTTGTCATCCGGGCGCTCGGATGGGGTCAGAAAGTCGGCGTCGTCCAGTTCATCAAGGGCAAATGGAAGACGGGCGAGCGGCGGTTTTTCGAGGAACGCGACCTGGTGACCTGGCACACGATGGGCGAAGGCTTCACCTGGGACACCCAGGACCGCGCACGTGACATCGCCGCCGCCAACGCCGCCTTCGACAAGGCGCGCGCTTTGATGGAAAGCGGCGAATACGATCTGGTGGTGCTGGACGAAATCAACATCGCCTTGCGATATGAATACCTGTCGGTGGACCAGGTGATTGACGGGCTAAATGCTCGGTCCGACAAGACAAGCGTGTTCCTGACGGGCCGGGACGCGCCGCAGGCGTTGCGCGAGTATGCCGATCTGGTCACTGAAATGACCGAGGAAAAACACCCGTTTCAAGCCGGGATCAAAGCCCAGCGCGGTGTGGATTTCTGAAGACCCGCAATCAACGCGTGGCGCAAAGAACCGCCTGTTCGGGAAACAGGCGGCTCGGGCCCATGACAATGGTATGACGGGCATTACGCCGTTGCGGACTGTTCCGGCGCACTAAGCGCAATGACGACGACTACTGCCGCGCCATTCACCCAATAGAAAATCGCATCCAGCCCTGTGAACCCCAGCAGGCTGGGCGCGGCCAAAAATGTCAGGCCGACCAAAAGGTCAACGGTCAGGTGCAGTTTATAGGGCAAGACACGCCAAATCCCCAGATGGTGATCGGTCAGAACCGTCAGCACAAAAGCGGCAACGCCGGTGACGACCGACAACCAAAGGGCCAACGGATTGGACTGACCCAGACCCAGTACAAAGGGCAGCGTCATCAGCGCGATAGCGACGGGGTAATCAAGATAGGCGTGGATGTTGCGGGTAACGAAACGGGCGGACATCAGAGGTTCCTTTCCTTGCTTGGCATAGATTCAAGCTAGGTGAAGAACGCCGAACGGATTAGCCCGAACCGTTCATAAGACATTGCAGATCGTTCAATTCTAGGGCGCATCAGTGCATCGCCCGATATGCAGCCGGAGACAGCCCGACCTGTTTCTTGAACACGCGGGAAAACGCGGCCTCAGAGGCATAGCCAACCTCGGCCGCAGCGTCCGCGACATTCCAGCGGCTTTCTGTCAGGCCGTGGCACGCGATCTGCATCCGCCAATCGGTCAGATACTGCATCGGCGTGGTGCCCATCTTCTCGGCGAACAGCTGCGCGAAGGCAGTGCGGGACATTCCGGCCTCACGGGCTAGCAACTCAACGCTCCAATCCTGTGCAGGGGATTGGTGAAACGCGGTCAGCGCACGCGACACGCGGGGGTCGGCAAACCCGGCCAGCGCGGATTCACTGGGACTTTGATGTTCCAGATGGGCGCGAATGGCCTGGGCGAACAGAACCTCGGACAGTTTCAGGGCGATCAGGTCACCGCCAATGCGCGCACCACTGACCTCGGACCCGATCATGCGCAGGGTGGATTCGATCCACGCCCCCGCTTCTTCGCCATAGTTTTCGATCAGGATATAGGGCGGCAAGCGATCGATCAGCATGTGGCCCGTGCCGTGCCGACCCGGAGGGCCGGTGAATGAAAAATGACCGCAGATCAGTTGCGTGTCGCGGCTTTTGTCCTCGCCGCCATAAATCAGGACCCCGTCACCTTTATAGCCGGACTTTTCCAATACCTGTTCCAGCGGCAAAGCGTCCAGCGGCTTGACCTCATTGCACAGCAGCGCGTGGGCCGAACCGTGAGGGATCAGGATCAGGTCACCTTGTTTCAAACGCAGTGTTTCGCCTGTGTTAGAGACGTGTACTTTCAGTTCACCCCGTTGAACAAAGTGAAACCGCGCCACGTTTTCGAAGGCAGGAACCTGTATGCCAAAGGGCGGCGTGAACGAGGTGCGGAAATAGAACGTGCCCCGCAGGGACAGGCGGGTGAGGATATCGCTGAGCAGGTCCAACATATGCGTAACGTACAGTGGTTTGCCAAAACGTCCAGCAAGGTGGACGATCTGCACAAAAGCTTGAACGCAGCGCAAAGATAACCCCCGCCAAAAGCGGGGGGATGATTTCTTGAGAACTGGACAGCGTCAGGCGCGTACCAGAGCCTCATACTCGGCGGCGATCTCGCGCGTCAGATCGCCAACCTCGAATGTATAGTCGCCGATCTGGCCGACGGGCGTGACTTCGGCGGCGGTGCCTGTCAGCCAGCACTGTTCGAAATCGGCCATTTCTTCGGGCTTGATCCGGCGTTCGTGGACGGTGATGCCCTTGTCTTTCAGCATCTGAATTACCGTCTGACGGGTGATCCCGTTCAAAAAGCAATCGGCCAGAGGGGTGTGGACTTCACCATCCTTCACAAAGAACACGTTGGCCCCGGTTGCTTCGGCCACGTAGCCGCGCCAATCCATAAACAGAGCATCCGAACACCCTTTGGCCTCGGCCTTGTGCTTGGAGATGGTGCAGATCATGTAAAGACCCGCAGCCTTGGCATGAACCGGGATGGTTTCTGGGCTGGGGCGTTTCCATTCAGCGATATCCAGCTTGGCGCCCTGCATCTTGGCGTCTCCGTAATAGGCTCCCCAGGGCCAGACGGCGACAGCCATCCGCACAGGGTTCCTAGCGGATGCCACGCCCATATCCTCGCCCGAGCCGCGCCAGACCAGCGCGCGGACATAAGCGTCCTGCAGGCCGCTGACCTTCAGCGCTTCTTCCTTGGCGGCTTCGATATCGTCGACCGAATACCGCATCGGCATGTCCAGCGCTTCGGCCGAGGCGATCAGACGTTCGGAATGCTCGCGACTTTTGAAGATTTTGCCATTGTAGGCACGCTCACCTTCGAACACCGATGAAGCATAATGCATCGCGTGGGACAGGATGTGCACATTCGCCTCGCGCCACGGCACCAGCTTGCCATCCAACCAGATGACACCATCACGATCGTCATACCCCGACATGCGAAACCTCCTGAACCGGGCTGAAATTTTCGATTATTGCGCTAGTTAAGTCCGAACCGGACATAAAGTTGCGCAAAAACTGCGATTCGATACCTGCGCACTCTTGGAATGTCAATAACGCTGACATAAACTCGGAGCCGTTGTAACGAATGAGGCATGATATGTCCGACACCCGCCCCGCCCAGGTCTTTGGCGGCGAAAGCCTTTTGTTTCTGACGGATGAGCAGCTACGGCAAGGGATCGAGGCGATGTTTTTCGCCTATCGCGGGTTCACGGCAGACCCGGACCGCATCCTGTCCGAAATGGCATATGGGCGGGCGCATCATCGGGCCATTCATTTCATCAACCGCGCGCCGGGGACCACGGTCAACAACCTGCTGGCCATTCTCGGTGTAACGAAACAGTCCCTGAATCGAGTTCTGAGGACCTTGATCGATGATGGTCTGGTCGAAAGCAGAGTGGGCAAGGTGGACAAACGCGAGAGGCACCTATTTCTGACAGATGAAGGCAAGGCGCTGGAGGCCAGATTGTCCGAAGCCCAACGGGTGCGGATGCGGGCCGCCTACAAGGATGCGGGCCCCGAGGCGGTATCGGGCTTTCGTAAAGTGCTTGAAGCGATGATGGATGCTGATATGCGTCATGCTTACACGAAATTGCGGGAAACCACCTCATGAGCGATATGGACGCCCATCTGCTGATCGTTGACGATGACGAGCGCATTCGCGATTTGCTCAAGAAGTTTTTGATGCGCAACGGGTTTCTAGTCACGGCCGCGCGGGACTCGGCCCATGCAAGACGGGTGCTGTCGGGGCTGGATTTCGATCTGATCGTCCTGGACGTAATGATGCCTGGCGAAGATGGTGTGAGCTTGACAAAGGCGCTGCGCGAAACTCATGCCACGCCGATCCTGCTGCTGACCGCCCGCGGCGAAACCGAACATCGGATCGCGGGGCTTGAAGCTGGCGCGGACGACTATCTGGCCAAACCCTTTGAGCCGAAAGAGTTGTTGCTGCGGATCAACGCCATCCTGCGGCGGATGCCCGAAACCCCCGCGCAGGACGCGGCTGCCAAAGTCCTGACCCTTGGCCCGATCCGCTATGACGTGGAGCGGGGCGAGATGTGGCAGGGCGAAGATCCGGTGCGCCTGACGGCCACGGAAAGCCAATTGATGAAGATCTTCTCGGCCCAGCCGGGTGAGCCGATCAGTCGCGCAAAACTTGTCGAGGATCTGGGCCGCGACAAGGGGCAGGCACAGGAACGGGCCGTGGATGTGCAGATCACGCGACTGCGTCGCAAGATCGAACAGGATCCCAAACAGCCGCGGTATTTGCAAACTGTGCGCGGAGCGGGTTACATGTTGGCTCCGGACTAAATGTGCCGCTGCGCGGCGTTTTTTGCCTTCGGCGCAGATGTTTTTAGCCAGATGAAGATGGGATCCTTATGAAGACCGCCCTTTTGACCCATTCCGATTGCCTTGGTCATGTGACGCCCGAGGGGCATCCGGAACGGGTGGCGCGGTTGGAGCATATTCTGCATGCGTTAGAGCCTTTGGACCTGAACAGGAAAACCGCACCATTGGCGGCAGATGACGACCTGCTGCGTATTCATCCGGAAGGATATGTGCGGGACATGAAATCTGCGCGACCCGAGCAGGGGTTCACGCAGGTGGACGGCGATACCTTTATGTCGCCGGGATCGATTGATGCGGCCTACCGCGCCGCAGGGGCGGTCATACGCGCGGTTGATCTGGTTGTTGGGGGTGAAGCGCAAAACGCTTTTTGTGCCGTGCGCCCGCCCGGTCATCATGCGGAAAAAGAAACCTCGATGGGGTTTTGCCTGTTCGGCAATGCAGCGCTGGCGGCGAAACATGCGCTGGATTATCACGGGTTGAGCCGGGTTGCGGTGGTGGATTTCGATGTACATCACGGCAACGGGACGCAAGACCTGTTGTGGGAGGAGCCCCGCGCGCTGGTGATCACCAGCCAGCAGATGCCGCTGTGGCCCGGAACCGGTCGCCGGGATGAGACCGGTGCGTATGACACCATTCTGAACATCCCACTACCGCCCGGATCCACTGGCGTCGTTATGCAGGCCGCGTATCGCGCTCTGGTCTTTCCGCGGTTGCGCGAGTTCAGGCCGGAACTGATCATCATCTCGGCCGGGTTCGACGCACATCAGGACGATCCTTTGGCCGAGTTGAACTGGTCCACCAACGATTTCGCCTGGATCACGTCCGAACTGTGCAAGATCGCCGATGAGATGTGCGGGGGTCGTATCGTCTCGACTCTGGAGGGCGGGTATGATCTGAAAGCCCTGGCAGAAGCTACGCGCGCCCATGTGGAAGAATTGATGAAGGCAGCCCGATGACTGACACTCCCGTCGATCAGATGACATTCGAACAGGCCATGAAAGAGCTGGAGGCTGTGGTTGGCCAATTGGAACGCGGCGACGTGGCGCTGGATCAATCCATCGCCTTGTATGAGCGTGGCGCGGCTTTGAAAAAGCGTTGCGAGGATGAGTTGAAGCGGGCCGAGGAAAAGGTGGCCGCGATCACTCTGGACGCGGATGGTCAGCCGACGGGGACGGCACCTGTCGAAGGTCTGTAAATGTTTCGCGATATTCTGGCGCAGGACGCAGCGCGGATTCAGAGCCATTTCGATCAGGTTCTGGGGGCGCTGGACGATCTGGATATGACCCGTGCGATGGCTTATGCCACTGAGGGTGGCAAACGGCTGCGCGGGTTTCTGGTTTTGGAAAGCGCGCGCCTGCATCAGGTAAGCGAAGATCGCGCGATCTGGTCCGCGACAGCGATTGAGGCGCTGCACGCCTATTCTCTGGTGCACGACGACTTGCCGTGCATGGATGACGATGATTTGCGACGCGGTCGCCCCACCGTTCATGTGAAATGGGATCAAGGCACGGCTGTTCTGGCCGGAGATGCGTTGCAGACGCTGGCCTTTGAGCTTTGTGCACGGCCCGAAGTTGGGAACGCCGAAATCCGCGCCGATTTGACCCTAACACTGGCAAAAGCGAGTGGCGCGCAGGGCATGGTTCTTGGACAGGCTTTGGATATGGCGGCGGAAACGGCATCGGGTCCGTTAACGCTGGATCAAATTACGCATTTGCAGGCGGGTAAAACCGGCGCGCTGATCGAATGGTCGGCCTGTGCCGGCGCGCGATTGGCGCAAGCGGACACCGCGCCTTTGCGCGGATATGCGCAGGCTCTGGGCCTTGCCTTTCAGATCGCTGACGACATTTTGGATGTCGAAGGCGATGTCGAAAAGGCCGGGAAGCGGCTGCAGAAAGATGCCAGTGCGGGCAAGGCCACCTTCGTTTCACTGCTGGGTTTGGATGCCGCCAAGGCACAAGCCGCTGAACTTGTAGATCAGGCTTGTGCGGCACTGGATGGATATGGACCTGCCTCTGAAACCTTGAAGGACGCCGCCCGCTTCGTTATTGCCCGGGACAGCTAAGCCAGGAACGCGCCAAATGTCTGACCGCCCGAATACGCCCTTGCTGGATCTTGTGAGCCGCCCTGCGGACCTCAAGCAGTTCTCAGACGCGCAGCTAAATCAGGTTGCTCAGGAGTTGCGGGCCGAGACGATTTCCGCTGTATCCGTAACAGGCGGGCATCTGGGCGCGGGTCTGGGTGTGGTTGAGCTGACAACGGCGCTGCATGCGGTGTTCGACACGCCGCGCGACAAGATTGTCTGGGACGTGGGGCATCAGTGCTATCCGCATAAAATCCTGACCGAGCGGCGCGACCGTATTCGTACCTTGCGCATGAAAGATGGCCTGAGCGGGTTCACCAAACGCAGCGAAAGCCCCTATGACCCCTTTGGCGCGGCGCATTCCAGCACCTCGATCAGCGCGGCGCTGGGTTTTGCGGTGGCCCGCGATCTGGGCGGTGTCACGCCCGAGGGGTTGGGCGATGCGATTGCGGTGATCGGCGATGGATCAATGTCGGCGGGCATGGCGTTCGAGGCGATGAACAACGCGGGCCATCTGAAAAAGCGCCTGATCGTTATCCTAAATGACAATGAGATGAGCATCGCACCACCGGTTGGTGCGCTGTCCAGCTATCTGTCGCGGATCTATACCGAAGCTCCTTTTCACGATCTGAAGGCCGCCGCAAAGGGCGCGGTCTCTTTGCTGCCGGAACCCTTCCGCGAAGGCGCCAAACGCGCCAAGGAGATGCTCAAGGGCATGGCGATGGGCGGCACGTTCTTTGAAGAGCTGGGCTTTTCTTATATCGGCCCGATTGACGGGCATGACATGGACCAGTTGTTGCCGGTGTTGCGAACGGTCAAGGCGCGGGCGACCGGGCCGATCCTTATTCATGTTCTGACCAAAAAGGGTAAAGGTTACGCTCCGGCGGAACAGGCCCGCGACAAGGGTCACGCGACGGCCAAATTTGATGTGGTCACTGGCGAGCAGAAAAAGGCACCGTCAAACGCGCCGTCCTATACCTCGGTCTTTGGCCGCGCGTTGGTGGATGAGGCGGCACGCGACGACAAGATAGTCGCCGTGACCGCTGCAATGCCGGATGGCACCGGGCTTAACCTGTTTGCCGAACGCTACCCCTCGCGCTGTTTCGATGTCGCGATTGCCGAACAGCATGGCGTGACCTTTTCCGCCGCTTTGGCTGCAGGCGGGATGAAACCTTTTTGCGCGATGTACTCGACCTTCCTGCAGCGCGGATACGATCAGGTGGTGCATGATGTGGCCATTCAACGCCTGCCAGTGCGGTTTGCCATAGACCGTGCGGGGCTGGTCGGTGCCGATGGTGCCACCCATGCGGGGTCATTCGACATCACCTATCTGTCCAACTTGCCCGGCATGGTGGTCATGGCTGCGGCGGACGAGGCCGAGCTGATGCATATGGTCGCCACTGCCGCAGCGCATGATGATGGTCCCATCGCCTTCCGCTATCCGCGCGGTGAGGGCGTCGGTGTCGACCTGCCCGAGCGCGGCGAAGTTCTTGAGATCGGCAAGGGCCGCATCATCCAAAATGGCGCGCGCGTCGCGCTGCTGTCCTTTGGTACGCGGCTGGCCGAGGTTCAGAAAGCCGCTGAGGCGCTGGCCGCCAAAGGGATAACCCCCACCATTGCCGATGCGCGCTTTGCCAAGCCGCTGGACCGCGATTTGATCCTGGACCTTGCCCACGGGCATGAGGCTTTGATCACCATCGAAGAAGGCGCGATCGGTGGGTTTGGCAGCCATGTTGCGCAATTGCTGGCCGATGAGGGCGTGTTTGATTCCGGTTTGAAATACCGGTCGATGGTGTTGCCGGACATCTTTATCGATCAGGCCAGCCCGGCAGATATGTATGAAATTGCGGGCATGAATGCCGAGCATATCGAAGCCCGCGTGCTGTCCGTTCTGGGGATCACTTCAATCGGTGAAAAGCGCGCCTGATCCCGCGATCAGGCGATTCGCTGCAACGGGAAATCCACCCGCAACGCTCGGTGAATTCAAGGTCGCAGGCCAATAACATACATATTTGACCCATATTTTAGGGGTTTTGACCCGGTCATAAATATTAAGCTTTCCTGAAAATGACATAAGTCAATTTTTCCCCGCCCTGATTTCGATACGGTCGGATCAGGGTCGCGCCGAGTCGCCGCCCTTTTTGTAGGGTCGCAAGCGAATGAATCAGCTAGCCAGTCGACGTGCATTCCTGCGTGGCAAGGTGCTGCGCGCGGATAGCGCGGCCATCCGCCCACCGGGAACGGTGGAAAGTGCATTTCACGAATTGTGCGTCCAATGCGATGACTGTGTTCAGGCTTGTCCCGAAAACATCATCTCGTTCGATGCGCAGGGCTGGCCCGTGGTTCAGCTGGACGCAGGCCCCTGCACCTTTTGTGGCGACTGCGCTGCTGCGTGCAAGACGGGCGCATTGCTGCCCGAACACACACAAAACTGGCCGTGGCGTGCAGATGTCGCCACGCATTGCCTGTCACTGAACGGTATCAGTTGCCGCGTCTGTCAGGACAACTGCGATCTGGACGCCATTCGTTTCAAATTACAGCTTGGCGGTCGGTCCGAGCCCATCATCGATCCCGAGACCTGCACCGGCTGCGGGGCTTGCGCCGGTGCCTGCCCAGCCGGTGCCGTCACATTCTCGCGCCATACCCTGTCCACCCCGGAGGCAACTCAATGAACATCTGTGGCTGCCTTGTCCACGTCACGCCCGACCAAAGCCAGCATGCGCAAGACCTGATAAAGCGCGTCGATGGTGTCGAAATTCACGCAGCGGCCGAGGATGGCCGCCTTGTCGTTGTTGTCGAAGATACGCCTGACCGTTTTGCCTCGGAGACGATCATGGACCTGCATCAGATCCCGGGCGTCGTCTCGCTGACGCTTACCTATCACCATTTCGAAGACCTCGCAGAGCCTCGCCCGCATCTTGAGGCCGCTCATCAGACACAAAGCCGGAGACCCATGTCATGACCATCTCTGAATCCCGCCGGACCTTTTTGAAAGCCACCGCCGCTGCCGCAACGGCCTCGGCTGCCGGTGTACCGCTTGCCACCGGCGCGGTGCAGGCTCAGACCGCAGCACCCGGCATTCGCTGGGACAAGGCCGCCTGCCGGTTCTGCGGAACCGGTTGCTCGGTTCTGGTTGGCACCAAAGATGGCCGGGTTGTCGCCACGCAAGGCGACCCGGACGCACCGGTGAACCGCGGCCTCAACTGCATCAAAGGCTATTTCCTGTCCAAGATTATGTATGGCAAGGACCGTCTGACCACGCCTTTGCTGCGCAAGACCAATGGCGAATACGACAAAAACGGTGAATTCGAACCCGTCAGTTGGGACGAAGCCTTTGATGTTATGGCCGCCAAGTGGAAAGAGGCGCTGGCCAAGAAGGGCCCAACCAGCGTCGGCATGTTCGGCTCGGGTCAGTGGACGGTTTGGGAAGGTTATGCCGCGTCCAAGCTGATGAAAGCTGGATTCCGGTCGAACAACATCGATCCCAACGCGCGGCACTGTATGGCCTCGGCTGTGGTCGGTTTCATCCGGACCTTCGGCATTGACGAACCGATGGGCTGCTATGACGACCTTGAGCACGCGGATACCTTTGTGCTGTGGGGCTCAAACATGGCCGAGATGCACCCGATCCTGTGGTCACGCCTGACCGACACGCGTCTGACCAAGCCGGGTTGTGAAGTGCATGTTCTATCGACCTACGAACACCGGTCGTTCGAGTTGGCAGACAACGGCATGGTCTTCAACCCGCAAACCGATCTGGCGATCCTGAATTATATCGCCAATTACATCATCCAGACCGGCGCGGTGAACGAAGAGTTCGTCAAGAAACACGTCAATATCACCAAGACCGCGACCGATATCGGCTATGGCCTGCGCGACAATCACCCGCTGCAGCAAGAGGCCGAGAACCCCAATGTCGGCAAGATGGAACCGATCAGCTTTGAGGAATATGCCGAAGCCGTCGCGCCCTATACGCTGGAATACACGTCGGAACTGTCCGGCGTCCCCGCTGACAAGCTCGAGAAACTGGCGCAGCAATATGCCGACCCCAACCGCAAGGTCATGAGCCTGTGGACCATGGGCTTCAACCAGCACACGCGCGGGTCCTGGGTGAATTCGCTTATGTACAACGTGCACCTGCTGGTGGGCAAGATTTCGGAACCCGGCAACTCTCCGTTTTCGCTGACCGGTCAGCCTTCGGCCTGTGGCACGGCGCGTGAAGTCGGCACCTTTGCCCACCGCCTGCCCGCCGACATGGTTGTCGCAAATGACAAGCACCGCGAGATCTGTGAGACCGCGTGGAAAATCCCGGCCGGAACCATCCCGCCGAAACCCGGGTTCCACGCCGTTCTGCAGAACCGGAAGCTGAAGGACGGTGAACTGAACGCCTATTGGGTACAGTGCAACAACAACATGCAGGCTGCGCCCAATATCAACGAAGAAGGCTATCCCGGCTATCGCAACCCGGAGAACTTCATCACCGTCTCGGACCCCTATCCGACGGTCACGACACTGTCGGCCGACCTGATCCTACCCACCGCCATGTGGGTCGAGAAGGAAGGTGCCTATGGCAACGCCGAACGCCGCACCCAGTTCTGGCACCAGCAGGTGAAAGCGCCGGGTGAGGCCAAATCGGACCTCTGGCAGCTGATGGAGTTTTCGAAACGCTTCACCGTCGAAGAGGTTTGGGGCGAGGAGCTTTTGGCCAAGATGCCCGAACATCGCGGCAAGACCATGTACGATGTGCTTTACGCGAACGGCACCGTCGACAAATTCCCTCTCACCGAAACCGCCGAAGGGTTCGACAACGACGAAGCCGAACATTTCGGGTTCTACGTCCAAAAAGGTCTGTTCGAAGAATATGCCGATTTTGGTCGCGGCCACGCGCACGATCTGGCTCCGTTCGAAATGTACCATCAGGCGCGCGGAATGCGGTGGCCAGTCGTGGACGGGAAGGAAACGCTGTATCGGTTCCGCGAAGGCTATGACCCTTATGTCCCCGAGGGGGAAGGTGTCCGTTTCTATGGCAAGAAAGACGGCAAGGCGAATATCATCTTCGCCCCCTACGAGCCCGCCGCAGAAGAGCCGGATGCGGAATACGATCTGTGGCTGTGCACCGGTCGTGTGCTGGAACACTGGCACTCGGGCTCGATGACACGTCGGGTGCCAGAGCTGCACCGGGCCTACACCTCGGCGGTGGTCTATATGCACCCCGAGGATGCGCGGGATCGCGGACTGCGCCGCGGGCAAGAAATTGTTCTGTCGACCCGCCGCGGCGAGGTCAACAGCCGGATCGAAACACGAGGGCGCAACAAGGTGCCGCGCGGCCTGGTCTTCATGCCTTGGTTCGACGAAGGCCAGCTGACCAACAAGCTGACGCTGGACGCGACCTGCCCGCTGTCAAAAGAGACCGACTTCAAAAAATGCGCCTGTAAGGTCGAGCGCGCGTAACGGGGCTGACAAGGCAAAGGTAGCGCTCATGTCTCGTGTTGGCACACCCCTCTCGCCGCAGCGACGCCGGTTCCTGCAGGACTCGGCGCGTGCGGCTGGCGGTTGCGTGGCGGCCGGGTCCTTGTTGGCCTGGCTGGCGCGGGATGCACGGGCGTTACCTGCCGAGGCGCTGCGTCCTCCTGGGGCATTGGCGGAAAAGGACTTTCTGTCGGCCTGCATCCGATGCGGTCTATGCGCGCGCGACTGCCCCTACGACACGCTGAAACTGGCCGAATTGGGCGTCGACGCAGTCGCCACGGGCACGCCGTACTTCACCGCCCGGGATGTGCCTTGTGAAATGTGTGATGACATCCCCTGCGTTGCGGCCTGTCCAACTGGCGCACTGGACCCTGGCCTCGACAATATCGACGACGCCAAGATGGGTATCGCCGTTTTGGTCGATCAAGAGAATTGCCTGAATTTCCACGGTCTGCGTTGTGACGTCTGCTACCGGGTCTGCCCGGTCATAGACGAAGCGATCACATTGGAGATCGAGCATAACGCCCGGTCCGGTCATCATGCGATTTTCATCCCGACTGTTCACGCCGACCACTGCACCGGGTGCGGCATGTGCGAGAAAAGTTGTGTTCTGCCCGAGGCGGCCATCAAGGTTCTGCCCGCCCGTCTGGCGCGCGGCAGCAGCGCTGATCACTACCTGAAAGGCTGGGAAGAAAAAGAAGCCAAGGGCGCACCGGTCGTCGAGGGTATCATCGATCTGCCCGATCGTCTGCCAGGACCGGGCATTGACAACCTGGCCACACCCGGCGGGTTCGAACCTGTCTTCACTTTGCCGGAGGCCTCGCAATGACGGCCAGGACGCATCTTCCGGTCGGGCAAGAGGCTGTTGAGGTCAAGGGCTGGTTGGGCGCTCACAAGTTTCTGCTGCTGCGCCGCACCAGCCAGGCGTTCTTTTTGGCCTTGTTCCTGCTTGGACCGTGGTTCGGCATCTGGGTTGTCCAAGGCACTTTGGCCGGGTCTCTGACATTGGGCGTTCTGCCCCTGACCGATCCGTTCGTGTTTCTTCAAAGCCTGATTGCCGGTCATTGGCCCGAGCTAACGGCCGCTATCGGCGCGGCAATTGTTTTGGTGACCTATGCCCTGATCGGGGGGCGTGTCTATTGTTCCTGGGTCTGCCCGATCAATCCGGTGACCGACACCGCGCATTGGTTGCACCGCAAACTGGGCCTGCAGAAAGGGTGGCAACCCAAACGCAGCACGCGCCTGTGGATCATGGTCACGGTCCTGATCGTCTCGGGCCTCTCCGGCGTAATCGCGTGGGAGCTGGTGAACCCCATCACCATGCTGCATCGCGGGCTGGTCTTTGGCATGGGGTTCGTCTGGGCGATGGTGGCAGCGATCTTCCTGTTTGACCTTTTTGTTTCGCGCCATGGTTGGTGCGGCCATGTCTGCCCAGTGGGTGCTTTCTATGGGCTGGTCGGAACCAAAAGCCTGCTGCGCGTCAGCGCCGCCAACCGGACCGCATGCGACGACTGTATGGATTGTTTCGCGGTCTGCCCCGAAAACCATGTCATCTCGCCTGCACTCAGGGGCAAACCCGGCAGCACCCCGCTGATCCTGTCGCCCGATTGCACCAATTGCGGCCGCTGCATCGATGTCTGCGCGGTCGACGTATTCAACTATACCCATCGGTTCGACGATTTGACCGTCGCACCCACCGATCCATCCGGCGCGCCGGACCCGCGCGCCACATGACCTGTTTCAAAGGAGTGATATGATGAACAAGTCGATCCTTTTGGGCCTTGCCCTGATCCCGCCGCTGCTCCTCGGTGGCCTGGCCGTTGCGCAATCCACCTCTCACACCACCCTGCGCGGAGCTGAGGTGGACGAGCCCGTCATCCTCGACCAGATCCACCGCAACGTCGAAGGCCGCATGCAGCGCAACTATCGCCAGCAACCCCCGCTGATCCCGCATTCGATCGATCAGTATCAGATCGATGTGCGCACAAACCAGTGCCTGTCCTGCCACGACTGGACCAAAGCCGGTGAGCGCAATGCGCCGACCCTGTCGATGACGCATTACCTGGATCGCGAAGGCAATGAGTTGGATCACATCGCCGGCACGCGGTATTTCTGCAACCAGTGCCATGTCCCGCAGGCGGACTCGTTGCCGCTGGTGGATAACACGTTTGAACCCTCGAGCGGGAACTGAACTCAGGTCGAAAAGGAGCACGCGACATGGCCGATTCCCAAGACAAGCAAGGGTTCATCCGCCGCATCTGGACCTGGTTCTGGAGCCCACTCGCCGCGCTGAGCGTCGGGTTCACATTGCTGGCCGGATTTCTGGCAGGCATCCTGTTCTGGGGCGGATTCCACTGGACACTGGAGCTGACCAATACCGAGGAGTTCTGCACCTCGTGTCACACGATGGAAACCAATCTGGGCGAATACCGCGAGACGATTCACTACAACAACCACTCGGGCGTGCGCGCGATCTGTTCCGATTGTCATGTGCCGCATGAATGGAACCACAAGATCAAAGCCAAGATCATGGCCGTCAAAGACGTCTATCACGAGTTGGCGGGCACCATCAGTACGCCCGAAAAATACGAGGCGCATCGTCTGAGCATGGCCAAGGCCGTGTGGAAGAAGATGAAAGCGTCCGACAGTCGGGAATGCCGAAATTGCCACAATTTCGACTATATGGACTTTACCATACAAGAGGCGCGCGCCGCATCCGAGCACCAGCGTGCCATCGACAACAACATGACCTGCATCGACTGCCATCAGGGCATCGCCCACAGCCTGCCGTCGGATTACCTCGAAGCGTATGAAGACGTGACTCAGGCGCTGAATGATGCGTCGGACAATGTCTTGCAGAAACACGCCGCCGCGTCCGGGGATGATATCCGGACCTTCCTGAACGACAGCAAGAACTAGGGTGGACACACGATGCTAGAGATACTTGGAACCATCGGTGGCAATGTCCTGAGCCTACCCGGCATCCTGGGTCTTGCCCTGGGCATGATGACCCGCAAGCTGTGGCTTGGGGCGGTGATGGGTGGCGTGATCGGTGTGCTGGAAACGCTGATATTTGCCGGTTGGAATTTCGCTCATGTCGAGATGATGGAGCTGATGATCGCCATCGTCGTCGGTGTCTGCGCAGGCAGCGTGGGGACGGCCATTCGCCGCAAGGGCACGACGGTCTGATAACGCTGACCTGCCGCGCGGACGTCTCAGTATTGCCCGGCAGGTCGTTTTCGCCAGGCGCGAAAACCCGATTGACAATCCAGACGATAGGGATTGCCCAAAACACTTGAATTCTGTGTTAACCTCCTTTTCGCGGATAACGGCGAAAGGAAGTGATTGGCGTGTCAAAACGTCGGGTTAGACCCATCTATTTCTTGATTGCATTGCTGCCGGTCCTTGTTTTTGCGACGCATGGGCTTATCCAGTCGCATATGATGGCCAGCGAACTGGACATCCCCACAGAGATTTTGATTGATGAACATGACTGGATGGAGACGATCGGTCGTTTCCGGTTCCTGTCGGCCTCGTGGTTTTTCGTGGCGCTCGCACTTTTGCCGGTCGCCGTGCTTGCCCGCGACCTTGCCCGCCCGGTGGAGCGCCAGACCCGGATGACGGCCATTGCGATTGTTGCGGTCATTCTCATTCTGGCCATCGTGCCAACCATCCAGCAGCAAATGACATCCCAAAGCCCACAGATCTATCATCAGGTCGGCAAGGCCGTGTTCGAATCCGCCCTGTCGAAAGGCACACTGCCCGGATGTATTGAAGCGGATGACCGTTGGCTGTTGGGCGCATGCGGCGATGTGCCGGTTTACTCATTGTTCAGACGGGTTCTGGACATCGTGAACGCCTTCGCCGGTTTGGCAATCGGGTCGCTGATCGTCGGAATGATCCTGTGCCTGGGCACCCGAGAAAGCCATGAGATCGAAGAGACCGCGGCAGAACTGGCCAAGAACCTGCGTCACATGCGGCAGCAATTGTACCTGTCCAGTCTCATCCTCACGTTTGGCATGTTCTTCGCCGCAAGCTGGATGTACTGGCCCCTGGAAATGATATCCGAGGCCAACAAAGCGGCTTACAGTTCTTTGGTCACCGCATCCGCACTTTTCACCGGTACTTATTTTTGCCTGCTAATGCTAAGCTATTTTCTTCCGGTCGCAGTCATTCTGGATGGCAGGATCAACACCCTGGCCGTTGCCGCCGCAAAACAGGACGGGTCCGAGGACTCATTCGACATCGGAGAATGGCGGTCGTCGCACAAACTGGCCGATGGAACAGGCGACATTATCCGCGCAGGCTTTGCCCTCGCCGCTCCAATTTTGGCCGCCTTTGCAGGTGGGATCTCACCGATTTCCGGGTGACAACCAAGGAATGCCCCTTTGCCACCGGCGCGGGCCTAGCATGTGGCCAACGGCGAGAGGCGGTATTGCGTTTCTTTGAAAAAAGCCGGGTGTAATGCATAATGTCGGAAGAAAAATCGCCGTATTGAAAAACGGACGCAAGACTGCGGACATGCAGTGTTATTCGGATTCATAGCTTGTCGGAGCGTCAATATGGAAGGCTACTCCACATTTTTCTGATATTGACCCTGGTTGCCGGTATTGGCCGATTTGCCGCTTTTGCACTGGACCCCAAGATTATCGGAACCAACCGCAAAGACACGGGCATCGAATTGATCGGATTGGCAAAAGTTTCGCAACCTCGCGTCAACTTCATTGCTCTTTCCGCCAGTATCCTGCGTCGATTCATCGTCACCCATTTCGGAGAAAAGTACTTTTCGCGGGCTAAATTCTGGCGCGTGGCTGCTGTGACAGCTTTCATTGTGCTGGGTGTATTTGTAACGTCGCACGCCGTCAGCGAAACGGCGTGGCGATTGCCAAGCGACGACTCTGCATTGGCGGACTGGCCGCTTTCAAAAAAGATCATCGGAATCGCGGCATGTCTTTTGGTACTGGTGGTCGTCAACACGGTCACTGACACGCTTTCAATTTCCGTGGTCCGGCATCTGATCGAACCCTGCCAAACAGTGCCTCTGAATGAGGGCGCAAAGCGGGCTATGGCCAAGCGATTGGCCTGCCTTCCCCTGTATGGGCTGGCCGTATATGTGTTGTTCGTCACGACAATGAATTTGGCCTTCAGCGCCATCATAACAATCCGAGGGGCAATGGCCGGTTACCCCCTGCTGAACGACCCGATACTCTTCAAAATCGTGCAGAACCGCATTCTCGTTAGTGAAACAGTTGCCCGGTTCATAGACCCTATAGGGCGCGGTGCCGCAATCCAGATCGGCGACGCCAACCTGCTTTATTTTTGCTTCACACCGCTGCTCCCGGCCGCACTGCTGATAATCACGGTCGGCGTCGGCGCGTTGCTTGAAGTTATTGACCGAATGTCCGACGGGCAGGTTTCGGCAGCATTGCCCGAAGCCACGTCAAACGACGATCAACCGAAACGTCGCCCGATTTTGATAGCCGCCGTCTTGTTGACTGTTCTGGGGGCGCTGGCCACAATCGGACTGAGCCTGCAATGACCGGTCAACCGCATCCCCCCGGAACCCAGAAATGTCTTCCAAATCAGCCGTTCCTAGCCCTCGGAACAGCCGCATTGTGGTTTTTTGTCTATATTCTGGCGCATGAAACGGTGACCGCCTGGCATCAGGAAACTTCATCCCCATTGGTCCATGAACTTCAGCTTTCCGCCGAGGTCTCTTCGACGTTGCCAGATGGCCTCAGCGGCAAACTAAAGGCCTCCTATCTGGAAGGTGCAAAACTGTTGGGAAAGTGCATTATTTGTCACGACATCGCAGCCGACAGTGACGAAGCACCGCGTTATGGTCCTTTGATTGAGCGACCTTTAGACACCATCGCTGGCGATCAAGACTACGCCTATTCTGCCAGCTTGAGGGCCATGGCATCCGTCGGCCAACCCTGGACGGTGCAACAGCTTTGGGCCTTTGTGCATGATCCGGCTTTCTTTGCGTACAAGACCCGGATGCCCTTCCCAGGTATCAAAGGCAAGGAGGGCGCAGAAGAAGACCTTCGCGATCTTTTGCACTATTTCGCGTGGTCATGCGGCAGCGACTGCGAATCTCCTGTGCTTGTGAAACTGGATACTGATGCGCTGAAAAGCAGAAAATCTACGGACCTCACCTATGGTGATTGCACAGTTCTTGCAGCCGATTTTTCCGGCCTGTCCTTTGATCCTTTCGAAGACCCAGATTACCTATTAATCCCAATGGCATACGCCGTATGTAAGGAAAGCCCATACCGCACTCTGCTCAATTGGGTTGAACAAGTGTTAAAGAGGCTTCACAGCCCGCTGGACTAAAGGACCGCGCAATTTGGGGCTTTCGAATTTGGCCGAGAACCAATCGCTTGTCCGCCCTTGTTTGGGGTCCGTCACATTGATTTCGAACTCAAATTTGCCATCACAAAATTGCTTAACGGCGCTCAAACGCGCACTGGACTGATCCGGGATTTTTCGATAGCGATACGCGCGGATGTGCAAGGCCTCCCCAACTCTTCCGACAAGGCTAAAATCTGAGTGACCGAACAGACAGATATCGAAAATCGCTTCAAACGCGTTTTAGGTCTTAACCACATTCCCAAGATTCCAGATGTCGATATTGTCGCGATTGTCCTGAGCTATAACGAAGCGAATAGGCTGCCCTATTTCATCCAGCACCACGCATCTCTTGGAGTCGGACATTTTATCGTGGTGGACAACGGCTCGACGGACGATACACCGGGGATTCTCGACCCGGATCCACGCGTGACTAGGATTTTTACGACCGAGTCGTATGCCGAGCACAAGGGCGCGTGGCGTGAAGCCATTGCCGACCTGTACTGCAAAAGCAAATGGGCGCTGTTCGTGGATGTGGATGAGCTTCTTGTGTACCCCGGTTGGCCAGAAGTTGACCTGTTAGGGTATTGCGCGCTTCTCGAATCCAGAAAGCAGGATGCACTGTTCACAACCATGGTGGACATGTATCCTGATGCGCCCTTGTCTGAGGTCAAATACGAACCGGGTACCCCGTTTGTTGACATAGCTCCAATGTTTGACACGGGGAATTACAGGCTTATCCCACTTGAACCAAAGGCGCTGAAAACATGGGCGACGCCTCACTATCGTATCTTCGGAGGCGCGCGCGAGCGGCTTTTTGACACCGGATCAGAAGGTCCGCCGGGGCTGATTAAAAAACTGGTAACCAGAACCGTATTTGGTCTGGGACGGCGAAACCTTCGCCCCGGCGCGCGCCGTCGGAAAATTGACGCCAAGGCGCGCGCGTTCATCGGGGAAGGAAAACACAAGCTGTCACCGGCCAATATGTCAAAGGTGCCGCTGTTACGATGGCGCGAGGGCACCAGATTTCCCGGCGGTCCGCACCGGGTGGACAAGGAATACGCAATGTCAGATGAATGGGGTGCCCTTCTGCACTTCAAGTATTTCGATGACTTCGCCCCGCGTTCCAAGGAGGCCGTAGACCGGGGCCAACATGCGGCAGGGGCCGCTCATTACAAACTGTATGTTGACGGGCTGAAAGAGGTCGGGGACCAGAGTCTGGTTTTTTCCGGATCAAAGAGATTTTCTTCGATTGAAGATCTTGTTTCGGCTGGCTTGATGCGGATTTCGTCGGCCACCCGAAAACACCTGTCGAATTCCAAATAGAGGCGTGAAAATGAATGAAAAAAACTACTGTATTAAAAAAGGGTATGCTTCCAGAGACACAGCTGACACGGTCGAAGAAGAATTCGGCGACTACTGGAACCAAGTTCGGATAGACGCCTCAAGCAAATACCAGTGTTACGTGTATGAGCATGCATTAAAGCTTGCCAAAGCGAACGGATTAAAGAGCATTATCGATATCGGTTGCGGATATCCGGCAAAACTTTCGATGTTTCAGGGGTATGAAATCACGGCCGTGGATCAGAAGACCACTGTCTCTGCACTTTCAGAAAAGTTTCCCGGTTATTCTTGGGTCGCCGCTGATTTGGCTCAACCTTTGCAAGATACCGGCAAGAAATACGACCTCGTCATTTGTTCCGATGTAATTGAACATCTTTTGGATCCCGATCCATTGCTGAACCGCATTCGGGAGTCGACCGGAAAATTTGCCGTGATCTCGACACCAGAACGCGATTACCTGCGTGGCGTCAAGAATATGAAATCTCCAAAAGCAGAACATGTCCGCGAGTGGAACAAGGCCGAGTTCAAATCTTATCTGGAATCATCCGGTCTGAAAGTCATTCAGCAGAAGCTCTACCCACAGGCCCCTATATCTCGCTCAAAATTCGTAGCGTCACAACTGTTTCGTGTCCGAACCAAACTGCTGTCGTCCTGCCAGGTCGCGATTTGCAGGGTTGCCTAGCGGTCGTTGGCCCTCTGACGGTTTTTGGAACAGACAGAAACGTGGATTGAATCGTCTGCGCGCCTCGACGCTCCGCGTGCAGTCTCGGGAAATTTGAAAGCTCTGGAATCTAAAAGATTGTTGAACGTCAAGACTGAAACACACAGGTTGCAAGGTTCGCTTGAGATGGTGAAGGAATCGTGATTTTTCAAAAACTTATACCTGTGGCTACGACAAAGATAAAAAGACCGGGCTTCACAGAATTTGCTGCGGCACTAAGCTGCGTGGCATGCTTTGCGGTGTTCAAATTCCTCACCACAGAATTGCTTGAGGAAGGGTCCATTCAGGCGGCGGCCACACCTTTTCTCGTCTTGGCAATCTGCCTTTTCTACCCGGGCACTCCAAGCGCGTCTGTTGCACCGGCCTCCCGAATCCTTTGCCGAGTCGTGGCCGTGATGCTCGGCTTTTACGCTCTTACCGCGGTAGTCACTTATCCGACGGGGCTGTCGCACGAGGCCGATCTTGCACTCGGGATCGTACGCTTTTTGCCGCTTGTGGCATTGATCTCGGCCATTCTTACGTTTTGGTATCCTTCTTTCGTCCTTGTTGCCGCCACAGTAATTCTTGCCCAAAAAGAGGTGAGTGAGGATCTTTTCAAGATCCGGATCAGCCATACGGATTATTTGGCCGTCGTGGAAATTGGGCTGCTGCTTGGTATCGCATCTATCCTTCTGGCACGGGGTGGGCGTTGGGCATATTTCAAACCGGAACGGTCCCTTTTCAATTGTAATGTAAAGGCGGCGTCGATCCTTGTTGTGATGATTGGCATCGGCGCGCATTTTTCCAATTACTTTTACTCCGGTATTCAGAAGATGGCGCTGGACGGCGGCTTGATGTTCTGGGCGCTGCACAACCCCACATACGCTTTGTCGATCAACGCCTGGATTGGTGGTTTTTATCCCCTCAGCTCATGGCCGAAGGCAGCCGCGACCGTTCTTGAATTATCGACGCGCTCGCACGTTCTTCTCAATATTCTAATTCTTGTCGCCCAGCTTGCTGCGGTCGTGTTCATTGTCAAACGCATCGCAATGATTGGCGTGACCCTGTTTTACGATCTGACGCATGTCGTCATCTTCTTTCTCACCGGTATCTTTTTCTGGAAGTGGATCATTCTCAACCTGGCGCTGGTTGCCGCAATGCGCCGTTTGCCGACGTGGGTGGAAACGCGCTCGGTCGCTGTCCTGAGCATTGCAGCCGTGCTTTTTGCACCCTTCGTTTTTGGCGTGGTTTGGCTGGGATGGTATGATACACGAGCCCTCGTTGTATCTGAGACTTACGCCGTCACCAAGTCTGGTGAAGTTGTGCGGGTGCCTTCCAATTATTTCGGCACGATTTCGGTGACCGCTGCTCAGCACAGGCTCGGACGTTCCGTGCCAGGGCACTTTCCTACGGTCACATGGGGTACGACACAAACCAGCGACGACCTCACTCAAGCGAACAGCAACTGTTCATTCGAAACGGATGAGACAATTCGCTTCAATCGTTCGCCGGAAAAGACAACTGCTACCATTCAGCTTACACATTTGTATGCCATGCAGCGCGAAGCGCGGGATGGGTGGTATTCCTACGACCTATATCCGCATCACATATGGTCCAACCCGCTTATGTCGCGAGACTTCGGCAACATTGCCATCAGCGACATCGATCACTATATCTACCGCGTCAGGTCGGGGTGTGTATCTATGGATGAAGATGGTCCCGTTTTCGAGGAACGAAAGACCGACGAATTCATAGTGCCTATCCCGAAGGGCGGGTTTCAATAGTCGATGGTATCGAGGTGATGGCAGGGATCGAAATAGTCTATGACGGCGACTGTCCGTTTTGCTCGCGCTATGTAACGGTTGCGCGCCTGCGCGATGCTGTCGGCGGCGTCAAGCTTGTGGATGCGCGTTCGGACGATCCGATCGTCGGCGAAATCAGGGGTATGGGTTTAGACCTCAACGAGGGGATGGTCGCACGATATAACGGGCGCATTTATCATGGTTCGGATTGCGTGCATCTTTTGTCACTGTTGTCGAGCAAATCCGGCCTGTTGAATAAATTCAGCAGTCTGCTCTTTTCCAACCGCCGTATTGCGCGGTTGAGCTATCCCATTTTGCGCGCAGGCCGCAACGCGACGCTTCGCGTGCTTGGCCGTGCCCCGATTGCGTAAACCGACCCGTCAGGGCAAGCCAATCGTCAAGGGCGGGTCAGCACTACAAAACTGTTTGATTGATTTTCTGCGATTTCAAATCCACGCGCGAGCAAATTGTCGAGCATCCCTTGGTTAGCCTCTTTCCCGACGACGCGCTCATGGGTTTCCAATACGATGACGCGAACGCCCGGCATGTCACCGGCATTATTGAACAGGTCAACCTCGCCACCTTCGATATCCAGCACAATTGCGGTGGCCCGATGCTCGTGCAACGCGGCCTCAAGATCTTTGGTCCGAATTTCGAAAGTCACTTCACTGCCGGCGCGATCCATCAACGAAGAGGACGAAGGGTTTTCGTTGGACGAAAAGGAAACAGTTTCCGGCCTGTCCGGCCCGGACCAGAGAATGGCGTTTTCGCAGCGTATGTTTTTACGGTTGATGCGAAAATTGTGCTGCGCCATTTCAAGATTGCGCGGATCGGCTTCATACACGACCAGCGCATCTTCGCCAACAAGATCATAAAGGAACATACAGGTGGCCCCTATGCATGCGCCCAATTCAACCACACGGTCATCTTTGCGCACATGGCGTTCAATCATGCCAATTTCACGCCACTCGTAGGTCTCTTTCTTAAGTGCGTCCCGAATACCCTGGATCATTCTCGGATGGCGCAAATCGAATAGGTTCCCATGGCAGCGAATGTGCCCGGTAAAGGGTACCCTGGCCTGGTTGCGCAGCCTTTTGGCACCTGTGATCACCCAGGAAATACGCTTTCTTATGCTGTTTTTCAGGCGCCGTTTGCGCCGTTGCGACCAGGTTTCCTGCAATTGATCGTCGTGCTGCGAGGTCAAGAGATTTCCTTTGCTCTATTCCGCATCCAGCGGTCCAAGAAATAAAGCGACTGGACTTTCATCTTATAGCCGTAAGAACTCGGTTCCAATCGCATTCCGCTTTTCGGGTTGAAGAGTTCGCGATCACCCCCGGCGCTCCAAAGATCGTCGAGCATATTCGTTCCCGAAAGCTGTTTGATGCCCTTGAGGCTGAAACCGCGCTTTTTCTCGGAAAGAAGGAAGTCAAGGCCGCGCTTGCGCAATATCGAACGCACAGCGTTTTTGGGTTCAGCGTCCATTGCATCAGAGATCGGTTGCGCCAACCCCCACTCGATCACGCGGTGGTCGAGCAGCGGGGGCCTGACCTCAAGACCCATCGCCATCGAGGTTCGGTCAACTTTCGGAAGCACAGATCCTTCGCAAAACGTCATCAAGTCGATCCGTTGGAGCCTGCGTTTCAGCGGCAATTCCGGGGCGTCATGGCGGCGCAGCGATTCTATCGCCAGTTCCTCCGCGCGTTCGGCGGAGAGGTTTGTAACAACATCGGCGACTTCATCAGGCTGAAGCGTTGGAAAAACCGCACAAAGATGACGATGCAATTCGGAACGGCGGACGAAGGCTGCATCGCGGCTCAGACTGGTTGCTCGTCTGAGGAATGGGGGCCGTAACGGGCCATTGAAACGCGCAAACAGCCGGCCCAACATGTTGTCACCTTGCCCCAAGCCGCTGCGCATTTCCGGATCGTACCAACGGTAACCGCCGAACACCTCGTCGCCTCCGTCACCGGACAGAACCACTTTTAACCCTGCTTTACGTGCGGCGCGCGAAACGGCCATTTGACTTACGATTGCACTAAAGCCCAGCGGTTCGTCGAGCGCGGCGAAAGCCGGATCTATGAAGTCTGTAACCGAATGTTTGTCGATGTTGAGGCGCTGAATCCTCATACCCAGATGATCTGAGGTACGTTCGGCAATCGGCGCTTCGTCATCCTCGGGCGCGTCAGAGTACCCAATGGTTAATGCCTGCACATCGTTGCTGATCGCCGACAGCGATGATGCGATCAACGAGGAATCCAGCCCGCCTGAGAGAAACACACCAATTGGAACATCTGCCATCAGGTGGTCACGGGTGACTTCGTCGACTAGATTCGTAAGTTCATCAATGTCCGGATGTTCCGTCCCGGACACCACGTCTGGCGGGGTCCAGTATTTGCGCAATGTGGTCCCACCACCTGGCGACCATTTTAGCGTTTGACCGGCCTCAAGTTTCTGCGCGTTGGAGAATATAGCCATCGGTGTGGGTACATAGCCCAGCATCAAATACGCGCCCAGTGCGTCTGTGTCTATTCCCCCTACAAAGCCCAAACGCTCGATGACGCGCAAGTCTGAGGCCAGCGCAATTTGCCCGCCTTTTTCGGCAACATAAAGTGGTTTGATGCCAACCCTGTCTCTGGCTGCGAACAAGCAGTGATCCCGGGTATCCCAGATGGCGAAAGCAAACATGCCGTTAAGTCGGGGCACGATCGTTTCGCCCCATTCGGCATAGCCGTTCACGATGACCTCTGTGTCAGAGCCGGACGAGAACCGCCGCCCTTTGGCCTGCAATTCCGACCTCAGTTGGCCGGCGTTATACACTTCGCCGTTATACACAAGAACAAAGCGACCGCAATCCGACCACATTGGCTGCGTTCCCGCGTCGGACGTGTCAACAATCGCAAGCCGCCTGTGCCCAAGGCGGATCGGCCCTGCGACAGGGTCAGACAGCGTGTCAACTCCCGACGCATCCGGCCCCCGGGACGTCATCAAGTCACAAGCGGATTTGAATGTCTCGTCCTGAGCAGACCCGACATCCGGCAATTCACCACTGCTAAATACAAATCCACACATGTTCAGCTCGCCCTGCCAACCATTGCCTTCTTGTGTTCTCCCGAATTTCGACCCGTCTGATGTAAAAGATCGTGCCCGGAAGTGACGGTGCCTTTACCGTTCTTCGCGATGCCGCGTGTCCGAATCCTGGCTCAACCCAGCCTCGGTTCGTTTAATTCCTTCAAGCTTTCGAACAGAAACGCCAAGCCGTCTTCATAGTTTGCGAATCGGAAGAGTTTCTCAAACCGAGGCAGGTCAAAATACCCAATGGCCTCAATGTCGGACATACTCAGATCCACCGGTTCAAAGTCCTTGCGCTGGGCGCGCCAGACAATCGTGTTCGGCTTGTGGGCAGGGTTGGAGGGATCCAGCACAGTGGTATATTGCAGGTTCGGGAAGAAGTTGTGGATTACGGGAATGACTTTGAACACGTCCCCGGTCCAGGCGCGACCCTCCAGGCCATGCTCTTGGCGCGCCGATATTGCAAGTTCTTGCGTGGTCAAAGAACTGAAGAAATCGCCGGGAACTGTGTCGTCGACAATAATAACACCTCCCGTATTCAAAACCTGCAACGCAGCGCAAAAATCGCGCAGGCATTGCTCGAACGTATGCAGCCCATCAAGAAAGATCAGATCATAGGTCTTGTCGCAGCTATGCGTAAAGAATCTGTCAGAAGGCATCTGAAAAAACCGCACGGTTTCCTTCTCAAAACTAGATGTATCGAAAAGGAAATTCGGATCTACCGCATCGCGATTGGCAACTTCAACGGCGTTGAATGTGATGCCACGCTGCACGCCCACCTCCAAATAGTCCGCTGCTCTGATGTGACCTGCAATCCGGTTGATGAGTCTGCTCGACTGCGCAATATCCCGTGGAGGCTTTTGGCTTTGCTTGTTGTTCGCTATAGTTGCACTCGCTTTCTTCTTGTCTCGTCCGGAAGAAGATATCGCCTTTTTTATGAACTTCATGATTTGCCTTTCGGGATCATCAATCCCGGTTCGATTCTGCGCTCGGATAACGGGAATATTGGGCTTGCTGCAACTTACAGCAGTCTATATTTCCGGCACAGAAATAATGCAACTGAGTAGGAACACACAATCTCATTGGTCGTATATACCTGCGTCGTGGGCGGATATGATGTCCCCATCCCGCCCAAATCAAAAGACGCCGGTGTCGACTATATCTGTTTCACGGACAATCCCAATTTGCCGTCGAACGGGTGGGAAATCGTACTTCTGCAGCACAGTTCGGATACGCTTGTAAACGAGACCCGCCGGTCGCGCCTCCCAAAAATACTTCCGCACAGGTATTTGGATCGCTACGAACGCAGCCTGTACATTGATGCGAACTTGGAAGTGACGGCATCGCTTGGCGCGTTGTTTGCTAAGCTTGATGACGCGCCCATAGCGTTTTTTGAGCATCCGGAAGGTCGCCGTGACATCTTTGCCGAAGCTGATGTTTGTATTAGTATGGGCAAGGACAATCCGGATCGGTTGAAGAAACAAACCGCGCGGTATCGAAGCCTTGGATTTGACGGCCGTGCATCGACAGGCCACCAGACGATCCCGGCAGGAATGGCAATACTGCGTCGACACAATGACCCCGCGGTCGTTTCAGCGATGGAAACCTGGTGGTCCGAATACCTGGCCGGGTCCAATCGCGACCAGATGTGCCTACCCTACGCATTGCGCAATTCGGCTGTGGAATTTGATCTGATCAACGAGAATGTGCGCAAAAACGATTGGTTTGTCTGGCAACCTCATCAAAGAACACGGGCGCTGAAAGACCTGTCGAAAGCATACAGCCAAGCCAGTGCGATCATTCTGCATGCGCCCGGTGCCGAGGAAACCGCCAGACGCCTGCTTGCTGACGCTGCACGCACCTCCAAGAGACCCTGGCATCGATTGTTGGGGCGGTTGCGACGGCGACCTGTTCTCTTCGATACCAACAGCCTCGGCATTTCGCCTCATGGTGCACCGGAAATGGGCGTGACATTGGCCGAAGAACTGGCCGACAAGCCGGTTGCGCTTTTGTGTGACGACCCGGATTTGCATGCACGCCACGCGATCAGTTGGGCCACAAAATCCGGTGCTGAATTTGAGCGCCAGTCAGATATTCCAACATCCGAAATTTACGGCGTCGCACGCCGGCGGTCCTTCGAAAACCAGATCAGAGCATTCCTGTCTTTGCACGAAGGTCCCACCGCAATTATTAACGCTAAGGACCTTGAAAACGGAAAGCTCGACTCGCTCCTGCACTGGCTCCGCGCCCAAGGCAGACCCACATGGCCGGTGTTGTTCCGGTCGGGTTTACGAAAAAGGTGGCCGAACTGAGCAAAGAGGACGCCCGACCTGCTTTAAAGGCTGGCTAAAAAAGCACCTTAAAGACGCGTGCTGTCGTGCAGAATTTTGGTCCATTTGGTTTTCTTCTCAATCTCGACCAGTAGATCGGGATCGTCTTTGAGAAGAATAATCGCGCCGGTTTGACGATATACTGGTTGCCAGAACCTTCGTTTAGGCTTGGGGCCGTGTTTTGACGGATCATAATCGTGCTGATCGCAGGGCGATGTGGCCGGAAGCACGGCTGGGTCCTTGCTGTTGGTTATGGGTGTCTTCGCATAAATACGCCAACTCTGAGCTTGCGGTAGGTCCCTCAATACACGATAAATTTCCAACGTTGACATGGCGTTAGGATGACCCGTCCAATCCGACCAGTAGAGTTTAAGGTTTTTTGCATAAAGGTATCCATCGCTGTCAAACCAAGGCTGACGGATGAAAACGAAATCGGTCGCCGCCTCGCAGGCGGCAGCAACGCATTTCTTGGCCATGTCATATCCTGGCAGATGCTCCAGAAAATCGACCATGGTCACGAAGCGGGCGCAATTTGGTTGGGTAGCCAGTTTCGTCACGTCTCCAACAACCGCATCAAACCCGGCCTCGCGCGTTTGAGCGACTTTCCGCGCGTCGATATCAATGCCTATGCCGTTTGTCCCACCAAGGGTTTTTTGCCCAAGTTTCAGCGAACTCCCCTTGCTGCAGCCAAAGTCGATATAGTCATATTCTCCACTGGAAAACGCTGCTTCAAACTCTGATTGTGACATACGTTCATGCCTCCGTTCATGCGACTTCGGTACATCCGAAACCTGTACATCTGCAAGTTGTTTTGCCTATATTTGTCGCCAGTTAACGCAGTAAGAACGGCGAGACAACGTTGCAAACTTTTATGGATTGATTGTTGTGTCGTCAGCGAGATAAGACCACCACAGCATTGTTGGAGGCTTTATGGGACTGTCGGAATCAATCCGTCGACGACTACTGGTAGTTGAAGGTGAGTCATTCTCGACGTCTTTAAAGATTTTTTTTTCCGACCGGAAAACTCGGCGGGCTTACGAATACCAAAAGTTTGGGCGCTATCTGATCGACGACGACCAACATGCTGGCGCGTCAATGTTCAGAAGCGAAACAGACGCGATTATCGCGAACCTTGATCCGGATTGGTATGCGCAGGCCCACGGTCTGCAAGATCCAGGCATCAGCCTAGATCATTACTTGAATGCGGGCCGACAGCGTGCTTTTGCTCCCAATGGTGCCCTTGCCGGTGAAGATGGGAAAACGCTCTCCTGTTGGGGTCTCGAATTTATTGTTCGATGTGGCATAAGCGTCGGCGACACGGCGAAACAAGCGCTGCGCCCGGGGGACAAGCGTGCCCTTGACCCTTTCGGGATCGCGAATCCTGACGGCAAGAAAATTGCCGTTGTGACTGCCATTTTTGGAAACTACGACAGGTTGTTGCCCGTTGACACAGCCTGGACGGACTCGGCGGATTTTTTTGTATTCTCGGAACAGGAATTTGAGTCGTCCGCCCACTGGCAACAAGTTCACTCGCCGTACCATCACGTCGACCCACGCCGGAAAGCGCGATTTATCAAGTTGAATTTGCCGGCTTTTTTTCAAAGTTACGAATGGGTACTTTGGGTGGATGGAAATATTCTGATGTGTTGCGACCCTCGGAACGTGATCGAACGCGTGGGCAGAACCGAATTTGATTTTGCCGTTTTCAAGCATTCTGGCAGAACCAGCGTTCTTGCTGAAGCTGCTGCAAATGCCATTTTCGGCAAGGAGAATGCCCAGGAACTGGCGGCGCATCTAGCACGCGTCGACATTTCGTCCAAACAGGTGGAGCCTCGCCTTTATGAGACCATGGCAATGGTTTTGCGGCCATCCTCTGCGACGGTTCAAAAGCTGTTTGTCAAATGGTGGGGGTATCTGCTGAAGGGCTCGAAACGGGATCAACTGTCCCTGCCACTGGCGATGGCCGAAGTTCCGGAAATCAGATTTGCGTACCTGCCTGAAACGATAGATAAATCGGCCGAGTTCTACCGAACGACGCATCTTGCGAAAGCGGATAAAATATGACGTCCAATCACAATGGCAGAGCGCCAGCCGACGTTATCGTATGTGTTCACAACAGCCTTGAGGATGTAAAACTCTGTCTGGAATCCGTTCTAGCGACACTTGCAGACGAAGATCGTCTGATCATTGTTGACGACGGGTCAGAGACCGAGACCAAAGAGTTTTGTGAAGCAGTCGCCTCCCGTGATAGGGGCCGTGTCCTTTTGATAAGGCGAGACAAAGGAAGCGGTTTCTGCAAGGCAGCCAATCAAGGCATGAGGCAAAGTGACCGCGAAACGGTTATTTTGTTGAACAGCGACACGATTGTTGTCGGAGACTGGATCGGCAAGTTGCACAGGTGTCTGCATGCACACGCCCGCATCGGCATCGCGGGGCCGCTCTCAAATGCGGGAGGATGGCAATCGATTCCCAATATGCCGGGGCCGAACGCATCTCCGAACCTCGTCAAATCCGACACCGAAACGCTGATGGCAATAAACGCGTTTTGCGCCGAGGCGGCGACACGTTTCACCTGTCCGGTGGTTGAGCAAATCAACGGGTTTTGCCTGGCGCTGAAAAGGTCTGTTCTGGACACGGTGGGCTTGTTCGATGAGGCACGGTTTCCCAAGGGCTATGGCGAGGAAAATGACCTCAATTTACGGGCGCAAGAAGCCGGATATTTTTGCGCGGTTGCGATTGACTGCTTTGTTTACCATGCAAAGACAAAAAGTTATTCGTCTGAACAGCGGCTGCAGTTGACGGCAAATGGTCAGGCACAGCTTCGCACGCTATACGGCGAGCAACGGATCAGGAACGCTGTTCGCGGCACGCAACGCAACCCGATATTGCTTGAGATACGCTCAGTCGCCAAGGACGCGTTCGACAAGAATGGCTGGACGGTTGAACCGGAAGCCGCGAGCGCGGACTAGATTTACGGGATAGGCTGGATTTGGGGAAAGGCCAGAACTTCCCTGGTCTTGGTTTTTTGCCTGCGCGACAAATACGCCTGTTTCCGTCGGGATCTACCCATGCGGACTCTCTCGGAATATGCAATGAGCAGGCGCTCAGGTAGTTTCGCAAGTTTGGCCGTTGTCTTTTGTGCAAAAAACTGAGTGCCCGCCTCAATCTTGTCTAGCGGTGATCAGCGTGGCGACATGGTGCCGCATGAGGGACTTGAACCCCCGACCCATCGCTTACGAATTTTGGCGTCGAGTTTTTGCACTGAGCCGGACAGCGCCATAGGTTGTCTCATAAGACCCTACAATTGCTTGACTAATTCGCACTTCATCTTTGGGCACGGTCGCACAGCGTTTCAGAACTTTTGACGAACACGCCCGACTAATGCCCTAGTAATTGACCCCACCCTATCAACGGCTTCCCGCGTAGCTTGTTCTCAGGCTACCCCGCTTCGACGGAGTTGGGAAACACCGATGGGAGTCAGCCGTTGGCTGCCGAAACCCTTCATTAAACCTTCCATTTTAATACGGCCTTAACCTTGAAGGGCGGCACAACCCATGAAGCATGAAACTATACTCGCAAATTGGAAACGCAAAGGTAGACAGCGTGAGTTTACCATGCGCCTCAAAACCCCCGCAGTTCTCGATCACAAGTTTCGCGGACGTGGCCTGAAGCAACTTACCGGCAGAGCAAATTATCGCGCCTTAACAAGGGATCATGAGGCGTTATTCGGAGAGGCATTTGATTTCGAGCGGAACCCGGACCTTCTTTCAGAGCCTAAATATGCTGTCCGCTCAGCAATATTTTTCTGGGTCGACAACAATCTTCACCCCGTTGCGGATCGCGGCATTACACGAAGCGCGACCGATGCGATAACCCGAGCTATCAATCGTCACACTGATAGCTATGACCAACCTTGGAACAACACTCGGCGCATACACCGCGAGGGCACCTTCTCCAATGTTTGCAAATTCTCTGTCGCTGCGTCTAGGTTTGAAGACCAATGAAGATTATTCTGACGATATCGGTTTTGTTCTTGTCTGCTTCGGCGCTCCTTGGCCAAGACATCGCGCTAGAATATGGTCAAAAGCTGTTCACTTACGGATGGGAAGATCAACGGGTTAGAACCGCCGACTTTGAAGCTGTTTTGTCTTTTGAAGGGCAAGACGGCCAACCAACTTATCGCATAGAGTTGTCTGAACCAGTAACTGGAATTCTCACTGTACATACATTCCTGCAGGAGCCTGGACAGTTAGAACTGACAGCATTCAATCGAGTGAGCTACTGCGATGAAGATGTGATCTTTTTAACTGTTCGATACTCGCCGCCACGGTTTGCGGATATCAGGCAGTTTCGTTTTGAAACACACGCATTTCACGCCGCTACACTTCTCCATCTGCATTCAGCACCGGTCGCATTTGAAGCAATCGCACTTCAGGAAATCGGCTTCGATATTGGCTGGCACTACATTGCCCCACAGCCCTATCAGGTAAGGTGCAAATCTAGCCCAAAGGGCTTTGCGCTCGAACTCGTCGAAAGTACTCAAATTCCATAACATCGACTTCAACGCATAAATTTCCTGCCCTACTCAGATCCACTGAAGTCATACGCACAAAAGCCCAACGAGCAACAGACAAGCACGGGCCACATAGCTTAGAAGTTCAGTTCCCACCGTTCTGGCTATTTGCAGGTTCAAGGTGCCTCCCCGACCATAGGGTTCGAGGAGGTGTATTACGGTCTGCACCGACCGCTGGCGGAGGGGTTACGACACCCCGGAATTGGCTCTGTTTGCCAATCCCGAGCGCAGCCTAGCCCGGATGTCTGAAAATCGAACGCGCAAACGTCACCTTTCTGGCTTGCCGAAGGTGTTGATTCCATTTCTAAAATCGGAGTGCTATCCAAGAAGGGTGGTGCCGCTGATAGGACTCGAACCTACGACCCCATCATTACGAATGACGTGCTCTACCAGCTGAGCTACAGCGGCATCCTTCTTTTTCCGCGGCCCTACTATGGCCCTACTAGTTACTGCGCGCCTTCTCTAACCTACTGGCCTCGAACGTCAATTGCGGATGGACCCGCTACTTACGAAGCGATTGCTCTACCAGCTGAGCTAATGCGGCAACGCGGGGATCGTTTAAACCGGCGAAACCGGCGGTGCAAGTGGCGATTGTCGCGACGGGTCAACGCAATCAGCGCTGTTGACCCGTTGGGTCCGATTTCGCATCCTTGCCAAGAGTGGACGAAACTGACGTTCAGTTTTGGCGGTTTCGCGCGTTATTTCAAGTGTTTGATCAGGTCGATTTATGCTCAGATCTTCTCGGAAGACATATTTGCTCGATACGCACCGGGGTCGCGATCCGGAAGAAACTTTGGCCATCGTCAAACCATATCTCAAAGAAATGGGCATTACGCGCATCGCCAATCTGACGGGTTTGGATCGGATTGGACTTCCCACAGTCATGGTATGCCGACCCAATTCACGCTCGGTTGCGGTATCGCTGGGCAAGGGATTGTCACTAAACGCCGCGCGGGCTTCGGGCGTGATGGAGGCGATCGAGTCCTGGTACGCAGAACGGATTGAATTGCCCCTGCGCTATTGCAGCTTCGCCGATCTGGCGGGGTCCGCCAATGTGATCGATGCAGCGCGACTGCCTCAGGTGACGGGCGGGCAGTTTGATCCGCACACCAGCCTTTTGTGGGTTGAAGGCAGGGATTTGGGCGCGGACCAGCCCTGTTGGGTCCCGTATGAGATGGTCGATACGGATTATACAACGTCGCCCGTTGGTGGGGCACGGGCTTTTCCGCGTACGACCAACGGGCTGGCTTCGGGCAACACCCTGCCAGAGGCCAGTTGCCACGCAATCTGCGAATTGATCGAGCGGGACGCCACCACGCTCTGGCATTTACGGGTGGATGATCCGCGTGTCGACCCGGAGACGATTGACGACCTGCGTTGTCGGCAGGCGATGGACCAGATCACCGGGGCTGGTTTGGACCTTGGCATTTGGGACACAACATCGGATATCGGGATTGCCAGTTTTCGCTGCGCGATATGCGAGGCTTCGGAAAATGCCGGACATATCGGCATTGGGGATGGCTGCCATCCTGATCGCGCCATCGCCTTGCTGCGCGCCCTGACCGAGGCGGCGCAGACCCGGTTAACTTATGTTTCCGGCGCACGGGACGATCTGGACCCGGCGGACTTTACCAACGCCGCGCGGAACTGGCGCAGCGGCTACGTCAGAAACCTGATCGACGCAGCGGCGGCGCGCAGAGACTTCGCGGATTGCCCGACTTATGACACTGGATCTTTTGACGAAGACTTGGCCTTGCTCATGTCTCGCCTGTCTGCCGCAGGAATGGATCAGGTTGGTTTGGTCGACTTGTCGAGACCGGATATCGACATCGCAGTTGTCCGCGCGGTTATTCCCGGACTTGAAGCTCCGCATGATGACCCCGATTACGTCGCCGGGCCGAGGGCCAAAGGGGCTGGTGCATGACAGCTGTCGTTTTTGTTGGACCAACACTAAGCGCAGGCGAGGTCTCAGAGCATCTTGACGCCACGATCCTGCCACCGGTCCAGCAAGGCGACATATATCGCGCGGCCAAAGACAACCCGTGCGCCATCGGCATCATCGATGGGTTCTTCGATGGGGTTCCGTCCGTTTGGCACAAGGAATTCTTGTGGGCGATGGAACAGGGGATCACCGTTTTTGGCAGCGCCAGCATGGGGGCACTACGTGCGGCTGAACTGTCCGAGTTCGGAATGATCGGAATCGGCCAGATCTTCCAAGACTACCAGAGCGGCACGCTTGAGGATGATGACGAGGTCGCCGTGTTGCACAGCCCCGCCGAGCTTGGGTTTCAACCCCTCAGCGAGCCGATGGTGTCCATTCGCGCAACCGTATCGCATGCTGTAGATGCGGGCGTCTTGAACCAGGGCGCTGCGGAGCAGGTTTTGGACATCGCCAAGGGCCTGAACTATCGCGACCGGACGTGGGACGCGCTGTTCGATACGACAAACGGGGTCCTCGACCTTTCGGCTTTCCGCGACTGGCTGCCCGCCGGAAAGGTCGACGCCAAAGCGGACGATGCACGAGAAATGCTGGCTGCAATGGCCGCCCATCTGGCCGGTGGCAGCGGAACTCAGAGCCAATTTCGGGTAGAGCGCACCCTGGCCTGGCGCGAGTTGCGCGCACGCATTGACGCCGAGGCGAGCCCCCAAACTTCGGATGCGCAGATGTTGGTGAACGAGCTTCGCCTGACACCCAAACGCTATACCCGATTGCGGGACAAGGCCGCGCTGACCCTGTTGGCGCGGGAAGACACGGATCGCCGCGGCGATGCGCCGGACCGGGACGCTTTGGTGCAAAAGATGTCAGAGCATCGGGTCGCGGCTGGACTGACGCGGCAAGCGGATGTGATGCAATGGCTGCAATCAAACGATCTGACCCCGCAGCAATACGAGGGTTTACTGGCCGACAGGTCGCGAACGGATAGTACACTTGCAGCTCTGAAAGATCAGTTGGATACGGCCATTCTGGCCGAACTAAGGCACGAAGGACACTACGTCGAACTGCGGGATCGGGCGGCGCAGAAAGCGTGGGTTCTGGCCGACCGGAAAACCGGGTTGGAGTCGGCTGAATCCCTCAGCCGAATGCGCCTGCTGATCTGGTATTTCGAAACACGACTTGACCAGACGGTCCCGGATGATCTTGAATCCTATGCAGCCGCGCTTGGGTTAGACGGGCGTGACGCGCTTATTGAACTGATTGAATCCGAGTTTTTGTTTTGCCAATTGAACGGCGGCCCCGCAAATAGTGGCCCTTCCGACTAGGGGGCTGAAAAAGGGGCATAGCGGGGGAGGTGAATATGACGATCTGGCCCGAACAAGCCGAAGACGAGGCACCGGGCACCCGGTTCCTGCTGTATCCGCAATCGCCATTTTTGGAACCGGATGCCCAGTTAGAACTTGTGGAAATCTCGGCCCCTCCCGGCACGATTGGGGCAGGTCCCTCGGGCCCACGCATGTATACCGTGAACCCGGTGGGCAAGACGACGCCCTACGGAGCCATGGTGCCCGGCCCCGGCGGCGAGCAGATGTATCTGCCACCCTGGGACGGCTACATCCAACCACCGCCCGAACCGGATGAGTTTGGCAATTTCATCCACATTGACCCCTCAGACCCCAGTTTCGAGGCCGCCCACCTGTTCGGGTCTGCGCATTTCACGATGGATGTGTGGGAAGGGTATTTTGACCGCCCCATTCCCTGGCATTTCCGCCGCGACTTTGACCGGTTGGAACTGTCGCTGCTGCCCAGCCTCGACAACGCGCATATCGGCTGGGGGTTTCTGGAAACCGGAGGGACATGGGATCACGGCGATGAATACCGCGCCTATAGCCTGAACTTCGATGTGGTCGCCCATGAGATCGGTCACGCGATCATCTACAGCGTGATCGGGATGCCATCTAATGGTGACGCCTCAGGCGAGTATTACGGGTTCCATGAATCTGCCGCCGATATGGTCGCACTGCTGGCATCGTTGCATTTCGGGTCGGTTGTCGAGGAACTGCTGCAAAATACGCGCGGCAACCTTTACACGTTCAACCGCCTCAGTCGGTTTGCCGAACTCTCGCACAATGCGCAGATCAGAATTGCCACCAACGACCGGGTTTTGTCGGAATTCACCCAAGGCTGGTCCAGCGAACACGCGTTGTCGGAACCTCTGACAGGGGCCATGTTCGACATTCTGGTCGATATCTATCACGAACGCCTGTTGGTCCACGATCTGATCACGCCCGAGATGGAGCACCTGTCGGATGAGTTGGAAGGATCTCCGGAATACAGCGACGTAATGCAGCAGATGTTTGACGCCCGCTATGCCGAAAACCCGGATGGCTTCCGTACTGCCTTGTTGGAGGCACGGGATTTTCTGGGCTCTTACCTTGCGGATGCTTGGAGCATGCTGGATGCCGACATGCTCAGCTATTTCGGTGTTGAACGCGCATTGCTGGTCGTGGATCAGGAGATCACCGGCGGCGCATTCCGCCAGATCATCGAAGGCAATTTTCGCATGCGCGATATCGGCCTGACAACCGCTGGCCCGCGGTTGGCGGAACCGGACGCGACAAGCCATGCCTCATCCGTACGCACCCGTGTGCCGGACTGAGGATCCGCAAGCGGCTTTAATTTTTGGCTGTTTTGTGGCATTTTACGCCCACGGGGTGATTGTTTTAGAAACGAGGCGCGCTTTTCACGCGCCATGCGAGAGGGGGGAGATGAGGTCTTGGACGTCGTCAATCCCGTCATAGGGAGAATTTGATATGTCCGAATCCTTACTCAGTTTTTCCGAAGTGTTATTGTTTGGGCGCTTGCTTCATGATCTGAAAATCAAGACGGCTAAAGCGACCGCGGACGTTGACGCCCGGCTGCTGGCCATCGACAAAATCCCGCTCAAGACAGACCTTTCAGTGGCTAATGACACTATCGATGGCGCCACGGTGGCCGATGATGACCCGGTGCTGGTCGTAGCCTATGGGAAAAAGCGCGCCGGTCTATACAAAGTGGTCGTGGATTCAGGTGATCCAGCCAAATATCAGCTGAAGAACCGCACAAAGGTCGACGAGGATGACCTGGTCAAAATCACCGATGGCGACGACTACGCGGACACCTATTGGGAGCAGATTTCCGATACCAGCGGTGCACCTTTTCGACAGGAATTCAGGTTCAGGAAGCAGCTTTCAGAAAAGCTGGGGGCCAACAAGCAGCTCAAGGACCAGTACGGAGACAACGCCCGTCTGGCCCGGATTTACGGCTTTTCCTATGAAGGAACCTATTTCGACCTGCCCGAACCGACCGTTTTTCTGGTTCATGGCAAAGGTGTCAGCGCAACCGACGGCAACAAGCCAGGCGATCTTGCGTCCCGCGCTCCGAACGATCCTTCGTTGAGTGGCGTTGCAGCGGCCGATTTCCAGATCGCTGACGACATCCGTGTCTGGAATTACGACAAGGCGGACTACACCATTCGGATGGACGTCATGACAGGCCAGTTCGAACAAGTGCTGCTTGATATTTTCTTCGGCTTCGACAGCCCCGCGATCAGCGGAGCAAAAGTCAGCGGCGCGAAAGTGAGTGGCGCAAAGGTCAGTGGTGCCAAAGTCAGTGGGGCCAAGGTCAGCGGCGCGAAAGTCAGCGGTGCAAAAGCGCGCGGCGACTGATTAGAACGAGATACCTGAATGGGGGCGTGCCGAATGCGCGCCCCTTTTGCGTTTAGAACCCGGCCTTCTTCAGCCCGTCGACAAAGTGCTGGGTGTCGTCTTCCAGCCGGTCTGGTAGCACTTTGGCCCAGCGCGACAATGAGAAATTGGGATGTGCCGTCCGGTGCTTGTCGGCAATCTGGCGCGCGATATCCATATTTCCAAGCTGCGCGTGGCTGGCGGCCAGCATCCGCTGCCCCTCGGTCGGGTTGTTCATCTTGTTGACCGAAGTGATCACATCATCATAGCGTTTGAGATTGTAATAGGCCCCGCCTAGATGCCAGAGGTACTGATCCGGGAAATAGGGGTTCAATCGCATCGCCTGCTGCAGATGTTTGATCGCGGTTTCATTGTCGCCGGAATGGGCCAACGCATCCGCATAGTCCGAGTGCATGTCCGCATCGTTGGGGTTCAGCGACAGCGCACGTTTATAGGACTCGATCGCCGAGTCATGTTCCTTGCGATAAAGCTGCACAAACCCAAGCTCGCCAAATCCTCGGGCATCGGTCGGGTCCAGATCCACCGCGCGCTGCGCCAACGACAATGCCTTGTCCAGCGCCGCGTTGGGGTCTTCGGTCCAGGAATAGCGCCAGTCGATGTTCAGCGTCCGCGACAAGGCCGCCGCCGCCCGCGCATAGCCTTCGTCGCGCTCCAGAGCAGACTCGTAGCAATGTTGCGCTTCGCGGTTGTCCTGGCGCGTGTATTTGAAGATGTGGTGCTGACCGCGCAGCACCGAGCCATAGGCCTGAAGATCGGATGGGACCGACTGCACCATGCGCTGTTTTTCGTGTGACTCGATCATCACGGCCGTGGCTGCGACAATACAATCCGTGACCTCATCGAGAATATCAAAGATGTCATCAAGCTTTCGGTCAAACCGCTCGGCCCAGATAGTGCGTTCGCTTTTGGCATCAATCAGCTCGGCGGTAATCCGTATCCGACTGGACGACCGGCGCACATTCCCACGCGCGATATAGCGGACATTCAGCCGGCGCGCGGCCTCTTGCGGGGCCATGGATTGAGCCTTGAAAAAGAACGAAGAATTCCGGGCGATGACGAACAGGTTTCGGAACTTGGACAAGTTCATAATGATGTCGTCTGTCAGGCCTTCGGCGATCCAGTTGTCATCTTCCTCCCCGCCCTGACTGACAAAGGGCAGCACGGCAACAGAAGGCATGTCCGGGCGTTCCAACACCTGAGGGCTCATCTCGGGCCGCAGGGTCGCGGCCATGGTTACGCCTTCAACCTCGCTGCGGACGCAATAGGTCGGCACCGGTGACAGGATATTTTTGAGCTGTTTGGGCCCCAGAAACTCATACCCATAACGCAGCCGGTTGCGTATCTGGTCATAAACCGCGGAACTGACATAGACGCGCTCTGGCTCAGCTATTTCCTGGAGCCTGGCAGCGATGTTCACATTGTCGCCATGCACGCCGCGTTCATCCAACAGCACTTCACCCAAATGGACGCCTGCCCGAAACTTGATTTGTTGCTGAGGCGTCTGGTCGGCATTGTGCTGTGCGGCGATGCGATGCAATTCGACACCGAATTCAACGGCGCTTGTGGCCGTCTCAAACAGCATGAAAATACCGTCGCCGCGCACCTCGACGACATCCCCATCGTACCGAGCGCTGGCGGCTTCAAGTTGGGACAAAAGCGATTTCAATGCGTTATATGTATCAAACTCGTTCTCGCTCATCAGTCGCGAGTAGCCGACGACATCGGCAAACAGTACCGCCCCAAGCTTTTGTTTGATCGGTCTTTCTGACCTGCCATTGTTCACTGATAATACTCGACTTTTCTATATCGTCGAATCCGACGAATAATATGTATCAAATTTTTGGTCGACTGCGCGTGAATTTTCAATTATCGCCCGCAGACAGAGGCGGCCAGCACCAGCCGGACGGTGTATTGGGCCCAAACGTCACCACCGTTTCATGCCCCAGCTGGCGGATAAGTTCCTTTCGATGCTCCATCCATTCTTGGTGCAGCAAACCGACAACCACCATGTCATGGAATTGACCATTGGCATACCAGGCCTGACGCATGGTGCCTTCGATTTTGCATCCAACCTGACTGATAAGGTCGCGACTGATGTGATTATCCGCCCGGTAGTAGGACGTTATGCGATTGAGACCCAATTGCTTGAAACCGAAATCCAGAAGCAGCGCTATTGCGCGGACCGCAACGCCCTGGCGCCGAACCGACTTGTCGATGAAGACCGGAATGACCGCGTCGCGGTTAACCTGTGAAATCGCTTCCAGACCGACCATGCCTTGGCGCTGACCGGACTCGGATTCAATGATGAACCAGCACTTACCGCAATCGCGCGTCGCACAAACGGCGTCGCCCCAGATCTCTTCGGTCTGCAAAAGGTTTAGCGGCACACGCGACGTGCGATCAAAAAACGCTAGATCCTCGACGTCCTGAAACCAGCGCGCGACACTCTCAAGATCCACCTTCTCCAATGGGCGCAACTTAAACAATCTGGTCGAAGAATTGGACAAAGGAAAACCGCCCCCTGAAATGAAAAACAATAAACTATGCGGACGATACTACCACAATAGAGTGTAAAACAAGAAATCAGTTTTTCGTGCTACGTGTGTGGGATGCGGCAGATCGCCTATTCGTACGCTTGTTTCGGCAGATACCTGATGAAGACTAAAAAAACTGCATCATGTGTGAGCGGGGTCACAGACCGCACATGCATTGCCGACTAATCTGATGGTGTTAACGAGTTGGCGCTCATGTTGAGTTCAGAGCGCAGAATTTCATTGTCCTCCCTGTGACTGGGCGCGCTTTCTTAGGCGCGCCCGTTTTCGTTATAGAGCCTTTGACCTTTTCTGACAAAAAAATGGCTGAAATCTGAAAGCGGCACCCGGGCCCGCTCTCCATATCTCTTTCATTATTTTATGAGGAGATCGTTGCATGACCCACATCCAAAAGAGAATTGAAGCGCACACACTGCAACAATTGATCGCTACTGTGGACAAAAGCGCCGGCCAGGGATGGGTGCCCGTCGGGCAACCGACAAAATCCGAAAACGGATACATCCAGGTGCTTCAGCGCACATGCGGCCTGTGCTGACCAAAAGCGCTGGCATCCCGCCCGGAAGGATATCTTGCATCTGCTCGGAAATCTGAGGGGCTGGCGTGGGTGAGTGGGTTAAGGCCAGCCCCTCCTGAGGGGGTACACGGATCGATTGAAGCGGTCCGTTGTGATCACCGTACCAGTGGAACAGAATCACGAAAATTGGGGAAATCCCTTAGGTTTCGCCACTATTCGCCATGGTTTCGGATTCAGTAACAGTCCGTTTCCTTTGATTTCGTGGACACAATTCCGCCACAATGACAAACTGTCACCGTGGGCGGCATGTTTTGATTTTAGCACGTACCAGTTTTTTACTGGACATAGAGGGGGTTATGAGTGCAGCGTGCCGCCCCACGAGTTTCCCCACAATTCGACCTCGGGAATGTCCGACGCACGCCATCGGATCGGCACGGAAACTTAATCTGGCCGACATATTCTAGTCATCTGCGCGAATTACTCCAGACTTGCGACGCGTCCAAGAGGGTCTACGATTTTTGAGGGGGTACGAGTTTGGCGCGTCGCACCCGGGTTCCGGGGAAACGGGAACACTTCGCATCTTCCAAGCCGGCGGCCTGAATCAACGCTTATTCACTCTGATTCAAAATAGACGTTCCCGAAAAACGCTCTGGCGACCCCGGCAGGATTCGAACCTGCAACCTGCCCCTTAGGAGGGGGCTGCTCTATCCAGTTGAGCCACGGGGCCGTGTAAAGCTGTCTGTATCCGGCTCTTTTTACCGTGTCTTGTGTTTTGCGCAACAGTTGAACAGATCGCCCTGTTCACGCTACCATTGACCAAACAAACAATGCAGGTGCCCCCGGTGACAACTGAAACTAAACGCCCGCTTACCCTCCGCGATGTCTCGGAGGCGTCCGGAGTTTCTGAAATGACAGTCAGCCGGGTGCTGCGAAATCGGGGAGACGTATCGGACGCCACGCGCACGCGCGTTCTGGCCGCCGCGAAAGAGCTGGGATATGTGCCCAACAAGATCGCGGGCGCTCTGGCTTCCAGCCGGGTCAATCTGGTCGCCGTGATCATACCCTCTCTGTCCAACATGGTGTTTCCCGAAGTTCTGACCGGGGTCAACCAGGTGCTCGAGGACACGGAGTTGCAGCCGGTGGTCGGTGTCACCGATTATCTGCCCGAGAAAGAAGAAAAGGTTCTGTACGAGATGCTCTCGTGGCGGCCTTCGGGTGTGATTATTGCGGGGCTTGAGCATACCGAAGCGGCTCGTGCCATGCTGGATTCGGCGGGTATTCCGGTTGTCGAGATCATGGACACCGACGGCAAACCCGTGGATGCGATGGTGGGCATTTCGCACCGCCGCGCTGGGCGCGAAATGGCGCAGGCGATTTTGAAGGCCGGGTACGAACATATCGGGTTTATGGGCACTAAGATGCCGTTGGATCACCGCGCGCGGAAGCGGTTCGAAGGATTTACCGAAGTTCTGGGCAAGCACGGCATCGAGATTGAAGATCGCGAGTTCTACTCGGGTGGATCTGCTCTGGCCAAGGGGCGAGAGATGACAAAGGCGATGCTGGACCGATCACCCGAGTTGGATTTTCTTTATTATTCAAACGACATGATCGGGGCGGGTGGCCTGTTGTATCTGCTGGATCAGGGCATCGACGTTCCCGGACAGATTGGTCTGGCGGGATTCAACAATGTTGAACTGTTGCAGGGGTTGCCGCGAAAGCTGGCGACGATGGATGCCTGCCGACTGGAGATCGGTCGTCAGGCGGCCGAGATTATCGCGAACCAGCTTCAAAACCCTGAGGCCGAGATTGAAACCCGCATCACACTGACCCCCAAAATCAGCTTTGGTGACACGCTCAAGCGGCGCTAAACGGGTGACACTTCGACAGCTCGACAATCGAAGCGCGCGCGCGATCTTTATGGATCGCCATGCCTTGCTTGAACAACCCGCCGGAGGGGCCAAGGGTGCCGATCTTCTGAATCTGATCCATCGGCTTGGGTTCGTGCAGCTTGACAGCATCAACACCGTTGCTCGCGCCCATGACATGATCCTGTATGCGCGCAGACCTGCATATCGACCGCCCCACCTCAAACGTCTCTACGAACGGGACCGGGCGTTGTTCGAACACTGGACACATGACGCAGCTGTCATCCCGATGGAGTTTTACCAACATTGGCATCTGCGGTTTCAGCGGGATGCAGAACTGCTGAAAGCACGCTGGAAAAACTGGCGCCGGGACGGGTATGAGCAGAAATTCAGCGACGTCCTGAGCCACATTCGTGATCATGGACCTGTTTGTTCTGCGGATGTTGGTCAGGACGAAAAGAAGAGCTCGGGCGGCTGGTGGGACTGGCATCCGTCCAAAACCGCGCTGGAATACCTTTGGAGGTCAGGTGCGCTCACCGTCATTGGTCGAGACGGGTTCCAGAAACGCTATGACCTGACCGAGCGCGTGATTGACGAACATCTGAGACCGGAAACCGTCCCATGCGATGAGGCCGAAACCATAGACTGGTTGTGCAATGCAGCGCTGGACCGGTTGGGATTTGCCACGTCCGGAGAGCTGGCCGCATTTTGGGATACAGTGCGCCCGGCAGAGGCAAAAATATGGGCAGAAGAGGCTCTGATAAAGGGCAAAATCGAAGAAATCTCTGTCGAATGCGCAGATGGGCGGTCACGCAAAGTATTTGCGCGTCCGGACCTGATCGACAAAAACACGTCGTTATCTCCCGCGCCCGGGCGGATGAGGGTTCTCAGCCCCTTTGACCCGATGCTGCGCGATCGCAACCGCGCCGAGCGCCTGTTTGGGTTCTACTACAGGATTGAAGTATTTGTCCCGGCCCCCAAACGCGTCTACGGCTATTACGTCTTTCCCTTGCTTGAGAAAGACAAGTTGGTCGGTCGGATCGACATGAAAGCTTGGCGGGACAAGGACGTGCTTCTGGTCAACGCAGTTTGGCCGGAACGATCGGTCAAATGGACGGATGCCCGAACGCGTAGGTTGGAGGCCGAGCTGGATCGCGTGTGTCGGTTCGCCAACGTAGGACGTGTGGAATTTGCGAAAAACTGGCTAAAAGACCCAAAATAGGGTCTTCTATGCTTCTTTCTGATCAAGCGCGTGCAGCTCGCCCAACAGGTCCAGCAGCAATTCGTGGCGCTCACGCCCCAGCAATCTTCGCGTTTCCTCGGCCTGTTGTTTGATCGCTTCGAGATTGGCGTAGATAATCTTTTTGCCTTCTTCGCTGATCTCAACGATCTGCCGCCGCCCGTCATTGGGGTCGGGACGCCGCGCGATCAGGTTTTTTTCTTCCAGGTTTTTCAGTATCCGCGTCAAGCTTGGCAAAAGCAGACAGGCACGATCGGCGATTTGTGTCGGCTCCTGCGGGCCCTCTTCATTCAAAACCCGCAGCACGCGCCATTGCTGTTCGGTGACGCCGACATCGGCCAACACCGCGCGAATAGGCCCCATGACCTTTTCCCTTGCCCGCAGCAAAGCAATCGGCAAAGAGCGTGACGTCAGTGGAAGATCGCCGGTCATACGTGATTTTCGCCGAATTCCAAGAGTATAGCAAGTTTTGAACTGGGCTGAATTGGATTTTCCTGCTCCAGGCTAGCCCCGCATAGTCAAAGCGGCCTGCGCATACCCCCCAGACGCACCATCCACGAAATGGACGTGATCGTCCTGCGTTGCCGATGGAACAAAGCAGGTCATCATGGCTTCTTGTTGGGCGTGCAAACCAAAGCGAATTTTGCCCTTGGCTTGCGCGTCCTCCAGCAGCAGAGTGATCTGCGACAGAGTCTCGGAATCGCAATCCAGCGTCATTTTCAACCCATCATCGAATTTGCGAAAGTCGGCGTTGCGGCTGACCATTTTCTTGTAATGCGCAGGCTCAAATTGACCCAAACGCAGGCCCGATTTGAACAATAAGGCGATCAGCAAATTCCCGATCAGCAGCCGCAGCTTCTGAGCGGTCAGATTGCGCCCAGCGCGCGATACGTGGGCGTCAATTCCAACCCCCGGCGGTGGCCAGTTGATTGGCGGGCCATTCGCCGGAACCGGATGACCGGCGCGTTCCAGCGCCTCGGCAATAGACAGAACGGATTGGGCCAGATCGGCAAAATCCTTTTCATTAGAGTCTGTTTCAGGCTGAATCACCAATGAGACGATCTGGCCATGTCGAGCGCGGCTATTCGACCACCTGCAAGACAGCCCGGTCAGGTCTGGCTGCTCGTCTGGTCCGGCCGTGGGAACCAGACCCTCGCCCGCTTTCATACGCGCCTCGGCCCAGGCCAACCCGCCGCCGGAAAACATCGCATAGTCTACACCCGAAGAAGGTGCATACCGGGCCACGCGCAGATCGCGCCCTGCGGCCCGGATATCGGATACCGGCACAAGCGCCGCCCGCAGTGCGATCTGGAACTCTGCCTTGGCCCAACTGCGCAACGCCGCCAATGTCTGCCGCGCCGCTTCTGTATCAGAGGCGGGAACGGCAAAGGCTGCGCCGTCGCCTCCGAAAACATAAGGAAAAACCTTCCCTCCCAGCGCGTTGATCATGCCCGAGATAACGGCAGCACCGACCATGTTGACTGTCTTATATCGACCGCGCGCAATCTCACCTGTCGAGTCCACAATATCTGCGACACCAAGCACCCAATCTGCTGGCAATGGCGTAAATTGCGAAGGGTCGCTGAGACCAACGAAATCTTCCGAAATAGGAATCGTTTCATAAAAATTGCTGTCCGAGGCGGTCATAATCTTCCCTGAAATCACTTTTGTCTGATCCGCAGATAGCTCAATCGTGAAGCATTTCAGCCCCTTGCAACAGACTACACAAGCTTGTGCATGGTCTTTGGACGTGTCAAGCAGACCCGCGAGGAGGACGGAAATGCAGGCAGGATTGGTGGTTTTGTGTCTGGCCTATGTGCTCAGCCAGTTTTTCCGCGCGTTTTTGGCCGTTCTGACTGTCGATCTGGGCCGCGATATCGGCGCCACGGCTGAAGATCTGGCTTTCGCATCTGGGCTTTGGTTTTTGGTATTTGCCGGCATGCAAATTCCGGTCGGCTGGGCGCTGGACCGGATCGGGCCGCGGCGCAGTTCGGCCATCTTGCTGTTGGTCGGTGGCGCGGGCGGCGCGGCGCTCTTTGCGTTTGCGACGGCACCCATTCATGTCAGCCTTGCGATGGCTTTGATCGGTGTAGGTTGCTCACCGGTGCTAATGGCGTCCTATTTCATCTTCGCCCGCCAGTTCCCCCCAGCGAAGTTCGCCACACTGGCGGCTGTAATGCTGGGCGTCGGATCGGTCGGAAACCTTGTGGCCTCATACCCTACGGCGTTGGCCGTGGAATGGGTGGGGTGGCGCGCAACTTTGGCCGGGTTGGCCATCATATCAGCCATCGTGGCCTTGGGCATCTGGACAACTGTCAAGGACCCGGAACGCGTCGAAACCGAACACAAGGGTTCCGTGCTGGATCTGCTCAAAGAACCGGCCCTGTGGGCGATCCTGCCGCTGATGCTGGTGGCCTATGCCCCGTCGGCGGCGCTGCGTGGGCTTTGGGCAGGTCCCTACCTACGAGATGTGTTTGATCTGAGTACGACGCAGATCGGACAAGCCACGCTGATCATGGGGACCGCGATGATCGCGGGCACATTCGCCTATGGTCCGTTGGATCGGCTACTCAAGACCCGAAAATGGGTGATTTTTGGTGGAAATGCCCTTGGAGCGTTTGCCTTGGGTCTGCTGTGTTTCTGGATCGACAGCACCGTTTGGCAATCGGTAGTCCTGTTGGCGGTCATCGGATTCGCCGGGGCCAGTTTTCCGGTCATCATGGCCCACGGACGGGCCTTTGTCCCGGCGCATCTGGTCGGCCGGGGTGTGACCCTGTTGAACCTCTTTGGTATTGGAGGCGTAGGCCTGGCGCAATTCGCGACCGGTCGCATCCACGCGGCAAGCGCTGATCTGGGACCAACAGCACCCTATACGGCTATTTTCGGGTTCTTTGCTATCACCCTTGCCATTGGTTGTGTGATCTATCTATTCAGTCGGGACAGCATCGACTGAACCAACCGGAGACCGCCCCGTGCAGGACATTGAGGTGATTGCGCCCAACCTGAAGCATTCCCTGTCGGGCGTGACCACCACGGTGATCCGATTGCTACCGATTCAAAAAAAGATGATCGGTATCCGCGCCACTGGCCCCGGTTTGCCGCCTGATCTTCCGCATATCCGGCTTTGGAAAGTTCTGTTTCTGCCCAATCGAACGCGGGTCTGGCATGCGCGTCGCAATACCGAGATGCTGATGGGCTTGGCCCTGCGCGGCTTGTTCCGCCGCCGCTACAAGCTGTTATTCACCTCGGCGGCTCAACGCGATCACTCCGGGTTCACCAAATGGCTGATCTCAAAGATGGACGCGTTGATTGCAACGACGCCGCAGGCCGCTTCGTTTTTGCAGCACCCATCGACGGTGATCATGCATGGGGTGAACACCGATCTGTTTCACCCCGAACCGGATAAACCCGCACTACGCCAGAAACTCGGGCTTCCTGATGGTGTTTTGATCGGGTGTTTTGGACGTATCCGACCGCAAAAAGGCGTCGATCTTCTTGTCGATGCGGCGATTGAAGTTCTGCCCAATCATCCCGACGCCCAGATCATTTTTACCGGCCGCGCCACCAAAGAGTTCGAAGCGTTTCAGAGCGCGCAGGAACAAAAGCTGGCAGATGCGGGTCTGTCGGACCGCGTTCACTTTCTTGGCGAACGCCCGTGGGACGAGATCGTCGAGACCTACCGCGCGCTCGACCTGTTTGTGGCCCCGGCCCGCCACGAAGGGTTCGGCCTCACCCCGCTCGAGGCGATGGCCTCGGGCGTTCCCGCCATCGCCTGCCACGGCGTCGGTGCGTTCAGCGCGCAGATCAAGGATGGTGAGACCGGGCGGTTGGTCGAAAAAGACAACGCCCAGGCCTTGGCCGCAGCGCTGGAGGATATGCTGAAAGACCGCACCAATCTGGCCGCTGCGGGTCAGGCGGCCCGAGCGCATGTGGACCAGAATTTTCGAATCGAGGGCGAGGCTGAGGCGATCGTGAAGGTTTATCGACACCTTCTGGACGAGGGCTAGGGCCGGATACCCGCGTCAAATCGATGTGACGGCGCGAAATATACCTCAAAACCTCTTTTTTATTTCGTGCCGCGCAGCTATGAACGCGCGTCCTTAACTTTGGAGACATGAAATGGGCTATCGCGTCGTTGTCGCCGGCGCCACGGGTAACGTGGGCCGCGAAATGCTGAACATCCTGGCGGAACGCCAGTTCCCGGTCGATGAACTTGCCGTGCTGGCAAGCCGTCGTTCGCTGGGTACCGAAGTAAGCTTTGGCGACAAGACACTGACAACCCAGGACATCGACACATTCGATTTCACCGGCTGGGACATGGCGCTGTTCGCCATCGGCTCGGACGCAACAAAGACTTATGGTCCCAAGGCGGCGGCGGCTGGGTGTGTGGTGATCGATAACTCGTCGCTTTACCGCTATGACCCGGAGATTCCGCTGATCGTGCCGGAATGTAACCCCGAGGCAATTCACGACTATAAAAACAAGAACATCATCGCCAATCCCAACTGCTCGACCGCGCAGATGGTTGTGGCGCTGAAGCCGCTGCACGACCGCGCGCGGATCAAGCGCGTTGTTGTGTCGACCTATCAGTCGGTTTCGGGTGCGGGCAAAGAGGGTATGGATGAGCTTTGGGATCAGACCAAGGCCATCTACAACCCCACGACAGAGGTTGAGCCGAAGAAGTTCCAGAAGCAGATCGCCTTTAACGTCATTCCGCAGATCGACGTCTTCATGGAAGACGGCTCGACCAAGGAAGAGTGGAAAATGGTTGTCGAGACCAAGAAGATCGTCGACCCGTCGATCAAGGTCACAGCAACCTGCGTCCGCGTTCCGGTGTTTGTCGGCCATTCCGAGGCCGTGAATATCGAGTTCGAGGAATTCCTGGACGAAGACGAAGCCCGTGACATCCTGCGCGAGGCACCGGGCATCATGGTGATCGACAAGCGCGAAGACGGTGGCTACGTCTCGCCCATCGAATGTGCGGGCGATTTCGCGACATTCATCAGCCGCATCCGTCAGGATTCGACGATCGAGAACGGTCTGAATCTGTGGTGCGTATCCGACAACCTGCGCAAGGGTGCTGCGCTGAATGCGGTACAGATTGCCGAACTGTTGGGTCGGGAAGTCTTGAAAAAGGGCTGAGCCTGCTTAAATGCCGCGCTAATTCGGGATCGTTTCGACTTTAACGATCCCGATCTGCGGCTTGTCAGCACTCGATCCATTGCTCAAGGTTTTCAAGCGGTGGGATTGTTGGCATAAAAGCGCAAATAAACTGAGGCAGATGCACGAGGGCAAACCGTGCGCTTTCTAAACACAAACAAACCGTTCCGGTTTCTGATTTTTGCGTGCTCGGCTGTTTTGCTGGCGCTGGCGGTGTTTGGATTCACCGGACATTACTTTGCCGCCGCGGACTCCATAGCTTTGCTCAGACCACTGGTCGGCGTGTTGTTGGTCTGTTCCACGATCGTTTTGTTGGCTGCACGCGCCAGGAACTTTGCTTTGCTTTCGCTGGTCTTTGGTCTGGTAGCAATTGGTTCAGTGGCATCAGGATTGATCTCAAAGGCCGGAGATTGCGACGAGTCCTGCCTGACACTCTATCAAAAAAACCTGATGTCGCAGGCCTGGCCACGCTACCAATTGACGGATGACATTATTGCGTCGGGCGCAGATATCGTAACCCTTCAGGAGGTTTCGAGCCACAACAAGAAATTCATGGCGCCCTTGTTCGACCACTACCCGTCATCGGTTTTCTGCGAATTCAGGCCCGAACAAAGCGTTGCGATCCTTGCATCGCTGCCCGTTGTGGAGGGGTCCGAATTTTGTGTGACCGGCGATGGGTTGGCGGGTGTTCAAGTCATCTCGCCAAACGGGCAACCGGTCTGGGTCGTCTCGATCCATCTGAGATGGCCTTACCCTTACGACCAGTTCGAACAAAGCAAGCGCATTGCCAGCCGCATCGAGCAACTGGATGGCCAAGTCCTGATTGCCGGTGATTTCAACATGGTGCCCTGGGCCAGCAGCGTCAGGCGGATTGGAACGGCGGCAAACAACCAGAATTTCGGATCGATTCTGAATACGCATTGGTACGGCAGTTGGATGATGCCGATGCCGATCGACAACCTGCTGGTTCCAAAGGGCACAACAGGTACGGCGGAACTGCGGCCCTATATGGGCTCAGACCATAAAGGCATCAAGGCACGCATCGGCCTTCCTGGGTAGGCTGTCCCGTAAACCTGACACCCTACTGGCCATTTTCAACCAGTGTTTTTAGGTTCTCCAGCCCACGCTCATAGTCCTCGCCAATAAAGCCATCCATCATCAGACCCATCCAGCGGGACATCGGGTTCATGCCCAGTTCGGTTTTGAACCCCCAGGTAACCTGTGTCGCCGATCCTTCAGGCTGCAATTCGAACGTGGCCAAAGCGGTGCCCATAGGACCAAAATCCAGCGCGGTGCGCACCACTTCGTCTGTCACGCTTTCGGTGATGACCTGCGATCCTGTGCCGACCTGCGGATGGTCCGAGGCCCAGTTCAGCGTGTTCCCAACGCCTGATTCGGGGCCGCTGTAAGACAGCTTCGTTTCGGGATCACGCGACAGCCAGGGCGACCATTTCTCGGTCTCTTGCATGGAATTCACATAGGGAAAGATATCGGCGGCAGGCGCATCAATGGTGACGCTGCGGGATACTTCGGCCTGACCGGGCAACAAGTAGGACACGCCCACCAGCACCAGAACAAGGACAATCAAGGTGACTAAAATGCGTTTGATCAATCTCATGGCACGCTCCAAATCTGTGGATCATAGGCGCACCATAACAAAAAACGGCGCAAAATCAGAGACCTGATCTGCGCCGTCTCAAAACTCTGACTAGTGTCAGACGACCACGAATTTCTTCTCAGCCGGGTCATAGCATTGCAAACCACCCTCGCCGATATCGGTCCAAAGACCATGCAGGCTGAGCGCGCCATCTTCCACCGCTGACGATACAAATGGAAAGGTCATCAGGTTTTCCAGCGACGCGACCACGGCCTGCCGTTCGAATTGCCGCGCCTGTTCGGTGCTGTCCTCGACATCGGCAACCAGATCGTATTTCGGCTTGAGAATGTCCATCCAGCGACCCACGAAACTGTCCTTGGCCTCCAGCTGCGGTGCCTGTCCCTTGCACATGTCGATGCACCCTTGCACGCCGCCGCACTGGGAATGGCCCAGCACGATCAGATGCGCCACCTTCAGCGCGGTCACCGCGTATTCGATCGCGGCGCTGGTGCCGTGGTGATCGCCATCCGGCGCGTAAGGCGGCACAAGATTGGCGATATTGCGGTGAATGAAGAACTCACCCTGATCAGCCCCGAAGATCGAGGTGACGTGAACGCGGCTGTCACAGCAGGAAATCACCATGGCCCGCGGGCGCTGCCCTTCGGTCGCCAGTCGGCGATACCAGACCTGATTTTCCGAATATGTGGTGGCTTTCCAGCCGTGATACCGTTTGACCAGATAGTTCGGCAGAGGTTTGGCAAAGTCCATTCTCGGGTCCCTGTTTTCTTGACTGACACGCTCTGTACCCTGAATTCGCACAAAATTCGAGACATTATCCGGATGCAGAGCAAGGATTTGCAAAGGTATTCCGGGTCAGGATTGTGCCGTGCCGTGGGGGCATGAAAATAAGGGTGAATGTGGTGGAAAAGATAATCACACTGGAACAGAAGGAATCCGTCCGGCTGGATTCAGAACAACTCAGCAGCCTGTATCATCAGCTGGGCGATACCAACGCAATGGATGTTTTGTGCCGCACGGTTGAAGAACTGGCCTTGCGCCTTTCAAATTGCGAACGGTTCTGGCGACAACAGGATTGGATTGGCCTGCGCAAATGCGCGCGATCTCTGGTCGCAATTGCCGAGCAGATCGGAATGACGGCATTGGCCCGTGTTGCGGGCGACGTCGCGCAGACGGTGGACGCGGGCGATGCCGTTGCTACCGGCGCCACGCTCAATCGTCTGATCCGAGTGGGTGAGCGGTCTCTGACCGCCGTGTGGGACCAACAGGATCTTTCGGTCTGACCGGGGTTGCAGGCAGGCCAAGGGTGGCTAGTCTGGGCGCGACCCAAACCAGCCGAGACACACATGACACTGACCTTTGCCTTGCCCGACGGCCCATCATTGCCCCTGCATGTCGTGGCGCAGCCTGATCTGGAAACCTGGCTGCAGGATCAGCCGGATCACGTGACTTCCTGGATCGACAGCAACGGTTTCACGGGCGCGCTGGGGCAAGCTTTGTTGGTGCCCGGTAGGTCTGGCACGCCTGAGTTTGCTTTGGCCGGGTATGGGACCGCGGCCAAACGTGCTCGTCAGCGCTTTCCCCTTGCTGCCGCCGCCGAAACCTTACCGAAAGGCGCATACCGTATCGTGTCCGGTATTCCCACCGAGGCGCTGGAGACCGAGTCGCTGGGGTGGCTGATGGCCGGTTATGCGTTTGACCGATACGCCACGCAAAAGCCCACGCAAGCAAGGTTGGTCGCGCCGGATGGCGTCGACGCAGCCCGGATCGAGTGTCTGGCCACTGCCGAAGCGCTCACCCGCGATCTGGTCAATACACCCGCTTCGGATATGGGACCCGACCAGCTTCAAGCGGTGACCGAAGAATTGGCGGCCGGATTTGGTGCGACCTGCACGGTCGTTCAAGGTGACGCGCTTCTTGATCAAGGTTTTCCAATGATTCACGCCGTGGGTCGCGCTGCAGAACAGGCGCCCAGGCTGGTCGAGATGAATTGGGGTGCAAACGGGCCGAAGCTGACACTTGTGGGCAAAGGCGTGTGTTTTGACACCGGCGGGTTGGATCTGAAGCCAGCGTCCGCCATGAGCCTGATGAAGAAGGACATGGGTGGCGCCGCCAATGTCCTGGGTCTGGCCCGGATGATCATGGCGCTGGACTTGCCGTTGCAACTGCGGGTCCTGATCCCCGCGGTCGAAAATGCGGTGTCGGGCAACGCCTTCCGACCGGGCGACATCCTAACCGCGCGCAATGGGCTGACGGTTGAGATCAACAATACGGATGCCGAGGGGCGGTTGGTGCTGGCAGATGCGCTGGCGCTGGCGGTCGAGAACAAACCGGATTTCTTGATCTCGATGGCCACGCTCACCGGGGCGGCCCGTGTGGCACTTGGCCCCGATCTGGCTCCGTTTTACACGGATGATGATGAGGCAGCGGCGGCACTGAGCGCATCCTCGCGCAATTGGGCGGACCCCGTCTGGCGTATGCCGTTTCACGAGCCTTACGAAACCATGATCGAGCCCGGAATTGCCGATCTGGATAACGCCCCATCCGGAGGGTTCGCGGGCTCGATCACCGCCGCCCTGTTCCTTCGTCGGTTTGTGAAAGACAGTCGCTACATGCATTTCGACATCTATTCCTGGCAGCCTACAAAGCGGCCGGGCCGCAGCAAGGGCGGGCTGGGTCAGGGGCCTCGTGCGGTGCTGGATGCCCTGCCAAGGATCTTGGACCTTTGAAACAGGCGCGCATCATACACCCGGTCGTCGATCTGCTGCGCAGCCCCGATGGGACGCGGGACCGGCAATTGCTGTATGGGGATGAGGTCACCGTTTCGGATACGACGGACGGGTGGCAGAAGGTCACGTCGGACAAGGATGGCTATGTCGGTTGGGTCACGCGGGACCAGCTTGGGCCCGCGATATCGCCGACGCATTGGATAGCCGCCCCGGCAACACATGCCTATACCCGGCCTGATTTCAAAAGCGCCGAACGCGTCTCCGTCAGTTTCGGCAGCCGGATTGCCGTTCTGTCCGAAGCAGATCGATTTGTGGAAACGGAGTTGGGGTTCATCCCCAAGGCCCACACGCGGCCTGCCTGCGAATTTCTGAGTGACCCCGTGTCAGTGGCCGACGGATTCCTCGGAACGCCTTACCTTTGGGGTGGAAACAGCCGATGGGGTTTGGATTGTTCCGGACTTGTGCAGGCGGCAATGCTGGCGTGCGGAATGCCCTGTCCCGGCGACAGCGGCGATCAAGAGCAACAGTTGGGCCACACCCTTCCGCAGGGTAAGGTCGCCCAGCGCGGAGACCTGCTTTTCTGGAAAGGCCATGTGGCCTGGGTAGCGGATGAGAACCTGCTATTGCATGCCAATGCGCATCACATGGCCGTCGCTTATGAGCCGATGGATCATGCTATTGCACGCATCAAAGCGCAGGGCGATGGCCCGGTGATAGCGCACAAAAGGCTCTAATCAAGGTCGACTGACCGGATCAGCTTGCGTTCCAGCACGCGCAGAACCGTCCGCAAATCCTGACCACGCTTCAGGATGCGCCCGTCCATACCGACAACCGAATACATCCCCTGCCGCTGTCGCAGCCGCGGGTGTTTCTCAACGCGATAGATCGGGTGCTCAGCCGTCCTGCGAAAGATTGAGAAAATCGCCACGTCCCGCAGGTTGGAAATTCCGTAGTCCCGCCACTCTCCAGCGGCGACCATTCGGCCATAAACGGACAGGATATGGGACATCTCGTGCCGGTTAAACGCGACGGGCATCTGGGCCGAGTTTGCAGAAAACCGGCTGGGAGGCTGCATGTTCATACCTCAAGCCTTGCCGGAAATCGCATTTGAATCAAGCCCGCTGCCGCAAGATGTGACATTTTTGGATTGTCCGTGGCTTTAACGGCTGCGAACCTGACGACAGATCAGGATCACCGGCAACAACCCCACCGCCAGAATAACAAGCGAGGGAACGGCCGCGCCCTCCAGACGCTCATCCGATGCCAGGCGATAGGCCTGAACGGCCAAAGTGTCGAAATTGAATGGTCGCATGATCAAGGTGGCAGGCAATTCTTTCATCACATCGACAAAGACGATCAGCAAGGCGGTCAGCAGCGATGGCGTCAGGATCGGCAGATGCACCCGGCGCAACGTGCCCAGAGGACTTTGCCCCAAGGACCGGGCCGCAGCATCCATGTTGGCATGCACCGTGCTCTGACCGCCCTCATAAGCGCTGAGCGCGGCCGCCAGAAACCGCACCATATAGGCCGCAACCAGCAGCCAGATTGACCCGGTGACCAGCAATCCGGTTGAAATATCAAAGGTCTGGCGCATCCATGCGTCCAGTGCGTTATCCAAACCGGCGAAGGGAACAATCAGGCCCACGGCAATCACTCCGCCCGGAACCGCATAGCCCAGCCGCGCCAGATAAGACGCCATCGCCGAGCCGCGCCCCGGTCTGAGCCTTTGAAAGAACCCCACGCAAACCGCAGCAGCGACCGTGACTATGGCCGCTGTTCCAGCCAAAATCAGCGAGTTTTGGATGAACCCCACATAACGGCGCGACAGCAGGTTCTGTTCTGATTCCAGTCCCATCTGCACAAGGATTACGACCGGCAAGAGAAAGCCGAACAAAACAGGGGTCGCGCAAAGAAGGAAAGCGGCCAGTGATTGCCATCCTTTCAATTGCGCGGCTGGCAGAACCGCATGGCGTTTGCCAGCCTGATAGTATTTCGCCTTGCCGCGCTGCGTCCGTTCGGACACAGCCATGACCAGGGCAAACGCTAACAGACACAGCGCCAATTGCGCCGCCGCCGCGCGGTCCGCCATTGAAAACCAGCTGGTATAGATGCCGGTCGCAAAGGTCTGCACCCCGAAATAGGCCACCGTTCCGAAATCGGCGATGGTCTCCATCACCGCCAGAAGAACGCCACCGGCAATTGCCGGACGCGCCATCGGCAATGAGACGCGCCAGAAGGCCGACCACGGCCCGTTGCCCAGCGCCCGCGCGGCCAGAAAGGCGGTGGCGCTTTGTTGCAGAAACGCGGCGCGTGCCAGCAGGTAAACATAAGGATAAAGGACCAGGATCAGCATGACCGCCGCGCCCTCGGTCGAGCGGATCTCGGGGAACCAGTAATCGCGCGGCCCCCAGCCGGTCACATCACGCAAGGTCGATTGCACGATACCGGGATGATCCAGAATGAACGTATACGCATAGGCCAGCACGTAGGCCGGAAAGGCCAGCGGCAGCACCAGCGCGATTTCCAGAACGCGCACGCCGGGAAAGCGCGTCATCGTCACCAGCCAGGCCGCGCCGACGCCGATGGAGAACGTGCCGATGGACACCAGAACGACCAGCACCGCCGTCGTCATCGCGTAGCGCGGCAACACCGTGTCCATCAGATGCGAGATCGTATCCGTTCCACCCGTGACCGCCGCCAGCACGACGGCCAGCATCGGAAGAAGGCAGGCGGCCGCAACCAGATAGGCGACGCCACCGACCAGCCGGGTCCCCAAGGCACCGCGATTGCGCGTCCCGTGTTCTGAGTATTCGACTTCGGCCATGGCTCCGGCGTTTTGATGGGCGGCCCCGGACGGGCTTAGCCTTTAATCGACCAAAACGCTAAGAAACGCCAGTGGGCCGGTCAACAAATCTGCGACACAAACTGCCGCAGACTTTCCAGCTTCATTCGTAGACGCGTTGATCCTCGATCACCAGCCCGTCCTTGGGAAGCGATCCGGGGGCCACCACCTCAATCGCGCCTTTGAGTTTCAACACCTCAACCACGGATTTGGCATAGGCCATGTCATCGCTGTGCGGGCTTTCGATCTGCACGGTCATCGTATCCATCTCACCCTGACGGGCGGCAATGACACGGGCCTTAACGATCTCATCGTGTTTGTCTACCAGAGCCGCCACTTGTTCGGGGCGCACGAACATGCCCTTGATCTTGGTGGTCTGATCGGCGCGGCCCATCCAGCCCTTGATCCGCGCATTGGTCCGGCCGCAGGGGGACTGACCAGGCATGATCGCCGACAGATCGCCTGTTGCGAACCGGATCAATGGGTAGTCGGGGTTGAGCGTGGTCACGATCACCTCACCCACTTCGCCCTCGGCCACGGGGGTGCCTGTTCCAGGGGTGACGATCTCGACGATGACGTGTTCGTCCAGGATCATCCCTTCCATCGCGGGGCTTTCGTAGGCGATGTTGCCCAGATCGGCGGTGGCGTAACATTGCAGGCAGGATATCCCGCGATCCGCATAGTCCTGCCGTAGCGAAGGGAACAACGCACCGCCGCCCACAACAGCCGTGGTGAATTGCAACTCCACGCCCATCTCATCAGCCTTGTCCAGAATGATCTTCAGATAGTCGGGCGTTCCGGCATACGCGGTGCAGCCCACGTCGCGCGCAGCTGTCACTTGCAGTTCGGTCTGGCCGGTGCCCGCGGGCAGCACAGCGGCCCCCACAGCCCGTGCACCGCTTTCAAAGATCATGCCAGCAGGCGTCAGGTGATAGCCGAAGCAGTTCTGCACGATGTCGCCCGGCCCCACGCCTGCCGCATGCAGAAAACGACCCATGCGCCACCAGTCGGGATCGGTGCTGCCGGGTTCATAGATCGGGCCCGGAGACTGAAATACGTGATGAAAATGCCGCGCGGGTTTGACCGTGAACCCACCGAACGGAGGCCGCGACGCCTGCGCCCGCGCCAGATCGGATTTGCGCAAAACCGGTAAATTGACCAGATCCTCGATGGATTTCACCGCATCCGTATCAACACCGGCCAGATGGGCCTGAAAGCCCGGAGCGGATTGGGCCCGGTCCAACTGAACCCGCAACGCCTGCGCCTGATCGGCGGCGCGTTGATCCGCTGAACGGGTTTCGAGCGCGTCATAGTATTTTGTCATCGCCAGATCCTCCATCCGTTTACAGCCACCTCTTGCGGCGGCGATAAGACCGTACGTCGCGGAAACTTTTGCGGCCCTCTTCGGACATGCCGAGATAAAACTCTTTCACATCCGGATTCTCGCGCAATTCGGCCGCCGGGCCGTCCATCACGACACGACCGGATTCCAGAATATAGCCGTAATGCGCAAATCTCAGAGCCACATTGGTGTTCTGCTCGGCCAACAGGAAAGACACCTCTTCTTTTTCGTTGAGGTCCTTCACGATGCCGAAAATCTCTTCGACCAGCTGCGGCGCCAAACCCATCGAGGGTTCATCCAGCAAGATCGTCTCGGGCCGCGACATCAATGCGCGCCCCATGGCAACCATTTGCTGCTCACCGCCCGAGGTATAGCCTGCCTGTGACCGGCGGCGTTCCTTAAGGCGGGGGAAATACGTATAGACCAGATCAAGGTCCTGCTGGATCGCTGCATTGCCATCCTTTCGGGTATAGGCCCCGGTCAGCAGATTTTCCTCGACGGTCAGGTGTTCGAAACAATGACGGCCTTCCATCACCTGGATAACACCTTTTTCCACCAGATCCGCCGGGTCACTTTCGTGTACGCTGGACCCGCGATACTTGATCGTGCCTTTGGTCACCTCACCGCGTTCCGAATGCAGCAGGTTCGACACCGCCTTGAGCGTCGTGGTCTTGCCAGCGCCATTGCCGCCGAGCAGAGCGGTAATGCCCCCTTTGGGCACGGTCAGGCTGACGCCCTTCAAAACAAGGATCACGTGGTTGTAGATCACCTCGATATTGTTGACCTCAAGCAGGGTTTCGGCCTGCACTTCGGTGTTTTGAGCCGCATCCAGCATCAGAGCGTGTCCTCAGGCTTGTGTTGGGATCGGGGCGGCAGGTAACCGCCACCCCGGTTTGTTTTTGCGACGGATCAGCAACGACCGTCGATGTTGTTTTCCGCAGCATATGCGCCCGAATCTTCGGTGATCAGCGGACCGATCACGTCGCCATCGGTGGCTTTGAACTCGGAAATCAGGCTCCAGGTCTGATTGGCCGCGTCCCACTGGGTCACGCCAACCAAGGCATCACCGCCGTGATTTGCGCACGAGACCGAGAAGGCCGGACCAAAGTTCGGCAGACCAAGTTCGGACATCTTGGCTTCGGTGATTTCCAGAGCTTCCATGCCATCGCGCATCATCGCAGGGGTGATGTCGGCAGTGCCGTGGATTTCCTGTGCCTTCTTAGCGGCTTCGGCAGCCAGCATCGCAGCGTAGAGACCACGGTTATAGAGAACCGTACCGACCTGATCGCCCGCGCCGGCCGCTTTCCCGGCATCAACAACGTATTTCTGCATGTCGTCAAAGACCGGGAAATCGGTGCCCACGTTGTGGAAAGTCAACGCCTTATAGCCATTTGCGGCTTCACCGGCAGGCAGCACGTCGTTTTCGGAACCGGACCACCAGATGCCGATGAAGTTTTCCATCGGGAAGCGGATGTTTGCAGCCTCTTGTACGGCCACCTGGTTCATCACGCCCCAACCCCACATCAGGACATAGTCGGGACGGTCACGGCGAATTTGCAGCCACTGTGACTTCTGCTCCTGACCTGGATGGTCAACCGGCAAGGCCACCAGTTCAAAGCCATGCTTGGCCGAAAGCTCCTCCAGCGTGCGGATCGGTTCCTTACCGTAGGCTGAGTTGTGGTAGACCAGCGCGATTTTCTTACCGTTCAGGTCGCCGCCATTCTCTTCCAGCAGATAGTTTACAGCGCCTGAGGCACCATCCCAGTAGTTTGCAGGATAGTTGAACGTATGGCTGAACACATCGCCATTCTTGGCCGAAGTCCGGCCATAGCCCATCGTGTGCATCGGAATGCCGTCGGCCGTGGTTTTGGGGATCAGCTGATACGTAATCCCGGTCGACAGCGGCTGATACACCAATGAGCCTTCGCCCTTGGTCGATTCATAGCATTCCACACCTTTTTCGGTGTTATAACCGGTCTCGCATTCGATCACCTTGGTCGCAACGCCACCGATGCCGCCATCGCGTTCGTTGAGCAAGGTAAAGTAATCGGCATAGCCATCCGCGAACGGAATGCCACCCGCCGCATAAGGCCCGGTACGATAGCTGAGCGACGGGAATACGAGGTCGGCCATGACCGGACCTGCCGCCATTGCGGCGCCCAGCGCCACGGTTGCCAGTTTCAATTTCATCGGGTGTATCCTCCCTTGGTTTATCCGATGGTGAATTCGGGCTTTGCACCCGTTATCTGATTGGGCCTTCCCGCTTAGTGCGGGAACGGCCAGAGTCTGAGTTTTTCCTTTGCCACGCGCCAGAGCTGCGCCAGCCCATGGGGTTCGAGGATCAGGAACATGATGATCAGTGCGCCGACGATCACCAGGTTGAGGTGCGCCACGATATCCGTGGGCCAGCCCAGCATGTCCGCGCCGACGACCTTCAGCACAACCGGCAGCAGCACAAGGAAGGCCGCCCCGGCGAAAGACCCGAAAATCGACCCTAATCCGCCAATAATGATCATGAACAACACCAGAAATGATTTCTGGATACCGAACACTTCGCCCACTTCGACCGCGCCCAGATAAACCGCAAAGAACAGCGCGCCCGAGATGCCGACAAAGAAGGAACTCACCGCAAAGGCAGTCAGCTTGGCCCGCAGCGGGTTCACCCCGATGATCTCGGCTGCGATATCCATGTCGCGGATCGCCATCCATTTGCGTCCTGTGGTACCTCGCGTCAGGTTGCGGGCAATTACGGCGCAAACAGCCAGGAAGATCAGGCAGAACAGGTAAGTCGCCCAGGCGGGTGCATTCGGGCCTGTGATGATGATGCCAAACACATCCCGTTCCGGCGCGTTGATCTGGCCCGAGGCCGAGTAATTGTAGAACCACGGCACCCGGTTGAAGAGCCAAACGAGGAAGAACTGCGCCGCGAGTGTCGCCACCGCCAGATAAAACCCTTTGATCCTAAGGCTCGGCAGGCCGAACAGCACACCGACCAGCGCGGTGATGCCTCCGGCAAGGATGACGTGTATGAACATGCTCACATCCGGGAAGGCCGTCATCAGCTTGTAGCAGGCGTAAGCCCCCACAGCCATGAACCCCCCGGTTCCCAGGCTAACCTGCCCGCAATAGCCCACCAGAATGTTCAGCCCGATCGCAGCGATCGCATAAATCAGGAAGGGCAACAGCAGCGCATTAGCCCAATAGTCGTTGATGATGAACGGGATGATCCCGAACGCCACCGCCAGCACGACATAATACCGATACCGGTCAAATTTGATCGGGAAAGTCTGGCTGTCATCTGCGTAGGAGACTTTGAAATCTCCGGCCTCACGATAGAACATATCTTACTTTCCCCATTCTTCCTGCGCCCGGTTGCGCGCCGCCGCATCCAGTTGGTTTGACCCTTTGGCGTACCCGCTCGCCTCAGAGGCGCGGACCAGTTTCAGATAGGCCAGAATGCCCATGACCAGCCCTGCAAAGGCCAGGATCGCCGCGATTGTCACCTGCCCATCCGTCAGATCGTCCGAAGTGAGCGCGATGTATCCAAAGGCCCAGAACCCAGCCCACGCGATGACGTTGGTGATGGCGAGGAACTTCTGCATCGCTAAACCCTCTCGATGATTTTCTCGCCGAACAGACCCTGTGGTCTGAACACCAGGAAGATCAGCGCCAGCACATAGGCGAACCAGTTCTCGGTCGCTCCGCCGACCAATGGGCCAATGGCGAATTCGAACAGCTTCTCACCCACGCCAATGATCAACCCGCCCACGATGGCACCGGGGATCGAAGTGAACCCGCCCAGCATCAGCACCGGCAGCGCCTTGAGCGCGATCAGAGACAGCGAGAACTGAACGCCCGACTTGGTACCCCACATGATGCCGGCCACCAGCGCGACGAATCCGGCGACCGACCACACCATCACCCAGATGAAGTTCAGCGAAATCCCGACCGACAACGCCGCCTGATGGTCATCGGCCACAGCACGCATGGCCCGGCCTTGCTTGGTGTACTGACTGAACGCCACCAGAGCCGCCACCAGTAATGCCGCAATCACGGTCGCCACAATGTCCAGGTTGTCGATAAAGAAGCCGTAGCCAAAGATGTTAAACGTGCTCTCGTCGATCCACAGGTTGATACCCTGCGGCAGACCTACATCCAGCGTCTTGATCTCGGACCCCCACATCAGGTCGGCGACGCCTTCCAGGAAATAGGCCAAACCGATGGTCGCCATGAACAGGATGATCGGCTCCTGCCCCACCAGATGGCGCATGACGAACCGCTGCACAGCCCAGGCCAGCAGCACCATCACCGCCATGGTCAGGATAATCGCCACGATGGCGGGCACGTTCCAACCGAAATAATGGATATGCGTACCAAAGATCGCGTTGATCATATGCGAAAACGGTACCTGCCCGTTCATGATGCCCACAAGCGTCATCGCCGCAAACAGTGCCATAACCCCTTGAGCATAGTTGAAAATTCCCGATGCCTTGTAGATCAGAACAAAGCCCAGCGCGACCAGAGCATAAAGCACCCCGGCCATCAGGCCATTCAGGATGACCTCCATCGCGAAAATCAGCTGATCAGGCATGCCCGCCCCCTCTCATGTCCGTCAGATGCTCAGTCATGACTCACCCCCAGATAGGCGTCGATGACTTCCTGATTGTTACGCACTTCATCGGGCGTGCCGTCCCCGATCTTGCGGCCGTAATCCATCACCACTACGCGGTCGCTCAGGTCCATGACCACACCCATGTCGTGCTCGATCAGGGCAATCGTGGTGCCGAACTCATCATTCACGTCCAGAACAAAGCGGCTCATGTCCTCTTTCTCTTCGACGTTCATTCCGGCCATCGGCTCATCCAGCAGCAACAACTTTGGCTCGGCAGCCAGAGCACGTGCCAGTTCGACGCGCTTTTTCAACCCATAGGGCAGGCGCGACACAGGCGTTTTACGGATGTGCTGGATCTCCAGAAAGTCGATGATCTTCTCGACGGCCTCGCGGTTTTCGGTCTCTTCGGCCTCGGCCTTCCCCTTCCACAACGCTTGCTGAAAGATGTTGGTCTTCATAAAGCCCAAACGCCCGGTCATGACGTTATCCAGAACACTCATCCCTTCGAACAGAGCAATGTTCTGAAACGTCCGCGCGATTCCCTGCTGCGCCACCTCAAAAGGCCGCATCGGTGGGCGTTTGGAGCCGTGAAACCAAACTTCACCTTCTTGTGGGACATAGAACCCCGAGATCACGTTCAGCATCGAGGATTTCCCGGCCCCGTTCGGCCCGATGATCGCGCGGATCTCGCCCTCACGAATGTCAAACGAGATATCCTTGATCGCCACCACACCGCCAAACCGCAGGGTAATGTTTTTCATCTCCATCACCACACCGCCGATCTTGCGGCCGTCTTCGGTGACATATCCTTCGGAATTATCCAGCATCAATCACTCCCTGAGATGCGGAAAACGGGACGGCGGGCGGGGCGACGACCGCAAGGTCAAGCGACGCTCGAACGGCCCTCATTCCGCCGCGACCTTATGTTGGGTCGCCGCAACAACCGGTGCGTCGACAATCTCCAACGTTGCGCTGATCGAGCCCTTTCGGCCATCCTCGTAAGTTACTTCCGTTGTGGTCGAAACACTCGGAGACCCATCATAAAGCGCATCGATAATGTCCTGGAACTTCTCCGCCACAAAGCCGCGACGCACCTTGCGGGTCCGCGTCATTTCCCCATCATCTGCATCCAGTTCCTTGTGCAGTACAACAAAACGATGCACCTGACAGCCCGACAGCATCTCATCGGCGGCAACGGACTTGTTGACCTCCTCCACATGGGACTTGATCGTCTCTAACACAGCTGGATTTGCGGTCAGCTCCTGATAAGACGCGTACGCCACGTTGTTGCGTTCCGCCCAGTTACCGACCGCTGTGAGATCGATATTGATGAAGGCCACGCAGCGATCCTTGCCATTGCCGAACAGCACAACCTCAAGAATATCCGGGTAGAACTTCAGCTTGTTCTCGACATATTTCGGCGCAAACATCGACCCGTCGGCCATCTTGCCGACATCCTTGGCGCGGTCGATGATCCGCAAATGGCCGGAACCTTCCTCGATGAATCCAGCATCTCCGGTGGCAACCCAGCCTTCGGCATCCTTGGTCGAGGCGGTGGATTCCGGGTTGTTGTAGTACTCAACAAACACTCCGGGCGAGCGATAGTGAATCTCGCCCTTGTCGTCGATTTTCAGTTCGACATCCGGCGCCGGTACACCGACCGTATCCGCCCGGACCTCACCATCGGGCTGAACGGTGATGAAGACAGTCGCTTCGGTCTGCCCGTAAAGCTGTTTCAGGTTGATGCCCAGAGAGCGATAGAAATCGAAAATTTCCGGCCCGATCGCCTCACCCGCCGTATAGCCCACGCGGAACCGGCCATAGCCCAGTGTGTCCTTCAGAGGGCCATAAACCAGCATATTGCCCAGCGCATATTTCATTCGGTCCATGGCACCGACCGGTTTTCCGTCCAGCAACAGGCCGCCGACCTTCTTGGCGTGATCCATAAAGTGGCGGAACATGCGCTGCTTCAGCTTGCCCGCATCCTCCATCCGGATCATCACATTGGTGAGCTGGGTCTCAAACACGCGCGGCGGGGCGAAGAAATAGGTCGGCCCGATTTCGCGCAGGTCCGTCATCATCGTGTCGGCGCTTTCGGGGCAGTTCACGCAGAAGCCGCACCAATAGGCCTGACCGATGGAAAAGATGAAATCGCCCACCCAGGCCATCGGCAGGTAGGACAGGATATCTTCATTCCGGGTAAGATGGTCAAAATCGGCTGAATTCTTAGCACTTTCAATGACATTGCGGTTCGACAGCACCACGCCCTTAGGCTTGCCCGTCGTGCCCGAGGTATAGAGCATCACACAGGTATCATCGTAAGTGATCGCCGCGATGCGCTTGTCCAGTTCCGCATCAAACCGCGCATGCCCGGCGCCGCCCTCGGCCATGATGTCGTCCAGCGCGTTCATCTGGCTGTGGTCGTATTTCCGCATCCCCCGCTTATCGGTGTAGAGGATATGCTTGACCTGATGCAGTCCCTGCTGAATCTCGATGACCTTGTCGACCTGCTCCTGATCGCCGCAGACCACGAATTTCGCACCGCAATGTTCCAGCACATAGGCCATCTCTTCGGCGACCGAGTCCTGATACAGCGGTACGGGCACCGCGCCCACCATCTGCGCTGCGACCATCGACCAGTAGTGCGCCGGACGGTTACGCCCGATCACGGCGATATGGTCACCCTTTTCAACGCCGATCTCCAGAAACCCCAGCGCCAGTTTGCGAATCTCGGCAGCTGCTTCGGACCATGTCCGACACTGCCAGATCCCGAATTCCTTCTCCCGATAAGCCGGAGCATCCCCGAACTGCGTCGCATTGCGATGTAACAGCGCCGGAAGAGACACCATCCCGTCCGCGCCCGACTGCGTCTGAGCCAATCTACTTCTCCTCCCCATCCGACCCGTCCTCCGGGGCCGAAACTGGCGGGTTCGGGATTGCACCCGAACGCCAACGCCCCGATTAAGGGACATCGGCACGATCAGCGTCAAGTTTTGCCTGATGTTTTCTCAATTCTTACGAATTGTAACAGCTCTGAAGGCATGCAGTTTCATTTTGTTCCAAATGTACGAAAGTCGGAAAAAAGGCCAAATGGGGTCTTTATCTTCTCGCTTTCGCGATCACGAGGACGACAAGCAACGCGAGAAAGACTGTGGCCAACGCTGGGATCGCAACAAAGGTGACTGGTATGCAGATAAAGACCGGTCCATGTTCCTTCATCATCTTGTCGCATTCGGCGAGTTCGAAAGGCAAATAGCCGAACAAAGCGATCAGCACGAGACCTGAAATAATTGTAATTGTCTTAAGCAACTGGAATTGACCCTGCCAAACTCTATCCGATAATTAGGCACTCCGCCCTACAACCAATCCCGCAAAATCGGAATCAGCGGTACATCCGCCGCAGGCATCGGATAATTCCGCAGGTCATTCGCGCGCACCCATTTCAGAGCCTGACCTTCTTTGGACTGCGGGATACCCTCCCATTTGCGGCAGGCGAACAACGGCATGAGCAGGTGGAAATCGTCATAGCTGTGGCTGGCGAAGGTCAGCGGCGCGAGGCAGGAGGCCCAGGTGTCGATATCAAGTTCCTCGTGCAATTCGCGGATGAGGGCGGCCTCGGGGGTTTCGCCGGGTTCGATCTTGCCACCGGGGAATTCCCATAGACCAGCCATGGATTTGCCTTCGGGGCGTTGGGCCAGCAGGACGCGGCACTCGATGTCGATCAGAGCGACAGCAGACACTAAGACTGTTTTCATGGTCGCAATCCCGGACGCAAAACCGGGCTCCACTTTTGCTGGAATTGCTTGGGTTTCACGAGCGATAATCCGCGTTGATCTCGATATAGCCGTGGGTCAGGTCGCAGGTCCAAACAGTAGATTGCCCCTCGCCCAACCCAAGATCGACTGAGATCACAAGGTCTTGGTTTTTCATGTAGGCGGCGGCGTCTTCTTCGCTGTAATCGGGACTAACCCAGCCTTTTTCAGCCACAAGGATGTCACCGAAAGAGATGCTCAGCAGGTCGCGGTCGGCGCCAGCTCCGGATTTGCCGATGGCCATGACGATGCGGCCCCAGTTGGGGTCCTCGCCCGCGATGGCGGTTTTGACCAAGGGCGAGTTGGCGATGGCCAGTCCGTGGGTTTTGGCGTCGGCATCCGTGGCGGCCCCGGTTACACGAATTTCTACGAATTTCGTGGCCCCTTCACCGTCGCGCACCACCTGCTGCGCGAGGTCCAGCATCACCGTCTCAAGCGCCTGTTCAAACGCGGCGCTGCCGGTGGCGTCGACGCCCGAAGCTCCGGTCGCGCACAGCAGCAGCGTATCCGACGTCGAGGTATCGCTGTCGACCGTGATGCAATTGAACGTGCGATCCGTTTGCGCACCCAGCATAGTTTGCAGCGCCAATTGTTCGACCTGCGCATCGGTGAAGATGTAAACCAGCATCGTCGCCATGTCCGGCGCGATCATCCCCGATCCCTTCGCAATCCCTGCAATAGAGACTGTTTTGCCGTCAATCTGCACCTGCGCGGATGCCCCTTTCGGGAAAGTGTCGGTGGTCATGATCGCCCGCGCCGCGTCTTCGATGGCGTGACGGCTAAGGCCTGCTTTCAGCGTCTCAAGCTGTGATACGATCTTGTCATGGGGCAGTGGCTCACCAATCACACCGGTCGAGGACGTAAAGACTCGCTCGACCGCGACACCTGTGGCCTGTGACACGGCCTGCGTCACTTCGGCCACCGAGGTCTGTCCGTAGTGTCCGGTGAAGGCGTTGGCATTGCCCGAATTGACCAGTATCGCGGCAGGTCCACCGCTGGTCCCACCGATCTTGTCCTGACAATCCAGCACCGGGGCCGCGCGCGTTGCGGATTTGGTGAATACCCCGGCCACCGATGTGCCGGGATCCAGAACTGCCAGCATCACATCCGTCCGACCCTGATACCGCACACCAGCTGCAACAGTGGCAAAACGCACCCCGTCGATTGCGGGCAGGTCAGGGAAGGCCGCTGGGGCCAACGGCGAGACTTTGGTGATCGTTGCCACGGATGGTTACTCCTGAATCAGGTCCAGTTGACGGATGACCTCGGGACCGACCCCCTCGAGCGCCGGGCGATCGATCTGCGCCTTTTGGGTCAACTCCTCGACCCGCGCCTGAATCGCCTCTTGCCGAATGTTCTGCGCGATGTCCTGTGCAACGACGTCAAGCGCAGGGGCCTCGGACTTGCGTGTGTCGTTCAGAACTACGAGATGCCAGCCGAACTGGGTCTGCACCGGGTCGGAAACCTGTCCGCTTTCCAGCGCAAGGACCGCGTTTTCAAACTCGGGCACCATCTGGCCCTTGCCGAACCAGCCCAAAGAGCCGCCATTCGGACCCGAAGGGCCGGTCGAATGCTCTTTCGCCAGCTCGGCAAAATCTGCGCCGTCATCCAGTTGCGTTTTCAGAGCTTTGGCCTCGTCTTCAGTTTCGACCAGAATATGACTTGCGTTGAATTGCTGTTCGCCCTCGAATCTCGCAAATTGTTCATCATAGGCGGCCTGAATGGCCTCATCACTCACCGCGCCGTCCGAGATGATCTCAACAGCCTGCACTGCGCGCAGCGACCGTGTTTCGTTTTCCAGCCGCAGGGTATTCAGGGGCGTCAGGTCCTGCTGATCCTGGCTGAGCAATTGCTGCTGGATCAGTTGTTCGAGAATAAAGTCGTACAGAACGTCGTCTTCCAACTGCTGATATTGCGGCGGCAGATTGGCGGCGGACGCGATGATGTGACCCAAAGTGATCTCGTCCCCGTTGATGCGCGCCACGACTGCACCTGCATCGGGCTTGGTTTCAGCGGCCAGCGGCAGCGCCATCATGGCGGTCAGGGCCAGAGATGGCAGAAAAGTGAGGCCTTTGGGCATGGATTCATCCTATTTCTTTGCCGCGACAGGGCGTGGCGTTGACACTGTGGAACCTGCCGCTTACATCGCTTTGAAGCCTTGGACAGGGCCGCCTTTCACCCCCCGTATCTATGGGTTGCGCGCAAGGTGGGCAAGCCTGTCGCAACCAAGACAAGAACAGATCCGCTGGAGTGAACATGCTGGGACTCGGAACGCTCGCCAAAAAGGTGTTCGGAACACCGAACGACCGCAAGATCAAGGCGACCCGCCCACTGATCGAACAGATCAACGCGCTTGAGCCCGAGTTCGAGAAACTGTCCGATGAGGGGCTGATCGAAAAGACCGCCGAGCTGCGCAAACGGGCGCTGGATGGCGAGGCGCTGGATGCGCTGCTGCCCGAAGCCTTTGCCAACGTGCGCGAGGGTGCGAAACGCGCGCTGGGTCTGCGTGCCTTTGATGTGCAGCTGATGGGCGGGGCGTTTTTGCATCAGGGCAATATCTCGGAAATGAAGACGGGTGAGGGCAAGACGCTGGTTGCCACCTTCCCGGCTTATCTGAACGCGCTGACCGGAAAAGGCGTTCATGTGGTGACAGTGAACGAATACCTGGCCAAGCGCGACTCGGAATGGATGGGCAAGGTTTTTGCCGCCGTCGGCATGACCACAGGCGTGATCTGGTCCGGGCAGCCGGATGACGAGAAGATGGCTGCCTATTGCTGCGACATCACCTATGCCACCAACAACGAGCTTGGGTTCGATTACCTGCGCGACAACATGAAGGCCGATCTGGATCAGGTCTATCAGAAGCACCACAATTTCTCGATCGTGGATGAGGTGGATTCGATCCTGATCGATGAGGCCCGGACGCCTCTGATCATTTCGGGGCCATCGCAGGATCGTTCGGATCTGTACACAGCAATCGACGGGCTGATCCCGCTGCTGCAAGACGATCACTTTGCGCTGGACGAGAAGAACCGCACCGTGACCTTCACCGATGAAGGCAACGAGTTTCTGGAAGAACAGCTGCACGCCAATGGTCTGATCGAAGAAGGGCATTCTCTGTATGACCCCGAAAGCACGACCGTCGTGCACCACGTCAACCAGGGGCTTCGGGCGCATAAACTTTTCCAGCGCGACAAGGACTATATCGTGCGGGACGGAAATGTCGTTCTGATCGACGAATTCACGGGCCGGATGATGCCAGGCCGCCGCATGTCCGAAGGGCTGCATCAGGCGATCGAGGCCAAGGAAGGCGTGCAGATTCAGCCGGAAAACGTGACTTTGGCCAGCGTCACGTTCCAAAACTATTTCCGCCTTTATAACAAACTCAGTGGTATGACCGGCACGGCGCTGACAGAAGCCGAAGAATTCAGTGAAATCTACGGTCTGGGCGTGGTTGAAGTTCCAACCAACAAGCCAATCGCCCGCGAGGACAAGGACGATCAGGTCTATCGCACGGCGACCGAAAAATACAACGCCATGATCGAGCAAACCAAGAAGGCGCAGGAAACTGGCCAGCCGGTTCTGCTGGGCACCACCTCGATCGAGAAGTCGGAATTGCTAAGCCAGATGCTGACCAAAGAAGGCATTGAACACAATGTCCTGAACGCCCGCCAGCACGAGCAAGAAGCGCAGATCGTTGCTGATGCCGGTCGTCTGGGTGCCGTGACCATAGCCACCAACATGGCCGGGCGCGGTACCGACATTCAGTTGGGCGGCAATGTCGAAATGAAGGTTCTCAAGGCGCTGGCCGAGAACCCCGATGCCGACCCGGCCGAACTGCGCACCAAGGAAGAGGCGCACCACGCCGAGGAAAAGGAAAAGGTTCTGGCCGCCGGCGGCCTTTACGTGATGGCCTCGGAACGGCATGAAAGCCGCCGCATCGACAACCAGTTGCGGGGCCGGTCAGGCCGTCAGGGCGATCCGGGCCGCACGGTATTCTACCTCAGCCTCGAAGACGACCTGATGCGCATCTTCGGGTCCGAACGTCTGGACAAGGTTCTGACTACGCTGGGCATGAAGGAAGGCGAGGCGATCATCCACCCTTGGGTGAACAAATCACTGGAGCGCGCGCAATCCAAGGTCGAAGGTCGCAACTTTGACGTCCGCAAAAGCGTGTTGAAATTCGATGACGTGATGAATGATCAGCGTAAGGTGATCTTCAGCCAGCGGCGCGAAATCATGTCGGCAGATGACCTGTCCGAAATCGTGTCGGACATGCGCGAGCAGGTGATCGACGACATGATTGACGAGTATATGCCGCCGAAATCCTATGCAGATCAGTGGGACACTGATGGCTTGCACGAAGCGGTCAAAGACAAGCTATCCATCGACGCAGCGGTTCAGGACTGGGCCGCCGAAGAAGGCGTGGATGATGAACAAATTCGCGAGCGCCTTGTGAAGGCCGCCGATGAGATGATGGCCCAGAAGGCCGTCGCCTTTGGCCCCGAAAATATGCGCAACATCGAAAAGCAGGTTCTCTTGCAGACCATCGACGGCAAATGGCGCGAACACCTTCTGACGCTCGAACATCTGCGCTCGGTCGTGGCGTTCCGAGGTTATGCCCAGCGCGATCCTTTGAACGAATACAAGAACGAAAGCTTCCAACTGTTCGAATCCATGCTGGATGGGCTGCGCGAAACGGTCACGCAGCAGCTATCCCGCGTGCGCCCGCTGACGGAAGAAGAACAAAAAGAAATGCTGGCGCAGATGGCCGCACAGCAGTCGGCAGCCCAAAAGACGGTCGAACAGGCCACGGATCGAGCCGAAGCAATGGCTGAAGCCCAAGCTTCGGGCGACGCGCGTCCAGGCTTTGTCGAGGACGATCCCAGCACTTGGGGCAACCCGTCGCGCAACGACAAATGCCCCTGCGGATCAGGCAAGAAATTCAAACACTGCCACGGTAGGTTGACCTAACGTTATGTGAACCAAGTCACAATGAGTCCGCCGGTCGGCCACATATTGGCCTCGATTCGGAGACAATGTGCGACTCGCTCCTTCAACTGGGGAGGGTGTCTTGTTTGTAATAAAGAACTACGTGACCACGGGCGGAACCGTTGCCTGCGCCCTGGCCATCGGATACTTGATGCAGAACGATACGGCTTTGCACCCCAAAGCCGATCCGGTTTCTGACGGCGTTGCAGTTGCCTCGGCGCAAGGCTCGGGTTTGGCCGGGCTGCAGGACGTCATGTTGACTTCGGCGTCGCCGTCACAGGCCAAGGTCGTGTCCGCGCCCAAATCGTCGCTGCCGCTGGCGGTTCAGCCTCGATCCACGTCGAATTGCAACCTGAGTGCGCGGGCGACCACCATTGCAGACGCCAATGTGCGTCTGCAGGTCAAGGCATCGTGCAACGCAGAAGAGGTCGTTGAAATCCACCACAGCGGCCTGATATTCTCGGCCATGACAGATGCGTCAGGACGGTTGGACATCAACGTGCCCGCCTTGTCGGAATACGCGATTTTCCTCATTTCTATGGAAGATCAGAACGGCACAGTTGCCACGACCCACGTACCCGAGATCACCAAATTCGAACGGGTGGCCCTACAGTGGCGTGGCGAAACAGAGCTGCAGCTTCACGCCTTGGAATTTGGTGCAAGTTATGGCGAGGATGGTCATGTCTGGTCCGGTGCCGACTCTGCCGGCGCAGGCTCGGTCGCGCATTTGGGTTTTGGCGAGACGGCGCAAGCCAGAAATATCGAGGTCTATTCCTTTCCGACGCAGTCTGCGGAAGATGCCGGTGCGATTGAACTTTCGGTCGAAGCCGAAGTAACCGCAGCCAATTGTGGGCAAAACCTGGACGTGCTGTCGCTGCAGTTGAGCGCCAACCAACGTCTGCAAACGCAGGAAACGACCCTGAGCATTCCCGATTGCGATGCGGTTGGGGATTTTCTGGTGTTGAATAATCTGTTCCAAGACCTGACAATCGCCGCAAAATAGGCACGGGCAAAACATCGGTTCACAATGACTGTAACTCGGGCGGCCATGGCCGCTTTGATTGGCGTTTCATTCGCGACGACCGCGATGGCGCAGGATATTTCGCTGACATCCCACGACGGCAAGGTCGAAGTCGTCGGGACGCTGTTGGGGTTTGACGGCGAGTTCTACCGACTGGACACACAATTCGGAGAGCTGACCATTGATGGGTCGGGCGTGACCTGCGACGGCCCCGCCTGTCCGAACTTGACTGATTTTGTTGCGGAAATCCGGTTTTCCGGTTCATCCGTGATGGCGGACACTCTTTTTCCTGCGCTGATCCAAGACTTTGCCACACAAGAAGGTTTAGCGGTCCAATACCAGGCCAATGGGGCCGCGCTTCATGTTTTTGAGCTGTATCAGGGCGACAGAAAAGCCCCATTGGCGCGCATGATCTTCAAGGCCGGCAACACAGGGCGCGGCTTTTTCGATCTGGCGGAGAACACCGCAGATATCGTTTTGGCCCAGCGAGAAATTCGCCCGGCAGAGATAGAACTGACCAAAGAGGCGGGGCTTGGCGATTTGACCAAACCCCGACGGTCACGAGTCGTTGCGTTGGATGCGGTGGTTCCGGTGGTGTCACCCGACAATCCAGTCCGTCAGATTTCGCCCAGCGATCTGACGGCCGTATTTTCGGGCAAGATCACCAACTGGACGCAGCTTGGCGGACCCGATGCACCGATTCATCTGTACCTGCCGCCCAAAGGATCGGGCGTATCGCAAGCGATTGAAGACAGGCTGTTGGAATCAGCGGGTGCCACTTTGTCAGGCACGGTCAAACGTAGTTCCGATCAGATACGCGCCGTTTCTCGTGATCCCTTTGCTATAGGGATAGCCAGCCATGCCGAAGTCGGTGATACACGAGCGCTGCCACTGACCGGCGGTTGCGGCCATGCACTGTCGGCCACCCGCCAGTCTGTAAAAACAGAAGATTACCCGCTGACATCACCGATGTTCCTGTATCTGCCGCACCGGCGCCTGCCCCGTGTCGCCCGGCAGTTTCTTGCATATGCGCTCAGCGATCCTGCTCAGGCCGTCATTCGGCAGGCCGGTTTCGTGGATCAATTGCCCGAGACGGTCCGTGTCGGCCTGCAAGGGGACAGGCTGGCCAATGCCATTGTCAACGGCGGCACAGAGGTCGGGCTGGACGAACTGCAGAGAATGGTCGCTACCCTGCGGCCCATGATGCGCCTTTCACTGTCGTTTCGGTTCGAACCAGGCTCTTCCCGGCCAGATGCGCAGTCGCGGTCAAACATCCTGCAATTGGCCCAGGCTCTGGAAAACGGCACGCTTGATACAAGCAAAATCCTGTTTGTCGGCTTCAGCGACGGCGAGGGCGCGGCGGCCACCAACACGCGTATTGCTTTGCGCCGCGCTCAGACCGTGCGCAACGCGGTGATCGCTGCGGTCGAAACCGCCATTCCGGACAGTATTGAGATTGCAGCGGACGGGTTCGGTGAAGCGATGCCCATGGCCTGCGATGACACTGAATGGGGCCGCAAGGTCAATCGCAGGGTCGAGGTTTGGGTTCAATAACGCCTAAAGGTATCCTTGGGACCGAAAGCTAAGCTCGGTCGATTTGCCGATGATCAGATGGTCGTGCAACGTCAGGCCCAGTGCGGTGCAGGCGTCTTGAATGCGGTTCGTCATGTCGATGTCGGATTGTGATGGTGTTGGATCGCCCGAAGGGTGGTTATGCACCAAAATCAAGGCTGAGGCGTTGAGTTCCAGCGCGCGTTTTGCCACCTCACGCGGATAGACCGGGACATGATCCACGGTGCCTTTGGCCTGTTCCTCATCCGCGATTAGGACGTTCTTGCGATCCAGATAGAACACCCGAAACTGCTCGGTCTCGCGATGCGCCATTGTGGTGTGGCAATAGTCAAGCAACGCGTCCCAGCCCGAAATTACGTGACGCTGCATGACCCGTGCGCGGGCCATCCGATGGGCACAAGCCTCGAGGATTTTTAGGTCGGTGATGACCGTGTCGCCCACGCCCTTGATCTGACGCAGCCGATCCTCGGGCGCGGTCAGTACACGGTTGAAGTCACCAAAAGTGTCCATCAACGCCCGCGCCAGAGGTTTGACGTCCTGCCGGGGGATGGATCGAAACAAAGCCAGCTCCAAAAGCTCATAGTCCGGCATTGCTGCTGAGCCACCGGACATAAACCGTTCCCGCAACCGTTTACGATGGTCTTTGATGTAGGAGGGTAGTCGACCGGACGGCAACGGCTGCGCCGGCGCTTCGTCCGTTTCAAACAGCATGGGGGCTTCGGCAAAGGCATCCTGTGTCATGTCGCAACTCTGACGCAGAATCGGTTTCTGAATGGTTAACGCGTCTCACCCGCCATGCGCGCCGTGGCGCGTCGAACCAGTAGATGCAGCAGGATCGAGAACACGCCCAATGTCAGCATCGCGGCAAACATCAGATCGGTTTTGGCGCGACCATTGGCCAACAGCATCAGATATCCCAAGCCCTGCGAGGATCCGACCCATTCGCCAATCACAGCTCCGATCGGGGCGTAAACTGCGGCCAGCCGCATCCCCGAGGCCAGCGACGGCAAGGCCGCTGGAATACGGATGTGCCACAAAACCGAACGCTTGCTGGCTTGCATCGTCTTTGCAAGGTCAAGATACCCTGCCGGAGTTCGCATCAACCCGTCAAAAAAGGACGACGTAATCGGGAAATAGATGATCAACACGGCCATCGCGACCTTGGACCAAAGCCCGTAACCCAGCCACAGCGTCAGCAACGGGGCCAGAGCGAAGACCGGCAACGCCTGCGTGAACACCAGCATCGGCTGCACCAGCACCCGCGCGGCCCGCGAATTGGCTAGTTGCAGTGCTGTGACGACGCCCAGCACCGTTCCGCATATCAGACCAATTACCACCTCGACCGCCGTGATCCATGTGTGTTCAGCAATCACCCAGCGGTTTTGCCACCATGTTTCCGCCACCAGCGCCGGGCCGGGCAGAATGAATTTTGGCAGGCCAGTCAGGCTGACGATCGCCTGCCAGACGGAAAGGGCGAACACGGTCGCGGCAAGGGCGGACAAAAGCTTCATGCCGCCTCTCTCAGCAATCTCAACAATGCGCCTTGCGTTTCCAGCGTTTCCAGATCATCCACATGCCGCGGGGCCGGGGCCGAGGGTGGATCGCAAGGCGTCAGCCCCTGCGCAGTCATCACCATGATCGACTGGCCCAGCCGAGCCGCCTCACCCGGATCATGGGTGACCAGCAACACGGTTCGACCCTGCAGCGCTTCGGTAGCCAGATCCTGCATATCGGCGCGGGTGCGGGCATCGAGGGCCGAGAAGGGCTCGTCCAGCAACACGATGGGGCGGTCCTCCATCAGCGTGCGGGCAAGGGCCACGCGCTGACGCTGACCGCCGGACAGTTCCGAAGGCTTCTTGGTCTTATGATCCTGAAGGCGCATCCGTTCGATCAACAGGTCGCGTCGATTCAGATCAATTGCCTCCCCGCGTAAGCGAGCCCCCAACGAGACATTTTGCAAAACACTCGCCCAGGGCAGCAGCAGGTCGTCCTGCGCCATATAGGCCACCCGGTTCTGAACGGTCTGCCTATCGCTTGCAGTGATCTGGCCGGTGAACGCAGCCCCGGTCTCTAACCCGGCAATCAGCCGCAAAATGGTGGTCTTTCCAACGCCCGACCCGCCCAGCAGGCACGTCCACTGCCCCGCCCCAAGGGTCAGGGTCAACGGCGCGAACAAGGGCGCACCGTCGATTGTGGCCGAACCGCTGATGGTCAGATCGGGTACCGGTGTCACGGGGTCAGGCCCATTTGCCAGAAGTTGACCTCGAGCTGGGTTGCCATCTCAAACGTCTTGCACAGATCGGCCCAGACCGGCAGTGACGCATAATCCGATCCCAGCCGTCGCTCCAAAGCACTGTCCATCAGCGCGCCGATGTCATGGCAATAGCTTTGATACTGATCGCCCGCATAGGTGTCGATCCACGGACGATAGGTTTCAGACGCCGCCTCGGTCGCCAGACGCGCGCCGATTTCGGCATAACCGATCACGCAGGGCAACAGCGCCGCCAGCAGGTTCAGATAGTCGCCGGAATACCCGGATTCGAGCACGAACCGGGTATAGGCGAGGTTTTCAGGCCGTTCCGGTGTGGCCATCAGGTCTTCGCGGGAAATACCCTCGGCCTCGCAGACACCGACATGCAGCATCATTTCTTCATGCATCAGACCGTTCACCGTGGCCGCGGCGACCTGCATTTCCTCATGCGTCTGTGCCTTGACCACGGCCAGCGCCCAGGCGCGGCTGAAATGGGTCAGAAACACATAATCCTGTCGCAGATAATGCAGGAACGCCGCGCGCGGCAGAGACCCGTCCTTCAGCCCTTCGACAAAGGCGTGGCGGGTGTAGTCCCGCCACGGGTCCTGCGCCGCGTCGCGCATCAGGGCGAAGGCTTTGCCATAATCGTTCATTGCGCAGTCACATCGATCGCGATGTCACTGACTAGGTTCAGGCTGTCTATCATGCCGCTGTCCTTCAGGAACTGCTCGAACCTTGCATACCGACCCGCATCAAAGCCTGCCGGACGCAAAGCAAACCGCGGCAGTGTATCGACCCAGGCGCGAGCGTTCAGTTCGTCCTGCAATTCGGGCGACGTGGCCGAGAAGATCTCCCAGCTTTTTTCCGGGTTGTTGACGATATACTGCGTGGCTTTTTCCGTCGCTGCCAGAAAGCGCGCAACCTTGTCGGCGTCCATGGTATCGGGGTTGGCGACATAGATCAGTTCGTCATAGGAGGGGATGCCTTCCTCTTCGATATAAAAGCACCGGCCCGCGACGCCTTCGATATCCATCTGGTTCAGCTCGAAATTGCGGAACGCACCGATCACGGCATCGACCTGCTTGGTCATCAGTGAAGGCGACAACGAGAAGTTGACGTTGATCATCTCGATCTCATTCAGACCGATATCGTGCTGGCCCAGCAATGTGGTCAGGATCGCCTCTTCGACACCGGCAACCGAGAAACCAATCTTCTTGCCGCGCAGGTCAGCCAGCGATTGGATCGGGCCGTCTTCCAGAACCAGAAGACAGTTCAGCGGCGTGGCGACCAGCGTGCCAACGCGTTTCAGCGGCAGGCCTTCGTGGATTTGCAGGTGCAATTGCGGCTGGTAGGACACGGCCAGATCGGCCTGACCAGCGGCCACCAGACGCGGCGGAGCGGACGGGTCGGCAGGCGGGACGATTTCGACTTCAAGCCCCTGCTCGGCAAAATAGCCGTTCTCCTGCGCCACGATGATGGGGCCGTGGTCGGGGTTGATGAACCAGTCCAGCAGAACGGTCATCTTGTCCTCGGCCCAGGCGGGCGCGGCAGCCAGCAGGGCAATTGCAGCGATCAGTTTTTTCATATCTCGCGTTTCCTTCTTTCACGAGGTTGAGGCCGCGACGAGGACAATCTCGCCCGGCCAATCCGGTTGAATATTCTCCGCCGCGCGCCACGCGCGCAGGCCGGTGGCGCAGCACAGCGCCAGTCTTTTTCCCATGTTAGGGTCGATTTCTTGCAATCTGTCGGGTGAAACGCGCGCCGCGCAGGGATGCACGGGAACGGGCGCTTCGTCGGGACCACGCAGTTCGATGATCTGATCCTCGGCCGTCAGCTGACTGGCCGAGAGGAAGCGGAAACACCTGCTCGGCTCAGGCGCATCGTCGAATCGGAAACCGCTGCTGCGCAGGGTGCGGCCATCATATTGGACCATCTGACCCAAAGGAGACGGCTCAATACCTAGGATCAGATTCAGCGCCATCTGCGCCTGCATCGCGCCGATCGTTCCAACCACCGGACCCAGAACGCCCGCCGTGGCGCAACTGGCCCCGCTATCGGGCGCATCAGGAAACAGGGCCCGCAAGGAAGGCGCGCCGCCGCAGAAGCCACCGACATAACCCGACAGCCCCAGAACCGAGGCGCTGATCAGCGGTTTGCCCTGCGTCAGACAGGTATCCGACAGGATATAGCTGGCGGCATAGCTGTCGGCGCAATCTAGGATCACGTCTGTTTGGGCGACCAAACTGGGTGCATTCTCGTTGGTTAGAGCCTGTTTTTGACTGATGACATCAATCTCATTATTTAGGGCGCGGCAACGCTCTGCGGCGATCTCGGCTTTGGGCTGGCCGCAATCTGCCTGGGTAAACAAGGTCTGGCGATGCAGGTTCGACAGGTGCACCGCGTCTCCATCGACAATCATGATCCGTCCTACACCAGCGCCAGCCAGCAATGGCAGGACAGGGGCAGACAGCCCACCAGCCCCGACCACAAGAACCCGCGCCGAAGACAGGCGCGCCTGCCCTTCGGCCCCGACCTCGGGCAGCAAGGTTTGGCGGGCGTAGCGGTTCATCTGGTGACCTCGATCCATTGACGCACCCGTGCTTCGGGGTCATCGTTCAGGGTGATGTCCGTAACGACCGAGACAATGTCGGCCCCAGCCTGCAGCACACCCGGCGCGCGTCCCACGCTCATCCCGCCGATCCCGACCAGAGGAATTTCGCCCACCCGCGCCTTCCATTCGGTGACGCGCGGCAGGCCCTGCTGATGCCATTTCATCTTTTTCAGGATGGTCGGATAGACCGGGCCCAGTGCCACATAATCCGGGTTCATGGCCAGCACCCGCTCAAGCTCATTATCATCATGGGTGGAGACACCCAGCTTGAGGCCCGCCTTGCGGATGGCTTTCAGATCGGCGTCGTCCAGATCCTCCTGCCCCAGATGTATCCAGTCACAGCCCAGATCGATCGCTTGCCTCCAATAGTCGTTCACCACCAGAACCGCGTCGTGGTTCCGGCACAGATCGCGCGACAGAATGATCTGATCGCGCACTGCTTCCTCAGGCTGATCCTTCATACGCAACTGCACCAGCTTCACGCCCAAAGGCAGCATCCGCCGCAGCCAATCCGAATGATCGAAGATCGGATAGAAACGATCCAGCGTCATGACAAAAAGGCCTTTCCGATCACAGGGGTTGAGGGTTCGGCCATGTCGCGCGCCTCAATCGGATCGGCCTGATGGGCCAGTTGCCCGGCCTCGATCGCGCGCATCATGGCGCGGGCCATCATCGCGGGGTCTCCGGCGCGGGCGACGGCGGTATTCAGCAGAACGGCGTCATAGCCCAGTTCCATCGCGTGCGCGGCATGGCTGGGCAGGCCTACACCTGCGTCAATCACCAGCGGCACGTCCGGGAATTCGGCCCGCATTGCGCGCAAGGCATATTCGTTGTTCAATCCCCGCCCCGACCCAATCGGAGCACCCCACGGCATCAGCACCTCGCATCCAGCCTCAAGCAAACGTTCACCTACGATCAGATCGTCAGTGGTGTAGGGGAAAACCTGAAACCCGTCCGCGGTCAGAATGCGCGCGGCCTCGACCAGCTGGAACACATCCGGCTGCAGGCTGTCTGTGTGACCGATCAGTTCCAGCTTGATCCATTTGGTATCGAACACTTCACGTGCCATCTGCGCCGTGGTTACCGCTTCTTTCACCGTGTGGCACCCGGCGGTGTTCGGCAGGATCAGCACGCCGAGGTCCTGAATCATCTGCCAAAATGTTTGCCCTGCCCCGGATTCACGCCGCAGAGAGACCGTGGCCACCCCCGCGCCGCTGTTGCGGAACGCCTGTTCCAGAATGGCAGGGCTGGGATATTGCGCAGTGCCCAGCATCAGCGGGTTGGGCAATCTGGTGCCGTAGAACGTCTTCATCCTCAGCCCCCCTGCATCGGTGCGACGACCTCAACCCGGTCGCCATCGGTCAGTTGTTGGGCGATGCGCAGGCTCGAGGGCACAAAACTCTCGTTCACCGCCGTCGCGACGCGGCCCGAAAATCCGCATTCCTCGAGCAGTGCCGCCAGAGTTTCCGCCCGCACCTCGCGCGCCTCGCCGTTAAGCACGATCTTCATCGACCATCTCCGAATATTTGTTCTCAAGGGCCAGATCGGCCACGCCCTGCGCGAGAGCAGGGGCCAGCAGATAGCCGTGGCGATACAGCCCGTTGGCGTAGATCGTCCGACCCAAACGCCGGATACGCGGCATGTTGTCTGGAAAGGCAGGTCGCAGATCAACGCCGATTTCCAGCACTTCGGCCTCACCGAATGCAGGGTTCAACGCATAGGCCGCACTGAGCAGTTCCAGCATCGAGCGCGCAGTGATCCGACCGCTGTCCTCGGATTCGATCATCGTCGCACCCAGCATGTAGATGCCATCCCCACGCGGCACGATGTAAAGCGGCATGCGCGGGTGCAGCAGACGCACGGGCCGGGTCAAAGTCACGTCCGGGCAGCGGATCACCAGCATTTCGCCCTTCACGCCGCGCAAGTCATGCAGGACCTCGCGCGCATGTAGACCACGGCAATCGATGGCGTTTTCAAGACGCGTGGGCGCAAGTTTCCTGTGAAAGGTAACGCCCGCCTCCGTCAGGTTCCGATACATATCCTGCAGCGCCTGACGAGGATCCAAATGCGCCTCTTCCGCAAAATAGAGGCCTTTGGCGAATCCGTGTAGATCAGGCTCTAATTTGGCCATTTCGCCACGATCTACATCCTGAACCCCATGCGTGCGGCGGGCAAAGCGGCGCAAGTCGGGCACATCCCGCGCACTTGCAACTACCAACGTTCCACGGCGATCCAAGCGGGTTCGCGCCGCCCACCAATCGATGGCTTGTTGACCCAACCGCAACACCGGCTCTTCCGCATTTTCGTATTCGCACCAAGGTGCCAGCATCCCACCAGCCCACCACGAGCACCCATGCGGACCCGGAGGGCCGCCGGGATCGAACACCTGAACCGGCACCCCGCGCGCGACCATCTCACTGGCCACTGCCAACCCGGCCACCCCCGCCCCTATGACAGACCAAACGGTCACGCGGACCAGACTCGGTGAAAGTGATGGACGGGTCCGTGCCCCTGCCCGATCTGCAAATCATCTGCAGCCAGAATCGCGCCCTGTAGATAGTAATGCGCCTGCGCGACCGCATCGGTTAGTGACAGCCCTCGGGCCAGACCCGCAGCGATTGCCGAGGACAAGGTACAACCGGTGCCATGGGTGTTCTTGGTATCCTGTCGCGGCGCTTTGAACTCACCCACGATACCCGCGCCATCAATCAGAATGTCATGGCACACATCCCCGGACCCATGCCCACCCTTCATCAGAACGGATGAGGCACCAAGGGCGCATAACCCGCAACCCTGAGAAACCATGTCGTCTGGTGCTTCTGCTGCAGGTTGGTCAAGCAGTCGTGCAGCTTCGGGCAGGTTTGGCGTCAACACCGTTGCCCGCGGCAGCAGGACCTCGCGCAGCGTCTGCACCGCCTCATCCGCCAACAATGCGTCTCCGGACTTGGCGATCATGACCGGGTCGAGAACAATCGGGCCATCAAACCCGTCGATGGCACCTGCCACTGCGTGAATGATATCCGGTGTCGCAAGCATACCGATCTTGATCGCGCGCACGTCCAGATCAGCAAGAACCGCATCGATCTGTGCCGTGATCACATCTATCGGGATGCCATGCACCGCCGTCACCGCCTGCGTGTTCTGCGCGGTCACCGCCGTGATGACGCTGGCCCCATAAACCCCCAAGGCGGACATGGCCTTTAGATCGGCCTGAATACCAGCCCCGCCGCCGCTGTCCGATCCGGCGATTGTCAACGCAATGGGCGTCATCCGCGTGCTCCATCTGTATTGGGGCAACGGTGGCGTGGAAAACGTCTGACGTGTTAAGACCGTTCCCTCCGCCGGTATTGCCCGGATCAGGTTCGATGGGTTGATGCAGCAGCACCTCTCAGCCCCCTATTAGGGCACCCCAACGGTTGGCGCGGAACATCTCAGTCGCGGAAGAAATAATCAAGAGGATTCTGCGAGGCCCTGCCTCGCGCTCCGGGATATTTGTGGCCAGATGAAGAACGGATCCCAGCTTCATCTGGCCATAAATATCCCCGGGGGAGTCGCCCAAAGGGCGGCGGGGGCAGAGCCCCCTAACCAATGCAATTCAGCCTTTCATTCCGTCCCAGAAGGATTTGACAGATGAGAAAAAGCTTTTGGATTCCGGATGGTTATCTTCACCCAGATCTTCGAACTCTTTCAGCAGCTCTTTCTGGCGGCTTGTCAGGTTGACCGGCGTTTCCACCGCAAGTTCTATGAACATGTCGCCAACCCCGCCGCCACGCAACGCGGGCATACCTTTGCCGCGCAGACGCATCTGGCGGCCCGATTGGCTACCGGCAGGAATTTGAACGCGACCTCGGCCACCGTCGATGGTGGGAACCTCAATCGATCCGCCCAGCGCTGCCTTAGCCATGCTGACAGGCACGCGGCAATAGAGGTTGACGCTGTCACGCTCGAACAGCTTGTGGTCCGAAACTTCGACAAAGATATAGAGATCACCCGGAGGGCCGCCGCGCATTCCGGCCTCACCTTCGCCCGCCAGGCGAATGCGGGTGCCGGTTTCCACACCGGCAGGGATGTTCACGGACAAGGCGCGTTCTTTTTCCACGCGGCCTGCGCCACCACAGGATTTGCAGGGGTTTTTGATGATCTGCCCAAGACCCGAACATGTCGGACAAGTGCGTTCAACAGTGAAGAACCCTTGCTGCGCACGAACCTTGCCCATGCCAGAACAAGTGGGGCACGTCGTCGGCTCAACACCACCTTCGGCGCCCGAACCGTCACACGCCGAACAGGCCACGGCAGCAGGGACATTGATGGTTTTCTGCAGACCCGCATACGCCTCTTCCAGCGTTACGCGTAGATTGTAGCGCAGGTCCGAGCCGCGCGCGGCGCGCCGTCCGCCGCCGCCGCCGCGCTGACCACCCATGAAATCGCCAAACAGATCGTCAAAAACATCTGAAAACGCGCTGGAAAAGTCGCCCTGACCAAAACCGCCGCCCGGACGGCCCCCACCAGTGCCATTTTCAAAGGCCGCGTGGCCAAACCGGTCATAAGCAGCCTTTTTGTCGGCATCGCGCAGGACGTCGTATGCCTCATTGGCTTCTTTGAATTGTGACTCAGCGTCGGGGTTGTCCTTGTTGCGATCGGGATGCAGTTCTTTGGCTTTCTTGCGAAAACCTTTTTTGATCTCATCCGTCGAAGCGCCCTTGGACACGCCGAGCACTTCGTAATAGTCGCGTTTGGACATCAGTGTTTCCTTGTGCCTCAACGTATATGGGCCGGCCCGGTATCCGGACCGGCCCACATTGGCCCGGTTGCCCGTTAGTTACGCTTGTCGTCGTCCAGATCTTCGAACTCGGCATCGACGATATCATCATCACCTGGCGCAGCGTCCGCCGCCGCAGGCTCATCATCAGCCTCTTCGGACTGCGCTTTATAGATCGCCTCGCCCAGCTTCATCGCCGCTTCGGTGACGTTCTGGATGCCCGACTTGATCTTGTCGGCATTCTCGGTTTCCAGCTCGTCCTTCAGCGCGGCAATGGCCAGCTCGATGGCTTCGATGGTTGTCGGATCGACCTTGTCGGAATGCTCTTCCATCGACTTTTCGGTCGAATGGATGAGGCTTTCCGCCTGGTTCTTTGCGTCGACCAGCTCGCGGCGTTCCTTGTCGGCTTCCGCGTTCTCTTCGGCGTCTTTGACCATCTTTTCGATATCGTCATCCGACAGACCGCCCGAGGCCTGAATGGTGATCTTCTGTTCTTTGCCGGTGCCTTTGTCTTTGGCCGAAACCGAGACAATGCCGTTGGCGTCGATGTCAAAAGTCACCTCGATCTGAGGCATACCGCGCGGTGCGGGTGGGATATCTTCAAGGTTGAACTGACCCAGGATCTTGTTGTCCGCGGCCATTTCACGCTCACCCTGGAACACGCGGATGGTTACGGCATTCTGGTTGTCCTCGGCGGTCGAGAAGACCTGAGACTTTTTGGTCGGAATGGTCGTGTTGCGGTCGATCAGGCGGGTGAATACGCCACCGAGCGTCTCGATGCCCAAGCTGAGCGGGGTCACGTCCAGCAGAACAACATCTTTGACGTCGCCCTGCAGAACACCGGCCTGAATGGCGGCGCCCATGGCAACCACTTCGTCCGGGTTCACACCCTTATGCGGTTCTTTGCCGAAGAACTTGGTGACCTCTTCGATCACTTTCGGCATCCGGGTCATACCACCAACCAGAACAACCTCGTCCACGTCAGCAGCCGACAGACCGGCGTCTTTCAGAGCGGCGGCGCAAGGCTTCATCGACTTCTTGATCAGGTCGCCAACCAGCGATTCCAGCTTGGCACGGGTCAGTTTCATGACCATGTGCAGCGGCTGACCATTTGCGCCCATCGAGATGAACGGCTGGTTGATCTCGGTCTGCGAGGTCGAGCTGAGTTCGATCTTGGCTTTCTCGGCAGCTTCTTTCAGACGCTGCAGGGCCATCTTGTCGGCAGACAGATCGACGCCGTGTTCCTTTTTGAACTCATCCGCCAGGTAGTTGACGATGCGCATGTCAAAGTCTTCACCACCCAGGAAGGTGTCACCGTTGGTCGACTTAACTTCGAACAGGCCGTCGTCGATTTCCAGAATGGTCACGTCGAAGGTACCACCACCAAGGTCATAGACCGCGATGGTTTGGGTTTCTTCTTTGTCCAGACCATAGGCCAGCGCAGCCGCTGTCGGTTCGTTGATGATCCGCAGCACTTCCAGACCGGCGATTTTACCGGCATCTTTGGTGGCCTGACGCTGTGCGTCGTTGAAATAGGCCGGAACGGTGATAACCGCCTGCGTGACTTCCTCACCCAGATAGCTTTCTGCGGTTTCCTTCATCTTGCCCAGAGTGAAGGCCGAGATCTGGCTTGGGGAGTACTTCTCACCGCGGGCTTCAACCCATGCGTCGCCGTTGCCGCCATTCACGATGGCATACGGCACCATTTTCTTGTCTTTTTCGACTTCGGCATCATCCACACGACGACCGATCAGACGCTTGACGCCAAAGATCGTGTTGTCGGGGTTGGTGACCGCCTGACGTTTAGCCGGCTGACCGACCAGTCGCTCATCTTCGGTGAAGGCGACGATCGAGGGCGTGGTCCGCGCCCCTTCGGCGTTTTCGATGACCTTCGGCTGCGAGCCGTCCATGATGGCCACGCACGAGTTGGTGGTTCCGAGGTCAATCCCGATTACTTTTCCCATATTTTCAATCCCTTTCTCTTCAAGGCGATGTCCCGAGGGTCGGACCCGTTATGGCATCCCATCCCCGATTGATGTGCGCGACAGCACTACACCATCGCGCGTCGAGGCGTATATAAGGGCGGGATCAGGGGCCTGCAAGCGTTCAGAAAGGCAGGTTTTAAGGATTCTGTGGCCTTTTTGGGCAAGGTTTTGGCAAGGTTTGGGGAATCTTGAATGGCGCGACTGCTTTTGCGCGGATTTGATATCCGCAAAGGCTATCTGGATGGCACGGCTCAATCCCGGCTGATTGAACTGCTGCGTCCGATTCTGAAAGCCGCGCCGCTTTACCGACCAGTGACACCATCGGGCAAAGAAATGTCGGTGCGCATGACTTCGGCCGGAGCGTTGGGTTGGGTAACGGATCGGTCCGGGTATCGATATCAGGAGACCCATCCGAAGGGCATGACCTGGCCCGCAATTCCGGAAGAGATCCTTGCGATCTGGCAAGACTTGACCGGCGCGGACCGCGACCCCGATTGCTGCCTGATCAACTATTACGGCGAAGGCACAAAGATGGGCCTGCATCAGGACAAGGACGAGGCAGATTTATCCTGGCCGGTGCTGTCCGTTTCGCTGGGCGATGACGCGCTGTTTCGTATTGGCAACACGACGCGCGGCGGCAAGACGGAATCGATTTGGCTGAATTCCGGTGATGTGGTGATCATGGGAGGCCCCGCGCGGCTGACCTATCACGGGGTGGACCGCATCCGGTTCGGGTCCTCGAAGCTGCTGCCTAAAGGCGGACGCGTCAACCTGACGCTTCGGGTTGCGACCTAAGACACAATCCAAAAAAGTGGGAGTCTGTCTTCAGGCCAAGTTGCGCGCCCGAAAATGATCAGCGACGCGCCTCCCAGCTTTGAGAGACCTGCTTGCGCGTATAGAATTCGGCCATCAAGCCGATCATCATCAGTGTCACGCCCACCCAGAACGCGTATTCCCAACTGGAATTGCGCGGGAAATAGTTGCGGAAGACAAAGCCCCGGCATTGGTCGATTATGTGAAACAAGGGGTTCCAGGCAAACATCGTCAGCATGAAGCCGCCCAGCGCGTTGCCCACAAACATCTTGCCCGAGAACACCATGTTCATCCGACGATACACATTGGTCAGAACGGTCGCCACATTCGGAAACCAGGGCTTGATGGCCAGAAACACAAGGCCAACCGAACATCCGGTGAACCAGGCCAGAACCAGCATAGCGAAGGCACCACCTGGTTCCTGAATCTCTAGCGGTGCGATCGACACACTGTAGACAAACAGGATTACCAGGATGGACACCATCTGAGTGTAAAACGTGCCCAGCGCCGCAGCCGCCAACATGACCATCATGTTCATCGGCGAATGCAGCATCATCGGGTTGTTCCCCGTCCCGACCCCAGAAATCGCGCCAACGGATTTGACATGCGTCATGAACAGAAACACACCGGACAACAGATACAGGACAAACTCGCCCCGGATCTTTGCGATCCGGGCGCCCATGAAGGACATGATCAAATAGAACGCCGAGGCCACGATGATGACCTGAACAATGTTCATCAAGATGGCGATGACTGCATTGGCGTGTTGCGAGCGTATGTTGCGCACCACGGCGTGAAAAATCAGCTCGGCTGTTGTGAACGCGCCGCCCAGCAGCGTCTGATTTCTTTTAAAGTGGAACACCTGTCGTGTCTTTCCTGCTGTGTCACTCTCGAATTATGGCACGAAATTCTTGCTGTTCCGTATCCGGCGCATCATAAGTCCGTCAGGATTTTGAATCAACAAACCACAGGAACGGAGCATTTTTGTGACCTACGACGCCCTCATTCCCGTCATCAGACGCCTGGCCCTGGAAGCGGGGGACAAGATCATGCAGATCTACGAGGCCGATGATTTCGACGTTAAGGTCAAATCAGACGCCAGCCCTGTGACCGAGGCGGATGAGGCGGCGGATGCCTTGATCTCGGCGGGTCTGCGTGCGGCATTCCCGGACGTTTTGCTGGTAACCGAAGAGCAGGCCGCCTCGCATTCTGAAAAGGGCGAGACATTCCTGATTGTTGATCCGCTGGACGGCACCAAAGAATTCATCAATCGGCGCGGTGATTTCACTGTGAACATCGCTCTGGTCGAAAACGGCGTTCCGACACGCGGGGTCGTCTATGCTCCGGCCCGCAATCGGATGTTTTATACGCAGGCCGACGGTCAATCCGTCGAAGAAACCGGTGCTTTGAATAAGGATCAACCGGGCGATCTTGCGCCGATTTCAGTGTCTAAACCTGACAATTCGGCGCTTTTGGTTGTTGCATCCAAGTCCCATCGCGATCAGGCGACCGACGACTATATCAGCAAATATCAGGTTCAGGACAGCAAAAGCGCGGGGTCATCTCTCAAGTTCTGCTTGGTCGCAACGGGCGAGGCCGATTTGTACCCGCGCGTTGGCCGTACTATGGAATGGGATACTGCCGCAGGGCACGCTGTTCTCGCGGGGGCGGGCGGTAAAGTGGTGCGGTTTGATGACCATTCCCCACTGGAGTATGGCAAGGAGGGCTATGCCAACCCGTTCTTTATCGCTTACGCTCCGGGCATTGAGTTGAAAGAGGCCTGATGTCCGTCCTGATCGCAATTCCAGCCCGCTATGCCTCGACCCGTTTTCCGGGGAAGCCTTTGGTGCCATTGACCGGGGCCAGTGGTGTTTCGATGACATTGATTGAACGGTCATGGCGCGCGGCCATGGCGGTATCCGGTGTGGACAAGGTTGTCGTCGCCACCGACGATGACAGAATTCGCGAGGCGTCCGAAAGGTTCGGGGCCCAAGTTGTCATGACCTCGGAAGCTTGCCGAAACGGGACCGAACGTTGTGCCGAGGCGCATGAGGTCTTGGGCGGCGGATATGAGATCGTGGTCAACCTGCAGGGCGACGCGCCTTTGACCCCGCATTGGTTCATCGAAGACCTGGTCACAGGTCTGCGCGCCGCGCCTGAGGCCGGCGTAGCGACGGCAGTGCTGCGCTGTGATGGCGATGCGCTTAACGGTTTGCTGAACGACCGCAAACATGGGCGTGTGGGGGGGACAACGGCCGTTTTTGCTAATGATCACAGTGCAATGTACTTCTCAAAAGAGGTGATCCCCTTTACCTCGGACGGCTACGGCAGCGCTGACCCGACGCCGGTTTACCACCACGTCGGTGTCTACGCCTATCGACCCGACGCGCTGAGCGCATATCCCGGCTGGCCGATCGGCCCACTGGAAACACTTGAAGGGTTGGAACAGCTGCGTTTCATGGAAAACGGTCGCAAAGTTCTGTGCGTAGAGGTTGAAGCCAAAGGCCGTCAGTTCTGGGAGTTGAACAACCCGCAGGATGTGGCAAAGATCGAAGAAATGATGGCCGCAATGGGCCTCGACTGATCAGCGGCAAAGAGGGAGCGGATGACGCATATTCTGGTCACGGGCGGCGCCGGTTACATCGGGTCGCATGCGTGCAAGGCACTGGCGCAGGCGGGATATGTCCCGGTCACGTACGACAATCTGGTCACCGGCTGGCAGGATGCGGTCAAGTTTGGTCCGTTTGAGCAGGGCGACCTGATGGATCGCGCTCGGCTGGACGAGGTCTTTGCAAAATACCAACCCGCTGCGGTGATGCATTTCGCAGCGCTCAGCCAGGTGGGCGAGGCGATGACGCAGCCCGGTGTCTACTGGTCAAACAATGTCACCGGATCTCTGAACCTGATCGAAGCGGCGGTTCAAGCCGGATGCATGAATTTCGTCTTTTCATCCACCTGCGCCACCTATGGCGATCACGACAACGTCGTGCTGGACGAAAACACGCCTCAGCACCCGCTGAACGCCTACGGGGCTTCGAAACGCGCAATCGAGGACATATTGCGGGACTTTCAAAGCGCCCACGGTCTGAACACCGTGATCTTCCGGTATTTTAATGTGGCCGGTGCCGACCTGGATGCCGAAGTGGGCGAGTTTCACCGGCCAGAAACTCATCTGGTGCCGCTGATGTTGGACGCGATAGACGGAAAGCGTGACGGGCTGACCGTGTTTGGCACCGATTATGACACGCCCGATGGAACATGTATTCGCGACTACGTCCATGTCTGTGACTTGGTCGATGCGCATGTCCTGGGTTTGAAATGGCTGGAACAGGGCAAAGAAAGCCGGATTTTCAACCTGGGCACCGGCAGCGGGTTTTCAGTGATGGAGGTGATCGAGCATTCGAACGCCGTCACCAACCGTCAGGTCCCCTATACAACAGGACCCCGGCGCGACGGAGATTGCACCCGGCTGGTCTCGGGCTCTGTCCGGGCCGAGTCAGAACTTGGTTGGCGGCCAAAAAGATCAACGTTAGAGACGATGATCACCGATGCATGGCGCTGGCACCAGAATGGCCACTACGAGAAATAGCGTGCCGCAGTCACAGCCTGACCCGACCATCGCGCCCATCGGATGGCTGGATCAGTATCGTTTGCGCTTGAAACGCCGTCGCCTGTTGTGGCGGTCGTTTCGAAGCCGGCATCACTTGACCTGTCTGGCGGATCGAACGCGACTGATAGCCCCGCAAGGTGTTTTGGCGTTTACCGTGCTGCGCAACGAAGTCACGCGTCTGCCGTGGTTCTTTCGTCACTACCGCCGTCTGGGTGTCGATCACTTTCTGATGGTCGACAACGGAAGCGACGATGGAACGGCGCAATATCTGCTGAACCAGCCCGATGTTTCGCTGTGGCAAACAGATGCAAGCTATCGCGAGGCTCGGTTTGGGCTGGATTGGCTGACCTGGCTGCAAATGCGCTATGGGCACGACCATTGGACGCTGATGGTCGACGCGGATGAATTGCTGATCTACGCACATCACGATATCCGGTCTTTGCAAGACCTGACCTGTTGGCTCGACGGCCAGGGCCAGACCGCCTTCGGCGCGCTGATGCTGGACCTTTATCCCGAAGGCGCGCTTGGGGATCAGGACTATGACCCGCAATCAGACCCGACAGAACTGCTGAACTGGTTTGACAGCGGGCCATATCGCCAACAACGCCAGTCCCCGCTCGGAAACCTATGGGTGCAGGGCGGCGTGCGGGACCGTGCGTTCTTTGCCGACAGGCCAGAGCGATCGCCGACCCTGAACAAAATCCCCCTCGTGCGATGGTCGCGCCGCTACGCTTACGTCAATTCCAGCCACTCGGCTTTGCCCCGCGTATTGAACGCCGCGTATGACGGTCCTGGCGGCCGAATGCCGTCCGGTGTCCTGCTGCACACAAAGTTTCTGCCGGACGTGATCGAGAAGTCGCGGGACGAGAAACAGCGCAGGCAGCATTTCCACAATCCGGACGAATTTTGTGTCTATTACGATGGAATTCTGATGGCACCGACCCTTTGGACACCGCAATCGGTGCGCCTTAAAGGATGGGAGCAACTGGCCCGGCTTGGATTGATGAAACCCGGGGGTTGGTGAGCGAAACGCCAAATCGGTATTTCGCGGGGAAGTATACCGGATTTAAACCCGTTGCCTCGCAAGGTGTAAAAGTGTCATAAAACGTTAATTGTCCGGCACCACTCAGGCCTCAGCCGACCCCGGGCATGCTCGCGTATTATAAGAGGGTTGGGCAGTCGCGTGAGCCTATTCGATTCCTATCGCATGAGATTGCGGCGCAAGCGCCGCCTGCTGCGGTGCATTCGGAAGCGGCGCGAACTTAGACCCGTGAAGAACACGACATCCGCCATCAAGCCGGGTGATATCCTTTTGATGAGCGTTGTGCGGAACGAAAAGATCCGCCTGCCGTACTTCCTGTCCTACTATCGCAAGCTGGGCATCACGCATTTTCTGTTTGTCGACAACAACAGCGATGACGGCACAGGTGCGTATCTGGCGACTCAGCCGGATGTCTCGGTCTGGCGAACCTCGGCCAGCTACAAACGCTCGACGTTTGGGATTGATTGGTCCAACTATTTGCTGCGAAAATTTGCGCATGGGCATTGGGTGCTGACGGTCGATCCGGATGAGTTTTTTATCTATCCCTTCTGCGACACACGGCCCCTGCCCGCGCTGACCGACTGGCTGGACGATACGGGCGTGCGCAGCTTCGGCACCATGTTGATCGATATGTACCCCGATGGACCGATCGAGGATACGTCGTACCACGAAGGTCAGGACCCGTTTGAAATCGCGCCCTGGTTCGATTCCGGAAATTACATGATTTCGCGCAATCCGACCTATGGAAATCTGTGGATTCAAGGTGGCCCACGCAGCCGGGTGTTTTTTCAGGATACCCCCGCAAAAGCACCGGCGTTGAACAAGATTCCCCTGGTGAAATGGCACAAACGGTATGTTTATGTCAGCTCGACCCACGCCCTTCTGCCGCGCGGCCTTAACCAGGTCTACGAGGAACAAGGTGGGGAAAAGACCAGCGGTGCCCTGTTGCACGCCAAGTTGATCAACACGCTGGGCGACAAAGCCACCGAAGAACTGCGACGCGGGCAGCATTATCGTGCGTCAGGCGAGTATCGCGCCTATGCCGAACAGCTTCAGGAAAAACCGGTATTCTGGAATGAATGGTCCGAAAAATACATCAACTGGCGACAGCTTGAGATTCTGGGTCTGATGTCCAAAGGCAATTGGGCATGAGCAGTCTGGGCATCGTCATGCTGGTGCACACTGCACTGGACCGGGCGGAACAAGTGGCCCGTCACTGGACCGCATCAGGTTGCCCGGTGGTCATCCATGTGGACCGCAAAGTCCGAAAATCTGTTTTTACAAAGTTCGTGGGCGCCTGCGCCGACGATCCTCTGATCCTTTTTTCCGAACGGCACGTCTGCGACTGGGGCGGGTGGGGCATCGTATCCGCCTCTCAAAGCGCGGCCGCGTTGATCTTGGAGCGTTTCCCGAACGTCCGGCATGTGTATCTGTCCTCGGGCGCATGCCTGCCTCTGCGCCCGGTGGTCGAGCTGATTGACTATCTCGCCGACCGACCCCGCATCGACTTTATCGAAAGTGCGACAACCCGCGACGTGACCTGGACAATCGGGGGACTGGATCTTGAGCGGTTTACCCTGCGGTTCCCCTTTTCATGGCGCAAGCAACGCAAATTGTTTGACGCCTATGTCAGGCTACAACGCGCCCTTGGCCTGCATCGCAAGGTGCCCGCGGGGTTGGTGCCGCACATGGGCAGCCAGTGGTGGTGCCTGACCCGTCAGACCCTTTCGGCGATATTGCAAGACCCCAAGCGCACAAGCTATGATCGGTACTTCCGAAAGGTCTGGATCCCTGACGAAAGCTATTTTCAGACCTTGGCGCGACTATATTCCACGCATATCGAAAGCCGGTCGCTGACCTTGTCAAAGTTCGATTATCAGGGGCGACCGCACATGTTCTATGACGACCATCTGCAGCTTTTGCGCCGATCGGATTGCTTTGTGGCCCGCAAGGTCTGGCCTCGTGCCGACCGGCTGTACCAGGCGTTCCTGACCAACCAAACAATGGCGATGGCCCTTGCCGAACCGAACCCCGGGAAAATAGATCGTCTGTTTTCCAAAGCGGTCGAGCGTAGAACTCGCGGCCGAGACGGTCTTTACATGCAAGGCTGTTTTCCCCGTCAAAGCACCGAATTTGGCCTGACAGCCTTTCCCTACTCGGTGCTTCAGGGGTTCACCGAAGTTTTCGAGGATTTTGAAACCTGGCTTGCTCGGACAACTGGTGCACGGGTTCATGGGCACCTGTTTTCTCCGGAGCGCGCAAAATTCTCGGACGGTGGGCATCTGATGAATGGTTCACTCAGCGATTGCGCGCATCTGCGGGACTATAACCCAACCGCTTTTCTGACCAATCTGGTCTGGAACACGCGGGGGGAACGTCAGTGTTTTCAGTTCGATCCAGTCGACTCTCAGGACATCAACGGCTTTCTGGCGCGGGATAAGAATGCCCAGATTTCGATCGTCACGGGGGCCTGGGCTATTCGGCTGTTTCATTCAAACCAGAACTTTCAGGACATCCGATGCGAAGCCGCACGCCTGCAGCAAATTGAGACAAAGCAACTGGAAATTCTAGATTCTGCGCGCGCAAAGGCACGAATACATATCTGGTCTTTGGCGGATTTTATGGAGGCCCCGATGGATGCCCTGCAATCCGTGACCGAAGAGATTGGCCTGTCGCATCCCGGCTACCTGACCGAAGCGCCCAAGCCTGTTGACCTCACGGGGTTCGGGCGGTTCCTGCAAAACCTCAAGAACCAGGGCATGCATCCTTATCTGGTGGGGGATTTCCCGGCGGATGACGTATTTGGCCCCCGCACCCGGCGGTTTCAGAAACCCTATCTGGTGCAATAACCCGACATGAGTTCCAAGTTCGACTACTTCATCGTTCTGGCGGACATGCGCACTGGCTCGAACTTGTTGGAATCGCATCTGAACGCCCTGGACGGCGTCACCTGTTTTGGAGAAGCGTTCAATCCTTTTTTTGTCGGTCTTCCAAAGCTGGACGAAGTCCTGGGCTTTTCTCTGGACGACCGTGAACGCGATCCGACGGGATTGATTAACGCCATTCGAAACGCCCCGGGAGAGCTGAACGGGTTTCGGTTCTTCAGCGACCATGACCATCGTATCCTGCAGCCTGCGTTACAGGACCCCCGATGCGCAAAAATCATCCTGGCCCGCAATCCGCTCGACAGCTACATTTCATGGAAAATTGCCATGGAAACAAAGCAGTGGAAGCTAGTGAATATCAAACAGCGGCGCGAGGCGACCGTTGCATTCGATGCTGACGAATTCACAGACCAGCTGCAAACGCGGCAGGAGTTCCAACGCACCGTTCTGAACCATTTGCAAATAACCGGTCAGACTCCGTTCCATCTGGATTATGACGATCTGAACGACATCGAAGTTCTGAATGGCCTCGCGGCATGGTTGGGTGTCAGCGACCGACTGACTGAGTTGAACCAGCGTTTGAAACGTCAAAACCCGGCACCGGCCCTGTCAAAAGTCAGCAACCCGCGAGAGATGGAGCAGACGCTGGGGCATCTGGACCGCTTCAACCTGTATCAAATGCCAAAATTCGAACCGCGCCGGGGGCCTGCGGTATCGCGTTATGTCTGCGGGGTCAGTACTCCGCTTATGTATCTGCCCGTGCGCGGTGGCCCCGAGGCAGAAGTTGCACAATGGATGGCCGATCTGGATGGCGTACAAACGGATGCCCTGTTGACGGGGCGCAATCAGAAGCAGATGCGTCTATGGATGCAAGATCACGCCGACCACCGAAAATTCACTGTGTTGCGCCATCCGGTGGCGCGTGCCCACAGCGTATTTTGCCGCCATATCCTTAGCCTTGGTCCGGGCACATACATGACGATCCGAAACATGCTGCAAAGGCGCTACAAGGTTCCTTTGCCCGGTAAGGACGAGATGGGCACTTACAGTCTAGATCAACACTACGCGGGGTTTTCGGCGTTTCTTGGGATGTTGCGCCCAATTCTGGCCGAGCAAACCCCGATCCGTTTGGACGGGACGTGGTGCGGGCAGGCGCAGACACTGGAAGGCATGGCGGGGTTTGCCACGCCTGATCTGATCCTGCGGGAAGAAGAAATGCCTTTCGCCCTGCCCGATCTGGCGCGACAACTGGGATCAGCACACGCGCCTGCGCCAAGCCGAGCAGATCCGGATGCACCGTTTTCGTTGTCCCAGATCTACGATGCCGAGCTGGAAGAGAAGGCCGCCGCGGCATATCCGCGGGATTATCTGACCTTTGGTTTCAAATCGTGGACACCGATCTAGACGGATTTAAGGGCGCAAGGTGATGACTGTTCCTTCATTCACCATCGCATAGATCTCTTCCATCTCTTCGTTCTTCACGGCGATGCAACCAGCGGTCCAGTCCGTGGTTTTCTTGGCCCGCTTCAACTCGGACCGCAGATTGGGTTGGCCATGAATGAAAATGTCCCCGCCCGGATCAACGCCCGCCGCCTTGGCCTGGGCAATATCCTTGGAGTTGGGATACGAGATGCCCAGCGATAGGTGATACCGGCTGCGCGGGTTGCGACGATCGATCCGGTAGGTCCCTTCGGGGGTGCGCCCATCCCCCTTCTTGGTCTTTGTGCCTGTCGGCGCAAAGCCCAAATCCACCTCGTATTCCTTCAAAATCTGCTCGTTATGCAGCAGATAAAGTTTGCGCGCACCTTTGTTGATGACCAATGAGGTCACCTCGGGGCCATTATAAGAAAGAAATCTGGGACTGGCCGAGGCGCATGCCGAAAGGCTCAGCGTTGCAATCGCACCCAATCCAAATGCTCGACGATCCATGTTTCACTGCCTGATGTTCTTTTTTCCGGCTATTATGCCAAATTTGGGCAAAACTGAAATCACTTTTTGCTGTTCGACTGCTCAATTAATCGGCGTTCGATGGATTCCAGGCGCTCCAGCACTTCATCCCGGTAGGCATCCGTTTTTACTTCATCCTCGGCGTGGTGGGCATCTTGCATCGAGTTCACAATCAGACCAACCAGCAGGTTCACCACCGCAAAGGTCGTGACCATGATGAAGGGCACGAAGAACAACCAGGCGTAGGGATAGGCCTCCATCACCGGACGCACGATGCCCATAGACCAGCTTTCCAGCGTCATGATTTGGAACAGAGTGTAGGCCGACAGGCCCAGATCACCGAACCAGTCCGGGAAGCTTTCCGAGAACAGTTTGGTCGAAATCACTGCGCCGATATAGAACAGAATGGCCATCAACAGGAACACGCTGGCCATGCCCGGAAGGGCTGAGATGAACCCTTCAACCACCCGACGCAGACGCGGCGCAACCGAAATCACGCGCAGCACCCGTAGAATTCGCAGGGCCCGCAGCACCGACAGCGCCCCTGCGCTTGGGACCAGCGCGATTCCAACGATTACAAAGTCGAAGACATTCCAGCCGCTTGTAAAGAACCTGCGTCCCGTGGCGATCAGTTTCATCACGATCTCTATGACAAAGATGGCGAGGCACATCTTGTCCAGCGCCACAATCACCGGGCCAGCGAATTCCATCAGGGTTGGTGAGGTTTCCATCCCCAACAACACGGCGTTGAACAGAATGACACCGGTGATGAATTGCCCGAAAATCGGGGCCTCGATGATGGTCAGCAGGCGCTGGGTGATCCCCATTCGGGTGGTCTCCTGTCAGGTTTTGGGGTTCAGATTGAACCGTGCAGCAAGTTCGGTGTGTGACGACCATCGAAACTGGTCAACCACCTGCACCCATTCAAGGGTATATCCGGCGTTAACCAGCGTCTTTGCGTCGCGGGCAAATGTCACCGGGTTGCAGGACACATAGGCAATCACCGGGCGCTGCGCCAGCGCCAGCTCGGCCACTTGTGCCTCGGCCCCGGCGCGCGGCGGGTCCAACACCACGGCATCAAAGGATTTCAGTTCATCCGGCATCAGCGGGCGGCGGAACAGATCGCGCGCCTCGGTCGTGACCCGCTTCAACCCCTGTGTCTTGCGCCAACCCTGATCCATAGCCTTTGTCATTGCAGCTTCGCCTTCAACCGCGTGAACTTCGGCCGTCTGCGCCAGCGGCAGTGAGAACGTCCCGCAGCCTGCAAACAGGTCTGCAACGCGCTTCGCGCCTTGTGTGGCCTCAAAAACTGCCTTTAACAGAGCCTGTTCTCCGTCCTTCGTGGCTTGCAAAAAGGCACCAGGTGGCGGAACAACTTCAGCCGGGCCAAAGCGCTGGACCGGAGGTTCGCGCATCGCGATCACCTCATCCCCCCAACTCAGCCGGGCCAACCCATTCTGTTCCGTCGCCTGCGCCAATGCTAGCTCCAGCGGGCCGTCCAACGGCTTGCCGCCCTGCACTGCAACATCCAGCCCGGCCTCGGACAGGGTTAGGGTCACTGCCAGCACGCCCTTGCGGCTGCCACCCAGCATGGCCAGCGACTCGGCTATCGGAATCGCGGAAATCAGCGCAGGGTGCAGCAGGCGGCAATCGGGTATTTCAGTGATCGTGCCCGAGGCACGCCCATGGAACCCGGCCAACGTACCCTTTTTCGTGCGCCGAACCGCAATCGTTGCGCGGCGACGCGACCTTTCCGGAGACGTGTGGATGGGGCACATCTGAGCCGCAAGCCCTTGCGCCGCCAAGGCGCTGCGCACCACATCAACTTTCCAATTGGCCACAAAACCGTCCGCAGCGTGCTGCAACTGGCATCCACCGCACGCGTTATAGTGGCGACACGGGGCCTTGACCCTCTGGTCTGACGGCGTCTCAATCCTGATTTCCGAAAGGGTCTGCCCTTCAAGCGTGCCGCTGACCACCTCTCCGGGCAGGGTACGCGGCGCGAAGACAGGGCCATCTGCGATGCCGTCCCCCTGATGGCCCAGGCGAGTAATTGTGAACTGCTGTGTCATGACGGGCCTGATAGCGGGGCTTTGAGCGCAACAAAACCCTTATTCCGCGGCCTCAGCCTGAATGAACCCACCTGATTGACGATGCCAAAACCGGGCATACAGGCCACCTTGGTCCAACAAGGCCTCATGGGTACCGGTTTCCACGACACGGCCCTGATCCAGAACCACGATGCGGTCCATCTCGCTGAGGGTTGAAAGCCGATGCGCGATCGCCAGTACCGTCTTGCCTTGCATAACCCGATGCAGCGCTGTCTGGATTGACGCCTCGACCTCGGAATCCAGTGCCGATGTCGCCTCGTCCAGCACCAGGATCGGTGCATCCTTCAGGATCGCTCGGGCCAGAGCGATCCGCTGCCGCTGACCCCCGCTGAGCTTTACGCCGCGCTCGCCCAGATGCGCGTCATACCCGGTGCGGCCGTGCCCATCTTGCAGGCTGAGGATAAACTCATGCGCCTCGGCCTTTTTGGCCGCCGCGATCATTTCCTCTTCGGACGCGTCTGGGTGACCATACAAAATGTTCTCGCGCGCGGATCGGTTGAACATCGCCGTTTCCTGCGTGACCATTCCGATCTGACGGCGCAAACTGTCTTGCGTCGCTTGGCTGACATCCTGCCCGTCAATTCGTATGGCCCCATTTTCCCCATCATAGAGCCGTAACAGCAGGGAAACCAACGTAGATTTCCCGGCCCCTGACGCCCCCACGATCCCCAGCTTTTCGCCGGGTTGGGCCGTGATGGTCACGTCCGAAACTCCGCCGATGTCACGACCATAGGCAAAGCTCACGCCGTCAAATTCAATCCGGCCTTCGGATACGCACAGTTCCGTTGCACCCACTGCATCGTCGACCCGGTCACGCCGTGCCAGAGTGATCATGCCGTTTTCAATCTCACCTACATTGGCATAAAGGCCCATGAGCGTGAAACTGACCCAGCCGGTCATTTGCGCAATGCGGATCGAAACGGCGCCGGCAGCAACAATGTCACCGGGCGTTGCCGCCCCTGTGCGCCACAGCGCCAGCGTTGCGCCCATCAGCAGCACCGGCAGAACTCCGGCCAAAACCATAAGGATCACCCGGAAACTGGCCGAAAGCTTGCCAAATTCAAGCGACTTGCCGCGCAGGTCCACCATGGCGTTCCGCGCCGCTTGATCCTCGAAGGCGGAATGCGCGAAAAGTTTCACGGTTTTTATGTTGGTGATCGTGTCCACCACCTGCCCCGAAACCGTCGCCCGCGCCCCGGCCCGTGCGGCAGACCGTTTTCGGATGCGCGGCAAATACCAGCGGATCAGCAGGAAATAGACCACCAGCCAAAGCGCAAACGGAAGCATAACAAGCGGATGAATAGACCCTAACAAAAGCAAAGAGCCCACAAGTGAAGCCAGCGCAAACACAATCGCGCTGATCGTTTCCGACACCACCGAGGCCATCGCGTTTGAGGTCTGCATTTGCTTTTGCGCGATGCGCCCGGCAAAATCGTCATCGAAATAGGTAACCGACTGCCCCAAAGTCCACCGGTTCAACTTGGCCAAAACCAAGGGTGTGATGTTGGGCATGACGATATAGTTGTTCGAAAAGGCCGAAAGACCAAAGAACACCGGGCGCAGCAGCATAAAGAAGGCCACACTGCCCAGTATGATCCAAAGATTTCCGCCGCTCAGAAACGCATCCGGCCCGCTTTCTGTGGCGACATCGACGACACGGCCCAGAATCCACGCGGTTCCGGCCTCCATCGCGCCTGCGGTGGCCGAGAAAAACGCCGCGACAAAGATCATCGGCCAGGCGCCCGACAGGCTCCAGCGAATGAACGCCCCCAGCGTTTGCGGCGGGGGCGTTTCCATGGGTCTGAACGGTTGGATCAGATCGGCGAACTTCATTCCGCTGCCTCCGGGTTCAGGAAACCACCAGATTGCCGCGCCCAGAATTGCGCGTAAAGACCGCCTTGCGACAGAAGCTCTGCATGCGCGCCCTGTTCCACGATCCGACCACCATCCATGACCAGAATCCGGTCCATCTGAGCGATCGTGCTCAACCGGTGGGCGATGGCGATCACGGTTTTACCTTGCATCATGCCGTAGAGAGTTTCCTGAATCGACGCTTCGACCTCGGAATCTAGCGCAGATGTCGCCTCGTCCAACAACAGGATCGGCGCGTCTTTCAGGATCACCCGCGCCAGCGTCACCCGCTGCCGCTGACCGCCTGACAGTTTCACACCCCGCTCACCGACATGCGCGTCGTAACCAGTGCGCCCCTGCGGGTCCTGCAGGTCGAGGATGAATTCATGCGCTTCGGCCTGTTTGGCTGCGGCAATCATCTGCTCTTCGGTGGCCTCGGGCCGACCATACAGAATGTTGTCGCGCACCGACCGGTGCAGCAGCGCACTGTCCTGTTGCACCATGCCGATATGGCTGCGCAAACTGTCCTGAGTGACATTTGCAATGTTCTGATCATCGATCAGGATCGCACCCTGTTCGACGTCGTAAAATCGCAAAAGCAGCTTTACTAGGGTCGATTTTCCCGCACCAGACCGCCCGATCAGACCAATCTTTTCACCCGGATGAATGGTCAGATTGACATGATCCAAGCCACCGGCCTTGCGCCCGTAATGGTGCGACAGATCGAGGATATCGATCTGGCCATTGGTCAGCCTTAACGGCTGTGCGTCTGCTGAATCCAGCAGGTCGATCGGTTGAGCAATCGTCTCCATCCCCTCGGCGACGACGCCAAGTTGGCGGAAGAAGCTGGTCAGCGCCCACATAATCCACCCGGTCATCGCATTCAGCCGTAGGGTCAGCGCCGTTGCAGCGGCGACAACTCCAACCGAGGCGCTGCCCTGCATCCAAAGCGAAATAGCCCAACCCACCACTCCGACGATCAGCACCCCATTCAATGTGACCAGAGCGGCATCCATGATGGTGAATATCCGCATCTCGACCTGGAAGGTCCGACGCGTTTCCTCGATGGCTTCACGAGCATAATCCAGTTCTTGCGCATCATGGGCAAACATCTTGACCGAGTGGATGTTGGTGTAACTGTCCACCACACGACCGGTTACAGCCGAACGCGCATCCGATGCCGCCTGCGACGCGGGACCGACACGCTTTACTGTCCAGCTGACCAACAGGCCGTAAAGCAAGAACCAGATCAACAAAGGCAAAAGCAGACGCGGGTCCGCAGCCATCAGAAGAATGGCAGCACCGATCAGATAGGCCAGCGAAAAGGAAATCGCATCGAATACCTGAAACACGGCTTCACCCGCTGCCGGAGGCGTCTGCATAATCCGGTTGGCGATCCGGCCCGCAAAATCGTTTTCAAACCAGCCCACAGATTGGCGCAAAACGTGCTTATGTGCCCGCCAGCGGAAAATCGTGCCAATGTTCGGCAGAATTGCATTATTCAGCAGCAACACATCAGCCACATGCAGCATGGGCCGCAGAAGTAAAACGAATACCGCCACAAGGGTCAGTTCAGTTCCATGCGCCTGCCACACATCAGCAGGCGGCCCGGACAAAAGGTCTACCACGCGACCCATGTAGTAAATCAACCCGACCTCAACGGCGGCAACAACGACGGATATCAGCGCGGCCCAAAAGAACACCACTTTGAACGGCTTGGTGTAGTCCAGCATGAAGGGCCAAAGCCGCGTGGGCGGTGTGTCGGATTCCTTATAGGCAACAAAGGGGTCAACGAGGTTTTCGAAATAGCGAAACATTGGAGAGTGCTCCGATTGAGCAAAAAATTAAGGCGTGCGAGAAAGATGGTGCCAGAACACCACCCCTACGGGTCGAGCGTTCCGGCTTTAGCCGAACCAGATCCCGTAATACATTCGCATGCCTCCCTCCAAACAAGTGACAGGCGCACGTAACCACAATCGATGCAACTTGTCATCCCCTTTTGAGACTTAACTCTGACCGCTCAGCAATTCATTGCGGCTCAGGGTGAATCCGGACGCAATCCAGCGCGCCTCCAACTCGGCCAGTTTGCGGCCCAACGCAGGACCGGTGAACTCGGGGATCAGATCAGCCGCTTTGATTGGAAAGCTGGCGGCGGCCCCTTGGTGCAGGGCATGTTGCATCTCATCGGTCCAGGGCTGCTCCAGCATCGCGCATCGCAAAAGGGTTTCGTGCAGCCCGCCTTCGGCGCCATATCGAAATCCAAGCTCGGCCACTGTGGCGTTTCCGGCGGCCTCATCGCGCATCCGCGTCAGGCGTTGAAGCTGCGCCCGGCTGAGGCGAAGGGTTTTAGCGATCTCGGGCGTCGCAATGGAAGCCAGTCGGCGGATGGGGTCTGGTGCCGCACCTGCCTGCCGCTCCAAGTCCACGAGGGGTGCCAGCGCGCGGTCCTCAGCGCCCGGCAAAACAGACGCCAGAACGCCCGCGCTGCGCATCGCTGCAACGGATGGGGCCGGATCCGATGCGCCCAGCAGTTTCAGCAATTCCGCACCGACCCTTTCGCGCGACAACGCCGCCAAACCGTCCAGATTGGCAGCGATGGCCGCCAAGGCGTCGGGACAAAATCCAGCATCCGCATCGCCGTACCAGGCATGGAAGCGAAAATAGCGCAGCGAGCGCAGATAGTCCTCGCGAATGCGGTGTTCTGCTGTACCTATGAAGCGCACCCGGCGCTCTAACAGGTCTGGGAGACCGTTCAGCGGATCAATTACACTGCCATCGGGCAGTGCATAAAGAGCATTCATCGTGAAATCACGACGCGCGGCGTCTTCTTCGACATTGTCGGAAAAGGCCACAACCGCGCGGCGACCATCCGTTTCGACATCCCGGCGGAACGTGGTGACCTCGTGCGGGATGCCTTTACTGACGACTGTCACGGTGCCGTGGTCGATCCCGGTTGGGATAGGTTTAAGACCTGCCGCCTGCGCCAGTTCAACCACCCGTGCGGGGTGGGCATCCGTGGCGATGTCGATATCCGAAACCGGCGCGCCCAGCAGGGCGTTGCGCACACATCCGCCCACAAAAAAAGCCCGCGCCCCGGCATCAGTCAGTGCCGAGCATACATTTTGCGTTGCAGGTTCCGTAACCCAGTTTTCAGTGATCCGCGTCATTCACTCACACGCGCTGCCAACCCTCGCAACATACGGGCCGTCGCGCCCCAGATGTAATAGGGTCCAAAAGGCACCGTGAAATAGTATCGCCTTTGACCGCGCCAGCGGCGCGATTCAACGACATAATTTGTCGGGTCCAGCAGATGTGCAAGCGGAACCGAAAACACTTCGTCCACTTCCCCGCGCTCCGGCACGGGTTCAAAGCGATCCCGCAGGATGGCCACGACCGGGGTAACCATAAACGCGGTGACGGTTTCATGCGGCGACAGGTGGCCCAGAATCTCGGGCTGATCCGGCGGCAACCCAATCTCTTCATGGGCTTCGCGTAGGGCAGTTGCGGTGACATCCGCGTCGCTCGCGTCCTGTTTTCCGCCAGGAAAGGCAATCTGGCCGGGGTGATGCTTGAGCGCCGAGGACCGTTTGGTCAGAATCACCCGGGGCGAGCCGCCCGCAACCGTTATCGGAACCAGAACACCAGCAGGGCGAAGCTTGCGGTTTTCGGGCAGGACAGTGCCGGGGTTCAGGTCAAAATCGCTCGACCCGTGGCCCGGGCGGCTGAGCGCCGCCCTAAGCTGTTCTGATAGATCAGGCCCCGTCAGCATCAAATCCGACCGTGTCGGGATCAAGGATGTAATGCGCTCCGCAGAACTGACAATCTGCGGTGACTTTGCCTTCGGGCGTGGTCATCTTTTCGATGTCGCGCGCCGAATAGATTGACAGGCTTTGGCGCACGCGATCCTCGGAACAGGTACAACCAAACTGCACGGACTGCGCGTCATAGACACGTGGCTGTTCCTCGTGAAACAGGCGGATCAGAAGGTCGGTGGGCGCGATCGATGGGCCGATCATCTCCAGATCTTCGACCGTATCCAGCAGGATATTGACGCGGCCCCAGTTTTCGCCTTCTTCGCCATCGACCAGATCGGATGCGGTCAGAATCTCACCCGACCCTTCGCCCGATGCCGCGAACGGAGACGCCTTGGGCATATGCTGCAGCATGATCCCGCCTGCGCGCCAGTGCTCACCAACTCCGGGCTCTGTCGATTTCCCGAAACTCAGCGAAAACCGCGTTGGCAGTTGTTCGGACTGCGCGAAATAGGCTTCGGCGCAAGCGCTCAGCGAGCCGCCAGCCAAGGGGGTGATGCCCTGATAGGGCTGCGTGCCTTCGCCCTGATCAATGAGGATCGCAAAATAACCCTCACCAACCTGATCGAAGGGCGCGGCGTCGGTCAGCTTGTCCCGGTCAAAGCTGGCATATGCGCGAATACGCGCCGGTTCGCCTTCAGTCTTGGGGGCATAATAGTCGGTCGCAATCATGCGCACAGCACCTTTGGACTGCACCTGCAGCGACAGTTTCCAGCGCAGCGAAACGGTCTGCCCGATCAGCGCGGTCAGCAAGGCCATCTCGGCCACCAAAGCCTCGACCTTTTCGGGATAGTCGTGCTGCTTCAGAATGCCATCAAGCACTCCGTCCAGCCGGGCCACGCGGCCACGCATATCCGATACGTCGAGTTGAAAGGGCAGGACGGTATCGTCCCACGCGATTTTCGTTCCAAGAGACATGGGGTTTCCTTACACGCCACAGGTTGGCATACCGCCAGCATATAGGTCGAACAATTTGGGTTGTAAGGGGCCATACATGATCAGAAGGTTCGGTGAAACCCCTCAGGCTGGGCGTAAATACACCCGCCGCGTTGGCGTATATGCTTTGTTGCCGCGTGGCAGACATCTTTTGCTGACCTGCCAAATGGAGCCCGGACCCGATCTGCAACTGCCCGGCGGCGGCATTGACCCCGGCGAATCGCCGATATCGGCCCTGCACCGTGAGGTTTTCGAAGAAACCGGTTGGGTTGTGGCATCGCCACGTCGGGTCGGTGCCTTTCGCAGGTTCACCTATATGCCGGAATATGACCTTTGGGCGGAAAAGATGTGTTTGATTTACAGCGCCCGCCCTGTGCGTCGCCTTGGTCCGCCAACCGAACCGTTTCATGAGGCGCTTTGGATGGACACGGCGGACGCCGCACAAATGCTGGGAAATTCAGGCGACCGGTTCTTTGCGGAACAGCACCTGCAATCGCTTTAGTTGCCGTTATATTCAAAGAAAACCGCAGACACGTCGTCGTCCATTCCCCCATCCGACGCCATGACCTGCGTCAATCGCCAGAACATGTCGTCCAGAAACTCTGATCCATTGCGCGCTGATGCGCAGTCCAACGCCATCTGGCGCAACCCATCTTCGTCGAGCAATCCGCCGTCTTTCAGGTGACATTCGGTGAAGCCATCGGAATACAGCATCAGCTTGTCGCCGGGTTGCAGATAGGTTTCCGTTTGCTGGAACGTGACATCGGGCATCAGCCCGACAGGCAACCCGCCTTGCCCCAAAAACTCGGTGCTGCCATCTGGCCGCATCAAAAGAGGATGCGGATGCCCCGCCTGCACCATTCTCAGATGCCCGTTCCGCAGATCGACGATGGCATAGACCATGGTAAAATATTCCTCGATCCCCGCATCTGCCATCAGGCGTGCGTTCAAGGTTTCAGCCACGTCCTCAGGCGGAAGCAGTGCGAAGAATTTGTTGAACCGCCGCTCCATGGCGACGTTCTGGTCAAAATGCGTGCTTGAAAGATACCCGCCCAGTCGCGCCGTCATCATTGCAGATGTAATGCCATGCCCGGACACATCGATGCTGTAGAACCCAAGCCGGTTCACTCCGGGTGAGAACATGCCCACAAGATCGCCGCCGATGTGACCACATGGCTTTAGCAAGAGACTAACACTGGACTTTCCGAAGTCTCGCGTCAGTTCCGGCACCAGAGATTCCTGGATCTTACGCGCCTGCATCAGGTCTTTGTCGATGGCGTCATGGGCCAGTTTCAATTCGTCTAACGCGGATTCGATCAGACGGTTCTTTTCCGACAGCTCACGCTGCATGTCCAAAATGCGCGCACCGGCAGAGATGCGGGCACGCAACTCGTCCGCCTCGAGCGGTTTGATCAAGAAGTCATCTGCGCCAGCATCCAGACCGCGCGCGACCTCCTGTTTTTCGCTTTTGGAGGTCAGCAGGATGAAATAAGTGTATTGGTCCTTCTCCAACGCGCGAAAGGCGCGGCAGAATTCCAGCCCGCTCATGCCCGGCATAACCCAGTCGCTAAGCACCAGATCGGGAAGTTCCGCCTGACACATGGCAATGGCGTCCTCGCCATTGTCTGCCTCTAGCACGGCAAATCCCCATTTCTTCAGCGAAGCGACAAGGATTCGCCGCTGCAAACGGCTGTCGTCGACGACCAGGACCTTTCGGATGGCACCGAAGTCCAGCTCGACCCTGTCGTCAGATAGGCTGGTTTCCGGCACTTGATTCCCCTGCACTGCCCCTGTCCGCTCAAGCCCAGACGCTAGGACCGACAGTTTAACAATCGGTGAAATCCCGATTGTCCTTGCCACTTAACGCGATGTTTACCCGTAGGTCTGTAGACAAGGCACAGACGGAGGAAGCCGATGATACTTTGGCCCAGGGTCAGACAGTTGCGCGACGAAGTGGGCGCGGAAGAATTCGACGAAGTGGTCGAGATCTTTCTGGAAGAAGTGCAAGAGGTGCTCGCCCGGCTTCGCAGTGACACACAGCGCCGCGAGATCGAACAGAACCTGCACTTCCTAAAAGGCAGCGGCCTTAGCCTGGGTTTTGAGCAGTTTTCGAAACTGTGTCAGGACGGCGAACGGCGATCTGCCGCCGGGCAAGCGGAAGACGTGGATTTAACGGCCATATTCGCAAGCTTCGAAACCTCTCGGTCAGAATTCGAAAGCGGGCTGAAAGATCAGCTTGCTCCGGTCAGATGACAAATTGCGCAAGCGTCTCGTCGTCAGTGATGTCGGTGTAGGTGAAACCGGCATCGTCCAGACGCGCGAACAGACGGGCAAAATTCTCGGGCTTGCGAGTTTCGATCCCAATCAAGACCGAGCCGAAATTGCGTGCTGATTTCTTCATGTATTCGAACCGGGCGATATCATCCTCGGGGCCGAGGATGTTCAGAAATTCTTTCAACGCGCCGGGGCGCTGCGGCAGGCGCAGGATGAAGTACTTCTTGACGCCGGAATAGCGCTGCGCGCGTTCCTTGACCTCGGGCAGACGTTCGAAATCAAAATTGCCACCCGACGTGACGCACACGACTGTTTTTCCGCGAACAAAGCTCTGAACATCCGCCACGGCCTCAATCGCCAACGCGCCTGCAGGTTCCAGAACGATGCCCTCGACATTCAGCATTTCAATCATTGTGGCGCAGATGCGGTCTTCGGACAGAACCAGCACGTCAGACAGGTGGTGCGATTTTAACAATTCAAACGGTTTTGACCCGATCCGGCCGACCGCCGCGCCGTCAACAAAATTGTCCACATGATCCAAGGCGACGGGATGGCCTGCCGCCATAGCAGCGTGCAGACAAGCACCGCCCTTGGGTTCGACAAACAAACAATGGGTGCGATCACCGAACCATGTTGCCACGCCCGAAGACATTCCTCCACCCCCGACCGGCAGCAGGATGTGATCAGGAACACCACCCAGCTGAGATTCGATCTCAACGGCCAGAGAGGCCTGCCCCTCGATCACGTCTTCATCATCGAAGGGAGACAGAAAGTGCCCGCCCTGCTGCGCGCACCAGTCTTGCGCAGCGGTCAGCGTGTCATCGAAATAGTCTCCGGTCAGATGAATTTCGATGTTGTCGCCACCGAAGATGCGGGTCTTCTGGATCTTCTGCTGCGGTGTCGTCACCGGCATGAAGATCACGCCCCGAACGTTCAGGTGCTTGCACATAAACGCAACACCCTGCGCATGGTTGCCCGCGCTTGCGCAAACGAACAACTCCTGCCCTTGCTGCTTGCGCATCGCATTGAACGCACCGCGGATTTTGTAGGACCGCACGGGGCTGAGGTCTTCTCGTTTCAGCCAGACGTCGGCCCCATAGCGATCAGACAGATGGGCATTCCGCTGCAACGGTGTCGCCGGAAACACGGTGCGCATCGCCTGTTCGGCGGCACGGGCGCAGGTCATGAAATCAGTCATGACCGTTTCACTGGACCATCCAGGCTTTTAGGGCAAGGAATACATATGTGTACGGGCGGTTAGCCAAGCTCGCGTTTTTCGATGAAGACGCCGTACATGGTTGTGAAGATGCTGACATTGATCATCGGCAGGATGAGCGTTCCGAAGAACACGCTGATCAGTATTCCCAAAACCGGAATGACGGCCAAAGCCGTGAAGAGAAGTTGGATGACGACTTGAAACAAGAATGCCACGAGCAGAAGCACAAGAACCGATCCTGATGCCCCAACGGTGTTGTTCCACGCTTGGCCAATCGTGATCGGGCTGCCAATCGCTGCCGCCGGAAGGATGATAGACAAACGATAGAAACACACAACCAGGAACACTGTGTAGGCAATTGTTAAAACGAAAGAGACGACCTCAAGCCCTCCGCCCATTGCCGAAATCACCAAACTAAGGGGCAACCAAGCCACGGCAAACAGGATGATCAGCATCAGAAACCGCCCAAGATAGGCAAGAATGCGATCGAAGCGGAACGTAGGCAGCAAGCCACTTGGATATTCTTCCAGCAGAATAAAGCGGTGCCACGATACGGCGATCCAAAACATTGTGAGGATCAATGCGACGACCAGCACCAACAGAAATAGAAAGATCGACCCTGCAGACGTACCGGGCGGGAGTTGCCCGGTGGCGCTGTCCAGTGCATCCAGAGGAAAATCCAGGGCAACAACAGCCCCTATGATCACCGCGGTTGCGATGGCTGCTGGCCCTATTGTAATCTGCAGTACCTGCTTGAGGTTTCCAAAAACCATCCGCACGGAGTGTATGAAAATCTGCCAACCCAACATCCTGAAATCTGCCTCTTCAACCAATCATTGTTCTCTTTCGCATCGTTTCACCCTAATTCCCGCTGTGCGTCAACGCAGATAACTTGCCCCGCGTCGCAAAACCCGCTAGGGGCCACTCGTTCTACGCATAAAGGGAAGTGAAATGTCCGCGCCCAAGAAAGTTGTTCTGGCCTATTCCGGTGGCCTTGATACCTCGATCATTCTGAAATGGTTGCAGACCGAGTATGGCTGTGAGGTTGTCACCTTCACCGCCGATCTGGGTCAGGGTGAGGAACTGGAACCAGCACGACAAAAGGCCGAGATGCTGGGGATCAGCCCCGAGAACATCTATATCGAGGACATCCGTGAGGAATTCGTCCGCGATTTTGTCTTCCCGATGTTCCGCGCCAATGCGGTTTACGAGGGGCTGTATCTGCTGGGCACATCCATTGCGCGGCCTCTGATTTCAAAACGTCTGGTCGAGATTGCTGCCGAAACCGGTGCCGATGCCGTGGCGCATGGGGCAACCGGCAAGGGCAACGATCAGGTGCGGTTCGAACTGGCCGCCTATGCGCTGAACCCCGATATCAAGGTGATCGCGCCGTGGCGCGAATGGGATCTGACCAGTCGGACCCGTCTGATCGAATGGGCCGAAGCGCATCAGATTCCGATTGCCAAGGACAAACGAGGCGAGGCTCCGTTCTCGGTCGACGCCAACCTGCTACACACCTCGTCCGAGGGTAAGGTGTTGGAAGACCCCGCCGATATGGCGCCCGATTATGTCTATCAGCGCACCGTGCACCCCGAAGACGCGCCGAACGAGCCCGAATTCATCGAGATCGGGTTCGAAAAAGGCGACGCGGTCAGCATCAATGGCGAGGCGATGAGCCCCGCGACGATCCTGACCAAGCTGAATGATTATGGCGGCAAGCACGGCATTGGTCGTCTGGACCTGGTCGAAGGCCGCTTCGTCGGTATGAAGTCGCGCGGCATCTATGAAACGCCTGGCGGCACCATCCTGCTGGAAGCGCATCGCGGGATCGAGTCCATCACCATGGACCGCGGCGCGATGCACCTGAAAGATCAGCTGATGCCGCAATATGCCGAACTGATCTATAACGGCTTCTGGTACAGCCCCGAACGCGAGATGTTGCAGGCAGCCATCGACAAATCTCAGGAACATGTCACCGGCACCGTCCGGCTGAAGCTGTACAAAGGTTTGGCTTCGACCGTAGGCCGCTGGTCGGATCACTCGTTGTATTCCGAAGAACATGTGACGTTTGAGGATGACGCCGGGGCCTATGACCAGACCGATGCGGCAGGGTTCATTCAGCTGAACGCCCTGCGGCTCAAGCTTTTGGCAGCCCGGGACAAACGCCTAAGAAACTGACTCGTGGCACACGAATAAGTTGAAAGTTTCTTTTGCGCCGCAGCATTGCCGCAGAATTGCCTTGTTGAGCGAACAGTGAAAACGGGTCGACCCTGCCGGGGTTGGCCCGTTCATAATCAATCGCTTTGAGGCTTAAATGCAGGCAAACCAATCACAAGGCACACCAACTGAATTCGAATTCCGGGGATCGGCCTCGGAATATTTCGGCATCTGGATCGTGAACCTTTTGCTGTCGATCGTGACGCTCGGCATCTACAGCGCATGGGCAAAAGTGCGCACAAAGAAATACTTCTATCAAAACACCTATGTTGCGGGGCGCAGTTTCGACTACCACGCCACAGGTAAGCAGATCCTGCTGGGGCGTTTGATCGTGATTGCAGGCATCGTGGCTTACACAATATTGGCCTCGATCCCTCTGGTCGGCCTGATCCTGTTGCTTGGGCTGGTGTTTCTGATCCCCTACCTTCTGGTTCGCGCGCTTCGGTTCAATGCCCGCGTATCCAGCTGGTCGAATGTCCGTTTCGATTTTCAGGGCACTTGGGGCTCGGCTGCTGCAAACTACTTTTTGTATCCGATCATTGCTGCGCTAACACTGTATACCACGTGGCCCTTTGTGACTCGCTCGATCCAGCGGTTTCACGTGAACAACCATTCGTTCGGGACAACTCCAATGTCCTTCGACAGCCCAATCGCACCGTTCTACAAGGCGTTGTTTGCCGCAATAGCCTGGGTGGTTGTCGGCATGACCGTTGCCCTTGCCCTGGTTGGCCTGAGCGTATCGAACATCGCGGCCTCGTTCCGGGCCTTGGACTCCAACCCCGAGGATATTGCGGCGCTGGTGCCGATCCTGACACTCTACGGCGTGCTGATTCTGGTGCTGGTTCCCACCACGGTCATCTATCATGCGATGGTCCGCAATACGGTCTATAATCACACGGTTCTGGGGGATGGCCACCGGTTTCACTCAGACGTGTCCCCGCTGCGACTGTTGTGGATCACCGCGTCGAACCTAGTGGTCGTCGCGCTGACCCTTGGGCTGATGTTGCCGTGGGCGCATGTGCGCCGGGTACGCTATCTTGCCAATCACACCAGGTTCATTCCCGCTGGTTCGCTGGACGAGTTCGTTGGTGGCGTGACCGCAAATGTCAGCGCAATCGGCGACGCATATGGTGATCTGGAAGGTTTCGATATCGGTATCGCGGTCTAGGCCTTTGGACAGCTTTCCAGAAGAACAGGGCGCGCCCGTCACCGGACGCGCCTACCCGCCGCACAGTTCGCGCGAGATACCCGCGCGACTGGCCGTTGGCACCAATACTGTCTGGCTGATTGATGATCAGGGCCAAGTTCTGACCCGCTGCGAACCGGATAAGCTGGCAATCGAATCCCGCGTGGGATCCACGGAACGGCGCGTTCAATTTCCCGATTGCACTCTGTTTCTGACCAAAAAACACGCTGCCCTCGAACATCTGACTGCGGATCAAAGCGGCTCCCGCCTGCACAGTTACGAAAGGTTTCACCCGCGCCTTGTTTTGGTGGCGCTGGCATGTGTCGCCGGAACATGGGGCATTTGGAAATATGGCCTGACCGTTCTGGTCGCGCTGGCGGTTTGGATGACCCCTGCGCCGCTGGTGACCGCCATCGATATCGGCATCATGCAGGCGGTTGATCAGGTCATGGCCGAACCCAGCGCCTTAACCGACGAAGAAAAAGCCCAGGTGCAGGACAGCTTTGATCGCATTTTGACCGCAATGGGACCCACGGCCGACGACCACAATTTCAAGTTGAAGTTTCGCAACTTTCCAGGCCTTGGCCCCAATGCATTCGCGCTGCCGGATGGCACAATCGTTGTCACAGACGATCTGGTGACCCTGATTTCAACGGATGCGATGGCCGGCGTCATCGGCCATGAAATCGGGCATGTGGTCGAACATCATGGCCTGACACAGGTGTATCGCTCGCTTGGCGCTTTTATTCTGATCACGATGATGGCCGGAGACACCGGACCGATGCTGGAGCGGCTGCTGCTTGAGGGCAATCTGATCTTGTCATTGTCCTATTCCCGCCAACACGAGCTGGCCGCCGATCGGTTCGGAGTGGATCTGGCCGCGCGCGCCGGTTTCGACCCAAACGGCCTGTCCGAGTTCTTTGACGTGCTGCACGAAGAAATCGGAGATCAGGGCCCCGACTGGCTGAGCACCCATCCCGGATTTGAGGAACGCCAGGAAAACCTCGAATCCCTGACCCGAGGTCAATGAAGTCAAGCTCTTGTGCGGTTTGCCCCGGGCCCCTAACCGTACTCTCGCGCAACACGGAGGGGACCTATGACGCTGAGCATGATAGCCGAGGACATTCAGAAAAATCTGACTGGACGCAGCTTTGAGGGATCGCTGAAATTCGATTGCGGTGACGATGGCGTCATTGTTCTAGCCGACAATCAGGCCGTGACCACGGATCAAGAAACCGACTGCACGATCCGCCTTTCACGCGAAAATCTGACCAAACTGCTGACCGGCAAACTGAACCCGATGACCGGCGTGGCGCTGGGCAAGCTCAAAATTTCGGGCAATGTGGGCGTGGCGATGAAGCTGGGGCAATTGCTGGGATAAACTCGTCTCACCTGCCCGTGACATTCGATTTCAGCCGATTGCGCCGGGTGCAAAGTCAAGGCAGCCTGACCATGGAAGGAGACTTGCCATGACTCGGACTGCTTACCTCGACTACGTCAAACCAACGCTTCTTTTTGCTCTGATCACCGTTGCAGCCCTGCTGCGCGCTGCGCCAGCCCCCGCAGCTGGGACCGAGACCCTGACGGTTGCCGGGGGATGTTTCTGGTGCGTCGAATCCGATTTTGAATCTGTCCCAGGCGTGATTGGGGCCGTATCGGGCTTTACCGGCGGCAAACTGGCCAACCCGACATACGATCAAGTGTCCAAGGGCGGGTCCGGCCACTATGAGGCTGTCCAGATCACGTATGACCCTGCGCGCGTGTCCCGCGAAACCTTGTTGAACATGTTCTTCCGCTCGGTTGACCCTACCGATGCGGGCGGTCAATTCTGTGACCGGGGCGACAGCTACCGCACGGCCATATTCGTCTCTAATGCTGGGGAAAAGGCAACGGCCCAGCGCGCGAAGACCAATGCGCAGAATGCTTTGGGCCAAACCGTGGTGACTCCGATCCTGCAAGCCGGAACGTTTTACCCGGCCGAAGAATACCATCAGGACTATTACAAGGGCAAAAAGCTGGTCCTTACGCGTTTCGGACCCAAACGCCAGCACAGCGCGTACAAAGCATATCGCAAAGCCTGCGGGCGGGATGCACGCGTCAAGCAGCTGTGGGGCAACGAGGCACCTTTCGCAGGTTCTTAATCGAACCGCGCCGCAAGCACCTCTTTCAAATCGGGGATGGCATCAGCCGTACCGTGCCGCGTGACCATCAAGGCCGCGGCACGGTTCGCATGTGAAATGGCCTGAGGCAACGGCATTCCCCGGTCCATACCAGCCAAGACATAACCCGTGAATGTGTCACCCGCGCCTGTTGTATCCACAGCCTTCACCTTGTGCGCCGGGAAATCTGCCGCGGCCCCTGCATGGTAATACCTTGCTCCGTCGGCTCCCAGAGTGATGATCACATGCGAGACGTTCAATTCGGTGACAGATTGCCCGGTTGCGTCACGCAGTTGCTCGGCTTCAACTTCGTTCAGGATCAGGAAATCCAGATATGGCAGAACGGCCTGCACGGCCTCGGCCTGAAAGGGTGCAGCAGCGTAGCAGACCGTCAGGCCAAGATCACGCCCCATCCGAGCAGTTTCCACCTGCAGGTTGGTCTCATTCTGCATCACCAGCAGATCGCCTTGCGCGGCGGATGACAATGCCTGCCCCAACTGATCCTCGGTTATCGCATGATTTGCACCTTGAAACAGAATGATGTTGTTCTCACCTTTGGCATCCACGGCGATGATGGCGTGGCCCGTCGGCATTTCAACTTGCGTGATACGGCGCGTGTCCACGCCGTATTCAGTCAGCCGATCCTTCGCCCAACGACCGTCTGAACCGACAGCCCCGATATGCGCCACCTGTGCCCCGGCTCGCGCCGCCGCAACAGACATGTTCGCACCCTTGCCGCCCAGAAAACGATCCAGCCGATTGGCGGACAGCGTCTCGCCCGGCGCGGGCAGGTGCGGCACGTCATAAATCATGTCCGCGTTGATCGAGCCGAGGTTCCAGATCGTCATAACTTACCCAATATCGCACGAAGCAAGGATAGCCATATTCAATATATCATTCGCCGTGGAAACCGTAGAACAAATCTGAATCGGCTTGTCGATACCGGACAGAATCGGGCCGATGACAGTTGCGCCGCCCATCTCTTGCATCAGCTTGGTCGAAATCGAGGCCGAGTGTCGCGCCGGCACGATCAGGATATTCGCGGGGCCGGTCAAACGCTGGAACGGATAGCTGGCCTGCTGATCCACATTCAGAGCCACATCCACGGTCATCTCGCCTTCGTACTCGAAATCGACGCCGCGCCGGTCCAGCACCGCAGGGGCGCGATGCATTTTCTCGGCCCGCTCGGACACCGGATAGCCAAAGGTCGAGAAACTGACGAATGCCACGCGCGGCTCAAGCCCCATATGGCGCGCTACCGCAGCCGATCGTTCCGCGATGTTGGCCAGATCGTTTTCGTCGGGCCATTCATGGACCAGCGTGTCACCGATCAGCACGATCCGCCCTTTGTGCAACAAGGCGGTCACCCCTGCGGCGCCATGGGCGGCGTCCGCATCAAACACATGATTGATCCGATCCAGCACATGCGCCGATTTGCGCGTCGCACCGGTCACCAGACCATCCGCATGCCCATGAGCCAGCATCAGAGCCGAAAACACGTGCCTGTCCCGTGCGGCAAGTCGATGAATATCCTTGCGGTCAAACCCCTTGCGTTGCAGCCGTTGATACAGGAATTCCTTGTAAGTACCCAAGTGCATCGTGTTGGCCGCATTCACGACCTCAAGCTCGCGAGCGGCATCTCCAAGCCCGGCGGCATCCAGCTTTTCCTTTACATCATCGGGTCGCCCGACAATCAGCGCCTTTCCAAAGCCCGAGCGCTGGTATGTCACCGCCGCACGCAGCACGCGCGGGTCGTCGCCCTCGGCAAAGATCATCCGGCTTTGGGCCTGACGCGCCCTTGCGTTCAGGCCACGCAGGATGCTGGCCGTCGGGTCCATGCGGGATTTCAGGCTCAGCTCATAGGCCTCCATATCGATGATCGGACGCCGCGCGGCGCCGGTATCCATCCCGGCCTTTGCCACGGCGGGCGGGATGCGGTGGATCAGGCGTGGATCGAACGGAGTGGGGATGATGTAGTCCCGACCAAAACTCAGGGTCTTGCCATAAGCCATCGCCACCTCATCGGGCACATCCTCACGCGCAAGATTGGCCAGCGCATGGGCACAGGCGATCTTCATCTCGTCATTGATCGCGCGTGCGTGGATATCCAGCGCGCCGCGGAACAGATAGGGAAACCCCAATACGTTGTTCACCTGATTTGGGTAATCGCTGCGCCCCGTGGCCACGATTGCATCCACGCGCACCTCGTGTGCTTCTTCCGGAGTGATCTCGGGGTCGGGGTTTGCCATTGCAAAGATCACCGGGTTGTCGGCCATGCTGGCAACCATGTCCTGCGTGACCGCACCTTTGACCGACACGCCAAGGAACACGTCAGCCCCTTTCATGGCCTCTTCCAGTGTGCGCAATTCGGTGGTGATCGCATGGGCCGATTTCCACTGGTTCATCCCTTCGGTCCGGCCCTGATAGATCACGCCCTTAGTGTCACAGACAATGCAATTGTCGTGTTTTGCACCCATCGACTTGAGCAATTCGATACAGGCAATCCCCGCTGCGCCCGCCCCGTTCAGAACGATCTTCACATCCTCGATCTTCTTGCCCGATATGTGCAGCGCATTCAGCAGCCCGGCCGCGCAGATCACCGCTGTTCCGTGCTGGTCGTCGTGAAAGACCGGGATGTCCATTTCTTCCTTCAGGCGCTGTTCAATGATGAAACATTCGGGCGCTTTGATGTCTTCCAGATTGATGCCGCCGAATGTCGGCCCCATCAGCCTCACCGCGCGGCAGAACTCGTCCGGGTCTTCGGTATCCAGTTCGATATCGATCGAATTCACGTCAGCAAAGCGTTTGAACAGAACCGCCTTACCCTCCATCACCGGCTTACCGCCCAGCGCACCCAAGTTTCCAAGACCCAACACGGCGGTCCCGTTCGAGATCACGGCCACCAGATTGCCCTTGTTGGTATAGTCATACGCCGTCTCGGGCGCTTCGGCGATGGCCTCGCAGGGCACGGCCACACCGGGGCTATAGGCCAGCGACAAGTCGCGCTGGGTGGTCATGGGAACGGTGGCCTGCACCTCCCACTTGCCGGGGGTCGGGTCCAGGTGAAAGGCCAGCGCCTCTTCTTTGGTGATCTTCGCTTTGGGCATCTTTTGGGTCGTTTCCATGACTTCGGGGCTGATGCGTCATAACGCAGGCGGGGCTGCGCCTCAACGACAATACGTTTACACCTTTCGCCGCGCGGGGCGGATTTGTAAGGTCGCCCCCGGAAGACGCCAAAAGGGGGCCGCTTTTGTCCACAGTCACGCCAATGATGGCGCAATACCTTGAGATCAAAGAGGCCCATTCAGATGCCCTGCTGTTCTACCGCATGGGCGATTTCTATGAGATGTTCTTTCAGGACGCGGTGAACGCCGCCGAGGCGCTGGACATCGCCCTGACCAAACGCGGCAAGCATAATGGTGAGGATATCCCCATGTGCGGCGTGCCGGTGCATTCGGCCGAGGGTTATCTGCTGACCCTGATCCGCAAGGGCTTTCGCGTGGCCGTATGCGAACAGATGGAAAGCCCGGCCGAGGCGAAGAAAAGAGGCTCTAAATCAGTGGTTAGGCGCGATGTCGTGCGTCTGGTGACCCCCGGCACGCTGACCGAAGACGCGCTTTTGGAAGCCCGCCGCCACAACTTTCTGGCCGCATATGCCGAGGTCCGGGATGAGGCCGCTTTGGCCTGGGCCGATATCTCGACCGGTGCGTTTCACGTAATGCCGTTGACATCCGTCCGTCTAAGCCCCGAACTGGCGCGGCTGGCCCCATCCGAATTGATCGTGGGCGATGGGATGGAGCAGGCGTTAAACGAAACCGTCCGCGATCTGGGTATCTCGCTAACCCCCATTGGCCGCGCCAGCTTCGACAGCACAGCTGCGGAAAAACGCATTTGCGGACTGTTTCACGTGGGCGCGCTGGATGCGTTCGGGTCGTTCAGCCGTGCCGAGATTTCGGCCATGGGCGCACTGATCGACTATCTGGAGATCACACAGAAGGGCAAACTGCCCCTGCTACAGACGCCGCTCAAGGAATCCGAGGACCGCGTGGTGCAGATTGACGCCGCCACGCGCCGTAATCTGGAACTGACGCGGTCGCTGTCGGGCGGACGCTCCGGATCATTGCTTTCGGTCATCGACCGCACCGTGACACCGGGCGGCGCACGTCTGCTGGAACAGCGCCTGTCCAGCCCGTCGCGCAGTCTGGACGTGATCCACGCGCGGCTGGATGCTGTGAGTTTCGCCACGGAGGACAGCCTGATCGCTTCGGATCTACGCGAGGCGTTGCGCAAAACCCCCGACCTGGACCGCGCCTTGTCGCGCCTGTCGCTGGAGCGTGGCGGCCCGCGCGATCTGGCCGCCATCCGCAATGGCCTAACTCAGGCGGCTGCAATTGCCGAAATCTGCGACGCGCAGGATCTACCCGTTCTGCTGTCGACCGCTCTGCAAAATTTTGTGGGGTTCGACGACCTGATGAACCTGCTGGACGAAGCCCTTGTGGCCGAACCACCCCTGCTGGCCCGCGATGGAGGCTTTATCGCCCCCGGTTTCGACACAGAACTGGATGAAGCCCGCACATTGCGAGACGAAGGCCGTTCGGTCATCGCGGGATTCCAGCAGAAATACGCAGAACATACCGGCATCACCTCGCTGAAGATCAAGCACAACAATGTGCTGGGCTATTTCATCGAAACCACGGCCACCCATGCCGAGAAGATGCTGAATCCACCGTTCAGTGAAACCTATATTCACCGCCAGACCACCGCCAATCAGGTGCGGTTCACCACTGTCGAACTCTCGGAAATCGAGACCCGCATCTTGAACGCAGGGAATCTGGCACTGGAAATCGAAAAGAGGCTCTATCAAAGGCTTTCTGGTGAAATTCTCGCTCTCGCCGCCCGCCTGAACCAAGCCGCCCGAGGGCTGGCCGAGCTGGATCTGACCACCGCTCTGGCCGATCTGGCACGCGGGGAAAACTGGTGCCGTCCCCAAGTCGACACCTCCCGCGCGTTCGACATCAAAGCAGGCCGCCACCCGGTCGTGGAACACGCGCTGCGTCAACAATCAGGCGATGCCTTCATCGCCAATGACTGCGACCTCAGTGCCGATCAGGGTTCCGCAATCTGGCTGCTGACCGGCCCAAACATGGCCGGTAAATCAACCTTCCTGCGCCAGAACGCGTTGATTGCATTGCTCGCCCAAATGGGCAGCTATGTCCCCGCCGAACAGGCCCATATCGGCGCCGTCAGCCAATTGTTCAGCCGTGTCGGCGCTTCGGACGATCTGGCCCGTGGCCGCTCGACCTTTATGGTCGAAATGGTGGAAACCGCCGCTATCCTCAATCAAGCCGATGATCGCGCGCTGGTTATTCTGGATGAAATCGGGCGCGGAACGGCCACCTATGACGGGCTTTCCATCGCCTGGGCCACGCTGGAACATCTCCATGCCGCCAACCAATGCCGCGCGTTGTTCGCCACCCACTACCACGAACTCACCGCACTGGCAGGCAAGCTGGAAGGCGTCGACAACGCCACTGTCGCCGTCAAGGAATGGGAGGGCGAGGTCATCTTCCTGCACGAAGTCCACAAAGGTGCCGCTGATCGATCCTATGGCGTGCAGGTCGCCCAACTCGCCGGGCTGCCGCCCTCAGTGGTCGAGCGCGCGCGCGTCGTCCTGGATCAATTGGAAAAGACAGAACGCGAGGGTGGCAAACAAAAAGCGCTGATTGACGACCTGCCCCTTTTCTCGGCAGCGCCACCACCACCGCCGCCTGCACCAAAGGCTACTCCGGTTACGGATATGCTTCACGATATCCTGCCGGACGAACTCAGCCCCCGGGACGCGCTTGATCTAATCTACAAACTGAAAGAGGCGGCCAAATCCTGACCGCCCCTTCTTCTGTTCAAAATACTTCCGCCGGAGGCTTGGCCTCGTAGAGGCCAATCAGCTTGCAGGTGTCGACGACACGCCTACCTGCGCCGGACGCAGCAATCGGTCGTGCAGCATAAACCCTTCAGCAGAAACCTGAATGATATCCCCCGCGCGTGTCCCCGGCACCGGGGCTTCAAACATCGCCTCATGTACATTCGGGTCGAACCGATCGCCGACCTGAGGCGTGATCACTTCGATCCCGTGTTTCTGGAACACATCTTTCAGTGCCCGCATCGTTAACTCGACACCTTCCAGCAGACCGGCGGCAACCTCTTTCTGCTCGTCGGTCGCAGCCTCAAGCGCGCGTTTCATATTATCGTAAACCGGCAGCATGTCCCGCGCCAGCTTCGAGCCACCATATTGCTCCGCATCCCGGCGCGCTTTGTCGCCGCGTTTGCGCGCGTTTTCGGCATCTGCCAATGCGCGCATAAACTTGTCCTTGAAATCGTCCCGCTGCGCCCGCAATTCATCCAGCTCCAGCGCTTCATCACTGATCTCGGCAATTTCCTCGGCCAGCTCTTCGGCTTCTGCGGACATGATGTCGTCCAGAAATTCTTCGTTCTTGGGCTCTGCCATCTTCTACCCCTTAGCTCCGGTCGGAAATCAACTTGCCGACCAGTTGCGCCGTATAATCCACGATAGGTACGATCCGCCCATAGTTCAGACGTGTGGGTCCGATGACCCCAACCGCACCGATTATCTTACGATCAGCGTTCATATATGGAGAGACCACCAAAGAGGAACCCGAAAGTGAGAAAAGTTTGTTCTCAGAGCCAATAAAAATGCGCACACCTTCGCCTTCCTCGGTCAATTCCAGAAATTCGGCGATGTCACGTTTGCGTTCCAGGTCGTCAAACAGGGTTCTGATGCGATCCAGTTCTTCGGTTTCTCCCGAATCTGCCAAAAGATTCGCCCGACCGCGCACAATCAGGCGTGCCGAGTCGCCCCCTTCACTGTCCCAAGCAGCAATCCCGCTTTCCACCATCTCGCGCGCCAGAACGTCAATTTCCTGTTTCCGCGCGTCGATCTGCGACAGCATCTGCCGACGCACTTCGCTGATCGTGCGCCCCTCGATCAAAGCATTCAGGAAATTCGCCGCCTCGCGCATGGAACTGGGTGTTTGACCGGGCGGAGGTGTGAACAGGCGATTTTCCACATGGCCATCCGAGAACACCAAGACCACCAAAGCGCGATCATGGCCCAACGAGACAAACTCGATATGCTTGATCTCCGCCTCATGCTTGGGCGTCAGCACCAGAGAGGCGCCTTGTGTCACATTCGACAGCGCTGAACCCACTCGGTCCAACATTCCGGCTACATCGCCTGCGTTAGAGCCTAATGTGTCATTCAGCTTTTTCTTGTCATCCGCGCCCAGGTCGCCGACCTCAAGAAGTCCATCGACAAACATCCGCAGCCCCTGCTGCGTGGGAATGCGCCCTGCGCTGATATGTGGACTGTCCAGAAGCCCCAGGAATTCCAGATCCTGCATCACGTTCCGCACCGTGGCGGCGCTAACCTTTTCCGACAGGGTGCGGGTCAGGGTGCGGCTGCCGACGGGTTCGCCGCTGTCCAGATAGCTTTCGACGATCAAACGAAACACTTCGCGTGATCGGTCGTTCATCTCATCCAGAATTTTTCTTGCTTCGCTCATCGGCGGTCCCCTGCTGGAACGTCATTAAATCGCAGGAAAATGAAAGGTCAATCGGGGTTGCATCGTAACGCCGCGGGGCGGTATCCCAAACCCAGCCAACAAAGGAATTTACATGCGACCCTCAGGACGTGATCTAAACGAAATGCGCGCCGTTTCAATCGAGACGGGCTTTACCAAACATGCCGAGGGGTCTTGCCTCATCAAGATGGGTGACACCCATGTGCTGTGCACCGCCACCATCGAGGATCGCGTGCCGCCGTTTATCAAAGGCTCGGGCCTGGGTTGGGTAACGGCGGAATACGGCATGCTACCGCGCGCAACAAACACACGGATGCGGCGTGAGGCAGCCTCGGGCAAGCAAGGCGGCCGCACCGTTGAAATCCAACGCCTGATTGGCCGTGCATTGCGGGCCGGTGTGGACCGGGTCGCGTTGGGCGAACGCCAGATTACCGTCGACTGCGATGTCATCCAGGCCGATGGTGGCACTCGCTGCGCGTCGATCACCGGAGGCTGGGTTGCACTGCGTTTGGCGGTGAACAAATTGATGAAGACCGGTGATGTGATCTCTGATCCTTTGGTAGACCCTGTTGCGGCGGTTTCTTGTGGAATTTACGCCGGTCAGCCGGTGTTGGATCTGGATTATCCAGAAGACAGTGAAGCCGGCGTGGATGGAAACTTTATCATGACAGGCTCAGGCAAGCTGATCGAAGTGCAGATGAGCGCTGAAGGTTCGGTTTTCAGCCGCGCGCAGATGGATCAGCTGATGGATCTGGCTGAAAAAGGCGTGGGAGAACTGGCCGCTGCGCAAAAGGCCGCCACCGCATGACCCGCAAGTTCGACAGTGACAGACTGTTGGTCGCCACCCACAACAAGGGCAAGCTTGAGGAGATGGCGCATCTCCTCGAACCCTTTGGTGTCACTGTGGTGGGCGCAGCAGACATGAACCTGCCCGAACCGGACGAGACCGAAGATACTTTTGTCGGCAATGCCCGGATCAAAGCCCATGCCGCCGCGCAAGCAACCGGCCTGCCTGCCCTGTCGGACGATTCCGGGATCACCATCGATGCGCTGGACGGCGCACCCGGTGTGTACACTGCTGATTGGGCCGAAACCGGCAATGGCCGTGATTTTCTGATGGCCATGACCCGCGCGCACACTGAGCTGGACGCGAAGAACGCGCCCCATCCCCGCACTGCCCAGTTCCGCAGTACGCTGGTTTTAGCCTGGCCCGACGGGCACGACGAGGTGTTCGAAGGCATCGCCCCCGGACATTTGGTCTGGCCCATCCGCGGCGAGGGTGGGTTCGGCTATGACCCAATGTTTGTCCCCGAAGGCCACGACATTACCTTTGCCGAGATGGATCGCTGGGAAAAGAACAAGATCAGCCATCGCGGCCGCGCGGTTGAGATGTTCGTGAAAGGCTGTTTTGGCGGATGATTGGCGCAACGGGGGCTTTGGCCTGTACGTGCACTGGCCCTTTTGCGAGGCCAAGTGCCCCTATTGCGACTTCAACAGTCATGTTTCCCGCAATATAGATCAAAAACAATGGCTTAACGCCTACTTGGCCGAATTGCGGCGCGCCGCCTCGGAAACGCCTGACCGGGTGCTGAACACGATCTTTTTCGGCGGTGGCACCCCGTCCCTGATGAATCCCGAAACCGTGGCTGCCGTCATTGACGAAGCCCGCGCGCTCTGGCGACCTGCCAATGACATGGAAGTCACGCTGGAGGCCAATCCCGGCTCGGTCGAGGCGGGACGGTTCGCTGCCTATCGCGACGCCGGGGTCAACCGAATCTCGATGGGCGTACAAGCGTTGAACGACGAAGACCTTCACCGTTTGGGGCGGATTCACTCGGTGGCCGAGGCCCGCGCCGCATTTGACATTGCCCGCGCTTGTTTCGATCGGGTCAGTTTTGACCTGATCTATGCCCGCCAACATCAGACTTTGAAGGCGTGGCGTGCCGAATTGACCGAAGCACTCTCGATGGCGGTCGATCACTTGTCGTTGTATCAGCTGACCATCGAAGACGGCACCGCCTTTGGCGACCGCTATGCACTAGGCAAGCTGCGTGGCCTGCCCGAAGATGACAACGCCGCCGACATGTATCTTGCCACGCAAGAGATTTGCGAGGCGCATGGCCTTCCCGCTTATGAGGTCTCAAACCACGCGCGGCGCGGGGCTGAATCGCGGCACAACCTGATCTACTGGCGCTATGGCGACTATGTTGGTATCGGCCCTGGCGCGCACGGTCGGGTTACGCTGGATGGGCAGAGATATGCGACAGAGACCCATTTGTCCCCGGCAGGGTGGTTGAAGGCGGTCAAGACAGGCAATGGCGAAGTCGTGCGGTCCCCGCTGCCCAACCAAGATCAATCAAGCGAATACCTTATGATGGGTTTAAGAATTGCGGAAGGACTAAATATAGGTAGGTTTAACGCCATGTCCGAACACTCATTGTCTGACGACAAGATAAGTGAACTGAGCGATATTGGCATGGTGCATCGGACAGAGAGCCACTTGATCGCCACAAAGGACGGGCGCGCTGTCCTGAATTCAGTGATCCGGGAGCTGCTGAGTTAAGGGATGCGTTACCTCTGGGCTTCATTGGGATTGACCTGCATTGCACTTGCCGTAATTGGCATCGCCCTGCCCTTGTTGCCCACCGTACCTTTTCTGCTGTTGGCAGCCTTTTTCTTCGCCCGATCCTCATCTCGGTTGCACACCTGGCTGATCAGCCACCAGACCTTCGGGCCCATGATTTTGGATTGGCAAAGCTCGGGCGCCATTCGTCCGACCGCCAAGAAAGCTGCGACCCTCTCGATCGCTGCCGTCTTTGGCATTTCCATTCTGATATCTGTCCCGACCTATGTGCTTCTCATTCAGGCCGTGGTCTTGTGTGGCGTATTGACCTTTATCTGGACCCGACCTAACGGCTGAGCTTGGCGCACAGATCGTCGAGCTGGTCCAGATTTTCATAGGTCAGCACCACTTGCCCGGTTTCGGTCCCAGCCTCGTGGTTGATCGAAACCTTCATGGCCAGAATTGCCGAGAGGTCCTTCTCCAGCGCACGGGTATCTGCGTCCTTACCCGCGTCCAGATTCCTGGATTGTGAGGCTGACTTGACCGGTGCATCCTGTTGTTTCTTAACCAACGCTTCGGTCGCGCGCACCGAAAGACCGTCGCGCACAACGATTTTCGCCAGCTCGGACGGGTTCTCCGCTGTTATCAGCGCACGCGCATGTCCGGCGGACAGTTTCCCCTCGATCACCAGTTTCTGCACATCCAAAGGCAGAGACAACAACCGCAGAAGGTTCGCGATGTGACTGCGACTTTTTCCTAGCGCCTCGGCCAGTTTTTCCTGCGTATGGCCGAACCGGTCCATGAGTTGTTTGTAGCCCGCTGCCTCTTCCACTGCGTTCAGATCGGCACGCTGAATGTTCTCGATAATGGCGACTTCCAAAACTTCGGTATCGTCGAAATCACGCACAATAACCGGGATTTCATGAAGCTGAGACATCTGGGCCGCGCGCCAACGACGTTCGCCGGCCACGATTTCGTACTCTCCGCCGTCGATTTCCCGTACAATCAGAGGCTGAATAATTCCTTTTTCCTTAACCGAAGCAGCAAGCTCTGCCAGCTGTTCCGGAAGGAACGTCCGTCTGGGCTGGTTTGGGTTTGCCTTCAGCTTTTCGATTGGAACTTTCATGTCCGGGCGACGAGGATCGGATAGGGAATGCCCGTCCGCCTCTTGCGTTACATCCGCCATCAGGGCGGAAAGTCCCCGGCCCAAGCCACGAGGTTTGGATTTTTTGACGGCCACGATACGCTCCTCACTGTCGCCTATGCAGCGACCTTGTTGTTTTTGTGCATGACCTCCCGCGCCAGGTGTCGATATGCCATCGCCCCCAAAGACCCGGAGTCATATTGCAGTACCGGCAAGGCGTAAGACGGAGCCTCGCTGACACGCACATTTCTGGGTATCTTGGTTTTAAATACCATCTCACCCAGATTGTCACGCGCGTCTTTTTCCACCTGACGGGACAAGTTGTTGCGGTTGTCATACATGGTCAACACAACACCTTCGATTCTGAGATCCGGATTCGCCGTCTGGCGAACCTCTCGGATCGTAAGCATCAGCTGCGACAACCCTTCAAGCGCAAAGAATTCGCTTTGAAGTGGAACCAATACGGAATGGGCCGCGACCATTGCGTTTACGGTCAGTAAATTCAGAGATGGCGGGCAGTCGATCAACACAAAATCCAGGTCGAACTTGTCAATCGCGGTTTGCCGCAGGGCATCGTGCAACAGATAGCTGCGTTTTTCGTTTGAGATGAGCTCAATATCCGCAGAGCTCAAGTCAACGGTTGCCGGGACGACAAACAGCCCATCGATTTCAGTTTCCTGCACAACCGCCTCAAGTGGGGCGTCGTCCAAAATAAGATCATAGGTCGTCCAGTCGCGGTCTTCGACGCCCAGGCCAGTAGATGCATTGCCCTGTGGGTCCAAATCAACCACCAGAACCTTGCAACCCGCCTCGGATAAGCCAGCGGCCAGATTGATCGCGGTTGTTGTTTTACCGACGCCGCCCTTTTGATTTGCGACCGCGATTATCCTGGGTCCTGAGGGACGAGACAAATCAACCACGTGACACTCCTTTGACCTTGAGGATTACAGCCTGAGGCTCGGTTAAGCTTGTAATCACCTCAGCGTCGAAATTCCATTCTTCCCGTGCGTCTTGCAGCTCTTTTTTCCAGGTCGCGCCTTTCGGCAACAATGCTATTCCAGTTCTGCTTAAATGCCTGTCGCAAAAGGACAATAGCTTGCAGAGATCAGCCAAGGCACGCGCTGAAACAATATCGGCATTCAAGGGGTCAACCGCCTCGATTCGTTTTGAGATTACCGTGCAGGCTGCGCCTGTTTCCCTGGCAACATTGCGAAGAAATGCGCATTTGCGTTGATCGCTTTCCACAAGTGTGAATCGTGCGTTAGGTGCATATTCCATTGCCATTATGGCACACGCCATCCCTGGAAATCCGCCTCCGCTACCCAGGTCGACCCAGTGCTCGAATTGCCCGGCACAGCGGTAGACTTGAACGGAATCCTGGATATGCCTTGTCCAAACTTCCTGAAGGCTATTGCGAGAAACCAGATTTATCCTGGGATTCCAGCGTTGGACAAGGTCCACATATGTCGAAAGCCTCTCGAATGTTTCACGTGAAACACCCAAAGCTCTTGAATCCACTTGATTCATGCCTTGAGGGCTTTTTGGGTGCGACGCAGCTTCGCAAGTATCAAAGTAAGCGCAGCCGGAGTAACGCCTTCAACCCGACCCGCCTGAGCGATATTCTCCGGCCGGGCATGCGATAGTTTTTGCTTCATCTCAGACGAAAGACCGTTCAGCGACGAATAATCAAAATCCCTTGGTATTTCATAAGATTCATCCCGTCGCATCGCCGCAACGTCGTTTTTCTGTCGCTCGATGTAATTCGCGTAAAGCGCGTCACGCTCCACCTGTAAACGGATGTCCGGTTCAACGTTTTCCAGATCGGGTTCCAAAAGAATGAGATCATCAAAAGAAACTTTCGGAAACGCCAAAATCGCGATGCCATCTCTTCTGTTGCCATCCTGATTGACGTCAATTCCAGCCGCCCGCATTTCTGTTGGTGTATATGCGCGCGCTGTCAAACGAGATTTGGCCGCATCAATTTTTACCATTTTGGTATGAAAGGACCGATTCCTGTTGTCCGCGATGCAACCCAACTTAATCCCAACGGGAGTCAGCCGCTGGTCAGCGTTATCCGCGCGCAATGATAACCTGAATTCTGCGCGAGACGTGAACATGCGGTAGGGTTCCGCGACACCGCGCGTTGTTAGATCATCAATCATGACACCTATATAGCTATCGGAACGGGTAAACTGGACGGGGTCTTTTCCAAAAACGCTTAAAGCAGCATTCAGACCGGCCACCAAGCCTTGGGCGGCCGCCTCTTCGTATCCCGTTGTTCCATTGATCTGCCCGGCCAGGAAGAGCCCGGGCACATCCGGAAGTGCAAGCGATGATGTTAGCACACGCGGATCGACATAGTCATACTCAATGGCATAACCCGGCTGCAGGATTTCGGCGCGCTCCAGCCCCTTGATCGAGCGGACGTATTCCAGCTGTACATCCTGTGGCAATGACGTCGAAATTCCGTTTGGATAAACAGTGTGGTCGTTAACACCTTCTGGCTCAAGGAAAATCTGATGGGATTCCTTGTCGCCAAATCGCACGATCTTGTCTTCGATCGATGGGCAATACCTTGGGCCTACCCCGTCGATATGACCCCCATACATGGCAGATCGTGACAGGTTTTTTTCAATGATTTCATGGGTGCGGGTGTTCGTATGCGTGATCCCACACGAAATTTGCGGAGCCGTAACCGTTGTTGACAGGAACGAAAACAAGGTTGGGTCTTCGTCCCCATCCTGTCGTTCAAGGTCTGACCAGTCGATCGATCGCCCATCCAACCTGGGCGGCGTTCCGGTCTTCAAGCGTCCAAGCGGAAGTTCAAAACTGTCGAGCCGTTCAGCCAATTTAACGGATGGGCGATCTCCCATACGCCCGCCCGGGCGGGCGTAGTCGCCAATGTGGATGACGCCGCGCAGAAAGGTTCCAGACGTGAGAATGACGGCGTCAGCGTGCAACTCGGACCCATCAGTCAGCTTGGCACCAGCCACACGTGAGCCGGACATCAGAAAGTCAACGACCTCACCAATGACGACGGAAAGCCCCTTTTGGGAGTGCGTCACCGCCTGCATAGCCATTCGGTACAGGCTTCGATCTGCTTGCGTTCTAGGCCCTTGTACCGCGGGGCCTTTCCTGCGGTTCAAAAGCCGAAACTGGATTCCAGCCTGATCAGCAACGCGCCCCATCACGCCATCCATAGCGTCGATTTCACGAACGAGGTGGCCTTTTCCTAATCCACCGATCGCCGGATTACAGGACATTACACCAATATCTGACGCCGACAGGGTGACAAGCGCTGTTTCGGCACCCATACGCGCCGCCGCATGCGCGGCTTCAGTCCCCGCATGCCCTGCGCCAATGACAATCACATCGAATTTTGAATGTTTCACGTGAAACACTCCTCATTTACCCAAGCAAAAGCTCGAGAATATTTCGTCCAGCAAATCTTCAACACCGATTCGCCCCACCAGTGACTCCAAAGCTCTGATGGCCGCGCGCAGTTCTTCTGCTGCCACATCATACATATCCGATCCCGATTCCAGAACCTCCAGCGCAACACCCAAAACATCACCTGCCTTATTCAGCGCAACGCGGTGCCTCTCGCGGGTTGCAACACCATGGCTAGTGGTCCTGGCAACCAGTACACGCGAAATCTGCTCTACAAGACGATCAATCCCCTGCCCGGTTTTTCCGGAAATACCGCCATCGGCGATTTTCCGAAGGTCGGCCTTAGGGAGTACCTGTATGTCGTCAGGCTGTACCTCAACTCCAAGCTCCGCCGGGTCATCTGTCAAGAACACGCGCAAGTCAGCCCCTTCCGCGCGTTTCTTGGCAAGCAAGATACCCAGATTTTCGACATGATCCTCGGTTTCGCGCAGCCCCGCTGTATCCAAAAGCGTCACCGGCAAGCCCGCAAGATCCATACGAACCTCGATGACATCCCGAGTTGTTCCGGCATATTCTGATGTTATCGCCGCATCTCGCCCAGCCAAGGCGTTTAACAGGGTGGATTTTCCTGCATTGGGAGGACCAACAATCGCAACTTCAAATCCGGCTCGTATACGCTCAGCGATCTGAACCCCTTGTGCTTCGCGCTTCAGCTCGGTCATCACACCGGACAAGAGCGAACGCACTTCGGGCGTCACGTCTGTGGGAACTTCTTCGTCAGCAAAGTCTATGACCGCCTCCAACAAAGACGCCGCTCGGATTAAGTCCTTGCGCCACCGTTCCGCCAGATCTCCCAAAGCGCCTGTCAGAATGGTCTGTGCTTGCTTTCGTTGTATTTCGGTTTCGGCGTCAATCAGATCGGCCAAGCCTTCGACCTGAGTCAGGTCCATCTTGCCGTTTTCAAGCGCACGGCGGGTAAATTCACCGGGATCTGCCAATCGCAGACCATCGGTATCCGACAAGCTGCGCATGACGGCATTCACCGTTGCAATACTGCCGTGAATCTGCAGCTCGGCCACATCCTCGCCAGTGAAACTCGCCGGGGCCTGGAATGTCAGAACCAGCCCATCATCAAGCCGAGACCCATCCGGCGTTCGCAAGGTCCGCACCCGCATTCCGCGTTTTGGCAAAGCATCGCTGGTCAAACTGGCCGCAGCATCATGCGCCAAGGGACCAGAGAGGCGGATGACCGCCACCCCGGCTTTGCCTTGCGCGCTGGCCAAGGCGAATATCGTATCCATTCGAAGGCCTCGCGTCAGTTAAGACCTGTGTCAGGTGTTCATCGAATCGAAGAACTCGCCATTTGTCTTCGTCTGTTTCAACTTGGACAACAGGAACTCGATTGCGTCGGTCGTACCCATCGGGTTGAGGATGCGGCGCAGAACGAAGGTCTTCGCCAGATCGCCCTTGTCGACCAGCAGATCCTCTTTCCGGGTGCCGGACTTGAGGATGTCGATCGCCGGGAACACGCGCTTGTCAGCGATCTTGCGGTCCAACACGATTTCCGAGTTACCGGTGCCTTTGAATTCTTCGAAGATCACTTCGTCCATCCGGCTACCGGTGTCGATCAGAGCAGTCGCGATAATGGTCAGCGAACCACCCTCTTCGATGTTCCGGGCCGCACCAAAGAAACGCTTGGGCCTTTGCAGCGCATTCGCATCCACACCACCGGTCAGAACTTTACCCGAGGACGGGACCACTGTGTTAAACGCCCTACCAAGTCTTGTGATTGAATCTAGAAGAATAACAACATCTCGTTTATGTTCGACCAAACGCTTAGCTTTTTCGATCACCATTTCGGATACGGCTACGTGGCGCGTTGCGGGTTCGTCGAAAGTTGAGGACACAACCTCACCCTTAACCGAGCGCTGCATGTCCGTCACCTCTTCCGGGCGTTCATCGATCAGAAGGACGATCAGATAGCACTCCGGGTGGTTCTGTTCGATCGAGTGCGCAATGTTCTGCAGGATCACTGTCTTACCCGTCCGCGGCGGCGCCACGATCAGCGACCGCTGGCCTTTACCAATGGGCGAGACCAAATCGATCACTCGGGCCGACTTGTCTTTAATGGTGGGATCCTCGATCTCCATCTTCAGACGCTCTTCGGGGTAGAGCGGCGTCAGGTTGTCGAACAGAATCTTGTGCTTTGCTTTCTCAGGCTCTTCAAAGTTGATCTTGGTAACCTTGGTCAGCGCGAAGTAACGCTCATTGTCGTCAGGGGCCTTGATTTCGCCCTCAACGGTGTCACCGGTGCGCAGCGAATGCAGGCGGATCATGTCGGGCGAGACATAGATGTCGTCTGGACCCGGCAGATAGTTCGCCTCAGGCGAACGCAAAAAGCCGAACCCGTCCTGCAGCACCTCAAGCACACCGTCGCCGCCGACGGTCCAGCCCTCATCCGCGCGTTCGCGCAGGATCTGGAACATCATCTCGCCCTTACGCATGGTCGAGGCGTTTTCGATCTCCAGTTCTTCGGCCATCGCCAGAAGGTCTTTGGGGCTTTTGGCCTTCAGGTCAGCCAGATTCAGGGATTCAGTTGTCATGATGATACGAACCTTGGCCGCAAGGATCGCGGCACGGGATGGAATTTCAATACGGGATGCACTTCGCCCGGACGGGCGCGTTGATCCCTACATAAGCGCGTCAGCGACCGGAGTCAAACAGCGCCTCAGAACTTCAGAACGACCGCCAGAACGATAAAGATCATCAAAAGGGTCGGAACCTCGTTCATCATGCGAAACTGCCGCCCAGTGAGCTTGTTTCGCCCTTCAAAGAAATCCTTGCGCCGTGCCAGCAGCCAATGATGAAACCAGGTCATCGCGATCACGCCAGCACCCTTGACCCAAGGCCATGCAAAGTCCCACCCGACGATACCCGGTGTGAAAACCATGATCAGACCACAAACCCAAGCGGCAATCATTGCGGGGCGCATGATCACGCGCAGCAGCTTTTCTTCCATTTCAAAGAAAATGGGTTCCGCACCGTCGACAGCCTGCGCCTTTTCGACATGATACACAAACAGTCGCGGTAAGTAGAACAACCCTGCCATCCATGAGATCACGGCCATGATGTGCACCGACTTCACCCAAGGGTAGATCGTGAAAAGAAGATCAGACATTCCGGCTCCGGACAGTTCTCGGAACACTCCCTAATAAAAAAAATAGAAAAGAAAAAGGATGATGGTTTTGTAGGGAGATTAAATTCGGTGGATTACTTTTTTACACATGCGTTTTCCCCAGGTGGATAGAAATCCGGATGCGAGATGTGATTCTGTTAAGAGAATATTTTACTGATATAAATCAAACGTTTAATGGCATACAGGCTCGATACTTCTGGGGATAACCTGTTGGGTAACTTCGGAGAATTCGGTTATCCCGCTGATCCAAGTTATCCTTGCCCCAGATGGACAGGGTTCGAGCGAATCCGGGACGTTTCACCAAAAAATCCCGGGCTTGCGTGTCAACAGGAAAACCATACAAACCATGCCAGAACGCTCAACGATTTGCTCAGGGGGTTTTCCACATGTCTGTCCCCATCATTCTGGCTTCGGGGTCCTCCATTCGCGCGCAGCTTTTGCAGAATGCGGGCGTGCCATTCACTGTGCAAACTGCACGGGTCGATGAAGACAGCGCCAAACGGGCCTTGTTGGCCGAGGGTGCCAGTCCGCGCGACATCGCCGATACTCTGGCCGAGATGAAGGCGCGCAAGGTCAGCGACAAGAACCCCGGCACGATGGTTTTGGGCTGTGATCAGGTTCTGGATTTTGAAGGCGGTTTGCTGTCGAAGCCGCAGACGCCCGAAGATGCAATAGCGCAGCTGAAGTCCATGCGCGGCAAGCGGCATATGTTGTTGTCGGCGGCTGTCATCTATCAAAGTGGCGAACCGATCTGGCGGCATGTCGGTCAGGTGCGTCTGCGGATGCGCATGAGTTCCGACGCTTACCTGCGGGATTACATTGACCGCAACTGGGACAGCATCCGGCATGCGGTGGGAGCATATAAATTGGAAGAAGAAGGCGTGCGCCTGTTTGCAACCATTGACGGCGACTATTTTAACGTTTTGGGTATGCCTCTGTTGGAACTACTCAATTTTCTGGCTGTGAAAGGCGTGATCGATCAATGATGGACCACCAAATCCCTTTGGCCGGCGTCATCGGCCATCCGGTTGCGCATTCCAAATCACCCAAGCTGCACGGTCATTGGCTGAAATCACACGGGCTGGCTGGTCACTATGTGCCGATGGATGTTGCGCCTGCAGATCTTGAAACCGTTTTACGCACTCTGCCCAAGGCAGGGTTCGTCGGAACCAACGTGACCGTCCCGCATAAAGAAGCCGCGATGCGACTGGCTGATCATGTCTCGGACCGGGCCTCGGTGATCGGAGCGGCCAATACGCTGGTGTTTCGCGAGGATGGATCGATCCACGCCGACAACACGGATGGCTTTGGATTCATGCAAAACCTTCGCAGCGGCGCACCGGATTGGAACCCTGCGGATGGGCCAGCGGTGGTTTTTGGCGCAGGCGGTGCAGCGCGCGCGGTGTTGCAGGCGCTGGCCGAGGCTGGCGTGCCCGAGATTTTGCTGTCCAACAGGACTCGGACCCGCGCGGACCATCTGAAAGAGGAATTCGGGAAACGTATCACAGTAGTGGATTGGGTTCAGGCCGGAAACGTCATCGAAAATGCGGAATTGGTGGTCAATACGACGTCTTTAGGCATGCAGGGTCAGCCCGAGCTTCGCGTGCCTTTGGACGGCTTGCAGCCTGGCGCTGTTGTGACCGACCTGGTCTATACGCCGCTGAAAACCCGCTTGCTGCAATCGGCGGAAGAAGCCGGATGCACCGCAGTCGACGGCCTTGGCATGTTGCTGTACCAGGCGATCCCCGGATTTGAACGCTGGTTTGGGGTACGCCCCGAGGTGGATGACGAACTTCGCGCCGTGGTGCTGGCATGAGGTTTGCGCTTGGCCTGACCGGTTCCATCGGGATGGGCAAAAGCACGACCGCACAGATGTTTGCCGACGAAGGCTGCGCAGTCTGGGATGCGGATGCGGCGGTGCACAGGCTTTATTCAGCGGGTGGTGCAGCGGTTGCGCCGATGCGGGACGCATTTCCCTTGGCAATTGTTGATGGTGCGGTCAGCCGGGATGCGCTGAAACATATCATCGCCAAAGACCCGACCATGTTGAAGGTCATCGAGAGTATTGTGCACCCGCTGGTTGCTGCAGATCGTTCTGCATTTCGCGATCTTGCGCAGTCGGATATTTTGGTCTTTGACATTCCCCTGCTCTTTGAGACCGGTGGACATACGGCAATGGATGCCGTTGCTTGCGTGTCGGTCCCCGCAGAAGAACAAAAACGCCGGGTAATGGAACGCGGAACAATGAGCGAGACGCAGTTCGAACAGATTCTGTCCAAGCAGATGCCGAATGACGAAAAATGCGGGCGCTCGGATTTTGTGATTGTCACTGACTCTCTGGACCATGCCCGCGCGCAGGTGCAGGATGTGGTCAGGCAAATACGGGCGGGAATGGCAGATGCGTGAGATTGTTCTGGACACCGAAACCACAGGGTTTGATCCCGAAAGCGGGGACCGGATCGTAGAAATCGGCGCGGTCGAGCTTTGGAACCATGTGGCCACGGGCGAAACCTACCACGTCTATATCAACCCCGAACGTTCCATGCCCGAAGAGGCGTTCGGCGTACACGGCATCGGCCCCGATTTGCTTGAAACTCCCCGCCCACCGGAAAAGGGCGAAGTGACGCTGAGAGACAAACCGGTGTTTGCCAAGGTGGGTCAAGGGTTTCGGGATTTCGTCGGCGACGCAAAGCTGGTCATCCACAATGCCTCTTTCGATATGAAGTTCCTAAACGCCGAATTGGGATGGATGGGCCTGCCGCTGATCCCGATGGAGCAGGCGCTGGACACATTGGCAATCGCGCGCAAGCGGTTCCCCGGCTCCCCAGCCTCGCTGGATGCGCTGTGCCGACGGTTCAATATCGACAACTCGAACCGGGTACTGCACGGGGCCTTGCTTGATTCCGAGATTTTGGCCGAAGTTTATCTGGAGCTGATCGGTGGTCGTCAGCCGGATTTCGGTTTGTCGACAGCAGCTTCGGCGGGCGCCGGGGGTGGTGACGAATGGCGACCATCAGCGCGGGCAAATGCCTTGCCGTCCCGGATCACCGAAGACGAACGCGCGGCTCATGACGCATTTGTTGAGAAATTGGGCGAAGCCGCCCTTTGGACCCGCGCCTGAGACGACCCCGGCGCGGGTCATCTCGGTCAGGCTTCGGTTTTCTGAGCTTCTGCTTGACGGCGCATCAGCTCATTCCGATAGAGCGCAACAAAGTCGATATTGTCCAGATTGACCGGCGGATAGCCACCGTCGCGGGTGACGTCGCTGACGATGCGGCGCAGGAACGGGAAAATCATGCGCGGGCATTCGATCATCAGGAAGGGGTGCATCTGATCTTCGGCCACGCCCTCCACGTGGAACAAGCCGCAATAGTCGATCTCGAACAGGAACAGGATGTCTTCCATCCCCTTGGCTTTCGACTTGAGATTCAGCTTGATCGAGACTTCGAACTGGTGGTCAGCGGGGCGCTTTTTTGCGTCCAGGTTGACCTGAACCGAAATCTCAGGCTGCACATCGCCCGACACACCTTTCTGGGCCATCACGTTTTCAAAGGACATGTCGCGAATGAATTGTCCCAGAACACGCATTTGAATCTGTGGTGCGGCTTGTGCCTCTGTGTTTTCTTTGGCGTCTTCGTCGGCCATTTATCTACTCCGAAAATGAAATCCGCCACTGCTTAGCAAGTTGAGCGATGCACCTCAATGCAGGTCACGAGCCTTCCACCCATTTCGATGGCTTTGATGGGGTTTGGCGTGGGCGGACTTCGGTGTATTCGCCATCGATCACGTCATCTTGCGGAAACGGATCAGGCCCTGTTTTGAACTGCGCGCCGGTCCCCATTTGAAAATGGGTGATGGTGGCCTTCGACTTGATGTAGCGAAAGACGGCAACGCGAACTCCGGGGATAAGCAAGGCAAAACCAACGGCATCCGTGAAGAACCCAGGCGTCAGCAACAAGACGCCGGACAGCAAGATCATTGCGCCGTGCGCTAACGGCTCGGTCGGGTCGTCCAGTTCGGCAAAGGATCGCTGCAGGTTGGCCAACGCCATGCGACCTTGTGTCCGCACCAAAACAGTACCCAAAACAGCGGTCAGGACAACGATTGCCAGCGTTGGCCACATCCCGATCAGACCGCCAACCTGGATGAACAGGGCGATCTCGATGATCGGAACCAACAAAAAAGCCAAAAACAGATACATATGCGTTACCCTTTAGCATGTGCCGGGCTGTGGACTTGCCCCCAACTGTCACCTACATAGTGGCAGAGGGCTGTGTATACAAAGCCCGGGTTCTGAAATGAGGACGAAATGAACTCACCCCTGATCCAGCTTCTGGTGCTGGCCGGAATAGCCATCTTTCTGATCCTGCGCCTGAAAAGTGTGTTGGGAACGCGTGAAGGGTTTGAAAAACCACCGCTGCAGCAACAGCCGGATACAAGCAAGTCGCGCCGTGATTTCGAGGTGATCGAAGGCGGGCCGGATCACGACATCACCGACCACGTGGCCGAGGACAGCCCTCAGGCGCAAACGCTGGCGGCCATGAAGCGGGTCGAGCCTGCATTTTCGGTCAGCGAATTCGTGCAAGGCGCGCGCGGTGCATATGAGATGATCGTGATGGGGTTCGAAAAAGGCAATCTGGACGAAATCCAGCCTTTCCTGTCTGAAGAAGTTTTTGACACATTCGTTGATGTGGTGGCCGCGCGAGAAGATCAGGGCCTGACAATCGAGGCCGAGTTCATCGGCGTGCGTGAGACAACCCTGGCCGATGTGAAATTCGACAAGGATTCCAACGAGGCCGAGATCACCATGCGGTTTGTCGGCGAATTGACTTCGGTCGTGCGCGATCGGGGCGGTGATATCATCGAAGGCAATCCGAACACGGTCAAACGCCAAAAGGACAGCTGGACGTTTGCCCGGGTCATGGGCTCGGACGATCCGAACTGGCTGCTTGTTGCCACGGACGCATGATTGCTGCGCTTCGGTCGTTATTGCTGGGGGCTGTGATGGCAACCTCTGCCAGCGCCGAAGCGACGCGGTCCATTCTGTCATTCGACGACCTGGATGGCTGGGCCGATGACGATCACGGAGCGGCCCTTTCTGTTTTCCTGAACACCTGCGGTGATCTGAACGACCCCGACTGGCGCGCGTTATGCGGCGTGGCCCGGACCTATGAATCAGATGCCGCGCGGGCGTTTTTTGAGCTGTTCTTTCGCCCCGTTCTGGTCGAAGACGGGAATGAGGCGCTATTCACCGGGTATTTCGAACCCGAACTGGATGGATCGCTGACGCGGACCGAGCGTTTCAAATATCCCATATACAAAATGCCGCCCGAAGCCCGGTCTGCTAATCCCTGGCTTAGCCGCCGTCAGATCCTGACCGGCGATGTCATGGCCAATCGCGGGCTCGAGATTGCTTGGGTTGATGACCCCGTTGAGCTGTTTTTTCTGCAAATCCAAGGCTCGGGCCGGGTGCGTTTGCCGGATGGTAGCGCATTGCGGGTCGGGTATGGTGGCGCAAATGGTCACCCGTATCGGTCGATCGGCGCGGAACTGATCCGGCGCGGCGCCTTGGGTGCGCATCAGGTCAGCGCCCAGAGGATACGCTCGTGGGTGCGCGCCAATCCCGTGGCTGGGGCTGAGCTGCTGTTTCACAACCCATCATACGTTTTCTTTCGCGAGGTGACCCGAGTTGCGCCCGAGTTTGGACCGCTTGGCGCGATGAACCGATCGGTCACGACCATGCGCAGCATTGCCGCTGATCCGGCCTATACCCCATTGGGCGCGCCAGTTTGGGTCGAAAAAGACGGCAAATCCCCGTTGCGCCGATTGATGATCGCACAGGATACCGGGGCTGCCATTAAGGGCGCGCAGCGGGCAGACATATTCTTTGGAACAGGAGATGAGGCCGGTCAGGCCGCAGGCCGATTGAAAGACCCTGGCCGTATGGTCCTGTTGCTGCCAATTCAGCGCGCCTATGCTCTTTTGCCGGATGAGTTCTGATGGCACGCCGCAAATTGACCGCTGACGAGATTGACCTGTGGCGCAAAGTGACCAAACAGGCTGAGCGCTTGCATCCGGACATCCCGCAAAGCGTTCATCCGACGACACTGCCCAAACCAAAACCATCCAAAACACCCAAGGTTAGGGTCGAAAGTTTCGAGCTTGGGCAGAAGGCCCTTAGTAAACCCGCGCGCCATACGCTCAAACCATCGCTACCGGACAGTCTGCGGGCCAGCCCGGTTCAAATGGACACCAAGGCCTACACGCGGATGAGGCGCGGCAAACTCAAACCCGAAGGTAAGCTGGACTTGCATGGAATGCGTGTCGACACGGCTCATCCAGCTTTGATCCGTTTTGTTTTGACGGCGCAAGCCTCCGGCAAACGGCTTGTTCTTGTTGTGACCGGCAAAGGGAAGGACCGGGACGAGCCCGGACCGATCCCAACGCCGCGCGGCGTGCTGCGCAATCAGGTGCCGCATTGGCTGTCGATCCCTCCACTGGCGCAAGCCGTCTTACAGGTAACGCCCGCACATATCAGCCATGGCGGCGACGGCGCTTATTACGTCTATCTCCGGCGCATTCGCTAAAGGGTGCGCGCCGCGCGCGAGACTCCCGTCCAGGCCATTGCGCAGACCAGCACGAAAAACCCGCCGATCCACAGAAACTGGGTGTCGAGCGGTACGCCACGATCAATCAGAACGCCGGTCAAGCCCGGCCCGATGGCCGATCCAAGAACCATGACCGCAGTGGCCAATGCTTTGATCGACCCGATATGGCGAGTGCCGTAAAATTCTGCCCAGAAGGCGCTGGGCAATGTGCTGTTGGCACCAACCGTAAGGCCCAGAAAGATCAATGAGACGATCGCGCCGATGATCGAACTTGTTGTGCCCGCAATCGTAAATCCCAGTGCCATGGGCAATTGGTACACAGGCATCAATCGGGCCGTTCCCCATTTATCAAGCGCCCAACCCGCCCCGAACATCGAAAGCAATGAGATGCCGGTGAAGACGGGAAACAAAGCCACCAGCTCAAGGTGCAGCCAGCCTTTGGTTTCGGCCAGATGGACCTGATGAAAGAAATAGGCGGTGATGAATGCTGACGGGCCCAGCAAAGCCGGGGCCATCAGCCAGAACAGTGGATGAAAAAGCGTTTCGCGGCGTGTCCAATGACGTCCTTGCATTCCGGTGGCCGCATGCGCGCTGGCCAGGCTTTGCGGTGTTCGCTCCTGACGCAGGAGGCGCGTCAAAAGTGGAATGCCCAACAGCGTGACCCCGGCCGAAATCACCCAAAGCCAACGCCAGTCCAGCACCGTCATCGCGGCAACAAAGCCAAGCGGCAATAGCGCCTCACCTATGGAAAAGCCTATGGTCGCGATGGACAAAGCTTTACCCCGCGTTGACGTAAACCAGCGCGCCATCGCGACCTGTGCCAGATGCGTGCTCATGCCCTGACCCAAAAGGCGCAGCAGAAAGATCACAAGTGGCAGCAGGATCAGCCATGTGTTGAACGCCATGGCCAGTGCCGCCAGCGCCAATCCATTCAGAACAGCAGGACCAAGCACCCGCACCCTAAGGATATCAGTCAGTCCACCGGCCCAGATCATGACAATGGCGGCGACGGTTGTCGCCAGCGAATACAGCCCGCCCCACTGCCCGTGGCTGATTCCGAACTCGGATCGGATCTGCCCGGAAAAGATCGAGATAAAAAAGGTCTGTCCAAAACAGGACAGAAAGGTCAGCAGAACGCCGGCACTCAGCCAGGACGCGTTGTCCTGCAAATACCGGCGCAGGCTGAACTCTGTCACGGAGAGCTGACCTTGGCCTGCCCACTTTCCGTCAGAACAATCTCGGTCGCGCCATCCGCGTTGCGCGCGTTTTCTGGGACAAGCACGTCGATACCCCTGCGGTCATTGCCAAACGTTCGGCCAACCCGACGCGCCGAATTCAAAATTGCCAACAACGCCGGAGAGGTTGCCGCGACGAAATGTGACGACTCGGCGTCGTTGTTGAAGGCCGTCGTGTCCAGAATGCTGATCTTGTATTCCGAAAGTGTCTCGGCCGAACTGATATTACCCAGCCTTTCGCCTTTGGCTGTGCCGCGCATTCGGGCCGAGATGTTCAGCAACTTGTCCTTTTGCGAAACCATCACGACAAACGGTTCCGGCAGGGTGCCGATACTGTCCATTTGTGACCGGAACAGATCAACGTCCAGATCCGGTGCGATCAACACCACGCCTTCGATGTTGCGGCTCGCCCAACCGGGCTCGCGCAGTTCAGCCTGTCGCATCGTCTCCATCGTCAGGGCGCTGCCCATCGAATGCGCCACGATGATAACCCGCTGGATGCCCATCCCCTTGAGTTGCCGAACCGTTCGTTCCAACCCGTCGCGAGCAAACAGCATGCTGTCCAGATCATAGGCGTACCCGTATCCAGTGGCCCGGCTGGGCCAGGAATAGACCATCGTCGCGCCCGGAATACCAATATCGCGGCTCAGCTGTGCGGCTCGGAATGCGGTTTCCGATTGTGTCGTGTTATAGCCGTGAACAAAGATCGAAACCTCATCCACTCCGGCCAGTCTGGTCTTAAGATCCTGCGGACCCGCAAGCTCGTCAACACCGGCCATAACAAATTGCGACTTCGGATCGGGATCGGAATAGGAAAAGTTCAAAGTCCCCGGCGTGTGGTCGGGTGGGATTGAGACCGTCATTTCCAGATATTTCAGATCGTCGCCGCGCTGAAACCCGTAGGAACCGTCGACCTCACGCGCACGGGTTGTCGTCGCGTAGACGGTTTCGGGCGTGCCGATGTCCAGAGCCGACGGCACGGTTTCGGAAATCCGACGATCAACACAGGCGGTCAACGAAGTTGCGGCCAGAATTATGAAAACGTAGCGCAGCACGACAAGCCCTTAGGTAAATCACACGGCTACGCTATCGCATTCTCGGCCTAGGTCCAGAACTGCCTTGGCGCATGGACGGCAATTTCTGGCTGCTTCTGTTACAGAACGTAACGGCTGAGGTCAGTGGATTTGGTCAACTCGCCCAGATTATCATCGACGAACTGCGCGTTTACTGTGATCTCGGTTCCGGCCTGATCGGGTGCGGTAAAGGACAGTTCCTCGAACACGCGTTCCATCACAGTATAAAGCCGCCGCGCGCCGATGTTCTCGACGCTCTGGTTCACATCCGCGGCGATTTTGGCCAGTGCAGCAATGCCGTCATCGGTAAAGCTGACCGTTACTTCCTCAGTGCCCATCAATGCGGTGTATTGCAGGGTCAGGGCGTTGTCTGTCTCGGTCAGAATACGCACGAAATCCTCTTCAGTCAGCGCACGCAGCTCAACCCGGATCGGTAGGCGGCCCTGAAGTTCGGGCAGCAGGTCCGAGGGTTTGGCGATGTGGAACGCGCCCGATGCGATGAACAGGATATGGTCGGTTTTCACTGGTCCATGTTTGGTGCTGACGGTGGTGCCTTCGATCAGAGGCAACAGGTCGCGCTGCACGCCTTCCCGGCTGACATCGCCACCACGCGCGTCCGAGCGCGCGCACACCTTGTCGATCTCATCCAGAAACACGATGCCGTTCTGCTCGACGGATTCCAAAGCGACGCGATTGACGGTTTCGTCGTCCAGCAGCTTGTCGGCCTCTTCCCCGATCAACGCATCATAGCTTTCGGCGACGGTCATGCGTTTCTTGACGGTGCGCCCACCAAAGGCCTTGCCAAAGATATCGCCCAGATTCATCATCCCCATCTGTCCACCGGGCTGGCCGGGAATATCGAACATCGGCATCGGGCTTGACGTGTCCGAGAGTTCCAGTTCGATCTCGGTGTCGTCCAGTTCCCCTGCTTTCAGCTTTTTGCGAAACATCTCACGCGTGCCTTCTCGGGCATCTTCACCGGCAATGGCCTCGATCACGCGATCTTCTGCCGCTTGATGGGCCTTGGCCTTCACATCTTCGCGCATGAATTCGCGGGTCTGCAGGATTGCCGCGTCCGCCAGATCGCGCACGATCTGTTCCACGTCGCGACCGACATATCCGACCTCGGTGAATTTGGTGGCTTCGACCTTGATGAACGGCGCACGCGCCAGTTTCGCCAGACGACGGCTGATTTCGGTTTTCCCGACGCCGGTGGGGCCGATCATCAGTATGTTCTTGGGATAGACCTCGTCCCGGATATCGTCAGCCAGTTGTTTGCGCCGCCAGCGGTTGCGCAGGGCCACGGCGACCGCGCGCTTGGCATCCTTCTGCCCGATGATGAAACGGTCCAGTTCCGAGACAATCTCGCGCGGGGTCAGGTCGGTCACGGGGGCAGTCCTTTCGGTCGGCTTGGGTCGAATGCGGCTTAGGTAATCACCGCCTTGGCGAAAACAACAGCGGCAGCGCTGGTTAACAATGCGCCATCCCGTTTGCAAATGCTTTCCTTAGGCGAAACCCGCCCCCTCTGATACAGTGATTTCAATGCCTTGAGGGTCAGGAGCGCCAAGATGACAAATATTGCCAAGATCACCCTGCTGTTTGTGGTGTTTGTGGACCTGATCGGACAGGGGCTGGTCTTTCCGATCATCAACTCACTGATTATGGAGACGAAATCCGGATTCCTGCCCGAAGGTACCGCCATGGGTACGCGGCATTTGTACTATGGTCTGGTGATCGGGTGTTTCTTTTTGTCCTGGTTTCTGGGCGTGGTTTACGTGTCCAAAGTATCGGATTCGATCGGGCGCAAGAACGCGTTGCTGGTCTGCCTGGGTGGTGCGCTGGCGGGATATGCGCTGACAATTGCAGCCCTTTATCTCAACAGCCTGTTGCTGCTGATCATCGGCCGATCGATCACGGGGTTTACGGCAGGCAACCAACCCATCGCACAAGCGGCGATGATTGATGGCAGTACGGATGCCGCCGACCGGGACCGCAATATGGGCTATATCATCACCGGCGTCAGCTTTGGCCTGGTCGGCGGACCCATCATTGGCGCTGTCCTGTCGGACGCGGCCCTGCTGGGCAATTTCGCAACGCTGAAAACACCGTTCTACGGGGCTTTCGTTCTGGTGCTGATCGCGATCTTTCTGGTGCTGTTCTTCTTTAAGGATCTGCGGACCGAGCGCACCGCGTTTGTATTCCGCCCGCGTGACATTACCGACAGCCTGATTGCGGTGCGTGACCATCCAATGGTTCTGAAAATCCTGCCCGTCTATGCACTGTTCATGGTTGCCAATGTCACCTTCTATGTGTTTGTCGACAACTTCCTGACCTCGGCCTGGGGCTATGGCGTGATCGGAGGTAGCATGGCGATGGTGGTTATCGGCTTTGCGCTGGCTTTCTCTAGCACCTTCCTTGTGAAACCCGCGCAAGAGAGGTTCAGCAAACACCAGATCATCTTTACCTCATTGGTGGTCATGGTGATCTGTGGGTTTGGCTTTGCCTTCAGCCCAAGCGGTGTTCTCAGCTATGTACCCGTATTCTTTTTCTACTTCTTCTTCGGCGTTTCATACCCAACCCTTCTGGGCCTGTTTTCCTCTGCCGTCAGTGAAACGGATCAGGGCTGGGTCATGGGTGTGACCACAGCCGTCTTCTGTCTGGCCGGAGGCATCATGTCCCTGATCGGCGGCGGGCTGATGAGCTTTGATATCCGACTGCCCTACTACATCGTCATCGCGACGGCCGTGCTGGGCTTGATCGGGATGCAACTGCGTTGGAGGGGAAAAGAGATTAAGGCGCTGCTAGCCTGAGATTGTCTCAACCGTCAGGTTGCCATTGGTGTAAACGCAAATATCCGCGGCGATCGCCATAGCTTCGCGCGCGACCTGTTCAGCGTCTTTGTCGCTGTCCATCATTGCGCGCGCAGCGGCGAGGGCAAAGTTGCCGCCCGATCCGATGGCCGCCACATTGTGCTCGGGTTCTAGCACATCGCCGGCCCCGGTGATGACCAACAAATCTTTGCCGTCCGTGACGATCAGCATCGCCTCGAGCTTTTGCAGATATTTGTCGGTGCGCCAGTCCTTGGCCAGTTCGACCGAAGCGCGGGCCAGCTGACCGGGCGTCGCCTCAAGCTTGGCCTCCAGCCGTTCCAGCAAAGTGAAGGCATCAGCCGTCGATCCGGCGAACCCGGCGACAACCTCGAACCCGCCCGGCGACAGGCGTCGGACCTTGCGGGCAGTGCCTTTGATCACGGTTTGGCCGAGGCTCACTTGCCCGTCCCCGGCGATCACTACATGGCCATCTTTCTTGACGCCAATGATTGTCGTGCCGTGCCAACCGGGAAAATCGCTGTCTGCCATCAAAGCCTCCGTTCTTTCCGGCACCCTATATGGGCCGCACGCGCGCGCAGCGCAACCGTTCACAAACTGCCCAAAAGATATGCACTGTGTGCATTTCGGGGTTACCGGACTAGCAATTGTTGGACTCAGTGGCGGACGTTACATGAGCCCTACAACCGACACGAGGTCGGCTGTTTCAGTTAAAAGGAACGCGCAAATGGCTACTACAGCACAATCCCACGCGCCGCTCGGAGCAGTCACCATCCTGCATGCAGTGGACGCATTTATCGGCGCTTACGAGAACGTCGTCGAATGGAACAACACACGCAAGACCCGCAAGCTTCTGTCGGATCTGAGTGACGAACAACTGGAAGATATCGGCATTACCCGCGCCGAAATCGCAAAGATCTGATCCCCGATCTACCAGATATGACGAGACAAGCCGCCGGTTCGCCCAGGCGGCTTTTTTCTTTTTGGGGCAAGTGGCAAGTCAGTCCGGCGCCGCTTGAAACAAAAGCCGCCCCGTGACACACAAGGCTGTCTAGTCGGGTGTTGTCACAGCAGAGGTCTCATGCCCCAGCCTATTGTTACGGAAACCACCGTCGAACAGCGCCGGGCGTTCCTTGCCGATGTCATCCGACCCTTTGATCTGGGTCACAAGATGTTTCGCGTCGGTGAATTCGGCGATGGTGGTTATCTGCTGCCAAACGATCTGGACGGGATCGCCGCGTGTTTTTCCCCCGGCGTGTCGTTGCAGTCCAGCTTTGAGATGGACCTTGCAAAACATGGCATCCCGTCGTTCATGGCGGATGGGTCGGTCGATGCCCCGGTGCTGAACGTTCCCAGGGCCGAGTTCATTCAGAAACATCTGGCAGACGAGACGGGGGACGGGGTGATCTCATTGGCCGATTGGATGGCGCAGTGCGCTCCCAAAACGGGTGACTTGATCCTGCAAATGGATATCGAGGGTGCCGAGTACAAAGTGCTGACGCCCCTGCCCGTCATAGACCTGAAACGGTTTCGGATCATCGTGCTAGAGCTTCACGGCATCCCTTCGATCCTGACGAAAGAACGGCGGTTCAGACAGGCGCAGCCTGCACTGTCCGCCTTGCACGATGGCTTTGCCTGCGCGCATCTGCATCCAAACAACGCATCCGGAACGGTTGAGGTCGAAGGTGTCCAATTTCCCCGCGTGATCGAGGCAACTTTTTTGCGCCGCGACCGGGTGAAACACTTAAATCCGGTCAAATCCCTGCCGCATCCTTTGGATGTGCCGCATAGGGCGCATGTCCCCGCACTGGCGTTACCCGCAGAATGGATGGGTGAGGAATAAGAAAAGAGCGCCGCTACGGACGCTCTTTTTGTCAGGAAACCTGAGGGATCAGATGGATTCGTCGATCCAGCTTTGCAGCGCCGCTTTAGGTGCCGCGCCTGCGCGGTTCGACACGACCTGACCGTCCTTGAAGATGAACAGCGCCGGAATGCCGCGCACGCCCATGGCAGCGGCTGCGTTCGGGTTGCTGTCAACATCCACCTTGGCGATCTTCACCTTGCCGCCGTACTCAGTGGCCAGCTCTTCCAGAGCGGGGCCGATCTGCTTACAGGGGCCACACCACTCGGCCCAGAAGTCGACAACCACGGGGATGTCAGAGTTCTTGACCTCGGCGTCAAATGTATCGTCGGTTACGGCTACGGTCGACATATTCTGTCTCCTGAATGGGGAATGCTTGGTCACTGAACCTATGTGCGAGGTATTCCGAGGTCAAGATATCTGGGTGCGCGCCAGTGCATCCGTCACAAGATCGTGTGGCAACCACATCAACTGCGCAGTCCGGGTCCAAAGGATCGCGGTGCGAATGGGGCGATCCGGATAAATCTGCGACAGCGCCCGCGCGTAAGCCCCCATTTGCCGTAGCAGGCCTTCCGGGCATTGCTTGGCAGTGTCGGGAACCAAAGCATTTGATTTGAAATCAATGACCTGTACCTCTGATTCCGTGATGATCAGGCGGTCGATAACCCCGTGCAGGCGGTGCCCGTTCACCTCGGCTGTGACAGGGACTTCGGCCAAAGCACTTGCGGCAAAGACGGGCTGTAAATGATTGGTCGTCAGAACCGTTGTCACCTCGTTCAGCAATTCCTGACGGTCCGCGGCTTGCATATCCGGCAGAACCCGCGCGCAAAGCTCGGGCCAGTGTTCCGGCGGTGCTGACGGCAAGTGTTCCAGCAAAGTGTGCAGCCGGGTGCCGCGCAGCTTTGCGGCGTCTTCATCAAGGCCCGTATCGCCCGGCAACGCTTTGGCCCCACCCAGATCAGACGGGCTGAACGTGTCCGGTTCTTGCCTGGGCGGCGGTGCAGGTGACAGGAATTGCGGGGGCAAGGCCTGATATTCGGATATCTCCCTTTGGCGTTCGACAAGGGGCGGTCCGGTCCAATCCCCGTGGCTCAACCGTATCATGTCCGAGCCGGGCAAAGCTGTCGCTCCTGCCCGCTTCATCGCGGCTTCGACCATCTGGTACCAACTGGTTCCATCCTTTCCGACGTCGCCTGCCGCCGCCACAATCAACCACTTTTCGGCCCGTGTTAGAGCCACATAGAGCAGTCGCAACCGCTCATTCTCTTCCCTGCTCCGCGCCTCGGAACGCGCCTGCCCGATCAGCTTTGGCGAGGCATCCGCAGGCACTTTCCAAAGCGGCACGCCATCCGCAACCATGATCTCGGCATCGCGCGGGGCCTGTCGTTTTGCCGTGTCCGGCAGGATCACGATCGGCGCTTCAAGTCCTTTCGAGCCGTGCACGGTCATCACCCGGATCATGTTTCCGACGCCGGTCATTTGTCGCTTGATTTCCAGATCATCGGTTTGCATCCAGACAAGGAAACCCGTCAGGCTGGGAATGTCCGTGCGCTCATAAGCCAAAGCCTGGGATAGCAGCGCGTTAATGCCGTCCTCGGCCTCGGCCCCCAGACGACCCAACAGTTTGCGCCGCCCATCATGGCGGGTCAGAATGCGTTCGATCAGATCATAAGGGCGGAGAAAGTCGATCTGCGCGCGCAAGTCATTCAAAACGGCCAGCGTCTTGGGAAAATCCTCTGCACGATTGCGCAAGGCCGCCCAAAGGAACTGATCCTGCCGTTTGTGGGCCAGATCAAACAGGTCTTGCTCGCTCCACCCGAAAAGCGGAGATTTCAGCACCGTTGCCAGCGACAGGCTGTCTTCGGGCGTCGCCAGAAAACTGAGCAAAGCGGCAAGGTCCTTGACTGCCAGTTCCGCGCCGACCTTCAACCGGTCTGCACCGGCAATTGGCAATCTCTTGGCTTTGCAGGCGCGGATGATCTCGGCAAACAGGTCCGAGCGCCGCTGCACCAGGATCAGAAAATCGCTGGGCCGTACCGGACGGCGCACGAATGCGCCGGGTGTTTCGCCATCTTCCGGGATCGTTTCGCCATTTTCGATCATCGACTTGATGGTACTGGCGATTTTCTCGGCTAAAAGGACCGTATGGTGACGCGAACCCGGGCGATCCACGGGATCGGTCCAGTCACCATCATCCTCGTCTTCCACTTTCTCCACGACCGGCCACAGGTCAACGCGACCGGGCAGATCTGCCTTAAAGGCCCGATGCAAGCCGTCCTCGTGAAACCCGGCATCACCATGGTTATCGAATAGAATATCCACCAAGGACAGGATCGCGCTGGAAGATCGAAATGAATACTCCAGTGTAGAATCCCAAAGTTTAGAGCCTGATTCCAAGAGTTTCCGACCAAATTCGGCCTGCATCCGGTCAAACGCCTGGGGATCGGCGCCCTGAAAGGAATAGATCGACTGTTTTTTGTCTCCAACCACGAAAATCGTCCGCTCGACCCCGGATCGGGCCCCTTCCCCACTGGTGAATTCTTGCGCCAGTTTTTCGATCACATCCCACTGATCCGGGCTGGTGTCCTGTGCTTCGTCGACCAGGATGTGGTCGATCCCGCCATCCAGTCGATACAGCACCCATTCTGCCACCGCCGGATCGTTCAGCACCTGCCGCGCGCGCAGGATCAGGTCGTCGAAATCCAGCCAACCGCGCAATTGTTTGCGCCGCTCGTATTCTGGCAGAAAGGCTGCGGCGAAGCGGTGTAGCACCATCGTTTTTCGCGCCGCGACCAAAGCCAGGCGCTGTTCGCGCGCCGCTTCGACGCGCAGCATAAAGGCTTCGAGCTGTGGCATCTTGTCAGCCAAAACGCCTTCACGCAGTGCTTTGGTAGGAAAGCTGCCGACCTTTGCCGAAAACGGCTCTTTGGCGGATTTTCCGGTGAGAAAGACGCTCTCAAGGGCTGGTAGGCTGTTCATCCCTGCTTGAGAGACAGCCCTGAGTTTTTCGGCAGCTTTCGCATTGTTGCCGCCGCTTTCCGTCAGCGCGGGCAGGATTGAACGGATCAATTCAACCTCACCGCCCAAAAAAACCTCGGACAGCAAAACGTTCTCATCGAACTCTGCGGGCAAATCAAACAGCTGCAGAACCGTGTCCCAACTCAGCTTCCGTGCAAAAAAGCTGCGTCTGTGCGTTATTGCGGCGGTCAGACTTTCGAATCCGGTATCGGTCACGAACCGGGCGACGTCCTTAATCAAGTCGGCCTGCGGCCCACCGGCGAAATCTTCAACGATTTCATCGCGTAACAGCGCCGAAGCCCGATCCTCCATTTCGGTGAACTGGGGGCTGACCCCTGCCTCCAAAGGAAACCGGCGCAGGAGTGATGCGCAGAACGAATGGATGGTCTGGATCTTCAGCCCGCCGGGCGTTTCGATTGCACGGGCAAACAAGGTGCGGGCCTGTGCCAGAGTTTCGGGCTCAATCGCGCCCTGCACACCCAGATCGGCCAACTGCGTCTGCAAGGGGTCGTTCTCTAACATCGCCCATTGCCCCAGCCGCTTGAACAGCCGGTTCTGCATCTCACTGGCGGCGGCTTTGGTGTAAGTCAGGCATAGAATGTGCTGAGGTTGCACGCCATCCAGCAACAAGCGCGCAACCCGGTCGGTCAAAACGCGCGTCTTGCCCGACCCAGCATTGGCCGCCAACCAGGTTGAGGCGTCTGGCCGTGCCGCCTGCACCTGCCGCTCTGTCGCGTCGTTGCGTGCGGTCATGACAGGTCCTCGGGAACGGTTTCGTCGGTCCGGTCCCACTCGCCAAAACGCGCAAGATGGTCATAGTCGCCGATATCGGTGTCCTTGTGTAGCATTCGGCGGGCCGAGAACCCTTGATCAGGCTCTAAATAGGAGGAAATCAATAGTTTTAGCTCGGTCAGCACCTTGTCCGTCGGTTCGGAATCCAGGGGTGCAGCGACTTCTTTGTAGCTTCCGCCCATGCCGATAAAGACAGCCTCAGCCACAGGAAGCGGATCGAATCCGTCAATACCGCCCTGTTCGGCCATCGCCGCCTCTATCAGCAGCTGCTTCTCGAATTTCGATTGCTGGCTTTTCGTTGGCGGAATTCCGGTCTTGTAATCCACGATCCGCAACGCCCCGCGGCTGTTGCGATCGATACGATCAGCGCGTCCCACAATCATGAAATCGAGCGGTGACAGGCCGAGTTTCATGGTCGCCTCAAAGGCGACTGGCCCACCGTCCAAGCGCCGCGCGGATTCGGCCGTCAGGAAATCGTCGGCGATCCGCTCCAGCCGAGCCAGCCACAGGTTGCGGGCTGTCGGCCACGCAACATGCTGATCCAAAAGAGTCTCGGCACGTTTTAGAAAATTCTCTTGGGTCAGCAGAGAAGCGTCCAGAATGCTTTCTTTGACGAAATGCTCAAGGATTTCATGAACAACGATGCCGCGCAGCAGTGCATCCGGGGCCTGTACCAACGGATCAAGCGGCCTCAGTCGCAACACATGTTTTGCGTAGATCGCATAGGGATCGCGGATCAGGCGCTTGATTTCGGTCACGCTCAGTTGGCGCGGGCGGGCCGAGACCGGAGGGCGTGGCGAGGGGCGGAATGCCGGCGCAATCGCTGGCGCGGCCTCTAGCTGTTCTGACCAATTCAACCATTGCGCGCCCCGACTGCGCATGGCTGACAACGCCTCAGGGCCATCCTGATCGGTCAGACCCTGAAGCAGGTTGGTTAATCGGTTCAGCCAGCGCGACGGAACGGTTTCGGCATCATCGGACCGGGTCGCTCGGGTCAGCCAGACCTCGGGCGCGGCAATGGCCTGCTGAAAATCATGGGCCGACAAACCGATCCGGCGTTCTGGAAGTAATAGACCAGCCTTGTCACGCATTTGTCGGTTCAGCCAAGGGTCGGGCGCTGGTGACTCGGGCCAACTGCCCTCGTTCAGGCCGCCGAGAATCAACAGATCAGCGCCCTGCACCCGTGCTTCGAGCGTGCCCCAGATCATGATATGTGGATGCGGCGCATCCCGGTCGCGGACCTCTTCACCCGCAAGCAGCGCGCCAAGAAGATCGGCAAAATCATGGGCGGTCATCCTGCCGCCATGATGGGCCTCATCCTCAAGCTTGGACAGAACCGTCAGCGCCTTTTGCCCGGCATTCTTTGCCCACAATGTGCCAGTTTCGCCTGAGGGACCGCTTGAGATGGCCTCGGCCAGGCTGCGCAGCCGGTGGACCCAGTCGGACAACGGATGCTCACCCGCGACATGCTGATTGCAGAAGTGGGCGATGACCCATTTTGTCCAGGCCTCTGGCACGTCTTTCCGGATGGCAAACCCGGTCAGGCTGACACTGTCAGGAAACGGCGGGCCATTGCGGCGCAGGTCGAGTTCCAGATCACGGCTGTGCAGCAGATGGGCGCCTCGGTCGCCGCCACTGTGACTCAAGGGATGCTTCAGCAGGGTCAATAAGGCCTCACCGGTCAACCGCCGCGCAAACAACCCGGCCACATGGCGCAGAAATCGCCCCGGAGGCGAAAGCTGCAATGGTAGGCCCGCGCTGTCATCGGGCAGGATATCCCAGCGATCCAACGCCGCGCTGACCTGTCGTGTCAGCATCCTGTCGGGCGTGATCAGGGCTGCCGTCTGCCCGGTTTCCGCCGCCTCGCGCAGGCGCAAGGCAATCGCCAGAGCTTCGGCGCGGGGCGAGGTCGCCTCGACAAGAGTGAGATCCGCGGTTGCACCATCCAGATCGGTCAGCCGCGGGCCTTCGGACATCCACGCATCGGTAATCGGCGCTGGGCGTAACGCAAGAGAAATCAATTTGTTACGGGGTTGCGAGGGCGGCTTGTCATCCGACCAGAGCGCAATCTGATCGGGTGTCAGCGCAAGCTGGTTCATCAGCTTGCGGAAGCGGAACTGAGGGTGATCTTCGGATTTCAGCGCGTCATCCATTTGACGCCAGACATGATCCGGCTGGTCAAAGTCATATCCCGGCAGAACCAACGCACCTTGGGGCAGGCGTGCCACGGCCTCCATCAGCATCAAGGTTGTGCCGCGCGATCCGGTTGAACCCGCCAGAATGATCGGGTGCTCCGGTGGCACGCTTTGCCAACGTTCAATCAGGTTCTCGACCACGCGCCGTTGCCGGGCCTGAGGGTCAAGCGCGTCCGCACCTGACCCGACGAAATTATCCGCGATGTCGATGAACGTTTTTGCCCGTGCCCAATGGCCGGACATGTCACTGACATCCAGCTGGCGTATCGCCTCGGGCGAAACGCCTTCGCCCTGCATTTCGTCGATCAGCGCGGCCAGACTGTCGGACAGGTCAAAAAGGGATGACCGGGCGGCCAGATCGGGTTGCTGTTGCAGCAGTTTTGAGATGAGTTGCGTCAATTCCAGCCTGCGGCGCAGCGGTGGGACTGGCGATGGAACTTGTGCCAGATCGACATGTTCGCCAAGGTCGGTAATCAGCGATATGCGCGGCAGCAGGCAGGCCGGGCCTTGATCGAACAAGGTCCGAATTCTCCGGGCCATCCTTCGTGTGTTGACCACAAGCTGAACATGGGCCAACGCGTCCGGCGGGCAGTCAGCACAACGTTCGCGCAGGCCGTGAACCAATGCCTTAGGAAAGTCCACGCCGGGAGGGACACCAAAAACCCGAGGGTGGGTAGTGGGTTCAAACATCCGCCAGCAGACCTTCTGCCAGAGCAATCCCCTCGGGGCGGCCGACATCGCACCAGCGGCCAGGATAGGCCAGCGCGAAAAGGCGGCCCTGCGCCTGCATCCGGTCCCATAACAGGTTTAGCGAGAACGCCTCCTGCCGAATTTCATGCAGCCCGTCTGTCTTGAGGATTTGCACGCCCCCATAAATCAGTCCTGGACCTCGGGTGATGCGTCCATTTTGGTCCGCAGAAAAATCGCTAGGGCCGGAGTGGCCAAGCGCCTGTTCGACGGGCACGCACATCAGCAAGGCGTCCATCGCCTCTGGATTCCAGGCGTCACGCAACAGCATCAGCGGATTGGGGCCAGCCCAAATGGCGTCTGTGTTTAACGTGCAGACCGGATTTGATCCCAACAGGGGCAAGGCGGCGCGCAGGCCGCCACCGGTTTCCAGAATCCGTTCCCGCTCATGCGAGATGGCAATGCCTTTTGGCTCCAGATACGTTTCCATCTGATCAGCCAAGTAATGCGTATTGGCCACCACTTGCGCTGGGCGAACATCTTCCACAAGGTCCAGTGTGTGGTCAATCAAGGCTCGACCAGCCACTTCGATCAGGGGTTTTGGTCGGTCCTTGGTCAATTCGCCCATGCGTGTGCCAAAGCCGGCTGCAAAGAGCATTGCGGCTTGCGGAGTTTCGGTCATTGTGGCCTCAGCCTCGCCAGGTTTTCAGGGGTGGGGGGCGGCAGAGCGTCGCGCACCAGATCGGAAATTTGCACTAGGGCAGGGTGTTCGAGATTGCGCATCAGATGCGCCCAGGCGGCAGGTATCAGATCAATATACTGCGGTTTGCCGTAATCCGTCGCCAAACGGGCAAACCCGCCCAATATGCGCAGGTTTCGCTGTGCCCCGAGTACCGCGTAAGCGGTGCGGAAATCATGCGAGTCGACACCGGTCGAGGAGATGTAGCGATCAATCATTCGCATCTCGAGCCCGGCGGGCACGGTCCGGCGCACATCCTGAAGCAGCGACATCAGGTCATAGGCCGGATGACCCAGCATCGCGCTTTGAAAATCCAAAAGACCAACGCGGGCGATGTCATCGCGATCCGGTAGCCAGATCAGGTTTTCAGCGTGATAGTCCCGCTGTACCACAACTCGCGTGCCACCCGTTTCGATGTGCAGAATATCCGCGAAACGATGTTCGAAACGATCGCGCGCGATTGCGTCATGCGCCCCAAGGATGCCCTGTGTGTATTTGGTGAAGGACAGCGCGGCAAAATCCGCCATCATTGCCGGGTCGTAACTGTCCAGCGACAGCGTCGGAGCCGCATGCAAATGGACCAGAACATCCGTTGCCGCCTCGTACAACGTGCGCTCTAAGGCCGGTTGTTCTACCAATACGCGCGCAAACAACGCATCGCCCAGATCTTCGAGCAACAGAAATCCATACTGTTTGTCCTCGGCATAAATCTCGGGTGCACTCAGGCCCAAGGATCGCAAAAACTCTGCCATGCGAACAAAGGCTTCGACGTTTTCACCCTTCTCCGGAGGCGCATCCATCAGCACTGCCGTGCGCCCGGTTTCGTCGTCCAGTAACCGCTCGTATCTGCGGTTGGACGCGTCCCCGGCCAATGAGGTTCGGCGCGCTCCGGCCCACGGTGTTTGGGCGATCAGGGCCTCGGCCAAAACGGTACGGTTCGTCATGCGATTGCCCTTAGCTTCTGGGGCCATTTTGGATCCGACCACGAGATATCCAAATGGCGCACGCCCTGATGGCATGGGTCAACTTTGAACCGCAGCACCAGCGCCGAGGGTGGCGTCAGCGCTTCCAGCTTCTCTGGCCATTCGACCAGAGTTATGGCTGTTTCGAACGCGTCGGTCAGCCCCAACTCATCAATTTCTTCGACCGCAGACAAACGATAAAGGTCGGAATGCCAGACCTCGCCGATCTGCGTGTCATAGACCTGCACCAGGGTATATGTGGGCGAGGGCACGTCTTCGAATATGTCCATCGCGGACTGAATCAATGCTCGAGAAAAATGGGTTTTTCCGCTGCCGATCTCTCCCTCAAGAAGAAGAACGTCGCCCTTCTGCAGATTGCAGCCCAATTGCGCCGCCAAAGCAGAGGTTTTTTCAGGCGAATTCAGTTCGATCGACAGAGGTGATTTCATTGCGCCACAATGGACGCGCACCGGGTCGGCTGCAACCCGGATCAGGCGCTGATTTTTTGCATTTCGGCCTGACCCGAAACTCCGTCAGAGCTGGAAAACCGGACAATGGTTGCACCGTTTTGCATCGGGCTGATCGTGCAGGTCGTTTCTGCACCGTCTCGCATGCGCAATTGGGTCGACCACTCGGCGCGGCGGTCCCGCATTTGGACAAAGTCCCTGATCTCTCCCAGTGCGGGGGTCGCCAGGCAGCGATCCTGCCACATGCGTGTCACGTCAAGAGCCGTTGCCGCCTCAAACCCAGCCTGATCGCTTTCACCCCAAAGCTGCTGATAGGCGAAGTTGGTGAATGCCAAAGTCCCGTCATCGGAAAAAACCGCGATGGCATCAGCTAGCTTGTCGAGGATGGCCTGCATCAGGTCCATCTCGGACCGGAACCGACGCGTCAGGGTGATTTCCGCGGTGATATCCTCGAACAGAAACGCCACCGCGCCGTCGGGATGCGGACGGCCGCTGACGGAATAGACCGAACCAGAGGGCAGCGACCACGTTTCCTGGTAGTTTCCGTCCTGCGCGGCCTCAAGAAGATCGTCCATCTGACGCCGCCAACTGCGGTAATTCTTAGGTTCAGGCATCATGTGCTGGTCGCGGAGACGGTCAAAAAAGCTGGACAGGCTTGGGCGACAGCTGAGGAAATCCGGGGGCAGGGTGGTCAAATCAATAAGCGCCGGGTTGAACAGGGCCAACTGGCGGTTACGGTCAAAGATCGCCAGACCAATGGATAACTGCGCAAAGGTCTTGGTCATTGTTTGCACGAACTTTCTTTGTGCCGTTTCAGCCTCGACGATCGCATTGACGTCCACCGCATAGCACAGCATGCCCTGATCGCGCTTCACGGATGTCAGATCAAACCACAGCTTGGCCTCACCGTCCTTGGCCGGGACCGAAACCCGGAACTTGCGACCAAGCTGGGTGTCGTCCTGCGCGACTGGGACAAGGGGCATGGTCAGATCTGCATCCGGCCCGCCCACCTTGCGCACCAGCGCGACATAGGCCGCGTTGCACCAGCTGACCCGATTGCCATGATCCAGCAGCCAGACAGGGTAGGGTGCCTTGTCCATCGCCAGTCGGATCGGATCGTTTGGATCACGTCGTGCCGGCCCGGACAACTGGGACAATTCATTCAATTGTACGCGGACGATGCCGTCGATCCACTCGCAAAGAACCTCACGCTCAACAGTGCAGTCGATGGCGGAAACCACCAAGCTGCCTTCGTCGCGAACAGTTTCCGGCGTTGCGGGAAAGGCAGGAAAATCACGTTGCAACAATCGCCGAAGATCATCCCAATTTCGGACAGCTTCATAACCTGAAAGGGCGATGTCCGAATGGCTGATCAGCCTGTCCCCGTCAAACAGGAAGACCACATCGAACAGGCATTCTTTCGAATACAGTCCAAATCCGTCATTTCCGGGCATACGGCGCGGGGCAAACCACCAGATCGCAAAGCTGGCCGAGGCCAGACTGATAAAACCCAGTATGATCCAGTCGATCATCGATGTTTCTCCGCAATGCTGCAGATCCTACTTATCGGCGGCAAGTGTTAACGGGGTCTTAACTCAGATCTCAAAAGGTATATTGGCCCCCGATGGCACCGGGGATACTCCGGTTTGGGCGTCGATGGCCTTGCGGGGCCAAACCACCCGCACGATGGCGCCGCTGCGATCACGCTGGTCGGTCAGCGTCTGGTACGGGTCCGAGCCATTGGCGAATTCCAATTCGGCCCCGCTGCGTTCCAGCAGTGTCTTGGCGATGAAAAGTCCCAGCCCCATCCCTTCGTATTCCGGTCGCGCACTGCGGTCGGCCCGTTTGCGGCGCATGAAGGGATCTCCGATCCGACCGATCATGTGCGACGGATACCCGCGCCCATCATCCATAATACTGACGGTGATCACGTCCGAGGTCCACTCAGCCTCGACCCAAACATCTGACCGGGCAAAGTCCACGGCATTCTGGATCAGGTTTCGCAGCCCATGAATGATCTCGGGCTTGCGCAGGATCGAGGGCTGCTGAACGTCGCCGTCATCGGTGGGTCCTTCGTCAAAATGGATGCTTTTGCCGCGGTTGATATGCGGTTCGGCGGCTTCGTGGATTACGGTAGACAGCGGCGCTTGGCGCAGATGCAAGTCGTCTTTGCCGGCCCTCCCCATGTCGCGCAAAATATCGCGGCAGCGGTCGGCCTGCTCGCGAATCAAGGCCGCGTCCTCGCGCAGTTCTGGGCGTTCGTCCAATTCTTCGATGAGCTCGGAACTGGCCAGTTTGATCGTGGCAAGCGGGGTACCCAACTCATGCGCGGCGGCTGCAACAACACCGCCCAGATCGGTCAGTTTTTGTTCACGGGCCAGCGCCATATGCGTGGCCGAGAGCGCCTCGGACATGGATTGCACCTCTGAGCTGATACGGTGGGAATACGCGCCGATAAACACAATCGCGATGATGATCGCGGCCCAGTTGCCAAACAGCAGGATGTCTGGAATATCCAGCACCAGACCCAGGTCCGTGCGCAAGGGCAGATGAAACTCGGCAAGCAAAGTGGTCAAAACCACTGCCACCGCCCCGATGATAAGGGTCGACCGTGTGCTCATGACCGAGGCGGAAATCGTCACTGGCCCAACCAATAGCAACGCAAACGGATTGTTGAGCCCGCCAGTCAGGTACAGCAGGATCGCAAGCTGCGACAGATCAAACAGCACCATCAGAAAGTTTTCAAACTCGGACAGCCGTTTGTTCTGAGGAAACAGCAGGATCGCCGTCAGGTTGCCCATGACCGACACGCCAATGGCCAGATAGCACAAGACCAGATCCAGCTGCACATGATAGGTGCGCTGCGCGACGGTGATGGCCGTGATCTGGCCGATGATCGCCACCCAGCGCAACAGGATCAATGTGCGCAACCGAATCCAGCTGCTGCGTTCCTGCCCGCGCCAAAGACTGATATTGGAATCCTTCATCGGTCGATTATGTCCTGTTGCATCGGCTGTGCAACTTGATAGGTGTCCGCGCCGAAACGATCAACAATCCCTTGTGACAGGACCGCCGTCATGACCCGCCTTTATGCCATCCTCGCGCTTGTTGTTCTGGCCGTTGGCCTTGGGGCCATGTGGCTGTTGACGCGCGGGGCAGGGGCGGACGACAAGTTTGCGCAGTGCCGGTCCGGCTCGATTGCGGGCGGTACTGCAGCAATTGGCGGTCCATTTGAACTGCTCAACGGTAAGGGCGAGACCGTGACGGACACGGATGTGATCACCGAGCCGACGCTGGTCTATTTTGGTTATACGTTCTGCCCTGATGTCTGCCCCTTTGACATGTCGCGCAATGCCGAAGCCGTGGATATTCTGGCCGAGCGGGGCCAATCGGTGACACCACTGTTCATCTCGATCGACCCAGACCGCGACACGCCCGAGGTCGTGGCTGATTACGCGTTCAATCTGGGCGGCAAGACGATGGCGCTGACCGGTTCTCCGGACCAGGTCAAGGCCGCAAGCCAGGCTTACAAGACCTATTACAAGGCCCATGACAAAAGTGATGAATACTATCTGGTCGATCACTCGACCTTTACTTATCTCGTCACGCCCGAGAATGGATTCCTGGAATTCTTCAAACGCGACGACACCGCCGAACAGATGGCGGACAAGGTGGGCTGCTTTCTGGATCAGCTCTAGAACGCAACGGTCTGTTTGACCTTTGAAGTGGCGCTGCTATTACTCATGATTGAGCCAAAGGCATGAAATAGCGGAAAGACCCAACGTATGGCAGACAGTTCCCAGCTTGATATCGGCCCTGACAAAACCCTGCTTTTGGTGGATGATGACGAGCCGTTTCTGAGACGTCTTGCCAAGGCGATGGAGAAGCGCGGGTTCGAAGTGGAAACCGCCGGTTCCGTCGCCGCAGGTCGCGCCATCTCGACCGCGCGTCCCCCAGCTTATGCCGTCGTCGATCTGCGCCTTGAGGATGGCAACGGTCTGGACGTGGTCGAAGTGTTGCGCGAAAAACGCCCCGACAGCCGGGTCGTGGTATTGACTGGCTACGGAGCCATCGCCACCGCCGTCGCCGCCGTCAAGATCGGCGCAACCGACTATCTATCCAAACCAGCCGACGCCACAGACATCACCAATGCGCTGTTGGCCAAAGGCGACGAACTGCCCCCGCCGCCAGAAAACCCCATGAGCGCCGATCGCGTGCGATGGGAACATATCCAGCGGGTGTACGAGCTGTGTGATCGGAATGTATCTGAAACCGCCCGGCGCCTGAACATGCACCGTCGGACATTGCAGCGGATATTGGCAAAGCGCAGCCCTCGGTAGGGCGCAATGCCGTTGGCTGGTTAAAGCTTTTCCGTATTGTGTCGTGCTGCCCGAACGGATTGCAAACACTGTGATTGCGCTGTCGGTCAGTTCAGAAAATCAGACAATCTTGTGGTACAATGATGCATTCTCGCACAAGAACAGAACCAGCGACGTTGTGGATTGGCGAAAGGCTTGGCCCGATCGAGCAATTGTCGCTGTTGTCTCAGGTGCGACATGGGATGAAGCCCGTTCTTTATTCGTACAGATCACCCTCAAATGTTCCCGACGGTGTCGAGGTTAGAAATGCAGGCCACATCGTTTCCGAAGACAGAGTTTTCAAGAACCTAGAGCGTGATTCCTTTGCGCCTTTCTCGGACTTTTTTCGGTACGAATTGCTTTTCAAAACAAATCACTATTGGCTAGACTGTGATGTTCTGGCGCTTAAGGCGTTCGATTTCGAGACAGATTATTTTCTGGCCAGACATCAGCATATTGTTTCAAACGCCGTGCTCAGTTTGCCGAAGTCTTCTGAAACGCTTGCGGATCTACGCAAGTCCTGCCACGCGCCGACGATAGATCTTCCCTGGCTAAAACGGTTTTCGAATGAGCTAAGCGCCCACCAAAACGCGGACGGAACCATTCCAAAGGAAAAATTGCCATACAAGGCCTTGGGCCCACTGGCGTTGACGTCACTTTTGCATAAGCACAACGAGGACAAGTGGGTACTTCCAGAGGCAAGCCATCATCCTGTACCGCCCCGCATGGTGCTACGCCGCGCCGCGCGCGTGAAACGCGTGTGCGATTTTAGCACGTCTTATTTGGTGCATCTTGCAGGATCAGTGCAGTATTCGAGGATGAAAACCTGGGGCTTGAGCGAGGTGCCACCGGACAGCTTTTTGGGTGACGCGATGCAAGAATACGGCGTTGACCCAAGAGTTTACTGACCTGCGAAAGGTTTATTGCCCAATCTCACGTAGCAGCGCTTTGTGCCGCCCCTCATAAGCCTCGCGCACCTCAACCGGTGGACGCAATGTGATCTCTAGCCCTTCCATCACCGTCTTGTCAGGCCGGCCAAAGAACTTTGTTGCTTCGGTTTCAGAGAAACCAGCAATCTGTGTCGCCTCCATCCAAGCGCTGATCTTGTCAGCCTTCTTGATCTGCCGTTTCACCGTCTTCGGCACCTCGGCAGGCAGTCCAAACCGGATGTGGATCGCTGCCGCCAGTCGGTCATCCAGCGCGCCATAATCCGGCCCAACGGCGGATTTGACCGGCGAGATCATGTCTCCGATCACATATTCGGGTGCGTCGTGTAACAGGGCTGCCAGCCGCCATTTTGCCGGTGCCTTTGGTGCAATCCGGCCAAAAAGCTCTTCGACCAGCAGGGAATGCTCGGCCACGGAATAGGCGAAATCGCCGCCCGTTTGACCGTTCCAGCGCGCCACAAAGGCCAGACCATGCGCGATATCTTCGATTTCGATATCCACCGGTGTCGGGTCCAGCAGGTCAAGTCTGCGGCCTGACAGCATTCTTTGCCACGCTCTGGGTTGTGTTGCCATTCTGCCATGCCTTGTGAAGTGGGACACATAAAAATCTCAATTTTGTGCTAAGATGTACCTGTCAAGATCACCTGCTGCCAACTTTTTCTTGAGCGTTTGTGCTTTGAACCGGCGCATGGCGATCCCGACATTAAGTGCTGAGGGGGGCGCACGCTCCTCCCGGTGTGCCCCTCTCGAACGAAGCGAAACTCGTATCGAAAGGAGCTTGTTATGTTCAAGCGTTTGTTTGGAATTGCTTTGGCCTTTGGAATGGCCGCCACCGCCCCTCCCGCTTTTGCTCAGAAAAGCTGCGCGCAGCGTGAACATGTGATTGCCAAGCTAAAGGACAGCTACTCGGAAGAGCTGACATTTGGCGGATTGCAAAAGACACGCGGCGCACAATCGGTCATGGAGGTTTGGACCTCGAAGAAAACGGGAAGTTATACCGTTCTTATGACCCACGCCAACGGCCTGAGTTGTATTGTTGCCGTCGGCACAGATTTTTTTGAAGCGATCCCCAAGATTGAAGCAGAGGGAACACCAAGCTGATTAATGCGGTATTCATTCCTGTTTCCGGCCATCTTCATTGCCTCGCCCGAAAAGGGGTGTTAGTGGCTCTGCCGACCGTGATTAACCGGAGTGGAGCACCTGATGGCCGGGGACTATATCGTTAAAGACATTTCACTGGCGGGCTTTGGCCGCAAGGAACTGGATATCGCTGAAACAGAAATGCCGGGCCTGATGTCCCTGCGCGCCGAATACGGCGACAGCAAACCGCTGTCGGGTGCCCGCATTGTCGGCTCGCTGCACATGACCATCCAGACCGCCGTTCTGATCGAAACGCTAGTTGCCTTGGGTGCGGATGTGCGCTGGGCGTCGTGTAACATCTTCTCGACACAGGACCACGCAGCCGCTGCGATTGCCGAGGCGGGTATCCCTGTCTTTGCCATCAAAGGCCAGACGCTGGAAGAGCATTGGGATTACCTGGACAAGTCCTTCCTGTTCGACGAAGGCCCGAACATGATCCTGGACGATGGCGGCGATGCGACGCTTTATATCCTGCTGGGCGCACGTGCCGAAGCAGGTGAGGACATCATCCCTGTTCCCGGCTCGGAAGAAGAAGAGGTGATCAAGAAACAGATCGCCAAGCGCATGGCGGCCTCGCCCGGCTGGTTCACCAAGATGCGGGATCAGATCCAGGGCGTGTCCGAGGAAACCACCACCGGTGTGAACCGCCTGTATCAGCTGGTGAAAGACGGCCACCTGCCGTTCCCGGCGATCAACGTGAACGACTCGGTCACCAAGTCGAAGTTCGATAACAAATACGGCTGTAAGGAATCGCTGGTTGACGGCATCCGCCGCGCCACCGACACCATGATGGCTGGCAAGGTTGCCGTTGTGTGCGGCTATGGCGATGTGGGCAAAGGCTCGGCTGCTTCGCTGCGTGGCGCAGGTGCCCGCGTGAAAGTGACCGAGGTCGACCCGATCTGCGCGCTGCAAGCCGCGATGGACGGGTTCGAAGTCACCCTGCTGGAAGACGAAGTCGCGACAGCCGATATCTTCATCACCACCACCGGCAACAAGGACGTGATCCGCATCGAGCATATGCGCGCGATGAAGGACATGGCCATCGTCGGCAATATCGGCCACTTCGACAACGAAATTCAGGTGGCCAGCCTGAAGAACCACAAATGGACCAACATCAAGGAACAGGTGGACATGATCGAGATGCCCTCGGGCAACCGTATCATTCTGCTGTCCGAAGGCCGTTTGCTGAACCTCGGCAACGCGACCGGTCACCCATCCTTCGTGATGTCGGCCTCGTTCACCAACCAGGTTCTGGCGCAGATCGAACTCTTCACCAAAGGCGATCAGTACAAGAACGATGTCTACATCCTGCCCAAGCATCTGGACGAAAAAGTCGCCCGTCTGCACCTGGACCGCATCGGCGTGAAACTGACCAAGATGGACAGCGAACAGGCGGCCTATATCGGCGTGGCACCGGAAGGCCCCTACAAGCCCGAGCACTACCGCTATTGATCGCGGGTCAGGGATGACCAAACGCACAGGACGCCGCCGGATTATGTATCTGGCGGCGTCTTTCTTTTCGGTCATCGTCTTTCTATTTCTTGTTGGATCGGCGGGGTATGTGTTGCTGGCGCATCCCAAATCACCGCTTGCTGACCATTGGAACCCTTTACGTGACCTGACCGTGACTGCACCGGTCACACCTGTTACCAGATACCAGCTGAACCGGGCGCTGGCGGATGAGGCCCAGTGCCGGGCAGCACTTTCGCAGGCGGGTGCCGCATTTACGCGCATGGATGACCTGATCGTCGATCAGAATTGCGGCATCGCAGGCCGGGGCCTTCTCTCGCGTCTGGTCAAGGCCCGCATCCCGCCGGTCGAAACCCGTTGTACCACCACCCTGAGACTGGCCATGTGGGAACACCATGTGGTTCAACCTGCTGCGCGGGAATTGCTGGGAACGGATGTGCGCACATTGCGACACCTCGGCAGCTACAATTGCCGCCAAATGCGCACAGCGCAGGGCAATGCCAACGGTTGGAGCAGCCATGCCACCGCGGATTCGGTGGACATCGTTGGGATGGACCTGGCTGACGGACGGCAACTCAACCTGTTACGGGACTGGGCGACGACCGGCCCAGAAGCCGACTTTCTACATCGGATCGGACGCGGAGCCTGTGACTGGTTCCGGGTTGTTTTGGGACCAAATTACAACCGGTTGCACGCAGACCACTTTCATCTGCAAGGTCCAGGCTGGGGGTATTGCCGCTAAGCAGCCCCGCGTACAGATGGAATGAAATCACCGCGCCCCTGAGGCGTGAAGTCCAGAATGTTCCAAAGCGGCCAAGCGGCGTCTACATGCCGGGGGTGCCACTCGCTGGGTTCAAAAAACAGCTCGGAACTCCAGAAATGGTGGATCGCTTCGCCATTGCGATGAAAGACATTCAGGATCGGCAATTGGCTTCCGTCTTCGCCTTGTGCAAGGTAGTCGCGCTGATAACTTGTTCCGCCCGCAGAAAAGAGCGGCAAGCTGGCCCACCCCATTTGCTTTTTAAGCTCTACCAGCTTTTCCGGAGTATTTTCGGCTACCACAGCAAACGAGATATTTTGCTCGATATGCGCAATCTGACCGTCCAGGCCATCCAAAAAGGCCGAACACATTGGGCATGGCGCAGAGGCGTTGGGCCCGTACATCAGCGAATAAATTGCCAGCGTGTCATGTCGGCCAAACAAGGATGACAAAGGCGCAGGTTTTCCGGTCAAATCGGAAAATGCATAATCCTGCGGCAGCAGGCCGCCCAAGGGCAGCGCTCTGCGCTGGGCGGCGACTTCCTCAACCCGCGCTCTGAGATCGGTTTCGGCAGCCAAAAGCGTGTTTCGTGCGGCCCGGTATTCGGCGCTTTCATTCGGCAGGGAAACGGGCATTTCATTCTCCTCCATCCTTTATTTAACAAAAATGTTAAATTAAACCATTTGCAAAATCAACTGCCGAAACAAGCGGGGCCATGCCTTAGGGGGAATGCCCGGAAATTTTCCCTTTGTGCAATCCTTTGATGTCGTTACCGTGCGGCGGGTATGGGGATGACAACCAACGGAACCAGGAGACAATAATGGGAAAACGCGACGAGCTGATCGCCAAATATGCCGACGACCTGAAGTCCAAATGCGGAATGGACGCGGATATGGAATTGCTGACGAAGGTCACCATCGGATGTGGTCCGGCCATATACGACGCTGATGCATCCACCGTGGCGGCAAGCCAGGACGGCGAGCTGGAAACGGTCAAAAACAATTTCCTCATCAAAAAGCTGGGCTTGTCCGACGGACCCGAGCTGATGGAAGCGATCAACAAAGCCATGGAAACCTACGGTATGTCCGAGCGTAACAAGTACCGCGCCGTGGTCTACTATATGCTGACCAAACATTTCGGTAAGGAATCCGTTTACGGCTGACCCCGTTTCAACCCATTGCCGCGCCCGTCGTTTGTTCGGCGGGCGTTTTCAATTTTAGATACTTGGCGTTTGTACTTGGTCCGGAAACTGGGCTAGTGTCAGATTGTGACCAGGACGGTCAGAACCAGAAATTTCCATACGCGTGTGGTGAGTTGGGAGCACGCGGGGCAGGGAAGGTTCTGAACCGTCAGGACCTTCCCTAATTTTCAGTTTGCCGCTTTAAGAAGCCGCGCCAGAAACCGCTCAAAACCAGTTGGCGTCTCGGTATCGCTGCGTGTTGCGCGCTGTCCACTGCCCGCTAGATACACCTCGATATGGCCGGGTCTGGTCTTGCTGTTTGAATTGGTGAAGTCGCGGGATGTACCACCAAGCGCCTCGGCCGCCAGTCCGGAAACCGCGGCATCTTGCGCATGATAAAATCGGACCTGCGTGTTTCTGACGGAATAGTCCACACGGGCCGTATCAACCACATTGGCGCGCCCGCTACTTAGCAATGCCAGCGCGCGCGCGCCGGTTCCTTCCGAAACCTGGTTCGGAACAAAAAGCGAAACATCGGCCGTAAGGGATGGGACCAGATTGGCATCGGTGGGCGACTCTGCCAGCAAGTCTTCCACCGCCTCGATCCGGCCCGAAAGATCCTGAACAGGTCCTGTTGGCAAGCTATCTGCCAAAACCGGTTCGGGCGGCGAAACCGGCACCCATTTTGCTAATGGCGCTTGATCCGACGCAACGATGGGCCGGGCGTCATCATTCAGCGCGACCGGAGTTGGCGTGACCTGGCCCAGCGCGGAACCATCGAAATTCGCTGCAGGTCCGGCAAATTCAGGTGCACCACCAACGAATGGCGGGGCCGTGCTTGGGACATCTACAGTGTCATGCGGCTCGGACGGATCAAAGGCAGTCGCATCCGGGGCATAGGGCCATTCGGTCTGAGGTTCCAACGGTCTGTACGCGGAAGGTGTCCCATAAAAGATGATCGGTGCAGGCATTTGGTCCGCGACGCGGACACCGGCATCCCAAATGGGCTCGTATGCTTTCAGACCAAACGCCGGAGACTGCAATCTTGGGCCATCGCTGAGTATCCCGGACAAACCGGAAAACGCCGGGCCCCGCTGGGACGCTATCCAGACCAAAACTGCCGCGCTTACCGCAGCCGCCACCGCCAGCGGGATACCCCTGCGCCGCATTCCGGGTTGCGCGCCCGTGGTCGCAAGGTCAGATCGCGTCTGACGCGCAACCACCTTTTCCAGAGTGGAATCGTCCGAGGACACCGGCGTCACATTGGCAGGGTTTTCGGGTCGCGGGTCAGAGTCCTTGCGCGCGCTGCGTTCCAGCGCAATCGCCCGCTGTTTACGCGCCGCCTCAAGGCGCGTTTCCCAAGTTTGCCGCACCGGCGCAGCGCCCTTGGTTGCGGATTTCCCGCTACTTCTTTCTACATCGGACACAGGTTCGAACTCTCACGCAAAAAACACACAACTGCCGGTCAGGCGACGGCCAGCGTGATGACATCACGTCTTTTTTTGCCGAAATTGACCCGCTCGATGAAACCTGGCCCATCATACCAGTTAATCAAACTACAGAAAAGTTTTGCGTTTCCTTCGGTTGCCTGCGCTAGTCTGCTTGGGTTTGCCCAAACTCGCAAATCACGCGCCATTCCGCTTCGGTGACTGGCTGGGCAGACAGACGTGAGTTCTTTACCAGAACCATGTCTGCGAGGCGCTCGTCAGCCTTGATCTGGTCCAGTGTCACCACCCTTGCAAATGGGCGCACAGCCTTGATGTCAACGCACTCCCAACGGTCGTCATCGGTTGTACTGTCCGGGTGGGCCTCGGCGCAGACCTCAACGATACCCACGATCGCCTTGTCTTTTTGGGAATGGTAAAAGAACCCCCGATCACCGACCTCCATAGCCCGCATAAAGTTACGCGCCTGGTAGTTTCGGACGCCATCCCATTCTTCACCTGCTTCGCCTTTGGCGACCTGCTGATCCCAGCTCCAGGTTGAGGGTTCAGATTTGAAAAGCCAAAACGCCATCAGCCAATGACCTTTTTCCAAAGGATAAGCTCGACGGACTGAAACAGATCGGCCTTGGCATAGGGATCATTTTCCGCCCAGTGTTGGGCGGCGGCCATGTCCTCGACCTCGAGGATGATCAGCGAGCCGATCATTGCGTCATCATTCAACAGAGGTCCGGCTTGCGACACCACGCCTGTCTCCTCGATATAGGCAAGGTGCGCTGCACGGTTATCGAGGCGGGTTTGCAAGGCTCCGTCCTTGTCTCGGGCGATTAGGGCGATCAGCATGTTATTCCTCCCTGAGGGGTCGATTGAGCAATGTTTCGATGGCGTCGGCTACACTGTAAGCGCCATGGCTTAGATCTGCCACAGTGGCGCTGATGGGCATGTCGAGATTCTCGGATTTGGCTATATCCGCCATTGCGCGGGCGGTGGCCACGCCTTCCACTGTGGTCTGGCTATCAAAGGTCTGATTTCGACCCAAACACAGTCCAAACCGGTAGTTTCTGGACAGTTCAGAAGAGCAGGTCAGAACCAAATCTCCGAGGCCTGACAAACCCATCAATGTCTCGGGCCGTGCGCCGCGCATCAGGGCGAACCGTTGCATCTCGGCAAAGCCTCGGGTCATAAGGGCCGCGCGCGCGCTGTCGCCCAATCCGGCACCGATCGCAGCGCCGCAGCCAATGGCCATGACATTCTTTAACGCGCCGCCGATTTCAGCGCCGATCACATCGGTTGTCCGGTAAAGACGCAGGTTCGTGGTCGTCAGAGCGTGCTGCAGTTCGTGTGCATCTTCTGCGCAGGCCAACGTCAGCGCTGTCGGTAGTCCTTTGGCAATGTCGTCCGCGAAACTTGGCCCGGTCAAAAGGGCAGGGCGCGCATCCGGGACTACCTGACGGATTATTGAAATGGGTCCAAGGCCCGACGAAAGCTCAATCCCCTTGCAGCAGGCAACCAGCGTTTTCCCCGAAAGGGTCGCTGCGTGCAATTCCAATACGGTGCGCAGCTGTTGCATTGGAACAGAGACCAACAGGACCGAGTTTTTTACCGCTTCACCGATATCCGAAGTGACGGTGATGTCGTCCGGCAAAGTCACGTTTGGCAGCCGCGCCTCGTTTCTGCGGTCGTTCTGCATGAGCGAAGCCTGATCCGCATTTCGCGACCAAAGTGTCACTCGTTCGCTTTCCGCCAGCGATATGGCCAATGCGGTGCCAAAAGCACCGGAACCCAGGACCGAGACGCTCATGCCTTGGCACCTTTCTTACCGCTGCCCAGCATCGCGGGGCTGGATTGGTCCAATGGCCATCGTGGACGCGCGGTCAGATCCAGACCATCTTGCGCGCCGTTCCGAAACCGCTCAATCCCGGCATAGGCGATCATGGCGGCATTGTCTGTGCACAGGCTTAGCGGCGGGGCCGTGAAACGAGCCCCCTTCTCAATACAAACAGTCTCTAATCCTGTCCGAATGGCCGCATTTGCAGCGACGCCGCCAGCCACCGCGATCACCGGTTCAGCGGGTGTTTCTTCCAAATAGCGATCAATTGCGCGGCGGGTCTTTTCGGCCAGCGTATCAACAATCGCTTGCTGAAACCCGGCGCACAGGTCTGCCCGGTCTTGCCGTGTCAGCCCGCCTTTTTCGGCCACGATCTGATCTCGCATACGCATCAACGCGGTCTTCAATCCCGAAAAAGACAGATCACATCCCGGCCGATCCAACAGAGGCCGCGGGAACCGGAACCGTGTGGGATCACCAGACCGGGCCTCTTTCTCGACCGCAGGACCGCCGGGTTGCGGCAGTCCCAGCAGGCGGGCTGTTTTGTCAAAGGCCTCGCCCGGAGCGTCATCAATCGTGCCGCCCAGACGTGTGAACAGCTCGGGACCATGGGCGATCAGGTACTGGCAATGGCCGCCGGAAACCAACAGCATCAGATAGGGATATGAAATCCCGTCCGTCAGGCGCGGTGTCAACGCGTGCCCCGCCAAGTGATTGACGCCCACCAGCGGCAACCCGGTTGCAGCGCTCAGGCCTTTGGCGCACATGACGCCTGACATCACACCGCCGATCAGGCCCGGCCCTGCGGTCACCGCAATTGCGTCCAGATCCACCAGCGCAAGCCCGGCGCGATCAAGGGCTTGCTCAACGCAGACATCCAGTTTCTCGGCATGCGCGCGGGCGGCGATTTCCGGCACCACGCCACCGAAGGCGCTGTGCAATTCGGCCTGCCCATGGACGACCGAGGACAATATCTCGGCCGTGCCATCATCGTTTTGGCGCACCACGGCGGCGGCTGTGTCGTCACAACTGCTTTCAAGCCCAAGGACAGTAAGTGTTTGCACGATCGGCCCAATCCGTTACACGATAGTTGCAAAGCGGGGTAGCACCCTGCGCGGACGCAAACAATCCCAAGGCCGAAAGCCCCGCCATTGTATTTGTTGATGACCCGCCCTCGCGCTGCCTCGGAAAGGTTCGTTGCGCAGCTGCCGACCCGCTCAAGGTCTCGGGTTCAGGTCATCTATTCGCCGATCATTGAAATAAAACCACTGGCGGTTGAGGTGGACATCTCTGACGCAGAAGGGTTGATTTTTACTTCTGCCAATGCGGTGAACGCGGCAGCGTCCATTGGCGTGCCAACAGGGCTTCCGGCCTATTGCGTGGGCCCTGCCACTACCGGAACAGCCAAAGGGGCAGGTTGGGACGCGCAGATGGTTGGTGGAACCGCGGAAGAGTTGGTGGCAACGCTGCTGCAAATCCGACCGCAAAGCCCGCTTTTGCACCTGCGCGGCGAACACAGCCGTGGACAGATTGCTGAACGTCTGACTGCGTCCGGGCTGACGACGCGGGAACAGGCGGTGTATCGGCAACGCCTTTTGCCTCTGACCGACGAAGCGACCGCGATCGCCGGCGGCGACACGCCGGTCATCGCGCCACTGTTTTCTCCGCGCTCGGCGCGACAATTTGCCGACATCTGGGCCGGAACAGCGCCGTTGTGGCTGGCCGCCATAAGCGAGGCAACAGCCGAGCCCCTTTATTCATTGACCTACGAGCGCCTGAAGATCGCGCAGGAACCGACGCCCAAGAAAATGAGGAAAGCCGTGAAAAAGCTGGTGAAACACGCGATGCGGGTTGAGGGGAACCGGGTCACCGATTAACTTGGTCTGGTCTGTTATTCATGTGTTTTCGGATTCGATAAGGGGAATATTGCGGTGGCTGGTAAGAAAAACTCCGATCAAAAGCCGGTAGAAGACCCAAAATCGGAAGATATTGCCGAGGCCGTTGCCGAGTCGGACACCCAGCGTCTTGACGCGGGCGAACCTGTGGAAGAGGACGTTTCCGAAGCCGAAGCCGAAGCCGAAGCCGAAGCCGAAGCCGAAGCCGAAGCCGAAGCCGAAGCCGAAGCCGAAGCCGAAGCCGAAGCCGAAGCCGAAGC